>DASVLS010000080.1:0-90858 GCA_036384755.1 Trinickia sp. | reverse complement strand
CTGGCGGAGAGAGGGGGATTCGAACCCCCGATAGGCTGTTAACCTATACACGCTTTCCAGGCGTGCGACTTAAACCGCTCATCCATCTCTCCGAGAGCCGCGCATTATAGCAGAGTCTACGGACGTGTGGCGCAGTGTGCGTGCAACACGGGCACCTTCCGCGCCTACTTCTCGCGATCCCGGCCGCAGCCGACATCCGTTCGGCGCCCCATCTCAGACAAGCTGAGGCGCCCTACCACGCCGCGCCCCGAAAGCGAACGCTGTCTTCCCTGCGTCAAACCCACCGTCCGCATTACCATTACCGCACAGCCGCCCACACCCCCAGCTTCACCACCTGAGGCAGCCTACCCGGCATCCTCCTGCGCGCCCGTTCAACCAAACGTTCGCCCGAACAAAACAAAAGGAGTCCCGCATGACTCACTCGATCCACGGCAACAAACGCTGGCTAGCGCTTATCGTTCTGTGCCTCGGCGTCCTCATGATCGTGCTCGACACGACAATCGTGAACGTCGCCCTACCGTCGATCGCCGCCGACCTGCACTTCACCGAAACGTCGCTCGTATGGGTCGTCAATGCCTACATGCTCACGTTCGGCGGCTGCTTGCTGCTCGGCGGACGGCTAGGCGACCTGTACGGACATCGCAAACTGTTCCTCGGCGGCATCACGCTATTCACGCTGGCGTCGCTCGCATGCGGCCTGGCGAATTCCCAAATCCTGCTGGTCGCCGCTCGCGCCGTGCAGGGGTTCGGCGGTGCGGTAGTCTCCGCCGTTTCGCTGTCGTTGATCATGAACTTGTTCACCGAGACCGGCGAACGGGCCAAAGCAATGGGCGTGTATGGCTTCGTCTGCTCGGCAGGCGGCAGCATCGGCGTGTTGCTCGGCGGCCTTCTGACCAACTTGCTCAGCTGGCACTGGATCTTTCTCGTGAACCTGCCCATCGGCATCGCCGTCTACGCGCTGTGCGTCGCGCTGTTGCCGTCGGCACGCGGCCATGCGCACGGCGAACGGCTCGACGTGGCCGGCGCAGTCACCGTGACGGCCTCGCTGATGCTCGCCGTCTACGCCGTCGTCAACGGCAATGAAGCGGGCTGGGCCTCGGCGCAAACGCTAGGCCTCCTGTCCGCGGCGATCGTGCTGCTCGCCGCCTTCCTCGTCATCGAAGCGCGCACGCAGCATCCGTTGATGCCGCTCGCCCTCTTCCGCATGCGCAACATCGCAACGGCCAACGTGGTCGGCGTGCTGTGGGCCGCGGCGATGTTCGCGTGGTTCTTTCTCTCGGCGCTCTACCTGCAGCGCGTGCTTGGCTATCGCCCCTTGCAGGTCGGCCTGGCGTTCCTCCCGGCCAATCTGATCATGGGATTCTTTTCATTGGGACTGTCGGCGCGCGTGGTCATGCGCTTCGGCCTGCGGCGTCCGCTCGCGGCCGGATTGCTGCTGGCCGCGTGCGGCCTAGCGCTTTTCGCGCGAGCGCCCGTCGACGGTACGTTCGTCGTCGACGTCTTGCCCGGCATGATCCTGCTCGGTATCGGAGCAGGCGTCGCCTTCAATCCGATGCTGCTGGCAGCCATGAGCGAGGTCGATCCGAGCGAATCGGGCCTCGCATCCGGCATCGTCAATACGTCGTTCATGATGGGCGGCGCGCTCGGCCTTGCCGTGCTCGCCAGTCTCGCCGCCGCCCACACCGATACGATGCTGGCTTCCGAAAGCGCCGTCGCGGCGCTCAATAGCGGTTATCACGCGGCCTTCCTTTTCGGCGCAATCTTCGCCGCCGTAGCAGGCGCGCTCGGCGGCTTGCTGCTGCGTCGAGAGCAACCGGCCGCGGCCGATATGAAAGCCGCCGGCGGCAGCGATAGCGATAGCGATAGCCGCAGCGATCGCCCACACGCAGCCGGCCAACGCGTCAAGGATGCCGAATGTAATCGACCAGCGCCTTCGTATAAGCATCCGGTGCGCGATCGAGCAGACTGACGACGATCGTGGCCGCAAACCCAGCGGGCACCCCGAACACGCCCGAGCTGATCGGCTCGATGCCGAACCAGCGCGGGCCCGCGAATCCCGTCAATTGCCCGAAGTACGGGTACGTCGAGACGATGTAGTACACGCACACGCCCAGCCCCGCGATCATCCCCGCCACGGCGCCGCGCTTGGTCGTGCGTTTCCAAAACACGCCCAGCACCAACACGGGAAAAAAGCTCGACGCCGCCAACGAAAACGCGGCCCCCACGAGAAACAAAATATTTCCCGTATTGAGCGACGCCACGTAGGACGCGAAGAGCGCCACGCCGAGCAGCAAGATCTTCGATATCGTCACGCGCCGCTGACTCGACGCACCCGGATCGACCATGTGGTAGTACACGTCGTGCGACAACGCATTCGCGATCGTCAACAGCAAGCCGTCGGCGGTCGATAGTGCGGCGGCCAATGCCCCCGCCGCCACGAGGCCCGATACCACGTACGGCAGCCCGGCAATCTCGGGCGCGGCCAACACCACCATGTCGGGCTGCATTCGAATCGCCGACCATCGAACAATGCCATCGCCGTTGCCATCGCCGATGCTGAGCAGAGCAGGCTCGGCGCGATGCCACTGCGTCACCCACGCAGGCCAATCGGTCATCGGCCTGCCCACGAGATGCGTCATCACCTCGTACTTGATCAGCACGGCCAGCACCGGCACGCTGACGTAAAACAACGCGATGAAGAACAGTGTCCATGCCACCGACCGCCGCGCCGACGCCACCGAGGTCGTTGTGTTGTAGCGAGACAGGATGTGCGGCAAGCTCGCGGTGCCGAGCGACAAACACAAGAGCAACGACAGAAAATTGCGCTCATGCGTGCGCCGCTCTTCGTCGTTCGTTGCGTGAAACGGCTCATGCATCGGCACGGGATCGGTCGCGCGCGCCAGGAGTTCATCGCGCGCCTGCCGCCACACGACTCTCGCAGCCGCAGGGTCGCGCGGGAACGCTTCAAGCGCCGCCTCGCGCTGATGAATCTCCCTCAACGGTCCGTTATGCCTGCGCAAAGCGTCGAGCTCTCGCATCAGTCGCGCCTTCTCGTCGAGATAGGAACCCGGCAGCGCCGCTATCTGCGCATCGATCCGCGCCGCCCTTTCCCTATACGCTTCGCGCACGCTGCGCTCTTGCGGCGCGTCGCGCACCTCGCGGTCGACCTTTTCCATATGCGCCATCAAGCGGCCATAGGTCAGCTGCGGCACCCAGCCAAGCCCGTCCTTGTGCGCAATCATTGATACGGGGATCAAAAACGCACTGATGAGAATGACGTACTGCGCGACTTGCGTCCACGTCACCGCACGCATGCCGCCGAGGAACGAGCAGACGAGAATGCCCGCCAATCCGCAGGCAATGCCGATCGCGAAGTCCACACCGATAAAACGCGTGGCGATGAGCCCGACGCCTTGGATCTGCGCGACGAGATAAACGAACGAGCACAAGATCGCGGCCATCGCCGCAAGGCCGCGCACGAGGTTGCTCGAATAGCGCGTACCGAGAAAATCGGGAATCGTATAGCGCGCGAGCTTGCGTACGTACGGTGCAAGCAAGAATGCGACGAGGCAATAGCCCCCGGTCCAGCCCATCAAATACGCGAGGCCGTCGTACCCCGTCGCGTAGATCGACCCGGCCAACCCGATGAAAGACGCGGCCGATAGCCAGTCGGCCGCCGTGGCCATGCCGTTGAACGCAGCCGGTACGCGGCGCCCCGCGACGTAATACTCGACGAGATCGGACGTGCGCGAGAGCAGCCCGATCACGGCATAGACGGCGATCGGCACGAAAAGAAACACATAGCCGACCCAGACGCCCGGCCCCGCCGCGCGTTCGATACGCCACATCACGTAGACGAACAGAAAGAAGCCGAGCGTATAAAGCGCGTAGGCGCGAACCATCCGGTTCACGAGCTTCATCGTGCGGCTTCCCCAACGGCTTCGTTCGCCGCATCGGCCGCCGCGGCCTGCCGCAAGCGGCGATCGGCGCGCGTCATCGCGGCGATATAGACCACGATGAGCAGCAAGTAAACGAGAATCGCGCCCTGCGCGCCCAGGTAGAACGGCAAGCGGAACCCCGCCATGCGCACGCTCGATAACGGACGCGCAAAAAGCGGCACGATAAAGGAGACGCCGAATCCGATCAGCATCAACACGCTGATCAGCGCGACGTTGAAGCGCCAATACCGGCGATGGGCGAGCGCCATCGCGCTCGATACCGGAGGCGGTTCGAGCGCGGCTTGAGCAGCAGGATCGAGGGAGCGTGGCGCGGCCATGCGCCTATTTATCAAAAAGGCGCGGCGCGGGCAATTGGGATTGTCCGCGCCGCGCCTGTCATTTCGCCGCAAGCGGCCGCCTTACCGCACCTAACGTCGCGGCGCGTTCAGTTCACCGCCGCTGCGTTCAGCTCACGTGCGCGAGTTGATCGAGAATGGCGGGGTTCTCGAGCGTGGACACGTCTTGCGTGATCTCTTCGCCCTTGGCCAGCGAACGCAACAGGCGTCGCATGATCTTGCCCGAACGCGTCTTCGGCAGGTTATCGCCGAAGCGAATGTCCTTCGGCTTCGCGATCGGCCCAATTTCCTTGCCCACCCAAGTACGCAGTTCGTTCGCGAGCTTCACGGCCTCCTCGCCTTCAGGACGCGGCCGCTTGAGCACGACGAATGCGACGACGGCTTCGCCCGTCGTATCGTCGGGACGGCCCACGACAGCCGCCTCCGCAACGATCGGGTTCGCCACGAGCGCCGATTCGATCTCCATCGTCCCGAGCCGGTGCCCCGAAACGTTGAGCACGTCGTCGATACGGCCCATGATCGTGAAGTAGCCCGTTTCCTTGTCGCGCACCGAACCGTCGCCGGCCAGATACAGCTTGCCGCCCAACTCCTCGGGGAAGTAGCTCTTCTTGAAGCGATCGGGATCGCCCCATACCGTACGAAGCATCGCCGGCCACGGCCGCTTCACGACCAGAATGCCGCCCTGCCCGTTCGGCACGTCTTGTCCCGTCTCGTCGACGATCGCGGCCATGATGCCCGGCAGCGGCAGCGTGCACGAGCCCGGCACGAGCGGCGTCGCACCCGGCATCGGCGCAATCATGTGGCCGCCCGTTTCCGTCTGCCACCACGTATCGATGACAGGGCAGCGCTTGCCGCCGACATGCTCGTAATACCACATCCATGCCTCGGGGTTGATCGGCTCGCCGACCGTGCCGAGAATGCGCAAGCTCGACAAGTCATAGCGCTTCGGATGGATCTTGTCGTCGGCATCGGCGATCTTGATCAGCGAACGGATGGCCGTGGGCGCCGTATAGAAAATGCTGACCTTGTGCTTGTCGATCATGTTCCAGAAGCGGCCGCCGTCCGGATAGGTCGGCACGCCCTCGAACACGACTTGCGTGGCGCCAAGCGCGAGCGGCCCGTACGTAATGTAGGTGTGGCCCGTGACCCAGCCGATGTCGGCCGTGCACCAGAAGACATCCGAGGGCTTCCAGTCGAACGTCCACTTCATCGTTTGCGCGGCCCACAGCAGATACCCGCCCGTGCTGTGCTGCACGCCCTTGGGCTTGCCGGTGGAGCCCGACGTATAGAGCACGAACAGCGGATGCTCTGCGCTCACCCATTCCGGCTCGCACGTGTCGGCTTCTTGCTCCACCGCTTCGTGCATCCATGCATCGCGCGAGGCGTCCCAATCGACAGCCCCACCCGTACGGCGATAGACGATCACGCTCTTGACGGCTTCGCACCCGCCCATGGCAAGCGCTTCATCGGCAATGCGCTTGAGCGGCAGCGCCTTGCCGCCGCGCATCTGCTCGTCGGCCGTCACGAGCGCCACCGCGCCGACGTCTACGAGCCGCTCGTTCAGCGACTTCGACGAAAAGCCGCCGAATACGACCGAGTGCGGTGCGCCGATACGCGCGCAAGCCTGCATCGCGACGACGCCCTCGACCGACATCGGCATGTAGATGACGACGCGATCGCCCTTCTTCACGCCGCGCCGCTTCAGCGCGTTCGCGAACCGGCAAACGCGCTGCAGCAGATCCTTGTACGTGACGTGCGTGACCGCGCCGTCGTCGGCCTCGAATACGAGCGCCGTACGATCGCCGTGACCGGCTTCCACATGACGATCCAGGCAATTGTGCGACGCGTTGAGTTCGCCGTCCTCGAACCAGGTGAAGAACGGCGCGCGGGATTCGTCGAGCGTCTTCGTGAACGGCTTGCGCCACGTGAGCGTTTCGCGCGCGAGCTTCGCCCAGAAGCCGTCGTAATCCCGCTCGGCCTCGGCCATCAGCGCCCGGTATGCGTCCATTCCCGAAATCGCCGCCCCGGCCGCCACCTCGGCGGACGGCTCGAAAACACGACTTTCGTGAAGAACCGATTCAATCGCAGACATCGACTACTCCCTTTTGGACAAGATGATGAAACGTGAATCCGGCGCCGGCCGATCGCGGCAGCAAACGCATGCCGCAACGCCGCGCAAGGACGCATGTCATGCCGCGTCGCAGCAAAACATGCGAGGGGCGCCCCGCTCGGACGATAGTCACTGCACAGTAAAGGCAACAACTTACCGGGCACTTACAGCGCGCGCCATACGCCGTTCGGCCGATCACACGGCACGGCGCTCAGGCTCGCCGCGCTTGGGCAGGCTCGCCGCGGGTCCGCCCGCATGCTCGCTTTACGTCGCCGCGTACGCCCACCTACAATGCTAGCCGAACTTTCCGCTCGGATTACAGCTTGAATCGCTACGCATGGTGTCTCATCGCCTCGATGCTGCTCGTAGGCAGCAACGTCGGCATCGGTAAGTCGATCGTCGCTTTCGTTCCCGTCCTCGTCTTCGCACTGCTGCGCTTCGTCGTTGCGCTGGCCGTGCTGTGGCCGTTGTTGCGGCCGTCGAAGATGCGCGGCGTCAAACGCGGCGAGTGGCTCAATCTATTTCTGCAGGCGCTATTTGGCACCTTCGGGTTTACGCTGCTCATGCTGAGCGGTGTGGCCCGAACGAGCGCGGTCGCCGCCGGCGTCATCACGAGTACGATGCCCGCCGTCGTCGCCCTGTTCGCGTGGCTCTTGCTCGGGGAGCGGCCAAACGCACGCGCCCTCGCATCGATCGCGCTCGCCGTGCTCGGCATCGTCGCGGTCAATCTCTCGCACGGGCAAGCGGCCTCGCCCGCCTCGCCCTTGCCCGCTACGGGATCGTTCATCGGCAATCTCATGGTACTCGGCGCGGTCTGCTGCGAATCGCTCTATGTCATTTTGTCGCGGAGGCTGACGCAAACCCTCGCCGCGATCGATATCTGCGCCTACACGCATCTGTTCGGCTTGCTGCTCATGCTGCCGCTCGGTATCGAAGCGCTGCGCGGGTTCGACTACACGGCGGTGCCGCCGGGCATCTGGGCGCTCGTGCTCTGGTACGGCTTGTCGGCCAGCATCTTCTCGTTCTGGCTCTGGATGAAGGGCATCCGGCACGTGCACGGCTCGCTCGCGGGCGTGTTCAGCGCGGTGCTACCGATCGCCGCCGCCGGCTACGGCATCGTCTTCCTCGACGAGCGGCCCACGCTCGCTCATGGCATCGCGCTCGCTTGCGTCGTCACGGGCATCGCCATCGCGAGCATGAATCCGAAGCGCACGCCACCCGTTCCGCAGTAAGCCGTCCATCATGCGGCCGGCGGTCCGCCATACGGCGAGCGGTCCGCCCTGCGGTGCCGAACGCATCGAGCAGCGGCGGCAAGCCCCTTGCGCGGGCCGCCGCACGGCGGCCGAGACGCCGGCGCGGTACAATAGCCCGTTTTTTTGCGCTCTTTCGTTTTTCGTTTTCGACTCGCCGCTCCGTCCCCACAGCACTCAGCCATGACAGTCATCAAACAGGAAGACCTCATTCAGAGCGTCGCCGACGCGCTGCAGTACATCAGCTACTACCATCCGCTCGACTACATCCAGGCCCTCGGCCGCGCGTACGAGCTCGAGCAAAGCCCGGCCGCCAAAGATGCGATCGCGCAAATCCTGACGAACAGCCGCATGTGCGCCGAAGGCCGCCGGCCGATCTGCCAGGACACGGGCATCGTCACGGTCTTCTTGAAGATCGGCATGGACGTGCGCTGGGGCAGCGAAAGCGGCCCGGCCACGATGAGCGTCACCGACATGGTCAACGAAGGCGTGCGTCGCGGTTATCTGAACCCCGACAACGTCTTGCGCGCATCGATCGTCAATCCGCCCGAAGGCGCCCGCAAGAACACGAAGGACAACACGCCGGCCGTGATCCACTACGAGATCGTGCCCGGCGACAAGGTCGACGTGCAGGTGGCGGCCAAGGGCGGCGGCTCGGAAAACAAGTCGAAGTTCGCGATGCTGAACCCGTCCGATTCGATCGTCGACTGGGTGCTCAAGACCGTGCCGACGATGGGTGCGGGCTGGTGTCCGCCGGGCATGCTCGGTATCGGGATCGGCGGCACCGCGGAAAAAGCGATGCTGATGGCGAAGGAATCGCTGATGGATCCGATCGACATCCAGGACATCATCGCGCGCGGCCCGCGCGATTGGATCGAAGCGCTGCGCGTCGAACTGCACGAGAAAGTCAACGCGCTCGGCATCGGCGCACAAGGGCTCGGCGGCCTGGCGACCGTGCTCGACGTGAAGATCATGGCTTCCCCGACGCACGCCGCCTCCAAGCCGATCGCGATCATCCCGAATTGCGCGGCCACGCGCCACGCGCATTTCACGCTCGACGGCACGGGCGCGGCCCATCTCGAAGCGCCGCCGCTCGACGCATGGCCGAAGGTCCAGTGGGAGCCGAACACCGAAACGAGCAAGCGCGTCGATCTGAACACGCTCACGCCCGAGGAAGTCGCGAGCTGGAAGCCGGGCCAAACGCTGTTGCTGTCGGGCAAGATGCTGACGGGACGCGATGCGGCGCACAAGCGCATCGCCGATATGCTGGCCAAGGGCGAGAAGCTGCCCGTCGATTTCACGAACCGCGTGATCTACTACGTCGGCCCGGTCGATCCGGTACGCGACGAAGTCGTCGGCCCCGCCGGCCCCACGACGGCCACGCGCATGGACAAGTTCACGGAAACGATGCTCGCGCAAACGGGCCTCATTTCGATGATCGGCAAAGCGGAACGCGGCCCCGTGGCCATCGACGCGATCAAGAAGCACAAGGCGGCTTACTTGATGGCCGTCGGCGGCGCGGCGTATCTCGTTTCGAAGGCGATTCGCGGCGCAAAGGTGCTCGCATTCGAAGATCTCGGCATGGAAGCGATCTACGAATTCGACGTCTCCGATATGCCGGTGACGGTTGCCGTGGATTCGACGGGCACGTCGGTCCATCAAACGGGGCCGAAGGAATGGCAAGCCAAGATCGGCAAGCTGCCCGTCGTCACGGCGTAAGCCGGCGTCGAGCGGTCTAACGACGAAGCCGGGCCGCGCGCCCGGCTTTTTCGCTGGCGCGCGGCGCGAAGATCGGCCAAACGGCTGAAATTGGGCCCCGAGCCTTGGCATTTCGCGGGTCAACGTTTATCGTTTGCGTTCACTAGCCCCACGAAGAAGGAACCAACATGCAAGGCGACAAGAAAGTCATCGAATATCTGAACGCGCAGCTGAAAAACGAGCTGACGGCGATCAACCAGTATTTCCTGCATGCGCGCATGTACAAGCACTGGGGGCTCGATAAGCTCGGCAAGCACGAGTACGACGAATCGATCGGCGAAATGAAGCATGCCGACATGCTGATCGAGCGCATCTTCATGCTCGACGGCCTGCCCAACTTGCAAGACTTGCACAAGCTGCTGATCGGCGAAGAAACGAAAGAAATCCTCGAATGCGACCTGAAGCTCGAGCAGGGCTCGCAAGCGACCTGCAAGGACGCGATCGCCTATTGCGAGTCGGTTCGCGACTTCGTCTCGCGCGGAATTTTTGCGACGATTCTCGACGATACGGAAGAGCACATCGACTGGCTCGAAACGCAGCTCGACCTCATCGACAAGGTCGGCATTCAGAATTACCAGCAGTCGGCCATGGGCGCTCCGTCGGAGTCCTAAGCCGCTAAGCCGCTAAGCCGCTTGCTCGAACCGCGATCGCGATACACCACACGCCTGCCCGACGTCCGTCATGACCACTGAGCACGACGAACACCGCTCCCAATCCGCGCTTGCGCCGGCACAGCCCGCGTCGAGCGGCGATGCGGCGCCCATCGGTATCTTCGATTCCGGCCTAGGCGGACTATCGGTGCTGCGCGCGGTCCGCACGCAATTGCCGCATGAGGCGCTGCTTTACGTCGCCGATTCGCGCCATGCGCCCTACGGGTCGCGCGACAACGAGTTCATTACCGAACGCACGCTTGCAATCGGCGAATGGCTCGTCTCGCAAGGCGCCAAGGCGCTCGTCGTCGCATGCAACACGGCAACGGCCGAGTCGATCGCCCTCGCCCGCGAGCAGTTGTCGATTCCGATCATCGGCGTGGAGCCCGGCATCAAGCCCGCGGCAGGCCTGTCGAAATCGCGCATTGCCGGTGTGCTGGCCACACAGGTCACGCTTCGCAGCGAACGATTCCGCTCGCTGATCGTGCGTTACGCCGCCGATTGCCATTTCATTTGTCAGCCGGGTCTCGGGCTCGTGGAAGCCGTGGAGCGCTGCGAGATCGACACGGCCGAGGTGCGGGCGCTACTTGCAAGCTATCTCGAGCCGATGATGAAAGCGGGCGCCGATACGCTCGTTCTCGGCTGTACGCACTACCCGTTCCTCGACACGCTGATTCGCGACATCGTCGGCGACAAGCTGGCGCTCGTCGATACGAGCGTGGCGATCGCACGCCAATTGGAACGCGTGCTCGACGCGAACGGCTTGCGTGCGCCAGACAGCGTCGTTCCTTCGCCGCCGAAGCTGTATTCCACCGACGACGGCACCCATTTGCGCCGCCTCGCGTCGACGCTATTGCGGCTCGATGCCTCGGTGCAACAGGTATCGATCGAGGCGCGGGGCGCCTCGCGAGACCAAGCTCACGTGGCTTGATGCTTCAGGGCCGTCAAGGCCCTCAGGGCTGCCGGTGGGGCCAGCCCCATCCGCAGGCGCTCGAACCGCTGCGAGAAGTTTTCGCTCGCCTCCCGATCTTCTGGGGCTTCCCCGCCTAAATTAGGGCAACACCCCGCTTTCGCCCCACATGTTTCCCGTTTGCGTTCGCTTGTTACAAAAAATCGGACTGTGTACTTGCCAAGTTCGCTAAACGTAATGATAATAGTTCGCATTAACGTTCTGTAGTAGCCTGAGTCATGATCGTTTGCGTGTGCAAGTCCGTTTCCGACCGCAAGATCCGCGCAGCCATTGCGGAAGGCGCCGACACGTTCGAAGAACTGCAGTTCGAGCTCGGTGTCGCCACCTGCTGCGGCAAGTGCGAGGAGTCGGTACGCGAAGTCATGGCGGCAAGCGGCGTCTGCGAAACGCAGTGCGGCGTCAAGCGGATCGCCCCGTCGCAGCCCGTGCCGATCGCGTTCTACGAGCGCAAGGCCGCCTAACCGCCTCACCCAGCCTGCGCGCAGCAGCGCACCCGTCTCTCGCTTCGCTGCCTCACTCACACCGGCACGCCAGTCCGCTACCGCCAGCCGCCGTTCTCCGTTCGACGTTCGATTTCGCTTTAGGAGCCTGAGATGGAATTGCTCATCGGTTTCGTCGCGACGCTGTGCATCTCGTTGTTCATCTGCCGCAAGTAGCGCCTCGGCGGCTGCGAGTTCGTCGCCGCTGTCGGAAGAGGCTTCGTTCGCGATAAGATGCAGGCCTAGCTTTCCGCTGCGACCGGCATTGGGCCGGCAACTTCCTTCTGCATGCCGCGTTCGCGTATCGTCCCCGCCTTGCTTTGCGTCGCTCTGGCGCACGCCGCCGTGATCGGCGCTTTTTTCGCGACCACCCAGACGCCGGCCCCGCGGCCTATCGAGTCTGCCGCGCTCATGGCGCGCCTGCTCACGCCGGATGCCGGCGGGGCGCCGCCAGCGATTAGGGACGCGCAACCGGCCGCAACGCCGTCGACCGCCCCGGCCCACGCCACCCATCATCCGCGCGATGCGCATACCCGGCAAAGCAGCGCGCGGCACTCCGCTACGCCGCCGACGCAACCATCGTCGATTGCATCGTCCCCAACGACGGCCCCTCGCGCCGCCCTACCGCCAACCGCCGCCAAGGCCAGTCAACCGACCGAGCCCACGCATCCAACCGTCAGCGCGCAAACCGTGCCAGCGCAAACACCGGCGGTAGCCGCGGCAAGCAGCGCGATGCCGAATCAAGCATCAGGGGCGCGGGCCGAAGGGCGCGAAACGATGGCCATTGCGGCGCCGAAACACGTCGAACACGCCGACTGCCGGATCGCAAAGCCCGCGTATCCCGCGTTGTCGAAACGGCGCGGCGAGGCGGGCACCGCAAGCGTGCGGTTCGTGATCGGGACGACGGGCGCCATCGACGGCATTACACTCGTCAAGTCGAGCGGCTTTGCCCGCCTCGACGATGCGGCCCTCGGCGCTTTGCGTGAAAGCACGTGTCGGCCCTACCTCGAAAACGGCTCGCCCATACGCGTGTCGTACGTGCAACCATTCACGTTCGGGCTCGAAGGCGACTGACGTCGCGCCGTCTCAGATAGCGGGGTTTCCTCTGTACGCCGAAGTAAAAGGCCCTCATCGGGCGATGAGGGCCTTTTTTCGTGCGCACGCGGCGCCTTCGGGCGGCGGGCTCGTTGGCCATCGGACTGGCTCGAGCACCGCATGCGATCGCCGTGCCCATTGCACGAACCACGCTGTCGGCCCTATCCGGCTTGCTGTAAGAGCAGCCGTCTGATTCCGCATTGGACGCCCCAACGCGAAAGGCATTTCAATATAGGCTTCGACGTCCGACGCTTCAAGATGGCAGCCATTGAAACTACTGATCGTCTACGCGGCTTAAATGGCAAAAACGATTCGACTGCCCGCCCCCGCGCTTCGCCCCTATCCGTCGCGGCGCGGTGTCGCCAAGCCGGCGCTTCATCGGACCGGGTCGGCCACCGCGGCCTTGGCGATCCCGATGGCCGCCTCGGCCGTCACCCTATTCGCCAATTGCGCGGCTCTCATTTGCTCCCGCGTGGGGCACTCGATCATCGCATTGTTCGCGGCGTCGAGTTTCTCGACGAGATAATCGACGAACGCGCGCACGGCGGGCACCATGCCTTGCCGAGACACGAAGACGGCGAACAATTGCGGCGTCGGCAAGGTCCAGCCCGGCATGACGGGCGATAGTTGCCCCGCCCGCAACGACGCGCCGTACATCATCTCGGGCAGCGCGGCGATGCCGACGCCGTCAAGCACCGCTTCGCGAATCGTCGACAGATCGGCCGTCACGAGACGCGGCTCGTGTTCGTGGATATGCCGATGCCCGTCCGGTGCGATGAGATGAAAGACGTGCCGGCCGTCGGCACTCGGCGTATCGAGCGTTTCGAAGCGCTCGAGGTCGGCCGGAGAAACGGGCGGCGCATTTTGACTCAGCAGGCTCGGGGCGCCCACCAGCATCTGCTGCGTCCGCCAAAGCGGGCGCACGACGATATTGGCGTTGTCGGGCGGATCCGAGCGCACGCGCAACGCTACGTCCACAGCGTCTTCATACAGATCGATGACGCGATTGGTCACATGGATCGAAACGCGCACCTCCGGGTAGCGCAACAGGAATTCCGGAAGAATCTTCGACAGGATCGTCTGAGACACCGTCACGGGCACGGTCACGCGCACCGTTCCGCGCGGCGCGGCGCGCAGTTCTTGCACGGCGTTCATCGCCGCCTGCGCCTCGGCGAGCATGGCCTGGCAATGCCCGTAGAAACGCTCGCCCGCCTCGGTCAACGCGAGCTTGCGCGTCGAGCGTTGCAGCAAGCGCACGCCAAGCGAGGCCTCGAGTTCGGCCACGCGCCGCGACAGGCGCGACTTCGACACGCCGAGCACGCGCTCGGCCGCCGAAAATCCACCGTGCTCGACAACTTGCGCGAAATACATCAGGTCGTTGAGATTTTGCGAATCGAGTTGCATGTCATCGTTCCAACGGTAGGACAATCCATTGCTCCGGCCATGGCTAAAAGGGACGCAGGCCGCTCCATATAATAGACCTCACATGTTCAGGCGACGCGCAGGCGCGCCCTTCCGAGGTAATTTCCATGACCAAGTCCCGCACGATTCACCACACGATCGCGGCTGTCCGCACGGTAGAAGGAGGCGGCTTCGTCGTCCATCGGCCGTTCCCGACCCGAATGTTAATGGACTTCGATCCATTTCTGCTGCTCGACGAGATGGGCCCCGTCGACTATGCGCCCGGCGAAGCCAAAGGTGCGCCCGACCATCCGCATCGTGGGTTCGAGACGGTCACGTACATGCTCGAAGGCAACTTCTCGCATCGCGATTCGGCCGGGCACGCCGGCGTGCTGCGCCCCGGGGACGTCCAATGGATGACAGCGGGCGCCGGCGTCGTGCACAGCGAGATGCCCGACCCGGCATTCGCACGAGCGGGAGGCCGCGTGCACGGGCTGCAGCTCTGGGTGAACCTGCCGCGCCGAGACAAGATGATCGCACCGCGCTATCAAGAGATTCCATCCGAGCGCATTCCCACCGCCGCCACGAGCGACGGCAAAGTCCGCGTCAAGGTGATCGCGGGAGAGGCGCTCGGCGTCAAGGCCGAGATCGAAACGCGCACGCCGATCCTTTATCTACACTTCACGCTCGAGCCCGGCGCATCGGCCGTTCAGCCGGTACCGCCCGGGTACCGGGTGTTCGCTTACGCGTTGCAAGGCGCGGGACATTACGGCGACGAACGGCGCAAAATCGGCGTGCAAAGCATGGTGATATTCGACGACGATGGGGATTCGGTCACGCTCGCCGCCGGCGACGAGCCGCTCGACGTGCTCTTGATCGGCGGTGCGCCGTTGAACGAGCCCATCGTTCGTCACGGCCCGTTCGTGATGAACACCGAAGACGAGATTCGTCAGGCCATCGTCGATTATCAAGCCGGGCGAATGGGTAAAATCGCGCACTGACATCGCGCGCGGACGGCCTCGGTAGCGTCGAGGCACATGGACGCGTTCGGCGCGAACGCGTCCGAATTGCGTCACAATACCCGCTCGCGCCGCCGCAGTCCGCTGCCCGCATTCCGCCGCTAGGACGCTCGCGGTCGTGTGGCGCCCTAACCAGGAGGACAGGCATGAGCGAGCGCGTTGTCACGGCAACCATCGGTTCGACCCCCTATCGAGTCACGTTCGACGACGGCGCGCGCCACTTGTGGCACGCCGACGAACCGGTGTCGCTCGGCGGCGGGGACGTCGCACCGACTCCAGTATCGCTTTTGCTCTCCGGATTGGGCGCATGCACGTCCATTACGCTGAAGATGTACGCGCAGCGCAAAGGCTGGCCGCTCGAAGACGTGCAAGTCAGGCTCTCGATGACGACGAGCGAGCACGGTTCGACGATCGATCGCAAAATCGTCTTGCACGGCGAGTTGACCGATGAGCAACGCGAACGGCTGCTGCAAGTCGCGACCGCGTGTCCGGTCCACAAGATCTTGACGCGCCCGATCGCGATCGAAACGGGACTCGCCGCCACGCTGCCGGCTACGCCCGACGAAGCCTGACCGGGCCGGTCTCACCGTTGCATTTGAAATGCTGAAGGAATCCCTCTTGAATTTCGAACACCTCGTCCAGGTCAACGATCCGCTGAACCCCCTTGCCGAGACGCTGACGCGCGAACAGCTATGGCAGGGCCTCGTCCTGCGCGCGGAGCAGCCGCAGTTATTCGTGCTCGGCCTCGACAGCTGCACGATCCTCTCTCGCACCGCCGATACGCTCGAGCGCGAATTGCACTACGGCCACGCGACGGTACGAGATCGGGTGACGCTGACGCCGAACGAAAGCGTCCGTTACGACATCCTCGCCACCGAGACGCATGTGGGCGGCTCGCTGAAGATGACCATCGAGCAGCCCGACGCCCTCCAGCTCTTTCTGCGGTTCGAGTACGCCACGACGCTGCCGACGCCCGACACCGAAGACGCACGGCAAACGAGCGAGATCGTGAAATCGGCCTATCGCGAGGCCGACATCGACACGGTGCGGCTCATTCGCGAGTACGCGTTCAATCCGAAGCAGCCCGATTCGCTGCATTGACCCCGGGTGGATGCGCGCAACGCGCAGCCGAACGCCGATCCGCCGCCTCGGCCGTTCGGCCGCCGCGATTAGACGCAGCGGCGGATCAGCGAAATCGGCCATCACGCCGATGATGGTCGCGCCCTATCAGCGGTCCATCTCAATGAATTTGTTTTTTTCAATCGATAATGATTCTCATTTATACTGCTTCTTATCGAATCGCAAATCCAATGCCCCGAGCATGAACGAACCTACGCGCCAGCCTACGCTAACGTTGAGGACCCTCTCGAGCACCGCTACGCGTGCTCGCACAAGTTCGAAAGATTCGCCCACGGCCGCGCTTGTCACGCCGCGCGTCGCCAAACGGCGCGAACCAGCCGAGGCCGATGGCCTGACTGAACGCACGCTGTCGAGCGATCATCTGTTGCAGGGACAAAGCCATGTCTTCATCGCTCACAACGGCGAGCGATACCAGCTGCGCGCGACGCGTCTGGGTAAGCTGATTTTGACGAAGTAAGTACCGAGTATTGTGGGGACCACCTCCTCGAGAGGTGTTAGGCAGTAGCCAGCGCAACGGTAAGCACGCGAGTCTAGACCCCTTCGTGCCCCTCTTTAGCAACGTTGCAGCCAGCCATGCCGCTTTTTTCAACTCGTTTTTTTCGACTTGCTTTTTCGACGCGCTTACCGCGCGAAGCCCCAGAACATGAGCCACCAAGCGCTGTCGGCCACCGCCAGCGCAGCGACGAAGCATGCCATCGCGCCGATGCGCACTGCCGCGCGCGAGGTGTATTTTCCTGTCACACGCCAAGCAAGCCACGCACTCCATATGTTCGCAATGGCGAGCACGCCCATGCGAACGGTCGATGCCCAATCGAGCGGAACGTGTTCGGCACGAAGCAACGACAAGGTGGTGGCCGACAAACCCAAGAACACACCCGTGCCGGCCAGAGGAATGAGCGCCTGGGTGAGATGGTGCAGCCGCGCCCGATCGAACGGGCCGAGCACGCGGGCGCCGGCCGCCAGCAGGACGAGCAGCGCCGTACCGTACGCGAGGCCCGTCGCCAAGATATAGGCGATCAACAACGTACCGTCGAGCCAAGAAAAGACATCGTTCTGCTCGGGATAGTGCGTGAAGAGAAACCACGGTGCATTGGTGTCGAGCATCCACGTAAGGTCGTGGTCGATCAGCCAAGTCGCGAGAAATTGCTTGAGATCGATGAACCAAGGGCTCACGGTCCAATGAAATGCACCGATTGCAATGCCCAGCAGGCCGTAGAGAACGAGCGCCGTATCCCAGCCGCTCGCTGCGTCGCGCCCCAGTTCCACCACCTCGTGCGCGGGCGAGCGCCACGTCAGCTCGATGGCATCGCGATGGCCGCTGCAGCGGCCGCACATATGGCATGACGCCGCGCCCTTCATGTTTCGCAACGGCACAAGCGGCGCACAGTTGATCGGAATGACGCGATGACCGCGTTCGCCGGCTGTGTAGGACCGACGCCAGGCGGCCTCGTCCACACGATAGTGAAACGGCGCAAGACGCGCCAATAACGAAAACACCCCGTTGACGGGGCACAGGTAGCGGCACCAGACGCGCTTGTCGCGCCCGTACATGAAGCCGATGACCATCGCCGCCAGCGTCGAGCCCCCAAGAACGAGCAGTACGGCGCGCGGATACTGATACACGCTGACCATCTGGCCGTAAATCGTCGTCAGGCCGAACGCGACGAAGGGCCAGCCGCCCCAACGCATCCATCGCGGAATGGTGCGCCCGCGGCCGTGACGGCTGGCGAATTCGGCCAGCGCCCCTTCCGGACAGAGCACGCCGCACCAGACGCGGCCGAGCAGAACCATCGACAGCAGGACGAACGGCCACCAGATGCCCCAAAAGACGAACTGGGCGGCCAGCGTCAGATTGTTCCAAAGATGCGCCGTCTGATCGGGCAGCGGCAAACAAGCCGGCACGAGAATCAGAAACGCATAAACGGCCACGACGACCCATTGGATCCCGCGAATGACCGCGCCGTTACGCTGCATCCAAGCGCCGACGCGAGCAAGCCGCCCCATGCCCGAGGCGGCGGCGAGCGCCGGCGAACTCATGCCGTACGTCCAGCCGCGGCGGCCGGCGCACGGCTGGCGCGCCGCGCAAGCCAACCGACCACCAGCCAATACAGCGCGTAGGCGATGAGGTTGGTCAACGCGGGGTGCGCACGATAGCCCGTTAGCGCAGCGACCAGCGAGCCGACCGTACTCGAATCGTCGAGGAGCGCCGAGCTATCCCATACCTGAGCGATGCCGACCGGCAGCAATTCCTTGTCGATGAGCTTATCGACGCCCGTTTGCAACAAGCCCGCACCGAGCAACAACAGCATGGTTTCGGTCACGCGGAAGAAGTGGCGCCACGAGAACACCCGGCCGCCGAGCTGCAACACGTAGAAAGTCAGGAAGGCGAGACCGAGCCCCAGGACGATGGCCAAGACGTCGCCTTGGCTGACATGCCCCGACTGCCCGAAGCCCAGCCCATACAGAAAGATGACCGTTTCACTGCCCTCTCGGGCAATGGCGAGGGCAACGAGCACGGCGACACCCCACCCGTTGCCGTCGCGCGTGCTCTCCTGCAGCGAGCGCTCCATGTCGCGTTTGAGCGTGCGGCCATGGCGTTTCATCCATAGCACCATCTGCACGATCAGCACGCATGCAATGAGCACCATGCCGGTTTGGAAGTAGTCCGCCGCATCGCCCGAAAGGAATTCGCTGAAACCCACGAGCGCCGCACCGAGCAAAACGGCCGCAAGCGAACCGGCGCCTACGCCCGCCCAGAGGTACGGCAACCCGCGCCTGGCGGCGGCGTCGCCGTTCTTCAGCCACGCGTAAAGAATGCCCACCACGAGCAGTGCCTCGACGCTTTCGCGCCAGACGACGAACAATACCTGGCCCATCTCTTACTCTCCGCGCGCACGGCGGACGACCGACGTGCGCAATAGCCGCAGAAACCGTTACTTCACGACGATCACGCCCTTCGCTTGCTGGTGAAAATCGTCAAAAAACTTGTATTCGCCCGGCGACTGAGGCGCAATCACGACAACCGACTCGGCGCCGGGCGCGAGCACTTTCTCCTTGCGCAACTGGACGCTTTCGAATTCGGCGGCGCCTTTGCCGGTGTTGCGCACTTCGATGCGAATGCGCTTGCCGGCCGGCGCCTCGATGCGCTGGGGCGTCAGCTTGCCGTCCGCCATCTCGAGCTTGAACGTCACCGCATCTTCCGCGTGCGCGGCAATGGCGGCGAAGGCGAGAACACCAGCCAACGCTGCTTTCGAGCCAATTTTCATGCTATTGCTTCCTTAGATCCGAGCCGCGCGGCTTAGTAGCCGCCCTTCTTGCCGATACCGGCGAACGTGAAATCGTATTGCAGCGTGATGGGCTTGAACCACGGGCCCACACCCGTTTCTTTATCGACGTGACGGCCGAACGCCATGTGGCCCGTTTGCATCGGCGGCTCGATCACGAGCGTCAGATGGTATTTGCCGGGACCGGAGAGCTTGACGTTGTCGCCGTAGTGCGGGCCGTCGTCGGCCACCATCGGCATCAGGTCGCCCTTTTGCGACTGAGCGGCGCCGGCCTTCTTCAACTCGTAATGGACCTGCAGATAAGGCATCCAATCGCCTTCCGCGAAACCGGTGGGGTTGTTCTTGACCGCATGGATGTCGGCTTCCAGGTGGATATCCGAATCCGACGCCTTGCGCATCATGCCTTCAGGATCCATCGTGACCGGCTGCAGATACACCGCGCCGATTTCCATGCCGCCTTGCACCTGAGGCTTGCCGATCGGGTATTCCGCCGCCGACGCCGCGATCGCGGTCATTGCCGCTACCGCCGCCACGCCGCACATCATCCAGGTGGAACGTTGCATCAAAACTCCCCTTCTTAGATTTAGTCGAAACACAAACGTAAATGCGAACGATTATCAATCAAGCATAAGTGTACACGAAGGGGGCGGCTAAGGCCAAGCGACCCTGGGACGCATAGGGTCGTCCGGGTCGTCGTCCCTCGTTACATCGAGGTAGAGACGCGTCGATCGGCTCGGCTTCGGCGCACCTGGCCGCATTCGGTCAACGCGCTGAACCCGCTCAACGCGTTTAATGCGGTCAGCTCGCGCCCTCGACCGAATCGCCGACGTTCGCGCCGAACACGCGCTCGCGCAGCACAGCCAGTTGATCGCGCGCGGCGGCCGCCTTTTCGAATTCGAGATTCTTGGCGTGCTCCATCATTTGTTTCTCGAGCCGCTTGATTTCCTTGGCCAGATCCTTCTCGGACATGTCCTCGAACTTCGCGCGCTGCTGCATTTCCTTGAGCTCGGCGCGCGCCTCGTCGGCGTTGTAGACGCCATCGATGATGTCCTTGACCCGCTTGACGACACCGCGCGGCGTAATGCCCATGCGCTCGTTGTAGGCGATCTGCTTGGCGCGCCGCCGCTCGGTCTCGTCGATCGCGCGGCGCATCGAATCGGTGATGCGGTCGGCATAGAGAATGGCGGTGCCGTTCACGTTGCGCGCGGCGCGCCCGATCGTCTGGATCAGCGAACGTTCGGCGCGCAGGAAGCCTTCTTTGTCCGCATCGAGAATCGCGACGAGCGACACCTCGGGGATGTCGAGCCCCTCGCGCAGCAAGTTGATGCCGACGAGCACGTCGAAGGCGCCGAGCCGCAAATCGCGAATGATTTCCACACGCTCGACGGTGTCGATGTCGCTATGCAGATACCGGACCTTCACGCCGTGATCGGCGAGAAACTCCGTCAATTGCTCGGCCATGCGTTTCGTGAGAACGGTCACGAGCACGCGTTCGTTCACCGCCACGCGCGCATTGATTTCGCCGAGCACGTCGTCCACCTGGCTCGCGGCCGGACGCACTTGCACAATCGGATCGACGAGGCCCGTCGGGCGCACGACCTGCTCGACGACCTGTCCCGTCTGCTTCTTTTCGTAATCGGCCGGCGTGGCGGAGACGAACACGGCCTGACGCATCTTGCGTTCGAACTCGGGGAACTTGAGCGGCCGATTGTCGAGCGCGGACGGCAGCCGGAACCCGTACTGCACGAGGTTTTCCTTGCGCGAGCGGTCGCCGTTGTACATGGCGTTCAATTGGCCGATCAGCACGTGCGACTCGTCGAGCAGCATCACCGCGTCGGACGGCAGGTAATCGACGAGCGTGGGCGGCGGCTCGCCCGGCGCCGCGCCCGAGAAATGCCGCGAATAGTTTTCGATCCCCTTGCAAAAACCGAGCTCCTGCAGCATTTCGAGGTCGAAGCGCGTGCGCTGCTCGAGACGCTGCGCTTCGACGAGCTTGCCTTCGCCATGAAAGAACTCGAGGCGCTCGCGCAACTCGGCCTTGATCGTCTCGACCGCACGCATGACGGTTTCGCGCGGCGTGACGTAGTGCGACGAGGGATATACCGTGAAGCGCGGGATCTTTTGCTTGACGCGGCCCGTGAGCGGATCGAACAGCTGCAGCGATTCGACCTCGTCGTCGAACAGCTCGATGCGCAGCGCCATTTCCGCATGTTCGGCCGGGAATACGTCGATCGTATCGCCGCGCACGCGGAAAGCGCCGCGCTGGAAGTCCGCCTCGTTGCGGTTGTACTGCATCGCGATCAGGCGCGCGATCACGTCGCGCTGCCCGATTCTGTCCCCCGTGCGCAGCGTCAAGATCATCTGGTGATACTCGCTCGGGTTGCCGATACCGTAGATGGCCGACACCGTCGCCACGATCACCACGTCGCGCCGCTCCATCAGGCTCTTGGTGGCCGACAGCCGCATCTGCTCGATGTGCTCGTTGATCGACGAATCTTTTTCGATGAACAAGTCGCGCTGCGGCACGTACGCTTCCGGCTGGTAGTAGTCGTAGTACGAAACGAAATACTCGACGGCGTTGCGCGGAAAGAACTCGCGAAACTCCGAGTAGAGCTGCGCCGCGAGGGTCTTGTTCGGCGCGAAGACGATCGCCGGACGGCCGAGCCGCGCGATCACGTTCGCCATGGTGAAGGTCTTGCCCGAGCCGGTGACGCCGAGCAGCGTCTGGAACGAAAGGCCATCTTCGATCCCCTCGACGAGCTGGTCGATGGCGGCGGGCTGGTCGCCGGCCGGCGGATAGGGCTGGTACAGATGAAACGGCGAGCCCTCGAATTCGACGAATTTCGATTCGTCGAGGGCTTCGGCGGCATGAGGCTGAGCTTCGGACATGGAAATGGCGCTTCCTTCGCCGACAAAACAACCATTTTAGCGTTTCGCGAACGCGCAAGCAGCGCCGGCTGCCTTCCCTCCTCGGCGGCGCGATCCCCATGAGGCCGCCGCTTCGTGCCCGGATTCGCCCCAAAACCGTACGACCGTTCAGCAGATGCCTGCGTCAATTGCATGCGCGCGCACCAAAACCGCGCGAAACGAGGCGCCGGATTCGCTACAATCACGTATTTTCGCGCCTGCCGAACCGATGAGCCTTCCGCCCGGGTCCGCGCCAAGCCTTAGCGGCGGATACGAGCGGCGCATGCACGAGCCTCTGCCAGTTTCTTACTACTGCCGATAGACACCATGTCCCTGTTCTCCGCTGTCGAACTCGCCCCCCGCGATCCCATCCTCGGTCTCAACGAAGCCTTCAACGCCGATACGCGCCCGACCAAAGTCAATCTCGGCGTCGGCGTCTACACGAACGAAGAAGGCAAGATTCCGCTGCTGCGCGCGGTTCGCGAGGCGGAAAAAGCGCGCGTCGAAGCGGCGCTTCCGCGCGGCTATCTGCCGATCGAAGGCATCGCGGCGTACGACGCCGCCGTGCAGAAGCTGCTGCTCGGCGATGCGTCGCCGCTCATCGCCGCGGGCCGTGTCGTCACGGCGCAAGCGCTCGGCGGCACGGGCGCATTGAAGATCGGCGCCGATTTCCTGAAGCGCGTGAACCCCAACGCGAAAGTCGCCATCAGCGATCCGAGCTGGGAGAACCACCGTGCGCTGTTCGAAAGCGCCGGCTTCGAGGTCGTCAGCTACCCGTACTACGACGCGCAGACGCACGGCGTCAATTTCGACGCCATGCTCGCCGCCCTGAACAGCTACGCCGCCGGCACGGTCGTCGTGCTGCACGCTTGCTGCCACAACCCGACGGGCGTCGACTTGAGCGAAGCGCAATGGAAGCAGATCGTCGAAGCGGTGAAGGCGCGCAATCTCGTGCCGTTCCTCGACATCGCCTATCAAGGCTTCGGCGACGGCATCGATGCCGACGCGGCAGCCGTGCGTCTGTTTGCGGCCGCCGAGCTGAACGTGTTCGTCTCGTCGTCGTTCTCGAAGTCGTTCTCGCTCTACGGCGAGCGCGTGGGCGCGCTGTCGATCATCGCCGACAGCAAGGACGAAGCCGTGCGCGTGCTGTCTCAGCTCAAGCGCGTGATTCGCACGAACTATTCGAACCCGCCGACGCATGGCGGCGCGATCGTCGCGACGGTGCTCGGCACGCCTGCGCTGCGCGAAATGTGGGAACAAGAACTCGGCGAAATGCGCGATCGCATCCGCGCGATGCGCAACGGCCTCGTCGAGCGCCTGAAGAGCGCCGGCGTGGCGCGCGACTTCAGCTTCGTCAACGCCCAGCGCGGCATGTTCTCGTACTCGGGCTTGAGCGCCGCCCAGGTGGGCCGTCTTCGCGAAGAATTCGGCATCTACGCAGTCGGCACGGGCCGCATCTGCGTAGCCGCGCTGAACCTGCGCAACATCGACACGGTGGCTAACGCCGTCGCGCAAGTGCTGAAGTAACGAAGCGATGATTCAAGGCCCGCATGCGTCACGTCGCGTGCGGCCCGGCGATCACGTCGATGGCGCCCCGCTCAACGCGAGGGGCGCCATTTTTTTGCGTCTTGGCCCTGCCCTTGCGGTCCCGCTCAACGGCGATCGCGATGGATATCGTGCGTGACGAATCCCGCATCGTTTTGCGGCATATCGAGCCAGCCGGGCTGGGCGAGGCTATCGCGGATATCGCGCAACCCGCAATGCCAGTGCTCCTGCATCGCCGATGCACCGAACTGGTAGTCCTTGTAGTTGCCGTCGAATTCCTTGTCGCTGTAAATCAGCTGAAACACGTTATAGCGATGCGACGAGGCGAGTTCTTCGGCGAGCTTGCACCATGGATCGTCGCGATGCTCGGGGGCGACGCGCTCCAATACCTCGCGCAGCACATGCCGGAAACGCTGAGCGTGCTGCATCGTGTCGGTCACGAGGCGCGTGCGGCTCGAGTATTGAATGTCCTTCATCCGCCCTTGGACATCGGTGAGATTGGTCGGCACGGGGCCCCGCGCGCTCCATAAATCGACTTGAAACGCGAGCGTATCGCGGCGCGGCGATGCCTGGACCACCTCGGATAAAGGCGTGTTGGACATGAGGCCGCCGTCCCAGTAATACTCGCCGTCGATTTCCGTCGCGGCAAAGCCCGGCGGCAGCGATCCCGATGCGATGAAATGCTCGGCCCGCAGCTTCGTATGCTGATTGTCGAAGTAGGTGAAGTTGCCGGTGGCGACATTGACCGCCGCCACCGAGACACGCGTTTCTCCGGAATTGATGCGGTCGAAGTCGCATAATCGTTCGAGCGTCGCCTTCAGCGGCGCAGTGTCGTACCAGCTCGCGGTACCGGGCGTGCCTGACACGAACGGCAACGGCGGCGGCACGCGCGGCACGAAAAAGCCCTTTTGACCGTCGACGAGCGCGCTCAACGCTTGCATCGCCGTGAAAGCGGTGCGAACGGGCGCGGTCGCTTCGAAGAACAGGTTCTCAACGGCGGCCGGCAGCGGCAAACCATAGGCCGGCTGGCACACCGTGTCCCAGAATGTCTTCAGTTTGGCTACGCGGTGCTCGGGTGCGTTGCCCGCGACGAGCGCCGTGTTGATCGCGCCGATCGATATGCCCGTGATCCAATTCGGCACGATGCCGGCCTCATGCAAGCCCTCGTAGACGCCCGCCTGATAGGCGCCCAGCGCCCCGCCGCCCTGCAACACGAGCGCGACCGTTTGATAGGGAGGCAAGACGAGCGAAGGCGCCTTGCCCGGCTCTCGACCAGGCCTCGGCTGCCTGCCGGCATCTCCCGTGGACGATTCGCTCGCGCGAACACGCATAGCCTTGCGCTCCCCCATACCGTCGCCTTAGCGCATGCACCAGCCGTGCGAGACGAGAAAGGATTGCCCCGTCAACGCCGCGCTCGGGAATGTGCACAGGAACAGCACCGTCTGTGCGACGTCTTCCACCGTGGTGAACACGCCGTCGACCGTTTGCCCCAGCATGACGCGCTTGATCACTTCTTCCTCGGTGATGCCGAGCTCTTTCGCCTGCTCCGGGATCTGCTTGTCGACGAGCGGCGTGCGCACGAAACCCGGACAGACGACGTGCGAGCGAACGTTGTGCGCGGCGCCTTCCTTGGCCAATACGCGCGACAAGCCGAGCAGCGCATGCTTGGCCGCGACGTATGCCGATTTCAGCGGCGACGCCTCGTGCGAATGCACCGAGCCCATATAGATGACCACGCCGCCGCGATCGCCCTTGTACATATGCTTGAGCGCGGCCTTCGTGGTGAGAAAGGCGCCGTCGACATGAATGGCCTGCATCTTCTTCCAATCGGAAAAGCTGTAGTTCTCGATCGGATTCACGATTTGAATGCCGGCGTTCGACACGAGGATGTCGACCGACCCGAACTGCGCGGCGACTTCATCGATGCCTTGATTGACGGCCTCTTCGTTCGTCACATCCATGGCGACGCCGAGCGCCTTGCCGCCCGCGCCGCGGACTTGCTCGGCAACCGCCTGCGCGCCGGCCAGGTTCAAATCGGCGATGGCGACGGCCGCGCCCTGAGCGGCGAGCGTCAACGCGATCTCCTTGCCGATGCCGCTCGCGGCGCCCGTCACCACCGCTGTCTTCCCATTCAGACTCGTATTCAACGACGACATTCCTCACCTCTCTCGCATGCATGGACAATGACATCATGGCGCACGGCGCGGGACAAGCTAGCCGGGCGACATATGACTTTCGGCCGAATTGGAGCGCCGCGACCGACTGCGCTATTGTGCCCCATCGGCCGGCCTCAGCGCGACCCGACGCAAATCGGATTAAGCTCTGCCTTCGACGACCGCGCTTTCAGGAGGATTTGCATGAGCATGAATTACCGGCGACTGGGCCGTTCCGGCCTGCAGGTCAGCGAGCTTTCCTTGGGCTCGTGGGTGACTTACGGCAATCAAGTGGACCGACGCGCCGCACGCGAATCGCTCGCGGCGGCGCGCGATTCGGGCGTCAACTTCTTTGACAACGCCGAAGTGTACGCCGGCGGCAAAGCCGAGGAAATCATGGGCCACGCGCTCAAGGAACTCGCCTGGCCGCGCGTGAGCTATATCGTGTCGACGAAGTTCTTCTGGGGCCTGCGCGAAGCGCCGAATCAGTACCACACGCTCAACCGGAAGTATCTGCACAACGCGATCGACGGTTCGCTCGCTCGCCTACAGCTCGATTACGTCGATCTTGTGTTTTGCCATCGAGCCGATCCCAGCACGCCGATCGAAGAAACGGTGTGGGCGATGAGCGACATGATCACGCGCGGCAAAGCGCTGTATTGGGGCACGTCCGAGTGGAGCGCCGACGAAATTCGCGCCGCGTACGACATCGCCGAACGCCATCATCTTCACAAGCCCGTGATGGAACAGCCGCAATACAACCTGTTTTGCCGCAAGCGCGTCGAACAGGAATACAAGCGGCTCTACGAAGAGATCGGGCTTGGCTTGACGACCTGGAGCCCGCTGGCGTCGGGGCTGCTGACCGGAAAATATCGCAGCGGCGTGCCGTCCGGCAGCCGCGCGGAACTCGAGGGCTACGATTGGCTGCGGGCACGGCTCGTCGATACCGACAAGAACGAACGCGTGGCCAAGCTCGAACAGGTGGCGAACGAACTCGCGTGCAGCGTCGGCCAGTTGGCGATCGCTTGGGTGCTCAAGAACCCGCGCGTCAGCACGGTGATCACCGGGGCTTCGCGCGTCGAGCAAATCACGGAGAACATGCAAGCGACCGACGTGGCGGCGCGCATCACCCCCGAGATTCTGAGCAAAATCGAAGAGATCGTCGCAGGCGTCGAGCCGTAATGCCGCGGCGGCGCGCGGGACCTGCCGCGCGCTGCCGTACAATACGCCCCCCGCTCGCCGCAAGTTCTTCAACCGTTTCGTTCGTATGCTCAGCTACCGTCACGCCTTTCACGCAGGCAATCACGCCGATGTTCTGAAGCACGCCGTCGTCGTGCAATTGCTGCGCTATCTGAGCCAGAAGGACAAGGCCTATTGGTACGTCGACACGCACGCGGGGGCGGGCGTGTATTCGCTCGTCGAAGGCTATGCGACCAAGACGGCCGAATTCGAAACGGGTATCGGCAAGCTATGGCAGCGTACCGATCTGCCGGCCGCGCTGGAAGATTACGTCGCGCAAGTCGGGGCGCTCAATCCCGATGGGCAACTGCGCTACTACCCGGGCTCGCCGTATCTCGCCTGGCGCTTGATGCGTTCGCAAGACCGGATGCGGTTGTTCGAACTGCACACCACGGAAATCGAGGTGCTCCGTCACAACTTCCGGGATGCGGGGCGGCGCGCGATGCTTTATGCGGGCGACGGCTTCGACGGCATCAAGGCGCTGCTGCCTCCTCCGCCGCGGCGAGCGCTCGTGCTCGTCGATCCTTCGTTCGAGGACAAGCGCGATTACGCCCGCACGATTGCCTGCGTAGAAGAATGTCTGAAGCGGTTTGCGACAGGCGTCTACGCGATCTGGTACCCGCAAGTCACGCGCGCCGAATCGCAACGCTTCCCCGAGCAATTGAAGAAGCTGCAGCCGACGAATTGGCTGCACGTCGCACTGACGGTCAGCCGCCCGCCGTCCGACGGCTACGGGCTTTACGGCAGCGGGATGTTCATCCTAAACCCGCCCTATACGCTCGCGGGCACGATGAAGGAGGCCTTGCCGTATCTCGTCGAAACACTCGGTCAAGACGAGACGGCGCAGTTCAAGATCGAAGCGCGCGTCGATTAGGCACGTGTGGGAATGCGGCGGCCTGAATGGCCTGAGTGGCCTGGGCGGCTTGGGCCGTCGAGCGCATCACCATGCTTCGAAACGCTTCAGGCGGCCGCGCAGCAGCGATGTTATTGCCGATGCGCCGGCGCCATCCGGTTGCGGATTCGGGAAGCGGGCATCTCGCCGTTAGGGCCGGGCAAGGCGATGTAGGGGGCGACGACGATCGGCGCGTCCGCGCTCGTCGCGTTCAGCTCCGTGGGCGCCGGCAGTTGCTGCATCGGAACCATCGGGGCGCGCGACAGCGGCGCGTTCTGCAGAACGATGCCGCTTTGGCCGTCATGGATGCCGGTTTGGGTGTCGAGCACCACCGGCGGCCCATCGGCGAACGCCTGCGACGAGAATGCCGCGAGCAGGAGGCATGCTGCCGCGCCTACGGGCAAACGGGAGCGAAGGTGAAAAGCGATGAAGCCCATGGGGACCATCCGTGAGTCCGTGAAGACGCGCCAAAGCGCATGACGAATGGTCGTACCTTAGCGCGGCAGCGAAAGCCGCGCTAGTCGCAGCATGGGCTTTATTTACAGCGAGTAGCCGTTCGTTTCGAGCGAGCGCAAACGGCGCTCGAGGTCGACGACGTCCGACGACGATGCGAGGTAGGCTTCGCGGCGGCTACGCTCGGCGGATTCGAACCAGTTGCTCAGCTTTTCGATGATGTAGGCAAACATGTTTGTGCTCCAAGGATCGGTTGCGTCCCTAGCGGATCGCGCGTCAGGGATTTCCCGTAAAAGGGTTAACCCGGATTATAGTGACCTTGGGGCGAAAAGCGAGTGAAATGCTCGAATGATGGGCATTCCGTTTTGGAATGGTGCATGGAGGCGGCTGGCGCAGTCGTAAATGCACATAATCGGTGCAAAAACGACAGATCCGTTGTCAGCCGCGCTCGCAGTGGGTTTGCGCCGGCTCGGCGCCGCCTGCCTCGTTCGCCAGCCCCTCCAAAATCGGACAGTCGGGCCGCGCGTCGCCGTGACAATGCTCCGCCAGATGAGTCAGCGTGTCGCGCATTTCCGACAGTTCCGCTATGCGTTGTTCCAGTTCGACGACATGCTGCAAAGCGATCGCCTTGACCTCGGCGCTGGCGCGCGAGCGATCTTGCCAAAGCGCCAGGAGCTTGCGGATATCGTCGATGGAGAACCCGAGATGGCGTGCCTGCCGGATAAAGCGCAGCGTATGCACTTCGGGCTCGCCGTAGACGCGATACCCGGCCTCCGTGCGCCCCTTCGGGGCCAGTAAGGCGACGCTTTCGTAGTAGCGGATCATTTTGGCCGTCACGCCCGAGGCACGGGCCGCTTCTCCAATGTTCAAGGCAATCTCCTCGTCGAGTGCCAAAAGCGTATACCTTCCCACGACAGGAAGGTATACGCTTTAGCCAAGTTTTCAGCGAGCCCCCGTCGGCACGAGCGGATCGGTATACCGGAACGCACGTGCGAAGCGGGACGTTCATTCCTGTGTTTTTTCTAGAGGAACGTTGCAATGGTCGAATTTCAGGTTGAAGGGATGAGTTGTCAGCACTGCGTCGGCGCCGTCACGAAGGCGATTCGCGCGCTCGACGCGCAGGCGCAAGTCGAAGTGAATCTCGATGACGGGCGCGGGCGCGTGCGCGTGCAATCGCATGAGAGCACCGATCGGCTCGGCAGCGCGATCGCCGAAGCGGGCTACACGGTGACGGGCAGCCGAACCATCGTGGACGCCTGAACGACCCCGCGCCGCCGCGTCAGCAGAAGTTTCTGCTGTCCGATTGCAGGCCACCGAGAAGATGCGATAAATCCACGAGCCGTTTGGCGACGAGATGACGCACTTCTCCTTGGCACTGCCATACGCCGTATACGGCCAGCAGGGAAGCGCCGAGCACTTCCCTGCGCTGCTTTTCCAGCAAGCTGGGCCAGATGATGACGTTGACGTTGCCCGTTTCGTCCTCGATCGTCACGAAGATCACCCCTTTGGCCGTGCCCGGCCGCTGGCGAACGGTCACGATGCCGCAGCCGCGTGCGGGCTGACCGTTCCGATAGCCGCGCAGCTTCGATGCCGGCATCAGCCGCATCTCGAGCAAACGCGCACGCAGTAGCGCAAGCGGATGACGCCGCAGCGTCAGTCCCGACGAGCGGTAATCGGCCACGATGTTCTGCCCTTCCGTCGGCGCGCCGAGCCAAGGCGTATCGTCCGCGCCGATCGCCGCGGCCAGCATGTCCCTTTCCGGCACCGCGGCCACCGAATGCCACAGCGCTTCGCGCCGATTGCCGACGATCGCCGAAAGGGCATTGGCATCGGCAAGCACATGCAAATCATGTCGATCGAGTTGCGCGCGATGCGCAAGATCGTGCACGCTGTCGAACGCCCTGACCGCGCGCGCATTCTCGATACGCTCGGCTACCTCCTCTCTCATGCCGCGCAAAAGCGATAAGCCCAGACGCACGGCCGGACGCGCCGCACCGTCGAGCGGCTCCAGCGTAGCGTTCCATCCGCTGACGGTCACGTCCACCGGCAACACGTCGACGCCATGGCGCCGCGCATCCTGCACGAGTTGAGACGGCGAATAAAATCCCATCGGCTGGCTGTTCAGCATCGCCGCGAGAAAAGCCTCGGGCTCATGGCACTTGAGCCAACTGCTCGTATAAACGAGCAGCGCGAAGCTCGCCGCGTGACTTTCGGGGAAACCGTATTCGCCGAAGCCCTTGATTTGCTCGAAGATCGCATCGGCAAAGCTGCGCTCGTATCCGCGCTCGAGCATTCCGTTCACGATGCGATCGTAGTAGCCCTGCAAATCGCCCTTGCGTTTCCATGCCGCCATCGCGCGCCGCAATTGATCGGCCTCGCCCGCGCTGAAGCCGGCCGCGAGAATCGCGACCTGCATCACCTGCTCTTGAAAGATCGGTACGCCCAGCGTGCGGCCCAATGCGGCCTTCAACGCATCGCTCGGATACGTAACCGGCTCGAGTCCTTGGCGCCGACGCAAATACGGATGGACTGCGCCGCCTTGAATCGGCCCGGGACGAACGATCGCCACTTCGATCACGAGATCGTAGAACGTCTTCGGCCGCAAGCGCGGCAGCATGCTCATCTGGGCGCGCGATTCGATTTGAAAGACGCCCACCGTATCCGCGCGCGAAATCATGGCGTAAGTCTTGCCGTCCTCGGGCGGAACGTCCTGCATTTCGAAGCGTTCGCCGCGCCGCTCCGAAACGAAATCGAGCGCACGCCGTATCGCCGACAGCATGCCAAGCGCCAGAACGTCGACCTTTAGCAATCCTAACGATTCGAGATCGTCCTTATCCCATTGAATGACCGAACGATCGGGCATCGCCGCGTTTTCCACGGGCACGAGCCGCGTCAGCTTGCCGCGGCTGATGACGAACCCGCCCGAATGCTGCGACAAATGGCGCGGGAAATTGAGCAGTTGCGCAGCCAACCGCGCCCATGCTTGAATCAGCGGCTTATCGGGATCGAGCCCCGACTCCGCGAAACGCCCGAGCAAATCGCGGCTCGTATCGAACCAATGATGCGACTTCGCGACGGCGTCGACGATCTGCGGATCGACGCCGAGCGCTTTGCCCGTTTCGCGCAGCGCGCCGCGTGGACGATAAGTCGAGACGGCCGCCGCGATCGCCGCGCGATGCCGGCCGTACTTGCGGTAGATGTACTGCACGACGAGCTCGCGCCGCTGATGCTCGAAATCGACGTCGATATCGGGCGGCTCGCCCCGCTCTTTGCTGATGAACCGCTCGAACAGCATGTTGCCGCGCGCCGGGTCCACCTCGGTGATGCCGAGGCAATAGCAAACCGCCGAATTGGCGGCCGAGCCGCGCCCTTGGCACAAGATGTTCTGGCTGCGCGCATAGCGCACGATGTCGTAGACCGTCAGGAAGTACGGCTCGTAACCGAGCTCGGCGATCAACTCGAGCTCATGCTCGACCTGCTGCTGGACGGCATGGGGAATCCCGGCCGGAAAACGCCGCAACGCACCCGCATAAGTTTCCTTGCGCAGATAAGCCGCAGGCGTGAACCCTTCCGGCACGAGTTCGTCGGGATACTCGTAGCGCAGTTCGTCGAGCGAGAACGTACAGCGAGACAAGATGTTGATCGTCTCGCGCAACGTTTCGTCGGGATAAAGATTGACGAGACGCAAGCGCGAACGCATATGCTGCTCGGCATTAGGCGCAAGCGCATACCCGCATTCGTGAACGGGCTTGCCGACGCGAATGGCCGTCATCGTATCTTGAAGCGGCTTGCGCGAGCGCACGTGCATGACGACATGGCCGAGCGCGACGACGGGCACGCCCTGACGATGCGCGACGTATTCGACCGCACCGCGATGAATGTCGTCCATGGCGCGCTGATGGAGCACGAGCCCCGCCCATGCGCGCCCCGGAAATGTTTCGTCGAGCCATTCGAGTTGCGCGGCAAGCGCCTCTTCCTTGGCCGGGAAATCGGGCACGAGAATCGCCAGACAATCGGGCATCCCGCGTAGATGCGCATAGCCGGGCTCCGGCCGAGAGAGATCGTACGGCGTCAGCCGGTACTCCCCCTTCGGTGCGCGCGTACGCGCAAGCGTGATGAGTTCCGACAGATTGCCGTATCCCTCGCGGTTTTGCGCCAGCAAGATGAGCCCGAACGACGGCGAGCCGTCGGCATGGCGCAAGCGGAAATACGAGCCGATGACGAGCGGCAGCCCCACCTCCTTCGCGGCATCGTGCGCGCGCACGACGCCCGCGAGCGAACACTCGTCGGTGATCGCCATGCCGGCGTAGCCGAGCTGCGCCGCGCGCTCGACGAGTTCCTGCGCATGCGAGGCGCCTTGCAGGAACGTGAAGTTGGAGAAGCAAAACAGCTCGGCGTACGCCGGCAGCCCATTGAGACCCGGAACCATCGCGCGTCATCCGAACAAGCCGTGAAGAAACCAGCGCGGACCTTCTTCGGCATCGCGGCTGCTGACACGTTCGCGGTAAATCCAGTAGTAGCTTTTGTCGTCCGCTTCGGCCACGAAATAATCGCGCGTGACGAGTTCGCCGTCGAACCAGCCCGATTCGATCCGCTCGGCCGGGGAAACGACGCGCAACGGCGATCCGTAAAACGGACGATGCTTTCGCGTGAGCAAGCGCACCGGCGCGGCCAGCATCCAAGTGGGCCGCGGCAATCCTTCGGGCAGCGCGCTCTTCGTATCGGGCGAGAACGGCGACGAGGACGAGAACGCGCCGAGCGGGGCCCAACGATTGGCGATTTCGGGCCGGTAATCGGCCGCGGGCGCGGGGCGCAAGACGTTCTCTTCGCCCAGCCGCGCCACGAGCAATTCGAGCAGACGCGCATGGCTTTGCGCCGATCCGCCGGGCTCGGGAAAAAGCTGCTCGGCCGGGGGCGCGGCCGCCTCCACCTTCGACGCGTCGAGCCGCACCGCAATCATCGGCGCCGCAAGCTCGATGCGGTGCAGCCGCTCCTTCAGCAGATGCAGCAGATGCCCCTCCTGCCACGCAGGCTCGCCGAGCGCGAGCTCGATCAATGTCGGCGCCACGGCTTGGCGGCCGCGTTCGTGCTCGAGCGACAGCGTCATGCCCGTCACCGCCAGTTGCTTGGCGCAAAGCCAGCCGCACAACTGCACGATCAATCGATGCGCGGCATGCAATGCGCCCTCCGCATGCTCGATGCGATCGGGCAACTCGGTATGCGCGGAAAACGTGGGCGGCAGCGCGAGCCAATCGAAAAGTTCGGGCGCCGTGCCGAATGCGCGATCGAGCGAATCGAGCACGCGCTCGCCGCAGCGACGCTGCAAGCCGGCGCGCGGCAAGCGCCGAATATCGGCGATCGTCGCGCAGCCTAGACCGGCGAACCAATCGGCGAACGGCCGCACTTCCGGCACGGCGATCATCGGCAACGCCGACAAAACGCGCTCGAGCGAAGCGAGCCGCATCACGCGGCGATTGCCGTAACGGGCCAGCAGCCATGCGCCCTGGCCCGTCGGCGCAATGCCGAAGCGCGCCGAGAAGCCGAGCGTATCGAGCACGGCGCGCGCTTGCCGGCACAATGCCCGCACTCCGCCGAACAGCTTGAGGCTCGCTCCAATTTCGACGATGACCGTGGCGTCCTCGGCAAGCGCGACATCGGGCGAGAACCGCATCAGCGCCACGCCGACTTCACGCTGCGCCGCGGCCTCGCGCGCCCCATCGCGCTCGATCATGAGCACATCGGCCGACAGCGTGAGCACGCCGCCGCGCTTCATCCCAAGGCGAATGCCGGCCGCGCGCGCCACCGTATCGGCGATGACGACCTTGTCCTTCTCGAGCGCGACGCTGCCGGCCGCAGGATCAGGCAGCCACTTCGGCCGGAAGACTTCTAGCGGCAGTTTCGGCAAATAGACGGCGAGAAAGACGCGCATGGCGAGACAGCAAAACAGGCGTGGGTTGGAGAGGAATCGACAAGGGCTCCGTGCGCGCAGGCCCTCGTCGCTTCACGATGTCGACCATCAATCCTTCGGCCGACGGACGCAGCGCCAGCCGCAACAGCGCCGGCGACGCCTCTTGGGCCACCGTGAGCGGCCGCACCATGACGAACAGCGTTTCCCCCGACTGCGCCGCCAGATGCAACCGCCGCAGCGACGAAGACTGCGCATGCGTCGCCCAGAAAATCAGCGCCCCGCAACTGCCGGAGCGCAGGATTTGCTCGGCGGACCACAATGCATCGGCCGTCTTCGGCGCCTTGACATGCAGCAGACGATCGAGCGACAGCCCGATGTACCCCAGCCCCAAGCCATTGGGAACCTGGGGCGGCTGCAGCAGTGCGATGGGCCGCCCGCCCAGCGCGCTGAGCGCGGGCTGCAGCAAGCGCATTTCTCCGATGCCGGCCTGCTGAACGAGCAAATCGACCAATGCGCCGAGCGGCCAGCCGCCGCCGGGCAACTCGGCCGACAACGCCGGATACCCCGTTTCCACCGCGCGAGCGCGGCCTCGCGCAAGCTGCGAGGCCCGCCATAACGACGGATGGATGTCTTCGGCACGAATAGAAGCGGCAAGCATCGGTAGCGGCAAAAAACCTGTATATCCATACAGCATCTTACACGCAATCGCCGGACGATGAACTGGAACTTTTTTCTACCTTTCACCGGCAGGCGTCAAAGCCCGCACGCCACGATATTTCGTAAATTTCTCCCTCTCGCTTGCGGCTCCCCCACCCCCCACTACGAAATGCCAAGCGGCACGAACCAATCCACCTAAATAAAATCGTCAGCAGATACGGTAGGCGCCACCTGCGCAGGTGCAACCGAGCCCACCCCACCGTCTCCAATCGCGCCTCTCGCAAGCAGTCTCGGCGCCGTGAATGTCTTCCAGAAAACAACGAGATAGGAATCCCCATGTCTTACATCGACGTGGTCGACGAACGCGAAGATCTGCAACGCGCATGGATGCCGGTTTCTCCGCCGGCGCCGCATCCGAAGCCGCGCGCACACTGCGAGATTCGCTATATCGACGAAATGGACGTGCCTGCGCTCGCGCGCGCCGAGGAGACCGGCGACGCGACCTTCATTGCCGCCGAACTCGCCGCCGCGCGCACGGCCGACGAACGCATCCGCATGATCCGCGGCATCTTGAACATCATCGGCTTCAGCGGCCTCGGCTATGCCGCGCTCAAGCTCGACGAGTTCAAGCAGCCGGAGTACGCGTATCTGTTGCGCGACTACATGTCGACGGACTTGCTGCCGCGCTCGCTCGAAGGCGGTTATCTGCTGCGCGATCCGCACATGCGGCGCGCGTTCGAGTCGAGCCGCCCGCACGTGTGGGACATGCGCTCGCTCGTGAACGCATCGCGCAAGGACGGTATCGATCCGCCGCTTCGGCGCTTTTTCGACGGCATGCTCGAAAACGGGCTCGCGAGCGGGCTCGCCTTCAGCTTGCCGATCGCGCGCACGCCGCTGCGGGCGCTCATTCTCTTTGCCGGGCCGCCCGAACATTGCGACTGGATCACCGATAGCGTCATCGCACAGGCGCTCGGGCTCGGTCTCTCGCTGCATCAGCGCTGCGCGGCGCACGTCCAGGCGATTTGCCGGCAGGACGGCGCGGGCGGCCTGTCGCAATTGCAGCAGCGCATCTTGGGCGCCGTCGTCGTCGGCATGTCGGACAAGGCGATCGCCGCACGGCTCAATACGACCGTGCACAACGTCGACTATCACTTGCGCCAGCTGCGCGAGAAATTCGGCGCGCGCAACCGCAGCCAGCTCGCTTACCTCGCCGGGAAGATGCAAGCGGTTTGAAGGCGAGCGGCAGAACGCCACATGAAACGCACTCGGCGAAACGCGCTCGGTCGTTCGGGGGCGTTTCGCTTCATGCCGCTGTATCTTCTTCGCCCTCCGCCCACCGCAGGACTGTCGCCACGCGCTTGTAGAGCGAACTTTCGATGTATTGATATTCGCGCGCGCTTTCGTAAAGCGTCTCGGCCAACGGCCCGTCCGCTACCGTCGGCACGAGAAACTCGCCGGCCCATTCGACGATGCGCCGCGCCGTTTCGCCCTCGCCACGCGCCGCGACCCACGGCACCTTGCCCTTGCCCGCGTAGCACAGCGCAACCGCCGCGTTCGCCGAATGAAGGACGGCCGACGCCATCTTCACGCGATCCTGCAACGAATTGAAAACCATCTCGTGCGCCATGTTGCGACGACGCGAGTTCAAATGCGGATCGCCTTCCATCTCGCGATATTCGCGCCGCACTTCGTCGATCGACATACGGTGCTGCTTCAAGAATTCGTACTGCTGATAAGCGTAGTCGAGCGCCGCGAAGGCGACGAAAATAAGCGCCGCCCAACCCGAGAGCGAAAGCAGCAGCTTGCCGGTCACGGCCAGAATCGCATCGGGGCGCAAGTAGCCGGCTTGCAACGGCGCGCTCAGCGAGCCGCGCAGCAGCACCCATAGCGTCACGCACAGGATGAGCGTCTTGACGCCCGTTTTCAGCAGACCGACCACGACTTTCATCGAAAACATCCGCTTCAGCCCTGCAGCCGGATTGAGCCGGTCGAAACTCGGCGCGATGCGCGAGAAGGCGACGAGCCCGCCGGCTTGCGCGAGCGAAACGGCCAAACCCGCCGTGCCGGCGAGCGCGATGATGCCCAGGCCGAGCGTCAGCCATCCGTGTATGGCGAGGGCGAGCACGGTCGAGATCGCGGCTTGCGGATCGCGCGAGGACAGCACCGCGAAGATTTCGCCGAACAGCGCCCGCAAGGTGTCGATGACGCGCGGCGCCTGCGAGCCGAGCGCGGCCAGCACGACGAGAAAAACGAGCGCCGAGCTCACTTCGGTGCTGAACACGATTTCGCCCTTCTTGCGCGCGTCGCGCAGGCGCTTATCGGTTGGCGCTTGATCCTTTTCGCTCATCTGCGAGACGTTCCCGGCGCGATGAAGAATGCAGGTTGAGAAAGAGCAAGCATCATGACGGGGTGCCCTAAAGCATCGATTTCAACAAATCGAGCAGCGAATTGTCGGGGCCCATGTACGCATGCAGCGTCGAATACACGAACGGCAGAAACAGCGCCATCATCAGCACGGCCACCGCGCTCTTGACCGCCTGCGACATCAGGAAGACGTTCAATTGCGGCATCGCGCGGCTCACGAGCCCGAAGCCAAGCTCGACGAGCACGAGCACCATCACGACGGGCGCGGCGAGCTTGACGGTCCACATCATGATGCTCGTTGCGCCGCGCGCGATGAACGGCAGCAGCGCCGGGCCGAAGTGCGGCGCGAACGAGGCCACGGGCCACAGCCGATACGACGCGAACAAGGCAGACAGTAAAAGGTTCAGGCCGCCGCTCGTCACGAACAGCGTGATCGCCAGCAGGTTCAAGAATCCCGCGCACGGGCCCGCTTCGTATTGAGCGATAGGATCGAAGAACGACTGATTGCTCGCGCCCGTTTGAAAGTCGATGAGCGAGCCCGCTGTCGCGATGGCCCACATCACCGCGCCGAACGCGTATGCGAGCAAGATGCCGATGAGCGCTTCTTTCGCGACGAGGCCCGCCCACACGAGCGGCGCCAAATCGCGCAACGTGCTGATATCGAGCGCTGGGCCGATGAACAAAATGATGACCGCCATGAAGCCGTTTCGAACGAGCCCCGTCAATATCCTCGAGCTGAACGCGGGCACGATCATCATGATCGGCATGACGCGCGGCAGCACGATGATCGCGGGCCGCACGGCGCTATAGGCGGCGTCGAAAACTTCGGTCGACAGCACCGCTACGCCTCGCGCTCGCCGAGCGGTGCGATGGCGATGCGCAGCGCCGCTTCCTCGGCGCGCGCCTCGTCCGCCGCCTCGGCACGCTGGGCGGCGGCGCGCGTCAACCGTTCGGCCGTGCGCTCGGCCTGGTCGCGCTTGGCGTCCGCTTGCCGCAACCGCTCGCGCAATCGCTCCAGACGCTCGGTTTCCTCGCGCACGCGCTCCTGCGCCGGAAGCGTGCGCTCGCGCGCCGCGTCGATCCGATCGTCGAACAGTTGCCAGTCGATGCCGGCGCCCACGAGCTCGCGCGCGGAGCGCGGTCCCGCCATCATCTGCGAGCCCAGCGATCGCCCCGCTTCCACTTTGGCCGCGATCAGCTGCATCACTTCGCCTTCGGCTCGCCGCAACGTATCGCGCGCCGCTTCGAGCACGGCCTCTTGCCGCCGCACCTGCGCTAGCACGACGTCGCGCCGCAACTCACGTACGCGCGTGAGCTTCGCGATCATTTTGTCCATACTCTCCCTCGAGGGCGACGAGCCTGGCCATCGTGTCGTCGTAAGGTTCCAGCATCGACGGCGACTGGCATGCGAACTCGCGCAGCGCGCCGCGCGCGGCGATCGCGGCATCGGCCAACGCATCGCTGCCCGCGCGATATTCGCCGATCTGAACGAGTAGTTCGATTTCTTGATACTTCGCCAGCAGCTCGCGCGCCCAAGCCGCGCGTCGAACATGCGCGTCGTCCACGACACGCGTCATCACGCGCGAGGCGCTCGCGAGCACGTCGATCGCCGGATGATGTCCCGCCTGCGCCAGCTTGCGCGAAAGAATGATGTGGCCATCCAAGATCGAGCGCACTTCCTCGGCGATCGGATCGCTTTCGTCATCGCCTTCGACGAGCACCGTGTAGAACGCCGTGATCGAGCCGCGCGCGCCCTGCCCCGCGCGTTCGAGCAATTGCGGCAACACCGAGAACGTCGAAGGCGGAAAACTGCGCCGCGTCGGCGGCTCGCCCGAAGCCAAGCCGACTTCCCGCTGCGCGCGCGCAAAACGCGTCAACGAATCGACGAGCAACAAGACGCGCAGCCCTTTGTCGCGAAAGTATTCGGCGACTGCCGTGGCGACATAGGCCGACTTCACGCGCTCCATCGCCGGGCGATCGGAGGTGGACACCACGAGCACCGTCCGCGCGAGCGCTTCGGGCGACAGATTGTGCTCGATGAACTCGCGCACCTCGCGTCCGCGCTCGCCGATCAGCCCCACCACCGCAACGTCGCAGCCGGTGCCGCGCGCGATCATGCCGAGCAGCGTGCTCTTGCCGACGCCGGCCGGCGCGAAGATGCCCACACGCTGACCGACGCCCGTCGTGAGAAACGCATCGATCGCCCGCACGCCCGTCGGCAGCGGCGCGTCGATGAGCGTGCGATCGAGCGCGCCCACCGGTTCGGCGAAAGCGCTCACGCGCGTGCCGCCCTTGATGGGCCCGCGGTTGTCGAGCGGCTCGCCCAGGCCGTTCAGCACGCGTCCGAGCAGTGCGTCGCCCACGTCGAACGCATGGGCATGCCCCGTCGGCAAGACCTCCGTCGCACTCGATAGGCCCGCCAAGCTGCCCAGCGGCGTCAGCACGGCCGTTTGCCGCGAGAAGCCGACGACCTCCGCAAACATCGGCGCAAGCCCCGGCGTATGCAGCTCGCACACTTCGCCGAGCCTCGCATGGATGCCCGAAGCGTGGATCAACAGGCCGGCGGTCTGCGTGACGCGGCCGCGCATGCGCAGCGGATTGACGCCCTCGAGCGCTTTGGCGAACGCGTCGTGCGGCGCATCGCCATGCAGTTGCTCGAACAGCGCGTCGCGCCAGTCGAGATCCGATCCGCTCATGCGCCCCTCCTTGCGTCGATGGCCGTACGAATCGCGTCGATCTGCGTCGAAAGCCGCGCATCGATGCTGCCGGCCGGCGTCTCGACGACGCAATCGTCGTTGCCGAGCGATGCATCGGCGACCACGCGAATCGCCTGGGCACGCAGCGCAGCGGCATCGTCGTGCGCCTCGCCCGCCATCGCTTCCCGGCGATTGGCGACCGCCTGCTTCATCACGTCGACGGAATCGGGCGCCACGCGCACGACGAGAAACGCCTCGTCGCGGACGTAAGCATCGATGCGCTTGAGCGCGAGTTCGAAGATGCGTTCGCGCTCGAACTCCCCGACGAGCTCGCGCAACCCGCGCACGACCATATCGGCCATCTTGCGGCGCGACAACGCCAGTGCATGGGCCGTGTCGAGCGCCGCCGCAAAGGCGCGCGCGGCGCCCTCTCGCTCGCCGCGCTCGAAGCCTTCGTCGTAGCCTTGGCGCAGCATCTGCTCCTGGCGTTGCTCGGCATCGGCGACGATGCGCTCGGCCTCCTTCTTGGCCGTCGTGACGATCGAGTTCGCATCGAGCAGCGCCGAATACTCGTGCTCCTTCAGCACGCGGCGCTCCGACAGCATCTGCAGGTTCTCGCCGGTGATCAGAAAAGCCAGTCCCATGCTCGCAACCTCTCGGGAATAAGGCAGAGAAACAGCAGTTCGCCCAGCTCCGCGCGCTGCGCGTCGTTGAGTCGATAAGCGGGCTGCACGTCGGCGATCCGAGGCAGCTTCAGGCGCGTGCGCGCGAACACCGGGTTCCCGGCGGGCGCGATGAAATCGAGCAGCAACCGTGCGCCGCGCGCGCCGATCTTCTGCACGACGAGCTTCGGGTAGCGGCGCATCGGCTCGAGCGTTTCGCTCACTGCGTCGAACGGTGGCGTCCGCTTGCGCACGAACGACATCGTCTGCGCACCGAAGCCGAGCTGCAGCGCCTTTTCCACGCCGCGCGTCACCTCGTCGCTCAGAAGCCACGACTTGTGCAGACACAGGCCGCACAGTTGGGCCAGATGCTCGAAGGCGTCGCGCGGCAGCAGCGCAAGCCGCTTGTCGCGCGAGGCGAAGTCGTAGTCGGCGGGCAGCGCGCCGGTCGCATCCTCGTGCAACCCGACCTTGTCGAACAGCGCACGCGCGAGCACGCGTCTGCCGCGCTCGCCGAACCGCTCGATGTCGTTCCATGGCGTGGGCCAAATGCCCGTGGGCCAACTGGGATCGACGTATCGGTCGGGGCGCAAGTTGAACTCCGCGACGAGCCGCGCGAAGCGCCCCCGATTCGCGGGAGCCCGCCATCGCTCATGCGCGCCGTCGTCCAAATCGACCGGCAAATCGTCTTCAGCCGGCATGCGTGTGCTCTTGCGCCATGCCGCCGCCTGCGGAAGCGCGCCCCATGAGCTTGAATTGGCCGCGCCGCAAGAAGAAGACTGCCAGCGCGACGATCGTCGAAAGCCCGAGCAGCAAGGCGATCAACGAGAGCGCACCGCCGAGCGGCCCCACTTGTAGGCCTTGGGGACGATTGCTTTCCTTGGGCGGTGCGGCCTGCAGGAAGAGCGACACGTTGTCGTACGTCAGTCCCTCGATGCTGTGCGCGACCAGGTCCTTGACCATCGGCGCCATCATCTTCAAGTCGATGCCCGGACGATACTTGATGTACACCGATGCCGACGACGGCTTGATCTTGTCCGACAGCGGATCGTTCTCCGGAATCACGACGTGCACGTGCGCGACGATCACGCCGTTCACGTCGAGCAAGGTCCGCTCGAGTTCCTGTTCCGCGCCGTAGATATAGCGAATACGCTCCTCCGCCGGCGTCGATACGAGCCCCTGCTTGCGGAAGATCTCGCCGAGATTCTGCGTGGGCTGCCGCGGCAGACCGACGGCCTTCAGCGCGTTCAACGCAGCCGGCACGGACGCCCCGTCGACGAGCAACTGCCAGCCATGGTCGGGCACCTCGGATTTCGACGCGCTGATGCCGGCGTTCGCCAACGCCGCAATCATTTCGTTGGCCGACGACTCCGTCAGGTCCATGTAGAGCTCCTGCTGACAACCCGCCAGCAACAGGGCGCACGCGAGCACAACGCATGCGCGCAGCAGCGTTTTCATAGGCATTTCCTGAATGCGCACCGCATTGCGTCGAACGCATGCGTTGCGCGATAACCCGCTATTCGGCGTTGTTCTTCAGCAGCGAATGCGTCACTCCATTGGAGGCGTCGGCCATGGTCATGCTGAACTGATACTGCTGCATGGTCAGCGTCGTGGTGAGGGTGAAGTCGGTCAGTCGCACCATCGACATCATCGGATCGCTCGGATCGAGCAGCGCACCCGGGTGCTCCATCTGCGTCATCGCCGCCTGATAGCGCGTGTCGAGCGCCGCGGTTTCCGCACGCACGTGCGCGACGAGCGCATCGAGGCTGCGCGCCTCGTGAGCGCGATGCATATGAACGGTGCCGGCCGGCGCGGCCTCGGTCGATGCGACGCCCATATGCCGATCGAACGCTTGCGACTGCGCGGTATCGGCCTCTTTGTTCGGCGCAGCCGGCATGGCTTCGTTCGCGGCCTGCGTCGCACTCACGCCCTTCGATCCCTTCACGTCCGACAGCTCAACGCTCGGAACGGCTGGAACGGTCATGTGAACCTCACTGTGATCGGAAATATGCAACGGCCGAGCGGGGCGCCGCTCGCGCGGCGCCCGAACCAACGGCTCGATGCTCGTCGGCTACATCGTCAGGACGTACGCACGCCGCGTTGCATCGTCTGGCAAGCCGTATCGACGGCGCTGCTTTCGCCTTGACGCGCCGACATCACGGTCTTGCACTCGTCCTGCACGTTGCTGTTTTGCATCGACCACAGTTGGAAGTTCATCTCCATCTTCTGCATGTCGAGCATCTGTTTCTGCATGTCGCCAGCATTCATGCTGTTGGAACCTGAAACTGCCATCGCAGCTCTCCTTAACGGTGAAGTTGTGTCATTGCCCCCCGGTTACCCGAGAGCCTGACGAAACGCGTTGCCGCGCTTGCTTGCTCAAGCAGAGCGCTACGCGCCCCGCATGAACCCTGCCATGCCCGCGGCGCCTAGCTTGGCGCCGCATGGCGATCGCTAGCCCGGCGGCGTCACGACATCGCGCACCGCCGCCGAGCCTACATCCATGAAGAACCGATCGGCGCCACGCGCGAAAATCACGCGGTTGGGGCTGATCTGCCGCACCTCGAGCCCGCCGGGCAGGCGCGATCCTTCGAAATAGCGTGCACCGTCGGACGTCTCGATGAATCGCGTGCCGACGCCGTCGTCGAAGACGCCGACGATGTCGGGCACGTCCCCTGCCGTCGGCGGCGCGGCCTTTTTCGTGGCGGGCGACGGCGCACCGGCGTACGCGACGTGATCGATCACCTGCAAGGCGGGCCTTGCATCTTTCGCGTAGTTCGCGACGCGCTGCTGCAGCGCGCGACCGCCCGCGCCGCCCACGAGCAGCGTGCCGTGGCCGCCGTAGGTCACCGACAACGGCGTATCGCTGAAATAAAGCCGCGCCGAGCCGAGCAGCTCGTCGATCACGTAGACATCGCCCAGCGTCGTTTGCGGGAATGTCTGCACGATGCGCTGCAGACGATCTCGATCCGACAGCGTGTTGACGTAGCCGGTTACGACGAAGCCCGTGCTCGTCGGCTTCACGTTCAGCTCCGGATAGTCGTGCAGCGCCGCCGCCACTTGTTGCATCCGCTCGGTCGCGCTCGCATGAAACCAAAACGGATCGGTCGCACCGATCGCGAAGTAGGCGCCGCCGGCCAGCACGAGCACGCCCCAAAGCACGCCGAGGCCGACGACGAAGCGCCGGCTTGCGAGCCATGCCGCCCACGGCGCGGCCGCCCAGCGCGCGAGCCGTCCCGGGCCGGGCATCGGCTGCGCGCCGGCCGCCGATGCGCGCGGTTCGGCCGACGGCACGATGCCGAGCTTGAGCGCGCCGATCTCGACGACGTCGCCGTGGCGCAACGCTCGCCGCGTCGTGTCGAGCGCGACGCCGTTGAGTGTGACTTCGCCGTCTCCGACGTTTTGCACCGATACCGCGATCTGCCCGACCGACAAGCGCAGTTGCCGCGGGGCGATTTCCCGATCGGGCACGATCACGTCGCACTGCGCGGCCGACCCCACCCAGTTCTCGCCGAGCTTGAGCGCCAGCGTGCGGCCGTACAGCGGCCCGCTCAAGAACGACAGACTCCACGGCGCCTTCGTCGAGGACGCCGTAGGTTGCGGGGATGCGGACGTCGCGACGTCGCTCATTCAATGCTCCAAGAAACGCGCAGGCGAGGCGGACGACACGACCTGCGTGGCCGAGCCGCTACGCGTCTTGGGCTTGTCCGTGGCCGGCGCAGGGTCTTGCGAGGGTGCGTTCGCCGGCGTCGTGCCGGGCAAGGTGCTCGACAGCGGCGGCGCCGAAGGGGGCGCCGAGGGAGGCGCGGCCGGCGCCGGCGGCGTACCCGGCACCGCGCTCGGCGGCACGACGAAGGGCGCGCCGCCCTTGCCCGTCGCCGGCGCGCCGGAATTGAGCGGCTGTCCCGGCAAAGGCGGCTCCACGCCCAACGGCGTGCCGCTCGGCTCGAATGCACTGGCGGTCTGCACCACTCTGGGCGTCAGCAGATAGAAGCGGTCCGTACGGGACCCATCCTTCTTCGTGTACTTGAACAGATTGCCGATCCAGGGGATATCCGATATCCACGGGATGCCGGTCTTGCTCGTCGTTAAAGAGTCGTTGTTGAAGCCGGCGATCAGCAGGCTCTTGCCCTCGTCGACCATGGCCTTCGTGACGATGTTGCGCTCGATGACGGCCGGCACTTGCGTGACCGTCAAGGTGCTGCTGAGCTGGCCGTCATCGATGTCGATCGACATCATCACGCCGGGTTTGCCCAAATCGTCCACGATGCGCGGCGTCACCTTCACGCTCGTGCCCGTCGTAATGCCATACAGCGAGGAATCTTGATAACCGGCGACCTGTACGTAAAACTCGGTCAGGTTTTCGAGAATCGCCTCGTTGTTGTCGAGCGTCAGGATCAACGGCTTGGATAGCGTTTGCGCGCGGCCGTTCTGCTGCAGCAAGTTGATGCGCGAAAGCAGATAGTTACGCATGGCGCCGCCGATCGACGCCGTCAGCGCCATGCCGATCGGCGTTGCGGCGCCCGTTTGCCCCGCCTCCGAATTGCCCGCGTCGAACGTCAGCGGCGGATTGGCGCCATTGCCGAACTGGAAATCGCCGTTCGGCGTATGCAGCCGCCAGTCGACACCGAACGAGTCGAGCGCGCTCTCGTCGATATCGATGATCGTCAGCCCCACTTCGATGAGCCGGGGGCGCGCATCGAGCGCACTGATCAGTTGCGAATACTGCGGCATATGCTCGGGCACGTCGCGCACGATGACCGAATTCGTGCCGGCGTCGGCCACGATTTGCGGCAACGAAACGTTTTGCCCACCGCCGATCATCGACTCGAGCCCCCCTGCGGCGAGTCCGCCCGCGGCGTCCCCAGGCGCGTAGGCGTTCCCGTTCGCCGCGCCCGCATTGAGCCGCGGCACATTGATCGTATCGCCCGAAGACAGCTTCACCTGCCGCGTCGCGCCGCCGAGCCGCGCGCCGTACCCGGGCATGCCGCGGTTGTCGTCGTTCCTGCCGAACAGCCGGCCGAGCGTCGTGGCCACGCCCGGGATCGTCACTTCCTTACCCGCGCGATTGACCTGAAAATCGGTCGCGTACGCGTAACGCAGCGGAAATGCGCGAATCTCGGCGCGATCGAGTCCGCGGCTCGGATCGGTGATCGTCGAGATGGCCTGATGCACGAGGTCCACGTAGCGCTGCGGACCGGACACGTAAATCGTGTTCTCGCGATCGCTGATGATGAGCGGGAAACGCTTGTCGGGAATCCGCATCGCCTCGAGCGTGCGCGAGAGCTCCGCCGCACTGCCTCGCGGAATCGGGAAGACCTGTGTCTGCCCATCTTCGGCGCGGTCGATATAGAGCAGCGACCCGTCGAAGTAATAAGTCAGCCCGTAGGTGGCGCAGACGCTGCGCAGCGTCGCAAGCGGCGAGCCCGAAAAATGGCCGCTGATCGTGCCGTCGACCTTCGGATCGATGACCGCCGTGATCCCCTGCGCGGACGCGAGTTCGCGAATGAAGTCGGAGACCTTCTTGCCGTCGGCCACGATCGTATAAGGACGATCGCGCCATTGCAGCTCGGCCGCCTGCGCGATGCTCGGCGCACCGAGCAGGCCCGCCAGCGAGAGCGAAAGCGCGATCGCGCCCATCGCGAATTGCGACACGTACGACGCGCCGCGCACGCGCGCGGCAGAGTCGCGGCAAGCGCGACGAGAAGGCGAAGGCTTCCGGATGCTCAAAACAACCTCGCAAAGGACTGCTGGCCGAACAACAAAACCGAGCGGCCGATCCAGCCGCCCGTGACGATGATCGCCACCATCACCGCAATCATTCGCGCGGCAAGGCCGATCGTTTGATCTTGCAATTGGGTCACGGCTTGCGCCAACGCGACGAACAGCGCCGTGGCCGCCGCCACGAGCACGATCGGCAGCGACAGCATCAGCACGAGCAGCAGCGCTTGCCGCGTAATGTCCAATATCGTTTCCGTAGTCATCCGGCGACCCTTTGCCTCATGGCGGTACGATTGCCTCGTCGAGCCTTACGCCAACGCCGGGTTCGTCACCCAGCCGATCGTGCGCAATTCGACGTCCTCCTCGAGCTCTTGATACGAAAGCACCGGTAGATCCGGCAAAATGCCGGCGAGCGTGGTGCGCACATAGCGCCGCGCATTCAGCGATACGACGACCGCCGTGCGCACCGACGTCGCGCGCTTGCGCGGCATGCTCGCGCTTGCCGAGCTTTGATGGCCGTCGAAAATCTTGCGAACCTGCTCGCACACGTCGTCCTTGACTTCGCGCGCAAGGCCGAGGATGTTGCCCTGCTTGGTCCGCAGCACCGCCTGTTCGAAACGCTCCTGCAACGCGGGCTCGAACAGGATCACGTCGAGCTTGCGCGCGTTGCCCACGTGACGATCGGTGATCATGCGTCGCAGATCGACGCGCACGAGCTCGACGAGCGCGATCGTGTCCTCGGGCTCCTTCGGCGCCCACGTGATCATGCTTTCGAAGATGATGCGCAGGTTGCGGATCGGGATGTCTTCCATCAACAGGCGGCGCAACACTTCGGTGATGCGCTGCAGCGGCACGAGGCGCATCAGTTCAGCGACCAGCTCGGCGTAATCGCGCCGCACGAGCCGGATCAAGTGCTGCGCTTCTTGAATCCCGATCAGCGCGGCGCCGTGCTTGCGCACTTCGCTCTCGACGTGCCGCGCCAGTACGTCCTCGGCTCGCAAGCCGACGGGACGGACCGCGGGTTTGGCGTCGAGGCCCCATCCGTTCCTCGCGGCGGCCGGCGCGCTCTCCTTGTTCTCCGCCTCGGCGGCCCGCGCATCGAGCGGGATCCACACCGGCTGAAGGAACGGGCCGAACGGCTCTCCCGGCGTACGCTCCACGCCTTCCGCCAGCGGCGTGGCCCCATCCCACAGCAACCGATCGGGCCGCAGTTGTCCTTCCGAGGCGAGCACGTCCTGAACGAACACTTGGTAGCTGCCCTCGCGCAGCGCCGCATCGAAGGCAATGTGCACGCGCGGAAAGATCGGCCCTATGTCGGCATCGACGCTCGATTTCGCGACGGCCAGCGCTTCCTGCAGGCGCACGAGATTCAAATGCGGAGAAAGCGTCCGCGCAAGCGTGACTGCAACGGGCGAGGTCACGCCCGACGTGTGCGGGCCGACTTCCGTCTCGCGCTCGCCCGATATGGGTTCGGCAAGCGTAATGAGCTTGAGCGGGGGCATGGTCTTGCGCCGCCGCAGCAGCAATGCGCCGCCACCGCCGGTCACGATCGCGAGCAGCGCGAACGACCAGGCCGGGAAACCGGGCACGAATGCAAAGGCGAGCAACACGACCGATGCGATCAGCAATGCGCGCGGGTGCGCCGTCACCTGCTTGCCGATCTGCTCGCCAAGCTGGCTGTCGTTCGCGTCGCGGGTTGCGACGCGCGTGGTCACGACGCCTGCCGCGATCGACACGAGCAGCGACGGAATCTGCGCCGACATGCCGTCGCCGACGGTCAGAATCGCATAGCGGTGCAATGCATCGGCCACGCTCATGTCTTTCATGATCGTGCCGACGGCGATGCCCGCCAGAATGTTGACGAACGCGATGACGGTGCCGGCGATCGCATCGCCCTTCACGAACTTCATCGCGCCGTCCATCGCACCGTGCAACTGCGATTCTTGCTCCAACCGTTCGCGCCGGTGCTTCGCCTCTTCCGAGCTGATGATGCCCGCGCGCAAATCGGCGTCGATGCTCATCTGCTTGCCGGGCATCGCGTCCAGCGAAAACCGCGCGCCCACTTCGGCTACGCGCTCGGAGCCTTTGGCGATGACGATGAACTGCACGATGGCGATGACGAGAAACACCACGCCGCCGACGACGAAGTTGTTGCCGACCACGAGCCGCCCGAACGCATCGATGATGTGTCCCGCGTTGGCGTTCAACAAGATCAGCTTGCACGAGGCGATATTCAGCGACAGGCGCAGCAGGGTCGTAAACAACAACATGGCCGGAAACGAAGAAAAGCTCAGTGCGGACGGCAAGTACGTCGACACCGTGAGCAACACGACGCTGATGGCGAGATTCAGCGAAATGAGCCCGTCCATGACCGCCGTAGGCAACGGCAGCACGAACAGCGACACGACGATCGCCATGAAGCCGGCCAAGGCAAGATCGTAGGGCGCCACCGCGCGACGCGCGTCGTCGGCGCCGCCCTTGCCGCCCGGCCACCATCCCTTCATCTGCCTTCTAAGCGCCGCCACCGACATGCAAGCCCTCGCTGAATGACACCACGCGTAAACGGGAATCCGCGACGGAAAGTGTAAGAGCGGGGCGACACACGCCTCAATCGTGAGATTCGTAGTAATTCGCGAATCGGCAGCAAGACAACCCCGAAACACTACTGAACAGTGCAGTTCCTCGGCCTATGGGCACGCGGCTATAGTCGAAAACCATGAAACGGCGCTCGAACACGCGTAGCGCCGGTCACGAGACGGAGGACTGCATGACGAACCCCGGGGCGCGCAAGCGCCTGCCGAAAGGAAGCACGGAGCGGCATCCGCCCCACGCGATCGATTTCATCGAAGTGGCCGATTGCCAGCTCGTAGTGAGCAAGAACGCCGGGCGATCCGGCGTCTCGAACGGCAGCGACCGCGTCTCCGAAATCGCGACCGATCTCGCGGCCGCGCATTCGGCGCACGAACGCAAGCAACTGCTGCGCATCGCACTGCGCACGATAGGATTCGATTGGTTTTGCTATTGCCGGCTCACGCGGCTCGGCGAAATGGTCAACCGCGCGCGCTATTTCGATCTATGCTCGCCGCCCGGTTGGGCGCAACGATACGTCGATCAACGGTATTTCGACGTGGACCCGCGCATGGCCTTTGCTTGCCGCCACGACTGGCCGCTCGTCTGGGATCACGAAAGCCTTGCCGCGAACCGCGCGATCACGGCGGAATCAAACGAGCGTATGCAACGGTTTCTCGAAGATGCCGATGCCTGCGGCACGCGCAGCGGCATCGCGTTCGGTCTCGTCGATCCGGGCAGCCTCGAGCATAGCGTGATGATCTTCAGCTCCGTCAATGTCACGAGCGAGTGGATCAACGATCGTGTGGTCGGCCAGGCCTACGCGCTCGGGCTCGGCGTACACGCGTTCTTGGCGGAGCAGATGGCCTCGATGGCGCAAACGCCGACGCTGTCCGATCTGCAGCGGCGCATTCTCAACTTCACCGCCAGCGGCCTCAGCGATCGCGAAATCGCGGAACAGCTGAACATGTCGCGCAGCAACGTCGACTACCACATGCGGCAAATCCGCAAGAAATACGGCGTGCTCAACCGCGTGCAGCTCGCGTATCTCGCGGGCCGGCTGTTCGTCGTCTGACGGCCATGTGCGCCACTGTAGCGAGCGCACCGCGCGACGCGAGTGCGCCGCGCGCCGCTTCGCTCTCGCTCCCATCGCATCCCGGCCAGCCGCTCGCCGGCGCACCGGGCCTGCCGCGCGTGAGTCCGCTCGCCGCGCACGCGCTCAATCGCGCCTACGCCTGGCCCGCCCCGTTCGTGCTCGCGCTCCCGCGCGGCCCGTACGAATTGCGCTGGGACGCCGATGCCGAGCTCGGCGCGCCCGGGCACGTCTATACATTCCGCTTCGGGCCCGCCGAAGGCCGCTTCGTCCTCGATGCGATCGGGGAGCACGAGCTCATCGGCGAGGCGGCGCAAGACACCGTGCCGGCCGAAATCCGCTGCGCGCTGATCGCCGACGCCCTCTCGCCCATTATCGACGCGCTCGAAGCGAGGACGCGCCAGCGCATCGAGCTCGGATTCGTAGCGGGAGAGACGCCCTCGCACAAAGACGACCTCGCGCGCGAGCGCGACGCACTGCGCTTTTGCGTGACGCGGCCGGGCAGCGAATGGCGCTGCCACGGCGCGCTGCGCTTCGCCGAAGAACGATTCCTCGGCCTCGCCTGCCCCGAGGAGCCGCCGCCCGCCAAGCTCGAAGCGACCGATTTCGACACGCTGCCGATCACGCTGCGCTTCGTCGTCGGCTCGACGGCGCTGACCGTCGCCGAGCTCCGTTCGATCGCACCCGGCGACATCATCGGCATCGAGCGCTGGCAATCGTTCGGCTCGGCATTGCGCTGTGTCGCAACCACGCGCGACGGCCGTGTGGTCGTTTCGGCCAAAGCCGTCGGCGCGCGCATTGTCATCGATCAAATCGAGGAGATTCCCGTGACGTCATCCACGCGGTCCGATGCGCCGGCTTCCGGCCCGTCGAGCGCGCCAAGCAACGCGGGTTCGCGCGATCCCGGCGCCGGCGCGGCGCCCGCCGAGCCGAAGCTCGCGCATGTCGATGCGCTCGAAGTCAGAGTGACGTTCGAACTCGACGACCGGTCGATGCCGCTCGCCGAGCTCAAGGCCTTGAAAAGCGGCTACGTAATCGAACTCGATCAACCGCTCAACCAAAGCACCGTTCAGATTCGAGCGAACGGCGCGCTCGTCGGGCAAGGCCATCTGATCGCCGTCGGCAACAAACTCGGCGTGCGCGTATCGCGGTTTTCGGAGAACGGCAATGAGTAGCATGCCGAGTCCGGTCACGATGATCTTTTTGATCGTCGCGCTCGGAACGATTCCTTTCGCCGCGCTGATGGTCACGAGCTACACCAAGCTCGTCGTGGTCCTCGGTCTTTTGCGCACCGCGCTCGGCGTACAGCAAGTGCCGCCGAACATCGTGCTCAATGGCATCGCGCTGATTCTGACCATCTATATCATGGCGCCTGTCGGCGGCAGCATCGTCGACAAGATGCAGGAGGATCACATCTCGATCGGCGGCTCGCTCAGCGTCGACGACGTGCTATCGATCGGACAGGCGATTTCGCCGCCGCTCAAGAAGTTTCTCCAACAACATACGGTGCCGGGCGAGCGCAACTTTTTCATGCGGTCGGCGACGGCCATTTGGCCCGTGGAACGCGTGCAAACCCTCAAGCCCGACGACTTGATGGTGCTCGTGCCGAGTTTCATGCTCTCCGAACTCACGCGTGCATTCCAGATCGGCTTCGTCATCTACGTCGTTTTCGTGGTCACCGATCTCATCGTCGCGAACGTGTTGCTTGCGCTCGGGATGCAGATGATCTCGCCCACGACGATCTCGATTCCGTTCAAGCTGCTGCTGTTCGTCATGCTCGACGGCTGGTCGTTGCTCGTGCACGGCCTCGTGCTTTCGTATCGCTGACCGAAGGACACGCCATGAGACGAGCGCTCGCAGCCGTCGTCATCGCCTTGCTGCTAGGGACGAGCGCCGGCGCCGCGCGAGCCGGCGATTTTCTCGCGCTTGCGACGCAATGCGCGCCGAAGGTCGAAGCCCACACGCTCGCCGCGCTCGTCAGCGTGGAGTCGGGTTACAACCCCTATGCCATCGGCGTCGTGGGCGCCCATCTCGTGAGGCAGCCCGCGTCGCTGGACGAGGCGCTTGCGACCGTCGCCAACCTCACGCGTCTCGGCTACAACTTCAGCCTCGGCCTCGGACAAGTCAACCGCTATAACCTCGCGCGTTTCGGCGAAACGACCACGTCGATCTTCGAGCCGTGCGCCAACCTGCGCGTCGCCGCCTCGATCCTCTCGGAATGCTTCGCGCGAGCCGCGCGTCTCGAAGCCGACGAGCAACTCGCATTGCGCAAAGCGCTGTCGTGCTACTACAGCGGGAATTTCTCGACGGGCTTCACGGCCGGATACGTGGAGCGCGTGGTCGCCCATGCACTCGACGACGGGCACCACGAGGTCGCGCCGATCCCTCTCGCGCCGGGCGCACGGTCCGCCGCCGCGCGCGGCAATGCTTCGGGCGCGGTCCGCCCCACTGCCCCGTCGCCCGCGGCCCCACGCGGCATCGCCCCCACGACGGGTGCGGCACACCCATCGCGCTGCGCGCCGGGCATCGTCGTTCTCTCCGATTGCGCGAGCGACGGCTTGCCCCGCAGCGGCGCTGTCAAGATTCTGCGTTGAAACGCCGCGGCGCGGCGAGCGCCATGCAGGCGCCTCCCACGCCGCACGGACAGTGCGCGCCAGCGCTCACTCCAGCGCCAGTTCGCCTACGAGAAACGCGAGGTGCGTTCGGTTGACCGCACCGTATCGGCGGCGCAACAGCCGCAGGTGGTAGTCGACGTTGTGCGGCGTCGTCTGCAGACGCGCGGCGATTTGCTTGTCCGACAAGCCGCCGACCACGCAAGCCAGAATCCGCACCTGCATGTCCGACGGCCATGCCTGCGTCTCGCGCTCGCCGGCCACGTCCTCTTGCCCCGTTCTTGCGTGCATCGGATCCGACGCGAAGCGATGCAACGAGAGGCCGAACGCCAGCGCCTGCACGAGCACGTTTTCGACGATCCAATCGGCGCTGGCGCGGCCGGCGGCCAGGCTGACGATGGTGCGCGCCTTGCCGCGGACCGTCGGAATGCCGAACATGACGCCGCTTCCGATCCCTTCGCGTTCGAGCGCCCGAAACAACCCGCGCATCGCTTCCGGCGCCCCGTCGCGGCGCCAGGCGCGCAGCAGCCATTCCATATCCCAGACGAGCGGGACGTTCGACGTGCGCACGGCGGCAAGGCGCGGATCGTGCGCCCAATAACCGGCTTCGAAATAGCTCGGACCGAAATGATTCGGCGCCGTGTCGTCGAGCGCCCAGGCTTGCGCCTGCAAATAGCCTCTCCCGCGCGCCCCCACCGTCGCATAAGCCAGCGAATGAAAACCCATGACGTGCATCAGCGCACCGAGCATGCGCTTGCGTTCGTCCGCGTCGTCGATGGCCATCAATTGCGCGGCGACATTCGTATCGACACCCGATCCGCCTAAGAGCCGCATCGATACGCGTGCCGGCCTCGCCGCCGCCGCTGGGGCTTCACGCACGCAAACGCGTAGTGCGCCGGCTTTCTTTTTCGCAGCGCCGCCCAAGCGTGCGGCAGTGCGGGGCGTCGTCTCCTGCTCGCACGGCTGCTTGCCGCTCATCTTTGTCGTTCTCGTAGTCATTTTCCGGGTCGATGGGATAACTAAGCCATGAGCGGTGAAACAACGTCACGCGGCCGTCGCGCGTCGTCACATTACCGTCATGCCAGCGCGACGCGATGCTCGCTCACCATGGCGGCGAGCGCCTCGCGCAGGGCACCGGCCGCGATCGCTCTCGACACTGCGATATGACGCAGGCGCATACGAAACAGATCGTCAGCCGAGAAACAGGAAGGTGCATCTTACCTGTGCCGCCGGGGCTGCGGAGCAGCTTTTACCGGAGACGTACGATTCCGGCGACAGCGACGAGCAGGCATACGCCAATCTCGTAGTCTCGCCTGCTTCGACCACGCAAAACCCTAGGTCGACTACTGGTTCGAAGTTCGCACGATCGGGGCTCCCGCTGGGATACTGTTGCCTCTCACGGCGTGCGGGGGTGCGCCAATCGCGGAGCAACAAAGATGAATCAGTACGGCACGAACGATGCGGATAGCGACGTTTCGAATTTCTTCGTTTTCGGCGACACCGATCTCGACAGCGTCGCCGATTCGCCCCTTGACTACGAAGCACCGGACGGCCAACGGCTGGCCGGCATCGCACACGATCTAGCGAAAGTCGACTCCGCGCAAGCCCGCCACGCGCTGTTGCGTCCGGCGCTGCGCGCAGCCGGTTTCGATTCGCTGTGCTACATGCGCGTCTCGCGCATCGGCGACACCGTCAACCGCCTCGCCTACTTCAACGCCTTTTCTCCGGCGGGATGGGCGCAGCGCTACCTGCGCGAGCGTTTCTACGAAATCGACGCGCGTCTCGCGTACTCGTGCCGGCACGAGTGGCCGATGCTGTGGGACCTGTCCTCCATCGCCTCGCCGCCTTCTGTTACGGGGATGGGGCAGCCGGCCGGCACCGTCATGGCCCCGCCGCCGGGTCAGGGCACGATCGCGGCGGCCCGCGCAGAACGTTTGGCGACGGCCGCGCGCGATGCCGGCATGCTCTCGGGCGTGTCGTTCGGCCTCGGCACGCCCGACGCGCTCGATACGTGCGTCGTCATGTTCGCGAGTTCCCAGCCGTCCAAAGCGCGTTTGCCCGATATGGCCATCGGTCACGCCTATGCGCTCGCGGTAGGCCTTCACGAATTCCTCGCGTTGCGCGCGCCGCAACTTCATCGGTCGACTTACGTGACGCAATTGAGCGACATTCAACGCTCGATCCTCGAACTCGTGACCCTCGGCATGAACGACAAAGACATCGCGGAGCGGCTCGGCACCTCGCACCACAACGTCGACTACTACCTGCGCCAGCTCAAGAAGCTCTATCACGCAACCAATCGCGTGCAGCTCGCCTATATCGCGGGACGCGTGCTCGGCGCACCCGAGACGTTGCGCGGCGCAAGTTCGTAGTCCCTAGCACGCACCGGACCCGGCAAGCCGCAAAGTCTACGTAACAGCCGGTTTGAAGCAGGGTCCGGCGCTCGATATAGTTCATCCAAGGCCAACGTAAAACCACAAAGGTTCGCAGGCCGATTAGAGAGACCAGCGTCACGCCGAATACGCCGATCGACTCGATTGTTCGCCGATCGCAGCGACGAGACGTTAATTAGCAGTCCTAATGAAAAGCAAGAATCGGGGTCATCATGTTCAATTTCCTTCGCACCCTTCAACGCGACGAACGCGGCGTCAGCTCGATGGAATATGCCGTGCTCGCAGGCATCATCGTGGTGGCCGTGGTGGCCGCGGGCAGCATCCTGTCCAATGACACGACGGGCCTACCCGGTCTGTTCACGAATCTACTCAGTAAGGTGAAGTCGGCCGCGGGCAGCTAACACGCGTCAGCCGCTCGCGATCGCGAGCGGCGCCCGCAAGGTGTCGAATGCAATCGGCTATGCCGGCTGCGCTCTGCTGCTCGCGCTCGCCTACACCGACCTTCGCGCGCGTCGTCTGCCGAACCGGCTCGTCTCGGCGTTCTGCACGCTTTACGTCGCGCAGGCATGGGCCGCCGGGGCATCGTATGGCGCACTCGCTCAGCACGCGGCAGCGGCGCTCGTCGTGCTCCTATGTGCAACCGCACTTTTCGCCGCGGGCGGCATCGGAGGCGGCGACGTCAAGCTCGCGAGCGCACTGGCGCTGTGGATCGGGCCGCATGGCGCGCTGCCGGCGTTCGTGCTCGTCTCGATCGCCGGTTTCGCCGTCGCGCTGATCGGGCTGGTCGCAGACCGGCTCGCCTCGCCCGCCGCGTCATCGCCCGCGTTCGCTTGCGCGCTGCAACTGTTCTCCGCGCGGCGCGGCGTTCCTTACGGCGTCGCGCTATCGGCCTGCGGTGTCGTCGCGCTGCTGCCACGCAGCTTGTTCTTCGGATAAACGTATGCGGATCTCCTCATGTCGAGCACGGTAAAGCTGGGACTGCTGGTCGTGCTCGCCGTCGTTTCGGCGCTCGTGCTGCGATCCCTGTTCATCGCGGCCTCCCATCAACCGAGCACGCCCAGCGCATCGCAACGCGTGCGCGTCGCAGCAGCCGATCTGCCGGCCGGGTTGCTGCTTCGAAGCAGCGACCTCGCGTGGAAAGCGCTGCCGCGAGGACAAGCTGTCCCTGCGCAGGCGGTGCGCCAGAACGATCCGGCCACGCCGGACGTCGCCGGTGCGGTCATGCTTCATCCGATCGCGGCGGGCACGCCGATCACCGCTAAAGACGTCGTCTTTCCTACGGCGCCGGGTTTTCTGGCCGCCGCGCTCAAGCCCGACATGCGCGCGATATCGGTCGCCATCGACGACGTATCGGGCAATGCCGGGCTCATCGAGCCGGGCGACTATGTCGATCTCATCCTGACGCAAAACCTCAAAGACAAGGCCCGATCGCCGCGCATGTCCGTCGCGAGCGAAACGATCGTCAACCATGCGCGCGTGCTCGCCGTCGGCTCCGCCTTCACGCGCCCGAAGAACGACAGCGCTTCGGACAACAATCCGCACGCCCGCACGGTGACACTCGAAGTGACGCCGCGCACGGCCGAAGTCGTCGCGATCTCCGCCCGCCTGGGCACGCTCTCGCTCGCCTTGCGCAGTTTCGCGACGCTGGTTCGCAACCCATCGGACGCCCACGCCGAACACGAAGGTTCGACCGGCTCGTCGCCCCCCGTCTGGGCGGGCGACGTGTCGCGCGCCGTCCGGGAACTACCGAGCGCGCCCGAAGCCGACCCCTTCGGCCAGAACGGCGCCCTCGCCCCCACCGTGCTCGTCTACCGCGGCTCGAGTCGCGGCGACTCGGAAACGACGGCCACGCCGCCCCCACCGGCCGCCGCGATAGGCGCCGCGCCGAACGTCCCGCCCCTGCGCGTCGATCAGCCGGCAGCGGAGGGCGCTCCCCCGATCGCCGCCCAGGCCTCGCCCATCAACGGATCCAACCCATGAGCGCCGATCTTAGCGACCGCTTCACACCCCGCTCGCGGCGGGTGCGCCCCGCCCGATTAGGCGTCCTCACGATTGCGCGAAACTGGATCGCCCTTGCCTTGCTGATCTGCGCCTATGCGGCGCGGGCCGCCGATCCGCTGACCGTCACCGCCGGCGCGGGCGAAGTGGTGCAGTTGCCGGAGCCGGCCGTGGCCGTGTTCGTCGCCGATCCCGACGTGGCGGACATTCACGTTCCAACGCCCGGCGCCATCTTCATCGTCGGCAAGAAGGAAGGCCGCACGACGCTGTTTGCGCTCGGCAAAGGCAATCGTGTGATTCTGCGTCGGCAACTCGCGGTCAAACGCGATCTCGGCCGCCTCGACGCGCTGTTGCGCGAGCGCTTTCCGCACTTGAAGCTCGCCCTCGAGTCGGCGCCCGGCTCGCTGATGGTGTCGGGCAACGTCAATGCCGCCAGCGACGTCGATGCCATCGTGCGCACGTTGACCCCGGCGTTGAACGATAAAGAAACGCTGATCAACCACCTGTCCCTTGCCTCGCCGACGCAAGTGTACTTGCGCGTCCGAATGGTCGAGGTCGATCGCAACGCCACGCAACAGCTCGGCGTGAATTGGAGCGCCGTAGGGAGCATCGGCAATTTCGTCGTGGGCCTGCTGAGCGGCCGCGCGGTGCAAGACGCGACGACCGGCATCTATCAACTCCCGGCGACGGCGGCGACCGGCGTGCTCGGCGGCTTCAAGACGAATCACTCGTCGGTGCAAAGCGTCATAGACGCGCTCGATCAAGACGGGCTGCTCACGATTCTCGCGGAACCGAATCTGACCGTGCTGTCCGGGCAAACCGCGAGTTTCCTTGCCGGCGGCGAATTCCCGATTCCCATCGCGCAGCAGCAAGGCACGATCAGCATCGAGTTCAAGCCGTTCGGCGTCTCGCTCGCCTTCACGCCGACCGTCATGGCCGACAACCGGATCAGCCTGAAGGTTCGTCCTGAAGTAAGCCAGATCGACCCCACCACGACCGTCACGACCAATTCCATTACGGTGCCGGGGCTCTCGATCCGCCGTGTGGAAACGACGGTCGAGCTCTCTAGCGGACAGAGCTTCGCGATCGGCGGACTGCTGCAAAACGAAACGCGCGACATCGTCTCCCAACTGCCGGGCCTCGGCAAGCTGCCGATCCTCGGGCGCTTGTTCTCGTCGAAGGACTATCAGAACAACAAGACCGAGCTCGTCGTCATCGTCACGCCGTATCTCGTCCATCCCGTTTCGTCGACGCAGATGGCGACGCCGCTCGCGAGTGTGACGACGCCCGGTTCCGACGTCGAGACGATCCTACAGCGCAAGACGGGCCTCGACCCGATCGACGGCAAGACGCCGCGGTTGGTCGGCGCGGCCGGCTTCATCTACTGACGAGAGGAGGAGCACGCCGCCATGCGTCCATGTTTTTCGATTCTCTGTGCCGGGATCTCGCTCTCCCCGTTAGTATTCCTAACCGGTTGCCTATCGTCGACTCCCTCGCTCGGCCTGCCCGACGTCACGGTGATCCGCGTCGAAGATGGCCGCGCGGCGCCGCCCGATTGCGCGCGGTTAACCGCGACGCGCAACTTTCGCGACGCAGGCGCACGGCGCCCCGCCGTCTCGCTCGGCTGCGCAACCTACACCAATCTCGCCGCGATGCTCGTGCGCCCGGCCGACCTCACGCAGCCCGTGCCGTTCGGGGGCGCCGACGCCGACGTCGCCGCGAGCGCCGTGCGCCGCTACGAAACCGACAAGGTCGCGCCGCTGCCTGCGGCCAACACGTCGAACGTCAACCGGTAAGCGCGATGAATCCGCTCCTGAAGCTCGCCGCCTCGCCCCGCAAGCACGCCCTCGTCGCGAATTTCGTCGCTTTCGTGCGCGACGACCAGAGCGAACGGCTGATCGCTCGCTATACCGAGGAAAACAACGTCGCATTTCCTTTCGTCGCGACGGGCGGCATCGACGATGCGATCGAACATCTGACGAAGATGCCCCGATCTCCAGCGCATCTGATCATCGACGTGTCGGGTGCGGCGATGCCGCTGTCCGACCTCGATCGGTTGGCCGCGGTATGCGAGCCTTCGGTGTCGGTGATCGTCATCGGCGAACGCAACGACGTGGGCCTCTTTCGCAGCCTGCTCGAACTCGGCGTCAACGACTACCTCGTCAAGCCGCTGACACCCGAATTGCTGCGCCGTGCCGTCAACGTGCATCGCGACGCGGCGCCCGTCCGTCAACCGCGCATGGGGAAAGTCATCGGCCTCGCAGGTACGCGCGGCGGCGCGGGAGTGACGACTGTCGCCACGAGCCTCGCCTATCACCTCGCGGCGGTGGCGCACCGGCGCATCGCGCTCGTCGATCTGAATCTCTACGGCGGCACGATGAATACGCGGCTCGGCCTGAAGAGCAACAATGGGCTCGTCGATCTGCTGCGCGACACCGAACGGCTCGATCCGAAGCTCGTAGAGCGTTCGCTCGTCGCACACGGCAGCCGCCTATTCGTTTTGTCGGCCGAGTTGCCGTATGGAGAAAGCCTGCACCTCCAAGACGGCGCGCTCACCGGCGTACTCGAACGCCTGAAGCCGCATTTCCATTACGTGCTGCTCGATATCCCCAGCCAAGGTCATCCGCTCGCGCAAGCCGCTTTGCCCGAAACGCAGATCCTTTATCTGCTGGCCGATTCGACGGTTCATAGCGCACGCGAGGTCCTACGTCTTACGCGCCGGGCGGAGGGGCTCGACCGGCCGCCCGCCACTTCGGTCCTGCTCAACGCCGCGCACGCCACCGAAAGCGGACGGCTGAAATCCGCCGATTTCGCCATCGCCATCGGTCGCCGTGTACTGGCCGAGATTCCGTTCGACGGTTCGCTGCCCGTGGCCGCGGAAAACCTCGGGCACCCGATCGATGCAAGCAAATCGCGGTTTCACGACGCCATCGTCTCGTTGGCGGCGAGTTTGACAGGACAGCAAGACCGTGCGCCCACCGGTTGGCGCAAGAAGTGGTTCTCGAAGAGGACACGATGATGTTCGGACAAAAGCACCGCTCGATCCCCTGCGATCCCGTGCAACCTCGGTTTTCGCGCCACGACGACGCCGACGCGCTCGCCGTGCTCGATCGCCCATCGCACGTTTCTCCGCCGACAGCACCGTCGCCGGCAACCGCCGAGCCGCGTGCGGACGGCGACGGCCATCCGCCGGAGCGGCCGGGTATGGAAAAAGTGCCGAGCGCCGCGACGAACCCCCGCATGCAAACGCTCATTCGATCGGATGCGTTTCGCTTGATTCGCGCGCGCGTGCTGTCGCAGATGAACGTATCGGCTGCAGTCATGCAAACACGCGAACAGGCGCAAATCGAGCTTACGCGTACTGTCGCCGGCATTATCGAAAGCGAGCGGCTCAAGATGGCGATGGCCGAGCAATCGCAGATCATCGACGAGATGCTCAACGACATGTTCGGCGTCGGTCCGATCGAACCGTTGCTCGCCGACGAGAGCGTGACCGACATTCTCGTCAACGGAGCGGATCAAGTCTACGTCGAACGCTACGGGAAACTCGAGCTCACGCCGCTCAAGTTCCGCGACAACGCTCACGTCGTCAACGTCGCGCAGCGCATCGCCGCTTCCGTCGGGCGCCGCGTGGACGAGAGCAGTCCGATGGTCGACGCGCGCCTGCCCGACGGCAGCCGCGTGAACGTCGTCCTGCCGCCGCTCGCGATCAAGGGGGCCTGCATCGCGATCCGAAAATTCGCCAAGCGCGACATCACGCTGGCGCGCATGACCGCGCACGGTAGTTTGTCGCGCGCCATGGCACGCACGCTCGAGATCGCGAGCGCCTGCCGCCTGAACATCGCGATATCCGGCGGCACAGGTTCCGGCAAGACGACACTGCTCAATGCGATGTCGCACTTCATCGATGTGCGCGAACGCATCGTCACAATCGAAGACGCGGCCGAACTCCAACTGCAGCAGCCGCACGTAGTGAGCCTGGAGACGCGGCTCGAAAACGCCGAAGGTGCTGGCGCGGTGTCGCAACGCGATCTGGTCCGCAACGCGCTGCGGATGCGTCCCGACCGAATCATTCTCGGCGAGACGCGCGGCCCCGAAGCGTTCGACGTCTTGCAGGCGATGAACACAGGGCATGACGGCTCGATGACGACCATCCACGCGAATACGCCTCGCGACGCCATCACGCGGCTTGAAAGCATGGTCATCATGGCGAACGGCAACTTGCCGTTGATTTCCATCCGCCGGCAAATCGCAAGCGCCGTTCAACTGATCGTGCAAACCGAGCGCATGCGCGACGGCGTGCGGCGCATCACGCACATCACCGAAATCGTGGGGCTCGAAGGCGACGTCATCCTCACGCAGGATCTATTCACTTTCAAGTACGACGACGGGGCCACCAGCGAGCATGTGCGCGGCCGTTTCGAGGGCACGTCGCTGCGTCCCGCGTTCGCCGCGCAGGCCGCGCACTTCGGGCTCGAAGAAAACCTGCTCAAGGCCATTCACGCATGAGCGCCGCAAACGTCTTCGCTCTGGCCGTCTTCGCCGCGGTCGTGCTCATCGGCATGATCGTGCAGACGGTCGCCGAAGCATTGCGCACGCGCCCCGCGGCGCTCGTGCGCGCACGGCTGGCCGCCATCGATCAGACGAGCGTCGTCGCCGAAGACGATGCCGAGCAAGCCGCGCTGTTTCGCGATCCGCGACGGCGCCTGCGGATTTGGGCGCGACTCGACGAGCGGATCCTTCGCTTCGAAACGGTCGGCGGCAAGACGGGCTTGCGCGTATCGCTCGCGGCCGCTTGCGCGAGCGTGGGCGTCGCGGTTTTCGTGGCCAGGATCGATGTGGTGCCGATGTGGGTGGGAACGATACTCGTGTTCGCCCTGCCCATCGTCACCATGCTCGGGATGTTCCGCTACTTCGCCGACCGGCTGCGCACGCGCCTGCTCAACGTGTTCCCCGATGCGCTCGACCTGATGGTGCGCGCCGTGCGCACGGGCGTGCCCGTCATGCGCGCGCTCGAGATCGTCGCCGACGAGTGCGCGCAGCCCGTCGCGGGCGAATTCCGTCAGATTGCCGACTCGCTGCATTTGGGCATCGAACTCGAGACCGTCCTCGCGAGCGCAATGCAACGCCTTCGCATCCCCGAATTTTCCTTTTTTTGCGTCGCACTGCTGCTTCAACGCGAAACGGGCGGCCCGCTCGGCGAAACGCTCGAAGGGCTCGCCGACATCATTCGCGCGAGAAAGGACATCAAGCAGAAGACGCAAGCGCTGACGGCCGAAAGCCGACTCGCCAGCCGCATCATCGCTTGCGTGCCGTTCGTCATCTTCGGCGCGCTTTACGCCATCGACCGAGACTACGCGCGCATTTTGCTCGACACGAGCGCCGGTCACATCATTCTCGTAACCGCCGCGTCGCTGCTCTCGTTCGGGCTGATCGTGATTCAGCGGCTGGGCCGATTGGAGACGGCACGATGACGCTCGAGTTGCTGGACATGACGCTTTGCATCGCCGTGATCGCGATTACCATCGCGCTGGTCGCGCACGCCCGAGGCGCCGACGCCCGAATCGCCCGGCGCGCGCATGCGCTTGCCGACGAATTTCGCGTGGAACGGTCGACGCAGGCGCCGCCCCGCTCGCTCGTCGAGCGAGTCGGAGCGCGCCTGGCCGCCCTGGGCGAACGCTTACCGATCTTCGAGGCCACGCATCGAAGCGACCTGGCGAAACGGCTCTCGCGAGCCGGTTTCCGCAGCACCCGAGCCGTATCCGTGCTGATCGGCGTCAAGGTCGTGACCGGCCTTCTCGCCGCTGCGGCCGCGTTCGCCGGTGCAGCGCATACGCCGTTCGTCGAGCGATGGTTCGTGCTGCGCATCGTGACTGCCGCCGCCTTCCTGATGATCGGCATGATGCTGCCGGAATTCGCCGTGCAATCGTACGCACGGCGACGGCAAAAGAAGATCGCGGGAGCGCTGCCCGACGCGCTCGACCTGCTCGTCATCTGCACGAACGCGGGACATAGCCTTGCCGCGAGCATCGTCAGAATCGCCGAAGAAATGCGCGACATCGCGCCGGCGCTCGCCGAGGAGCTCGATACGACCGCACAGGAACTGCGGCTCGACGGCGATAGCGTCACTGTCCTGCGCAACCTCGCCGAGCGTGTCGACGTCGCCTCGCTGCGGACGCTCGCCACCACGCTCGCTCAATCGCAGCGATACGGCACGCCCGTCACGCAAGCGCTTCAAGTGCTCGCGCGCGCCGAGCGCAACGAGCACATGCGCTTGCTCGAGGAGCGCGCAGCCAAGCTCTCGATCAAGATCACGTTGCCGATGATGTTCTTCATTTTGCCGACGGTCGTTCTCATTGCGGCTGGACCTGCCGCCCTTCGCCTGATGAGTGTCTTCAAATGAAAGCCTATGCTCCCTCCGTTGCCCTGCGCGCCGCTTTCTGCGCGCTTGCGCTCGTGTTTTCCGGCTGTACGCATACCGTGCTGACGTCTCAGTCGTTCGCGCACCCTGTCCCGATGCGCACCACCGTCGACGATAAGCCGGCTGGCACGTTGGACGATCTCTCTCTGGCCACGAGCGCATTGCAAAACGGCGACGCATCGCTCGCCGCGTCGCTGTTCGACAAAGCGCTCGACAAACACCCGCGCAACGTCGATGCGCTAAATGGCCTCGGCGCGGCGCTCGCACTGTCGGGCGAAACGGAACGCGCGCGGCGCGCCTACGAAAAAGCGGCCGCGCTGGCGCCCGATTCGATTACGCCGATGATCGGTCTCGCGCGCATCGCGCTGCACGAGCGCCGCTTGGACGACGCCATCTCGAGATACGAACAGGTGCTCCAGCGCAATCCCAGCAATGCTTTGGCAAGCGCAGGGCTCGGCACTGCGTTCGCGATCAAAGGCGATGAGCGGCGTGCACAGGACATCTTCGGTCAAGCCCTGCAGCTGCATCCCGGGGACAGAATGCTGACGGTCGATCTCGGGTTGTCGATGGTACTCGCGGGCGAATTGCGCAAGGGCGCCCATCTCCTCTTGACCGTTGCCGGCGAGCCCAGTGCGCCGCCGCAAGCACGGCACGATCTCGCGCTTGCCTATGGTTTGTTAGGCAACGACGGCGCGGCCGACAAAATCCTCACGCGCGACTTGCCGCGCGCGTCGGCCGACGACAATCTGACGTTCTACAAAATCGTTCGAGCAAGGCTCGACGCACCGCTCGAAACGGCGCCGGTCGCCATGGCGACCGAAAAACGCAAGATCGGCGTGCGCCAAATTTCCTTGGCGGGCGCATCGCCGATCGAGCTGCCCCGCTCCGCCCCCGCATCGGCCTCCTCGTCCGCCCCGTTCGCGCGACAAGCCCTTTCGGAGCGACCGTCCGCCAGTCGCGTCGCGCTCAACGTGGCGCGTGACGTCCCGCGCCTCGCGCCGGCCGTCGTCGACCCGTTGCCCGCACCACGAGCAAGTAGCGCCCTGGAAAGAGGCGACGACAGCGGAAGCGAAGACGCAACGCCCGGCCCGCAATGGCAGTTTCACGGGCAAACGCGACTGCTTCGATCGCACTGACGGACGGATCTCACCATGCGCCCGCTCATGCCTCGAAGCCGATCGCCGCGTCGTCGCGAGCGCGGCGCCGTCGCGCTCGAATATGCGCTCGTGTTGCCGTTGTTCCTGGCCGCGGTGTTCTCGCTGTTCGAACTTGGCTTTACGTTCATCGCACAAGGGTTGCTGGATAACGCGGTGCATCATGCGGCGCGGCTCATGAGGATCGGCACCCTTTCGGGCTCGGGATCGGATTACGGCGCCCGGCTCGTCACGACGATCTGCAACGACTTCGTGATCGGCGGTTACAGCTACGTGCCTTCGTGCAAAACGAAGATTCAAGTCTATGTAACGGCGACGAGCGCGGGGACGCCGTCGGGCAAAGGCTTTTCGACGCTCAAGACGGCGCGGATCAGCGGCAATGTCATGACGCACGGCAAGTCCTACGTCGGGCCGAAGTACGACGTCGTCATGCAGGTCGGCTACGCGTTTCCCTGGGCGGTGATTTTTTCGTCCGGCGAAGCGCTGCTCGTCTCGACGTTGGCCTTTCAAACGGAGCCCTACTGATGCCGATTCGTGCAGCAATACGGGCGATGCGCGCGCACGGCCTCCGGTGCGCCCGGGACACGCGCGGTTCGGCGGCGCTGGAGTTCGCACTGGTCTTGCCGATCGTCACGACGATTCTGTTCGGCATCTACGAAGTCGTTCAGGACGTTCGCGCAAACATGCAGGTCTCGAGTGCCGCGGCCTCGATCGCCGACCTCGTCGCTCAGCAAAGCGCAGGCGTGACGAGCGGGCCGTCCGGTTCGATCGGCTATTTCTGCCGCGCGGGCGAGTTGACGATGTCGCCGTTCCCCACGGGCGCGACGAGCGGCGCCGGTGCATTTTCCGTCTCCGTAGCGAGCGTGACCCATTACAGCGGATCGGGAGCGAAGGTCGATTGGGAAAGCGACGCGTCTTGCAAGGCGCCCGCCGCACGCCTTGGCGCGAGCGCAATCGCGCTGGCGACTTCGCCGACGAATCTCATTCCGAACGCAGGGAAACCCGGCGATAGCGTCATCGTCGTCAAAGTCTCCTATCGCTATCGATCGGCGATCCAATATCTGCTGACCGGCGATCTCGTGTTGACTCAAACAGCGTTCGCTCGGCCGCGTGGCAACCAGCCCATCGCGTGCGCGGCGCCTTGTTCGTGAGGCCTCTCATGACGCACTCCCTTCGATCCACGGCCCCCGGTTACCGATCGCGCGAATGCGGTGGAACCGCATTGACCTTTGCCCTGCTGTTGATTCCGATCATGCTGCTCGTGGGCACCGCCATCGACTTCGCGCGCATGCTGGAATTCAAGAGCGTGCTTCAGGCTAGCGTCGACGAAGCGGCGTTGGCGGGCGCGGCCGTCTTCACCGATAAGACGCAGGACAAAACCGCCGTGCGCGTCGCCACCGAGTACTTCGACAATGCACGTCTGCCGCCGAAGATTTCCATTTCGCGTCCGACGGTGACGGCCGACGTGAACGGAACGATCAACCCCGATTTGAGCTACGTCTCGCTCCCGCCGCATACTGCGTCGCCCTATCTGCTCGCCGGGTCGCGTCACGCGCATGCGCCTTCGCGCCATGCGCACGCCGGGTCGCCCTACCGGCGCGTGTCCATGCCCATGCCCGGCACGGCGCCCGCCTACACCGTGACGGTCACCGCAACGGCGAAGGTCGCGACGACACTGATGTCGTTGATCTTGCCTTCGGAGAGCATCACGGCGACGGCCACCGCGGGCCAGCCCGTCATTACGGCGGACCCGTACTTTTCGCACGTCAACTGGTGGGCGTGCGACGGCAATACCGCCTACATGTACCGCGTGCCGCCCGCGGCGAACGGCGCAGGCTACGATTACTCGAAGGTCCCCGCATTTACGGTCGCCAACGGGTCGACGCAAGGCAACTATTACGAAATCGGCACGAGCTATCCGAGCACGAGCCCGCTCGGGAAATTGCCTGCGGGCCAGGAAATGCCTTCGGTTTCCGTGAATCAGCCGCTCGGCATCATGCTTCGTAACGATACGAACGGCAACACCTCGACTTGCGGCGCCCCCGTGACGGGCGCGAACTCGTACGGCGCGCCTAACCTCGGTTCGCAAGCGTTCTATTCGTCGCTGCTCGAGAACGGCCAATCGCCGAGTCAATACAGCAACTACAACTACACCGTCACGGTCCAGTCGAACGCCGGCGGCATCGCGAAAGTGACCACGACGCTGCCCCCTAGTCTGCGCTACCCCAACGGCAAGACGATCGACGAGCCCATCGCGCCGGGCATCTACAACAATCTGGCCACGTATCTGGGCGTCAACGATCCTGCCTCGGGGCATTCGAATTGCAGCACCAGTACGTCCAAGTCCGGCGCCTACACCTACAAGACCTACCGCTGCCGCACGCAATACTTCACGACCCAAACGTCGTCGAAGTCCAACTGCCTGCTGTACGTGCAGACAGGCGTCACCTCCGATTACATCTGGAACCTCACCGGCATGAGCAGCGCCCCCGAAGCAGCGCTCGGAAACTGCTTCTCTCCGACTGGCGGCGGCGCGAAATACGCCGCACCCACTTGCGCGCAGCTCTCGGCGTTGGCGAGCGATTCGGGCGGAGGCGGCGTGACGCCTGCCGCCGTCTTTTGGTGGGACGACGGCGGAGGAGTCACCTCGCGCGAGCAGTTCTATCTACCGCGAGGCCACTGCTCGGCTGCGTCTCCCGGCGGCGCCGGCTATGGAGAAGACTGCCTGTATAAGAACAATTTGTTCGTCGTGCTTTGTTCGATGGAGGGCGGAAGCGGCAGCGGCTACACGGAGGTGGTGCTCACGAAATAGCGATCGGGCGACTACACGCATGCGATCACACGCATGCGACCGAGCGCACGCGAGCAAGCCCGGAATGCCCAGCGAGAGCCGATTCTAAAAAATCGCGTATGTCCGTTTAATTACGCAACCAAACCCTATTCATCGCGCCGTTTCTCGAAGGTTCGTAGCTTTTTGTATAAGAGGAAAACGAAAACCTGCTCACCTGCCGCAATTGCGGCAATACAACATTAGGACTTACCCCACCCCCACCGTGCAGCCAAATAGGCTAGCTGTGCTCGATTCTCGACGTTGAACATTTTTTGCAGCATCTTCACGTGATGGGTGATGCGATGCAGCGACGACGAAAGCTCGGCGGCGATTTCATGATCCGATAATCCCCGCACGAGCCGCTCGAGCACGCCGGCCTGTTCTTGGGTCAAGGCAACGACGCGCGCGCGCCGGGCTTGATCGTCGATAAACGGCTGCACCAGACGGCTCACGGTCAAGCTCGTTGCGAGCACGCCCCCCATTACGCGATCGTCGATCCACTGTGTGTCGGACGCCTGCGATGTCAGGCTGACGGCCACGCGCAAGTCCGCCCGAGGCGCGGGCAATCCGAGAATCAATCCACAGTGCATTCCATGTGCGCGCAGCGTCGACAAAAGGCTGCGCACGCGGGGTTCGCCGATATTCGAGCGCGCCTCCAATTGATCGACGCGCCAAGTTACCGGGAGGCCGCTTTCGCTCAGCGCCACGAGCCGGGGATCGGTTTCATAAAGCCGGTTCTTCAAATATGCGGTCGTAAATGGCACACTGCCCATCTCGCGCATGGAATAGGCACGCAAAATGCGCCGGCCTATCGTGTCCAGCGCCATGTAAGAGAACGTCGAAAAGCCAGCTTGCTGGAGGCGTTCACGGCACTCGCGCAACTCCGCTTCTTGTCCCTCGATGTTCACGTTCGGGTCGAGTTCTCGCGAGTATGCAAGCGCATCGGCCTGCGAGAACCACGTGAGCGCCGGAAATTCGTCATCAGTTGTCATCAGAACAGAACCTCGCCTGCCGGTATCGTTTTTTTACGTTTATTATTACGCGATGTTACGCGTGCGGACACGGTTACATCAAACGCTGCTGCTTCGCGCCGCGACATGAATCTCGATCGGAGGCTCATCCATGCACTACCCTGCATTACGCAAGGACGAGTCGGCGCTCGCGCCACTCTCGCATACGTGTGGCGCCGAACCGGCTATGACGGGTCACACCCGGCCGATCGAGGTCGTCTGGTGCAACGACCCGCATCAGCCCTGCGCCACGCAGCGTCATGCGCCGCGGCTCGGCATCGCCGCCGCGCTCGCCGCCGCTCAGAACGCCTGCGAGCGCAGCCGCATGGTCAATGGCCTGCTGCACCTAATCGGCTTTTCCACGTTTGCGTATTTCGGCCTCGAGATCGCGCGCGAGCGTATCGAACGGCTGTTTCTGCACGAAGCCTTCATTCCGGGTACCTACCGCGGCGAGTATGTCCGCGAGCGTTATCACGAGGTCGATCCGCGCACGGTAGCGGCCCGTCAGGGAAGCCTACCCCTAGTGTGGGATTTGCAACAGTTGCGCGCACAACCATTCGACTCGCTTCAGACCGATCGTGCGCAGGAAGGCCTCGAAGCGTTCATTCGCACCATGCGCGAAGACGGCATGCGCAGCGGCCTGATGTTCGCCATGTCGATACCGGGCACGCGGCTGCATGCCTTCATGAGCTTCACCGCGCAGCGTCGCAACCGCGATTGGATCACCTCGACGACGCTGGAACAGGCATTGTCGATCGGCATGTCCGTCCATACGATCGCATCGCAGCAATTGACGTCGGTGGCGCGCGAGCGCACCTCGGAAGGCCTGACGGCGTTCGAGCGCGAATTGCTGCTGGGCATTGCCGAGGGGGCCTCGGACAAGGAAATCGGCCGCCGCCTCGATACCAGCGCCCATAACGTCGACTATCACCTGCGCAAGTTGCGCAAGCGGTTCGGCGTGGCGAACCGCACCGAGCTGACTTATCTGACCTCGAAATTAGAGCTCATTTAGCGGCTCGTTTAGCGCGGCCGTCCAAGACGGCGAGCACGACTCGCCGCTCTCGGCCGACGTTTCCTCCGCCAGCGAGTCCGGCCCAAGCGCAAATCGCCGTACGCCGGCCGTCTACCCGAGCGGCGCCCGTCTCGCGCGGTGGCAGGCACGCCGCTTGCTGCGAGATTCACGCCCTGCGCACCTTGCGCACCCACCGCTCGAACTCGAGGAACGCCGCCATGAACGACGACGACGCGCCCGGCATGCCCACCGATCCGCTCCAAACGGTACCCGACTCGTCTAGCCCCGCCTACGCGAACCGCCATCCGGTTACGCGCGCCTTCGATGCGTTCGCGAGTGCCGTCACGCGTTGGGCGGGCTCGCCCGTGGCATTCGGCATTTCCGTGATCATCGTCGTCATCTGGGGGATGTGCGGCCCCTTGTTCCGTTACTCGGAAGACTGGCAACTCGTCATCAATACCGGTACGACGATCATCACGTTCCTCATGGTCTTTCTCATTCAACAGAGCCAAAACAAAGACAGTGTCGCCGTGCATCTGAAGCTGAACGAATTGATCGCCGCGTACCGCTCGGCCAACAATCAATTGATCGGAATCGAGGACGCCTCGGAGGAAGATCTGCGCCGAGTCGCGAATGCCTATCTCGAGTTGGCGAACAAGGCACGGACGACGAAGGCCGACCGGGACACGATCGAAAAGTCCGTGAGCGAAGCCAAAGCCGCACCGTGCAACGAGCGGAAGAGTTAGCGAACCGCGGGCGCCGCCTCGGCGCAGATGCGCGCGCCCTAATAACCGGTCATTGCGCGCGAACGCCAGGCGGCGTCGGAAAATGCACGCCCGCTCGCTGCGCGGCGGCCGTGATGTGCGCTTCGATGCTGCGCCCTGCCGCTTCGCAATCGCGCGCCTTGAGCGCGTCGAGGATCGCCCGGTGTTCGCGGTAGGTCGACTGCAGCAGTTCCCGCCGATAAAACGGCAGACGCTGGCTTTCCTGCATGATTTCGCCGCTGCTGCGCAGGATCGCTTCTATCGCCCCGTTCCCGGCCACCGCCACGATCGCCATATGAAAGTCGAAATCGAGTTGCGCCGCCGTGTCGAGATCGCCCTCGCTCAGCGCCTCGTGCAGTTGCACCATGTTTTCCTCGAGCGATTCGATCGTCTCGTCGGTCATGGCCTGCGCCGCCATCCTCGCGGCAAACCCTTCCAGCGCATAGCGCACTTGATAGGTATCGGGCAGCGACGACTGTTCGGCAAAGCGCCACGCCTGTCCGTTCGACGGTTGCGCGCTTTGCACGTAGACGCCCTTGCCCGCGCGTATCGTCAACATTCCCAGCGCCTCTAGCGTCGTCAACGCCTCGCGCAGCGCCGCACGGCTGATGTCGAGTTCCTCGGAAAGCTGCCGCTGGGCCGGCAATGCGCTGCCCACCGGATATTCGCCGCGCTCGATGCGCTCGCGAATCGTTTCGGTCGCCGCCTCCGTCACCGTTTGTGTATTGCTTCTCATCGCGGGGAAGTCTCGCCTGGTCGGACCAGTATTGTAGCGCGCGCCGTCGCGCCAGGGCTGCCCCTGGGCTCTCACCTTGCCGCAGCATGGGTATACCACTATCCATTCCGAGCTTGACGCAACTATATCGGCTTCCTAATCTTCGTCATAAGTCGTCCGGTCTTACCAGTTAGACCAGATGAATTTTCCGTCATCGTCATGGGAGGAAGCCGTGCTCAGGTTCGTCAATTCGTTATTCGGGCGCGTCATGGTCGCGCTCGTGGCCGGCATCGTGATCGGGGCGCTGTTCCCGCACTTCGGGCAAGCGCTTCGCCCGTTCGGGGACGGTTTCCTCAAATTGATCAAAATGGTGATCGCCCCGATCGTCTTTTGCGTCGTCGTGAGCGGCATCGCGGGTGCGGGCAACCTCAAGAAGGTCGGCCGTGTCGGCGGCAAAGCGATCGTCTACTTCGAAGTCATGACCTCGATCGCGCTCATGATCGGCGCGCTGCTGGCTATCGTGTTCAAGCCGGGCGCAGGCATGAACGTCGACGTTCGCTCGCTGGACCCGCATGCGCTGGCGACTTACTCCGAGCACGCGAAAAGCCTGAAAGACGTGGGCGCGTTTTTGCTGAAGATCATTCCCGACACCGTCTTCGACGCTTTTGCAAAGGGCGACATCCTGCAAGTGCTCGTCTTCGCCGTCATGTTCGGCGCGGCGCTGTCCCTGCTCGGCGACAAGGTCAAGCGCGTCAACGGCTTGATCGACGAACTGGCGCAGACGTTTTTCCGCGTGATGGGCTTCATCATCAAGCTCGCTCCGCTCGGCGTGCTCGGCGCTATCGCGTTTACGACGGGGACCTACGGCGTCGCCTCGCTCAAGCAACTGAGCCTGCTCGTCCTCATTTTCTACGCGAGCTGCGCGCTGTTCGTCGTCATCGTGCTCGGCGTCGTCATGCGGCTCGCCGGCTTCAGCATCTTCAAGCTCGTGCGGTATCTGCGGGAGGAACTCGTCATCGTGCTCGGTACGGCCTCGTCCGACGCCGTTCTGCCGCAAGTCATGCGCAAGCTCGAATGGATGGGCGTAAAGGATTCGACGGTCGGCCTCGTCATTCCGACCGGCTACTCGTTCAACCTCGACGGCTTTTCGATCTACTTGACGCTCGCGGTGCTGTTCATCGCGCAGGCCACCAACACGCCGCTGTCGATGCACGATCTGATCGTAGTCGTCCTCGTATCGCTCATTACGTCCAAGGGTGCGCATGGCATTCCCGGGTCGGCCATCGTCATCTTGGCGGCAACGCTGTCCGCCATTCCGGCCATTCCGGTACTCGGTCTCGTGCTCATTCTTCCCGTCGATTGGTTCGTCGGCATTGCACGCGCTATCACGAATCTCATCGGCAATTGCGTCGCAACGATGGTCGTCGCGGCATGGGAGCAGGATATCGATCGCGCCCGCGCACATCGCGTACTGAACCAAGACCCCGCCGTGCGCTTCGTTCCCGAAGCCGTCGAGCCCCGTATCGACGCCCCCGCGCAAGGCGCGCCGGCGCTTTGAACCCTCTTGATTCCATCCATCATGGCCATTCCGACACTCGATCCCGCAGCGCCCGATTTCACGCGCCGCTGCCTGAACCTCGCCGACCCGCGCTTGGGCGCTAAAGCCCTCGCCGCCAGCGACGAATTCTTCGCCCCGAAAGAGCGCATGCTCGATCCGCAGCCCGCCGTCTTCATTCCCGGCAAGTACGACGAACACGGCAAATGGATGGACGGCTGGGAGACGAGACGCAAGCGCACGACGGGCCGGGACTGGTGCGTCGTCAAGCTCGCTCGCCGCGGCACGATCGAAGGCGTCGACATCGACACGAGCCACTTCACCGGCAACTACCCGCCCGCTGCATCGATCGAAGCCTGCGCGTCGGACGGCGACATGCCCACGGACGATGCGCAATGGAAGACGATCGTGGCGCCGACCGCCCTGCAAGGCAATCAGCACCATTACGTCGACGTACGCCATCCCGACGCATTCACGCACATCCGCATTACGCTGTTTCCCGACGGCGGCGTCGCTCGCCTGCGCATCTTCGGCAAGCCCGCCCTCGATTGGCAGCGCGAAGCGGGGGCCGGCGGGGAACTCGTCGATGTCGCCGCCGCGATCAACGGCGCGTATATCGTCGCGACGAACAATCAGCATTTCGGCCTTGCCTCGAACATGCTCATGCCCGGCCGCGGCGCGAACATGGGCGATGGTTGGGAAACGCGCCGCCGTCGCGAGCCCGGCAACGATTGGGCCATCGTCGCGCTCGCGCAGCCGGCCGCGATACGCAAGATCGAAGTGGATACGGCCTTCTTCAAGGGCAACTATCCGGATCGGTGCTCGGTGCAAGCCGCGTACGTCACGGGCGGCACCGACGAATCGCTCGTCACGCAGTCGATGTTCTGGCCGGTTCTGCTGCCCGAGCAATCGTTGAGCATGGACCGCCAGCACTTCTACGAGCGGGAGATCGCTGCGGCGGGCGCCGTCACGCACGTGCGATTGAACATCTTCCCCGACGGCGGCGTATCGCGGCTTCGCCTCTTCGGCGAACTGGCTTGAGGAACGCGCCATGAACCGCGTTCTTGCCGTCGAACCGCTCACGCGCGCCGCATTCGCGCCGTTCGGCGACGTCGTCTCGCTCGACGGCGCACGCCGCTTCCCGATCAACGGCGGCACCACGGAGCGCTTCCACGATCTGGCGACGATCGACGTGACGGCCGAAGGTGGGCGGCCGCTCGTCAACGTGTTTCGCGGACAACCGCACGCGTTGCCGTTCGAGGTGAAGATGATGGAGCGCCATCCGCTCGGCAGCCAAGCGTTCATTCCGTTGGCGGAGGTTCGGTACCTCGTCGTCGCGGCGCCGGCGGGGCCGTTCGACGCCCAACGGATGCGCGCGTTCAGCGTGCAGGGGCGAGTCGGCGTGAACTACGCGCGCGGCGTGTGGCATCACCCGCTGATCGCGCTCGACGCCGTCAGCGATTTCCTCGTCGTCGACCGGGGCGGCAGCCAGCCCAATTGCGACGAGATCGAACTCGTCGAACCGTTCCGGCTGTCGCTCGATGAACTCGCCACGACGCGACTGTGCATGACGTGAACGCGCATGGCCGGGAGGGGAGCCGTTCCGGCACCGAAACGCTACGGCGATTGCCGGTAAAATGGCCGGCATGGACAAGTGCCGTTATTGCGGAAAAATCCGTGACGAATGGGAATGCCATGGGCAGGAATGCCGGACGGCGATCGCCAAGGCGCTGCGCCGCCAGCGTGCCGGCTTGCCCATGGTCGCGAACGTCATCCGCAACGAAGTGCCGGCCGGCGCGCCCGCGCGCGAGGTCATCACCGTCTTGTCGCGCCAGCGGCTGCGGGCTCGGCGTGCGAATGAAGAGCGCCGCGAACGTAAAGAGGCGCAAGGGTACGACGACGAGTCTTAGCGCGCTATCGGGTGAATGTATTTTTCGGTGCATATAGTGCGCGACGAGGCGTCGAATGCACGACTCGCCCATGCCGCGGACGCGGGATTCATCGCGTGGCAATGCGAGCGCTGCGCTCCGGATAGCTCGTGCGTAGGCGGCGTAGCGAAATTCGCCGCTCGCGAAGACGTTCGGGTCGCGAGCTCCCGCCGAAACGCAGGCCTAAGTCCGCGGCGTTTGCGTGGCGCTCCATCGGTGCGTCGGTTTGGGGCTCGCGCCCATCGTCGAAATCGAAAAATTCTGGCAACACGATCGCTCCTCGTTCAGTTTGCCGTGGTGAGCGCAGGCTCGCGCGTGGTCTGCTCCGCTTTGAAGCGCACGGCGACGGCGCAGATCGACGAGGCGCAGACGATCACGCCGAGCGTTGAGAGCGTTCGATGCAGATCGCCTTCTCCCTTGAGCAGGAAGCCCGCCGCCACTGCGCCGACGTTGCCGCCGGCCCCGACGATGCCGGCAACGCCGCCGAGCGCGTCGCGATTGATGAACGGCACGAGCGCATACGCAGCGCCGCAGGCCATATGCGTAAACAGGCCGAACAGCAACATCGCGACGACGGCCGGCACGGCTTGATCGGCGCGCGAAAAAACGAGCAGCGACACGCCCTCCCCCGCGATCAACACGAAAAGCAGCATCGAGCGCACGGACAGGCCGCGCCACGAAGCCGCCAAGTCGGAAAGCCAGCCGCCGAGCGGCCGCGCAACGATCGCCAGCAAGCCGAAGCTGCCCGCTGCCACGCCCGCGCCTTCCAGCGATAGATGAAAGTGATCCACGTAATAAACGGCCGCGACGTTGTGCATGAACACTTCGACGCCGAAACACGCCGCGTACGCGACGAACAGCATCCATACGCGGTAGTTGCGGCCTGCTGCAACGAGGCTGCGCCAGCCGCCCTTCTTCCCGCTGCCGACGAGGATGCCTTGCGCACGCAGCTGTGCAAAGTTGCCTTGCGGACAGTCCTGGCCGAAGCGCCAGTACAGCCAAGCGACGAGCGGCATCGCCAGTCCCGATGCCACGAGCGTGAGCCGCCATGCCGAGGCTTCGCTGGCGCCGAGCCACAGAATGGCCGCGAGCATCAGCGGCACGGCTACTTGGGCTGCGCCGGCGCCCGCGTTGCCCCACCCGGCCGTCGTGGCGTTGGCCATCCCCACGACGTTGCCGGCGAACATGATCGAGGTGTGGTACTGCGTAATGACGAAGCTCGCGCCTACGGCTCCGATCGCGAGGCGACATAAAAGAAACGTGTGATAGCTCTGCGACAACGCGGCGCCGACCATCGGAAACATGCCGGCGATCATCAGCACGACATACACCTTGCGCGGTCCGTAACGGTCGCACATCGGGCCGATGACGAGGCGCGCGAGGATGGTGATGGAGACGGCGGCGATGTTGATCTTCGCCACGTCGTCGGCCGATAGCCGGAACTCCTGCTTGATCAACGGCATGAGCGGCGCGCACGCGAACCATGCGAAAAAGCACACGAAGAACGCGAGCCAGGCCAAATGAAACGCGCGCATCGCTGGCGAGCGCAGATTCAGCAAATCGATCGATGTGGCTTTCTCGGACATGATGCGGGCCGGTAAACGACAACGGCGTCCCACACGAATCCGCGCTCTAAGGCGGATTCGGGGGACGCCGTTGTCCAATGCGTTGCGAAGAAGTGAGGCTGTTTCGGTGCAGCGACCCGTCGTTGAGTCGCGGGGCGAACATCTGCAAGTCTCGTGCCATGACGGGCACTTCGTGTTCCGATGCTTACGGGGGAAGGCCTTGCATGTTTCCGGCTTCTCGCAACGGTGTGCTATGCCGCGCCGTTAGCTCGCATTTGGGCACAGTCGTGGTGCAGCGCCCGATTGCGGGCACCGCCCACTGCGGTCGCGGTAAGCGATTCGGTTCGCGCGCCCGAGCCGGTCGCAGCGACTCAGCTATCGCATTTACCCTTGAGCGCGAGCAGCAATACGTTGGTTTGGTCGAGAATCGCCTCAAGATAGGGCGCAGGGACCACGATGTCGTCCGTTAGCGCCAGCGTATCCTCGATGCCTTTGCGAAACAGAGGCGTCATTCGCTTGCTTTGCTCCGCGGTGAGTTCAGGCAGCGCGGCTTCGAGAAACTTGCAAAGCACGACCATGCGGCCGCCGAAGCGGGCCGCCGCATCGTTGGTCAACTGTGCCGACGTCGTGATCGAGTCGATCAGTACGTCGCACTGTTCCGTTGGAGGCGTTGGCATTGCACCTCCTCCCTTAGAACGTTTCCCACGATTCGCCTTGTCGAGCGGTTGTCGCGCTGACTGCCGGTTCGGGCGTTCCGGCGGCGACCGGTGGTTTGCTCGAGCGCGACGGCGTAACGGCGGGCCGTTTGACGGAGGCTGTGCTAGGCAGCGCGCGCGCCCTGCTCGGAGCAAGCGCACTGCGCGCGGCAGGGACATCGGCATCGGAGAGCTTGAATGCAGAGACGGCTTGCGCCAGGCTCTTGGCCTGTTCGTCGAGCGACTGAGCCGCGGCTGCGGATTGTTCGACGAGCGCCGCGTTCTGCTGCGTCACCTCATCCATCTGGCTGACCGCTTGATTGACCTGCTCGATACCCCGGCTCTGCTCCTCCGAAGCCGCTGCGATCTCGCCGACGATGTCGGACACCTGCTTGATGGCTTGTTTCACCTCGCCCATCGTCGTGCCGACTTCGCGCGCCTGCTGGACGCCGTCGCCGATCTTCGCGACGGAAGACTCGATGAGCTCCTTGATTTCCTTGGCGGCAGCCGCCGATCGCTGCGCGAGGCTGCGCACTTCGCTTGCCACGACGGCGAACCCACGGCCCTGCTCGCCGGCACGCGCGGCCTCCACGGCGGCATTGAGCGCGAGGATATTCGTCTGGAAGGCGATGCCTTCGATCGTGCCGGTGATCTCCGAAATCTTCGTCGAGCTTTCGCTGATCTCTCCGATCGTTCCCACCATGCCCTGCACGGCTTCGTTGCCCATGTCGGCGACGTCGGTCGCACGTGTGGCGAGCGTATTCGCCTGCCGTGCGTTATCCGCGTTCTGCTTAACGGTTTCGGTCAGTTGCGTCATGCTGGCGGCCGTTTCCTCGAGCGACGCTGCCTGTTCCTCCGTGCGTGCGGACAAATCGACATTGCCCTGGGCGATCTCGCTCGCCGCGATCGCGATCGAGTCGGTGGCCGTCTTGATACGCGCCACTACGGCGGACAACTGGGCGCGCATCGCCGCGACCGCCCCCATGAGGCTCGAGGTATTGCCGTCGCCGACGTGTACGACGACCGCCAGATTGCCACCGGCGATTTCAGCCGTGATGGCCTGCGCGACGGACGGTTCGCCGCCAAGCTGGCGGACGAGGCTGCGCGTGATGACGTAGCCGCAGGCAATTGCCATCAACGCCGCGAACGCGACGACCGCTCCGATCGTGGTGCGTACGATACTGTAAGTCGACATCGCCCTATCGGCCGCGTCGTCGGTTTGCTTGGCTTCCAAGTCGGCGAGTTCGGCTGCCTGGGCAAGTAGCGGCTTCTGCAACGGGCGAACCTCATCGACCAGTACCTTCGTCGCCGTTGCGTTGTCGTTAGCAAGCCCTAGCTGAATGGCCTTTTGCATGACGGGGGTTAAGCCTTCCTCCCCGCTGCGCAGCGCTGCGAGCATCGCGCGCTCGCGTTCGGAAGCGGCCGGATCGTCGCGGAACGTCTGCGCAAGCTGATCCGCCGCCGCACGCCAACGTTCGGCCTGCTTCGCCACGCGATCGGCCTCCTGCTGCATCGATGCGTTGTCGGTGAACAGGACCACGTTACGCACGGCGACCGCCCGTTCCAGCAGCGACGAGCGCATTTGGCTGGCAAGCGCCGCTTCGCGGCCGTTGAAATGCGCGACCTGGTTAAGGCCTTGATACAGCCGCGATAGCCCATTCACGCAGACGATCGACAAGACGAACAACAACGCGACCACCAAGCCAAAGCCAATGGAAAGACGAGTGGAGACCTTTAACGAATTCATTGTTATTTAAATTAGATTGTCCAAATGCTGAGAATCGAAGCGTTCGCCGACGTAGCAGACAAGCGAGAGCCAGGTGGATAAATCAACCGGCCCTGAGAACGTTTACGGCCATGAAGCCGTAGGCCCTTAGTCAGGAAACAGCCAAATCGTCGTACGGAAATCCTTAAAGGAGTTGATCCGGAGCGGCGGTGGTAGCATGCGAGCGCCGGTGTCAAAACGCCCCTTTCGCTGGGCGCGTTGAATTTTGCAGGGCCGACTACCTACAGGCGATGTTCCACGTCGGGCTCATGCTCACGATTCCGCCTGATATGTGGGAATTGCTGAAACCCGGCATCGGCGGCTATGTCGCCGTCCGGTCGGTTGAGATGGCCGTAAGCGCATACACCGCGAGCCGCACGACTACGCCGCCTCAGGCGACCGCTGTCGGTGCAGAACATCTTTCACCGCGGCAGCTAGCGGAGGGCTAGTTCAGCAACGGCAGCCGAGCCCGGACCCAATCCCACCACGTGGGAGGCATGCTGATGCGATGCTCGTAGTTGTCCGGTTGAGAAGCGTCGTAGTAAGTCACGAATTCCGTACCATACTCTAGCTTACTCGGCCAATTCGTCATCATCCAATCAACATAGAATTTTCGCTGCGCCAGCAACTCTCCGCTTTCAGAAAAAATCTGCAATCTTATTTTATCATTCATGCGATTTTCATCACCCCCCGTTCCACACAGAACTATGTTGAACTTTCTTCCACCAAAAGTTTTGATTCCGCCATTTAAGTCCTTTGTGTCCTGCTCGCACTCGTAAAACTTATCAGGGTATTTCATATCAAACACAAATATCACCCCATACAACACCAAAGCAGCAATCATAAATCGCGAGACAACTTTCCGCGCCACCTTGACCCATTTCATTTCGCTGGCTTGCATACTTCCTCCAAAGTGAACCGGATCGGCTTCGGTAGCTTCACCTTCCTTCGATCTGAATAGATCAGAAAGTCACCCCCACGATTATATTTTTCTCGCCATGCGTTGTAATCACTATTGTAAACGGGATAATAGACATCCTGCCTTCTAAGGCTACGCTTGAACAGCCCATTTATAACATCCACCGGCTTTTTGAAGCCATTGTCGTAGAGAAGCGGTAGCGGCGGCGTGTCGGGATGCCTTCCCCATTGAAAATCTCCACCCTTTTCACCACTGCCATTTATAATATCCGCAACGACGGCAGAGGGCACCATGATTACGCCATATCGATTCCAATGACCGAGATACTGCGACGCCGCTCCTCCCGGCTTATCAACGAATGAATAGCTATCGCGCGCATATACGTATATATGCGTCACTTCCACTCGCGACTTACAACAAAACGTCGGCGTCGGCTCAGTATATTTGTAGTATTTCTCAGAATGTACCGTCGCGTTCGCGAGTGCAGCCAAATAATAGAAATTCCCCAACGAGGCGGTCAGATCAGTCAACCCACCGTTCTCATCGATTGTCTCAAGATCCGCGACCTTTTCCAGCTGGAATTGATAGTCCTTATGAAAATCCTGAATCTTGCCTCCAGATAGCTTCCACGTATCTATGTCGCCGGAAAACGCCGCACCGTCATCAACAAACCGCTGTTCGACTACCCGGCGCACAATTTTTTTCAATGCATTTGTCGCATTAACGCTATATATCGACTTGTTAAGTAAAGTCCTGAGCTTTGCTTCCGCACCACCATACTTGAGCGTGAAGCTCAGAGTCACGGTTTCGGTATCGATCATATCGTCCGGATACGGATCAGTCTTCTTGGTTGGAAGAATATATTTACGTCCGTTAAACCAACGCCGAGCCAATTTGGCGGCGACATGAAAGCCCATCTTTTCCATCGCGTCGGGAAGGTCGAGCATATCGAACGGCGGCGGCGTGCGGCAATCATCGTCTTCGTCATCCTTGTTTTTTTCCAGTGCGGCAGGCTTCGGGGGATCGGAAAGTAGCTTCTCGGGCTTCTTCTCAGCTTTGTTCTCGACCTTCGGTTCCTCTGCCTTCGGCGGTAGTGGGGGCGGCGTCCATCCTTTAGGTGCCCTGTCCATCAGGATATGTGCCTGCGGATTGTTCAACGGTTTGCAGACGTCCTTTTTCCACTTCGTCTCGTTCGAAAAAAAGCCGGCCTTTTCCGGTTTGAAGTATGCAATTCTGTTTGGTGTTGTCATTCGAACTATTTGTGCTGCCCTCGGGATCGCGGCGAATATAACATACGAATCAGGCCCTGGTTTGAACCAGGGCAGCGCCATAGATCGCCCTCGCAAGGGAAAAATGGCCCGCACCGCGGGGACCTCAAAACCGCGCGGGGCGAAGAGCACGGCGGATCTCAGTGATGAACGCTTGTAGCATAACTGGTAAGTGCAGCGGCACTGGCGACCCGACACCATTATCAGACCGAATCACAGCACATGGCACTGTTTGGATATACAGAATCATCCAAACGTGGATGACGACTCCGACGCCCGTGGACTGTACGAAGAATGGACCGCAATCACTCAATACTACGGTCGCTTCGCCCCGGGTACGGTGCCGAGTTCTACGCGGCCGTCGCCACGTGGCGCTATTGTCAGCGCACGTTCGCGGTACAAGCTACCGCTGCAAGGACAGCCAGTAAGTATTGGGGATTCAAACGCCGCGTCGTATCAACGCTACAGAAAAATAAGCGTCGTAGAAAAATCAGCGATGCGCGGTGGGAGTCGTTTTGTCAGCCGGCTCAATTTTTCGGCGAAACCTTACAGTTTTGGCTCCCTAGTTGCACGCGTTCGGAAGCACATAAGAAACGTCCGCGCTGCGATAGTGCTTGAGCGAGTCCCCGCCGGCATGCTCTTCGAGTTCAAACGCGCAAATCGACGCGCTCGCGTCCCACATTCCAAGTTCTCCTCACGAACGTGATGTAGCCGCCGTTCGGTCCATTCCACGGGTATTGAGCAACCTCGACGTGCGGCTGGTTACCCTATCCATAGGAAGTGTTGACGGCACTTTCTGACAGTCAGTTAGTTAAGGTTCGACACGCACGACCGTCGAAGCAGGAGGCATTCGCCCCCGGTGTCCCTCATCAGGTCGACTTTCGCGAGCAGTTCGCCTTCATCTTCGTCAATTACGTCTTTCTCTTTCTTGTCCGTCGCGATCTGGCGGAAGCGCAATTCGAACGAGTCGCCGTCCTGCCTGCGCAGTCCATACTCATAGCTTCGGGATCCTTAGACCGAACATGAACAACTAGAGGTCGGAGATCGTCGCGATATAGGAGAACCTTAGTGTCGAGCGTGATGTTGTTCGTCCAGTCGGTCGCCCCGGCCGCCTCATATTGATAAATCGCCCATCCGCCGCCGGCTATCACCGCAACAAACGTCAGCACGCGCAGAATGAAGTCGGCTTTCTCGAAGGACGCTTTCATATTGACTCCAGCGCCCCCAGACGCTCAGACCATAGCGTCTCTTGCGGAACGGGCCAATACGATGGCGAGGGCGAGCGGGAAGACGGGAAAAGCCGAACAGGGCTTAGCATCCACGAATGTGTATGCCGGAATGAAAAGACCGGCTTTCGCCGGTCTTCTGTAACAAGCTAAGTGCTTGATTTGTCTTGGTCGGGGCGAGAGGATTTGAACCTCCGACCACCTGCACCCCATGCAGGTACGCTACCAGGCTGCGCTACGCCCCGAAAGCATGAGAGTATAACAGACACTTTCCGCGATTAGAACCATCCGCACGAAACTATCTACGCAGCAGTTCGACGATGCCGATGAGATCCTTGCGCAACTGCGCGACATCGACATTCGACGCGGCATTACCGCTGGCGTTTGCGTCTGCGGACGGCGAGGACGAGGACGTCGGCGAACCGCTCACGCCGCTCTGCGCGTCTCGCTCCGGCTGCGCCCCCGTTTCCTCCTCGATCAACGCCCCCCGCGCATCGAGCTTGTTGCGCGCGCCGTTGATCGTGAAGCCCTGCTCGTACAACAGTTCGCGAATGCGTCGGATCAGCAGCACCTCGTGATGCTGATAGTAGCGACGATTGCCGCGGCGCTTGACCGGCCGAAGCTGCGTGAACTCTTGCTCCCAGTACCTCAACACATGCGGCTTGACGCCGCACAGTTCGCTGACCTCCCCGATCGTGAAGTACCGCTTCGCAGGAATCGGAGGCAAGACGACTTTCTCGACCGTCGTAGTCATCGTCGGTTAACCGTCGTGGTGGAAAGCGCGCCGCAGCGTTTCTACAGCCTCACGCTCAGCGCGGCAAAGCAGCTTCGGCGCCGTTTTCGACGAGCGCCTTCAGCTTTTGACTTGCATGGAACGTCACGACGCGGCGCGCGGCGATCGGAATCGCTTCGCCCGTCTTGGGATTGCGGCCCGGCCGCTGCGGCTTGTCACGCAATTGGAAATTACCGAAGCCCGACAACTTCACGCTATCGCCGCCTTCGAGCGCATCGCGAATGACATCGAAAAACGCCTCGACCATATCCTTCGCTTCGCGCTTGTTCAGTCCCACATTGTCGAACAGCAGCTCGGCCAGCTCGGCTTTGGTCAACGTCGGCGTTTCCGTGGAAGTGGATGCGCCGACAGGCGGTGTCGGTATTTCGCGAATCATGGCGCCACGCTGCGCCGCAAGTAGGGCTTCGAAATCACTCGAGTTCATTTCATTCATGTCTAAAAACAACGGCGGCTAGCCGATGGCGACACCTCGCGCGAAAGCGCTTACGAGCGCCCCGCGCTCTTCAGCGCAACCGCGCGCCGTAGACTCGAGCCAAGCGATCCACCAAGGTCTTGACGGCCAAATCGACCGTCTCGTCCTGCAGCGTGCCGCCAGTATCTTGCAGGGTCACGCGGAAGGCAAGGCTTTTCTCATGCGCCGCCATCCCACCGGAAGTGCTTGATTTTGCACGAAATTCATCGAAAAGCGCAACCCTCTGAACGAACTTGCATGCGTCCTCGGCAAGCGCCTTTTGCATTTCGTCGAGCAAAGCCTGAACTTCGACGTTTTGATCGACGACCACTGCAATATCGCGTCGCACCGGAGGATACTTCGATACCTCCGCCGGCTGCGCCAGCGCTCGCTCCATCAGGGCATCCGCGTCGAGCTCGAACAAGATCGGCGCATGCGGCAGGTCGTACTGCTGCATCCAACGCGGATGCAGTTCGCCGATCCAGCCCACGGGCTTCCCGTCGAGTTCGATGCGCGCACTGCGTCCCGGATGAAGCGCCGGATGCTCGGCCTTCACGAAACGGGCGATGCGCGGCGCGAACAACGCTTCGACATCTGCCTTCACGTCGAAGAAATCGACCGTTCGCGTCGCCACGCCCCACTGCTCCTCGGCCACCGGACCATAGGCAAGCCCGCCGATGCGCTTGGGCTGCGCATACCCTTCGACCGTCATCTCGCCGGCGACGACCGAAGCGTCGCGCAGGAACACGCGCCCCGCCTCGAACACGCGCACGCGATCGGCGCGGCGATTCAAGTTGTGGCGCAGCACATCGACGAGACTGCCGAACAGCGTCGTGCGCATGACCGCCAACTGGCTCGCGATCGGATTGACCACGCGAATCGGCGATGCATTACCGGCGAAATCGCGCTCCCAGCTTTCGTCGACGAAGCTGAAGTTGACCGTTTCGGCGTAGTCGCGTGCAGCCACGGCATGCCGTAACGCATGGATCGAACGGCGCGTTTCGTTCGTCGCGCGCATCTCGTTCTTGGCGACGGGCGGCCGCGCCGGGATGTTTTCGAAACCGTAGATGCGCGCCACTTCCTCGATCAGGTCTTCCTCGATCTCGATATCGAAGCGATACGACGGCGGCGTCACGGCGAAGATCTCGCCGTCGAATTCGTATTCGAGCCCGAGCTGCGTGAAGATCCACGCCATCTTGTCGGCTTCGATGTCGACGCCTATCACGCGCTGCGCGCGCGCCACGCGCATCGTCACCGGCGGGCGTTGCGGCAGATTGACGACTTGATCGTCGACAGGACCCGCTTGCCCGCCGCAAATATCGAGAATGAGCGCCGTAATGCGCTCGATATGCTGAACCGTCGTCTCGTAATCGACGCCACGCTCGAAACGATGGGCGGCGTCGGTGGAGAAGTTGTACTTGCGCGCGCGGCCGCGAATGCTGTCGGGCCACCAGAAAGCGGCTTCGAGATAGACGTTCGTCGTGTCGAGCGTCACCGCCGTGCTGTCGCCGCCCATGATGCCGGCCAGGCTTTCGACCAGCCGATCGTCGGCGATGACGCCCACCGATTCGTCGAGCTCGATCGTATTGCCGTTCAAGAGCTTCAGGCTCTCCCCGCGACGGCCCCAGCGCACTTCGATGCCACCGTGAATCTTGTCGAGATCGAACACGTGCGACGGCCGGCCGAGCTCGAGCATCACGTAATTGGAGATGTCCACGAGCGCGGAAATGCTTCGTTGTCCTGAGCGTTCGAGCCGCTCGACCATCCATTGAGGCGTTTTCGCACGCGCATTGACGCCGCGAATCACGCGCCCGGAGAAACGGCCGCACAGATCGGGCGCGGCAATCTTCACCGGCAGGCGATCCGTGAGCTTGACGGGTACCGGCTCGATGGCGAGCGGCACGAGCGGCGTGCCGGTGATGGCGGCCGTTTCGCGCGCGACGCCGAATACCGACAGGCAATCGGCCTTGTTCGGCGTCAGCTTGATTTCGAAGATCGTGTCGTCGAGGTTCAACGCTTCGCGGATGTCCTGTCCGATCGGCGTGTCCTCGGGCAGGATCAGGAGACCGCTGTGGTCTTCCGACAGCTTGAGCTCGCGCGCCGAGCACAGCATGCCTTCGCTTTGAACGCCGCGCAGTTTCGAGAGCTTGATTGCAAACGGCGCACCGCCCTCTTCGGCCGGCGGCAGTTGCGCGCCGACGAGCGCGACGGGCACCTTGATGCCCGGCGCGACGTTCGGCGCGCCGCAAACGATGTTCAGCGCGGCGCCCGTCCCGGCATCGACCTGACACACGTTGAGCTTGTCGGCGTCGGGATGCTTGACCACTTCGAGCACGCGCCCGACGACGATCTTCGAGGTCGGCGGTGCCGCGGGCCGCAGCGACTCGACCTCGAGGCCGGCCATCGTCAACGCATGCGACAGTTGCTCCGTCGTCAGTTGCGGATCGACAAACGTTCGGAGCCAGGATTCAGGGAATTGCATGTGTGTCTAGGTTCGAAGGTGTAGGTCCATGCCCGGTTTGCCGCAAGCGCGCTTTCGACGCTCGCGCGGCCTGGGCACCGCTTGCGGCTTTCGGGCCGCACGGATGCGCGAGGCGCCCTATGCGAACTGTCGCAAAAAGCGCAGATCGTTCTCGAAAAAGAGCCGCAGATCCTGCACGCCGTAGCGCAGCATCGTGAGGCGCTCGAGGCCGCTGCCGAACGCAAAGCCGATGTAGCGCTCGGGGTCGAGGCCCATGTTGCGGATGACGTTCGGATGCACTTGGCCCGAACCCGAAATCTCGAGCCACTTGCCGGCGTTCTTGCCTTCCTCGAACTTCATGTCGATTTCGGCCGACGGCTCCGTGAACGGAAAATACGAAGGTCGGAAACGCACGAGGATGTCGTCGCGCTCGAAAAACTTCTTCAAGAAATCGGTATAGACGCCTTTCAAATCGGCAAAGCTGATGTTCTCGTCGATCCACAGCCCTTCGACTTGATTGAACATCGGCGAGTGCGTCGCGTCGCTATCGACGCGATACGTGCGCCCCGGCACGATGACCTTGATCGGCGGCTTGTTGCTGCGCGCATAGCGCACTTGCATCGGGCTCGTGTGCGTGCGAAGCAGCAACGGACGTCCGCTCGCATCTTGGCCGTCGACATAGAACGTGTCCTGCATCGAGCGCGCCGGATGGTTCTCGGGGCTGTTCAGCGCCGTGAAGTTGTACCAGTCCGTTTCGATCTCGGGGCCGTCGGCTACGTCGAAACCGATCGAGCCGAAAATCTGCTCGACGCGCTCCCACGTTTGCATCACGGGGTGCAGACTGCCCGCCGCGTTGCCTCGGCCCGGCAGCGTGACGTCGATTGCTTCGGCCGTGAGCCGCGCTTCGAGCAACGCTTGTGCGAGCGCGTCGCGGCGCGCGCTCAACGCCGCCTCGACCTGCTGTTTCGCGACGTTGATGCGTGCTCCCTCAGCCTTGCGCGCGTCGGGATCGAGCTTGCCGAGCCCCTTGAGCAACTCGGTCAGCATGCCCGCCTTGCCGAGAAAACGGGCCTTCTCGTTCTCGAGCGTGGCGCTGTCGTTCGCTCGGGAGAAGGCTTCTTGCGCGTCGGCGACAATCCTGTCCAGATCCATAGATCCCATCATTTCAACGTCGGTGATGATTTACGAGCAGCAAAAAAAAGGGGCTCGGTGAGGAGCCCCGTTTTCTTGTCGAGCGCACCGGCTTGCACCGATGCCCCCGACGAACCACGCAGTACTAATCTGTCAATTAGGCTGCAACGGCGGCTTTCACCTGCTTCACGATCGCGGCAAAAGCAGCCTTGTCGAACACGGCCATATCGGCCAGCACCTTGCGGTCCAGTTCGATCGACGCCTTCTTCAGGCCGTTGATGAACACGCTGTACGTCATGTCGTGCTGACGGACCGCCGCGTTGATACGCGTGATCCACAGCGCACGGAATACGCGCTTCTTGTTGCGGCGGTCGCGGTAGGCGTATTGGCCTGCGCGCATGACCGCTTGCTTCGCGATGCGGTAGACGTTATTGCGACGGCCGCGGTAACCCTTGGCCAGGTTGATGATCTTCTTGTGGCGGGCACGTGCCGTAACCCCACGTTTGACTCGAGGCATGTTTCGCTCCTATGAGTAAAGGTTAAGGGTTAGGCGAAGGGCATCATCGCGCGCACGGAATCCAGATTGGAATCGTGCACAGCGGCGGAACCGCGCAGGTGACGCTTATTCTTCGTGGTTTTCTTCGTGAGAATGTGGCGCTTGAAGGCTTGACCGCGCTTGACGGTACCGCCCGGACGCACCACGAAGCGCTTTGCAGCGCTCTTCTTGGTCTTCATCTTAGGCATGACGAACTACTCCGTTATTTGATGGCGATGGGTGTGCGGCCGGCCGAAAAGCCCCAGATCCGCCCTTTGAAACCCAGTCCACTTGTCTGCGGCTTGCCGCTGCCGGCCGCCGCGCTTTCTGGAAATGCGCCCGGCATGGCCGGACGCGCTTCCGAAACCTGATCCACATCTTTTACTGCTTCGCCGCGCCGCCGGCCCCGAAACGGTGGCCGACCGGCGGCGAGCCGCACGTCACTTCTTTTTCTTCGGCGCGAGCACCATGATCATCTGGCGCCCTTCCATTTTCGGCATCTGCTCGACCTGACCGACTTCTTCGAGGTCGGTGCGCAAGCGTTCGAGCATCCGCATGCCGATTTCCTGGTGCGCCATTTCGCGCCCACGAAAACGCAACGTGATCTTCGTCTTGTCGCCGTCTTCGAGGAAGCGCACGAGATTGCGCAGCTTGACGTTGTAATCGCCGTCATCGGTACCCGGGCGGAACTTCACTTCCTTGACCTGGATGACCTTCTGCTTGAGTTTCGCCTCGTGCTGCTTCTTCGCTTCCTGGTACTTGAACTTGCCGTAATCCATCAAACGGCAGACCGGCGGCACCGCTTGCGGAGCGATTTCCACCAGATCGACGTCCTGCTGTTCCGACATGCGGAAAGCATCACCCAGTTTCACGATGCCGAGCGGTTCGTTGTCGACTCCGACTAGACGCACCTCGGGAGCCGTAATCTCACCGTTGATGCGATGGCCCTTATCAGTAGCGATGTTTCGTTTCCTCTAAAAATTAAAAAAACGAGCCGCGCTGCCACAGTGGCTACTTGAACGCCTCGATGTCCTGACGCAAGCGCTCAACGAAGGCATCGACAGGCATGACACCCAGATCGACACCGCCACGGGCACGCACGGCTACCGTTTGTGCTTCACGCTCTTTGTCGCCCACCACAAGGAGGTACGGCACTTTTTCGAGCGTATGCTCGCGTATTTTATAGCTAATTTTCTCGTTGCGCAAATCGAGCTCGATTCTAAGCCCTTGTTTTTGCAACGATTGGGCCAGCGACTGCGCGTAAGACGCTTGACTTTCGGCGATATTCATGACGACAGCCTGCGTCGGCGCCAGCCACGACGGCATCGCGCCGGCGTGGTGCTCGATCAAAATCCCGAGGAAACGCTCCATGGAGCCGACGATCGCCCGGTGCAGCATGACGGGCCGGCGGCGGCTGTTGTCCTCGGCCACGTACTCCGCGCCGAGCCGCTCGGGCAGCACCATGTCGAGCTGCAGCGTCCCGCACTGCCACGACCGACCGAGCGCGTCCTTGATGTGGTACTCGATTTTCGGGCCGTAGAACGCGCCCTCGCCGTCGAGTTCTTCCCACTGCAGGCCGCAAGCCGTCAGCGCTTGGCGCAAGCCATCTTCGGCCCGATCCCAAATTTCGTCGGTGCCGGCGCGCTGCTCGGGACGCAACGACAGCTTGATGTCGATGTTCTCGAAGCCGAAATCGCTATAGACGCTCATGGCGAGCGTGTTGAACTTGATCGATTCCTCGATGAACTGATCTTCCGTGCAGAAGATGTGCGCATCGTCCTGCACGAAGCCGCGCACGCGCATGAGCCCGTGCAGCGCACCCGATGCCTCGTTGCGGTGACACGACCCGAATTCGGCGTAGCGCAGCGGCAGATCGCGGTAGGAGCGCAGGCCGTGCTTGAACACTTGCACGTGCCCCGGGCAGTTCATCGGCTTGATCGCGTAGTCGCGCTTTTCCGACTCCGTCGTGAACATGTTCTCGCGATAGTTCTGCCAATGCCCGGACGCTTCCCACAGCGAACGGTCCATGATCATCGGCGTCTTGATCTCGAGATAGCCGTCGGCGTTCACGCGCCGGCGCATGTACTGCTCGACTTGCTGCCAAAGCGACCAGCCCTTCGGATGCCAGAACACCATGCCGGGCGATTCGTCCTGCAGGTGGAACAGGTCGAGTTGACGGCCGAGCTTGCGGTGATCGCGCTTCTCGGCTTCCTCGAGCATGTGCAGATAGGCGTCCTGCTCTTCCTTCTTCGCCCAGGCCGTGCCGTAGATGCGCTGAAGCTGCTCGTTCTTCGAATCGCCGCGCCAGTAAGCGCCGGCCACCTTCATCAACTTGAAGACCTTGAGCTTGCCCGTCGAGGGCACGTGCGGGCCGCGGCACAGATCCGTAAAGCCGCCGTGCGAATAGAGCTTGATTTCGTCGCTGGCCGGGATCGACTCGATGATCTCGGCCTTGTACTTTTCGCCGATGCTCTTGAAATACGCCACCGCCTCGTCGCGCGACACGACGCGGCGCGATACGGGCTCGTCTTTCTTGGCGAGCTCCTGCATGCGCTTTTCGATCTTCTCGAGGTCCTCGGGCGTAAACGGCCGGTGAAAAGCGAAGTCGTAGTAAAAGCCGTTGTCGATGACGGGCCCGATCGTCACTTGGGCTTCGGGGTAGAGGTCCTTCACCGCGTAGGCGAGCAAGTGCGCCGCCGAGTGGCGAATGATATCGAGGCCGTCCGGGTCCTTTTCCGTCACGATCGCAAGCGACGCATCGCGCTCGATCAGCGTCGACGTGTCGACGAGCGCGCCGTCGAGCTTGCCGCCGAGCGCGGCCTTCGCGAGCCCCGGGCCGATCGAGGCCGCCACTTCGGCCACCGTCACGGGGTGATCGTATTGTCGAACCGAACCGTCGGGCAGGCGTATCGAAACCATTGCGTTCTCTCCGAGATGCCGCGAGCGGCATCAAAAACAATCGGTTGGCGGCAACAAACCAAAACTGCGGTTGCTTGCTGAGCGAATGACAGATAAAAAAAATGCGGCCCCGCTTTCGAGGGGCCGCATTCACTTTCACTAACAAGCAGAATCAACAGGGCGAAAGAGGTCCTCGACTAGCGTCGCTCCGAAAATGTTTCGGTCAACGTTCGCGGTGTCATAACCGTATTCGCCTTGTGCGCTTTCGCGCCTTTGACTGCCGTTGAATACCCGGCGTGAACCGGATACTCGATTTCGTTGGTAGGCTCGATTGGACTCGAACCAACGACCCCCACCATGTCAAGGTGGTGCTCTAACCAGCTGAGCTACGAGCCTGAAGAAGACGAGATTATATGGAGCCTATCTGACCTTGGCAAGCACTTTTATGCTTCCA
>DASVLS010000079.1:0-30666 GCA_036384755.1 Trinickia sp. | reverse complement strand
ATACACGGGCTCGTCCTGGCATTCGCTGGTGGTCGACAACCACGGCGACCTCAACATCGGCACGGGCACGGTTGCGGCGGCGCAGATGACCATGACCGCCTCGAACACGATCGGCTCGCCGTGCGACAACGGGGCGTCGCTCGGCGGCGTCGGGCAATTGAGCATCGACGCGACGGGACACATGCTCTCGTGCATCGGCGGCACCTGGCAGGACGCGACGCGCATCGACAACGGCGCGGGATCGGGCGACTGCGTCGTCATCGTCGGCCCTAACCCCTCTCCCGATTTCGGCTATTGCCAGCAATACACGGGCGCTTATCCGGACGGGGTGAACGTGACGATAAACAGCGCCGGTTGGTACGTCTACACCCAGACATGGAACCTCACGCTTGCCCGGCCCGGCGTGATTACAGCCTCCGTCTGGGGGCATATGAGCGAACAAAATTGCGGGATGACCGGCCTCTCCGGCCACCTGGAGCAGAAAGTGATCATCCGCAGCAACGACAGCGGCCACACGATCGGCCGGAATTTTTCCGAGACGCCCGGCATCACGGACACTTCCTCGGGCGTCACCGAAAACCTCGTCCTACCGCTCATGCCGAACCAGAACGGCTACCAGATCCAAGTCTTCACCAGCTGGGTGTCATACAGCGGACAGCCTATGCCTTATCAAGCCAGCACATGCGATCAGAACGGCAACCCCATACCGATCACCCCGCTCGTCATCGGGTGGACCATCAATTCGTACTACTGAATAACGGAACAGCAGCCCTACAGGGAGTTCAAGACGTGTCATTCAAACCGCTCCGTTCGACCCTGCCTCCGGGTCCGCCCACCCGCCGCAAGCGCACCGCGCGCGGCGTCGCAGCCCTTGCGCTGATCGGCGTGACGCTCGCTTCGCTCGCCGGCGCACCCGTGGCCGAGGCGGCCGTCGTGCACTGGAAAAGCCCGCAGATCGAGTACGCGGCCGAGGGTAAGGACGTCAAGGACGTCCTGCGCGACTTCGCCGCCAGCCAGGGCATCCCGGCGATGATCGGCAGCAATGTGGCGGGCACCGTCAGCGGGCGCTTTCACATGCCGCCCCAGCGCTTTCTCGACACCCTTGCGGCAACGTTCGGCTTCATCTGGTACTACGACGGAACGGTGCTCGACATCGTCGCCCCGTCGGACATGACGAACGCCGTCATCGATCTCGACAGCACCTCCGTGCGCGAACTGCAGGCAACGCTAGATCAAATGGGCGTGGCCGACAAACGCTTCCCGCTTACGTACGACGCGGCACAAGGCGTCGCGATCGTCAGCGGGCCGCCGTCGTACGTGAAGATGATCAAGGACCTCGCGCAGCGCGTGGACCGCAAGAGCACGCGCCGCATGGGCGACGAAGTCCGCGTTTTTCCGCTCGCGCACGCCTGGGCCATGGACCGGACGGTCAACATCGACGGCGAGAACGTCACGATTCCGGGCGTGGCCACGCTGCTCAACAATATGTATCACCCGCAACCGGCGGGCGGCGCACTGGCCGGGCCGTCGCGCAAGCTCGCCTATGTCGCGCGCAACACGCCGACGCGCGACGTGTACGGCTCGACGGGCGGCGGCATGAGCAACGGCCGCGGCGGCGGCGGCGGTTATGTCGCCCTGCCGCCGTTGCCGGCGGGCAGTAACGGCGGCACGCCGATGCCGTCGGGGCAGTTGCAGCAGGCCCGCGCCGCGGCGAGCCCTGACGAGGCGCCGCCGCAAGACAGCAAGGATGACGCGCTGCCCGTGTTTCAGGCCGACCCGCGCACGAATTCCGTCCTCGTGCGCGACACGCCGGACCGCATGTTCCAATATCCCCAACTGCTACAGCGGCTGGACGTGAAGCCGCAGCTCATCGAAATCTCGGCGCAGATCATCGAAGTCCAAGACGGCGCCCTCGACCAGCTCGGCGTGGACTGGACGCTGCACAACAGTCACGTCGATCTGCAGACGGGTGCGGGTGCGGCCCAAAGCACCTATAACGGCACGCTCGCGCCGACGTTCGGCACGACCACGCTCTCGGGCGGCACGAGCGTGAACGCGGCGCCGCTCGGCATGTCGCTCTCGGCCGTGCTCGGCGACGCGGGCCGCTATCTGTTGTCGCGCGTCGACGCGCTCACCCAGACCGACAAGGCCAAGGTCGACGCCAGTCCGAAGGTGACGACGCTCAACAACGTCGAAGCGGTCATGGACAACGTCACACGCTTCTTCGTGCCGGTGGCGGGCTACGCGTCGGCCGATCTCTACACGGTTTCGACAGGCGTCTCGCTGCGCGTGCTGCCGATGGTCGTACAGGAGAACGGCACCACGCAGATCAAGCTCGACGTGACGATCCAGGACGGTCATCTGAGTTCGCAGACCGTCTCGAACCTGCCGGTCATCACGAGCACGAACATCAACACCTCGGCGTTCATCTCGCAAGGCCAGGCGCTGCTGATCGCCGGCTATCGCGTCGACGACCGCTCGCACACGGTATCGGGTGTGCCCGGCCTATCGAAGATTCCCGTCATCGGCGGACTCTTCCGTACCACCCAGGAGTCCGACAACCACATGGAACGCCTGTTCCTGCTGACGCCCAAGATCATCGAGCCATGACCGCCCAAGCCCTCCCCCAAGCGCAGGCCGCCGCTGTGCGCGACGCGGAAATCGCGCGGCTCGAAGCGCTGCTCGATAGCCAACCGTGGGGCACCGTCGCGTTCGGCCGCGAAGGCGGCGAACATCGCGTGGTGGTCGCCAACGCGCGCGCGCAGCAGATGCTCGGCCGCCGGGTTGCAACCGGCGCATCGCTCATGCAGGTGTTCGGCGCGCTGAGCGAAAACGCGGCCGGCGGCGCTATGGCGAACGAGGAAGCCCTGTGCGAAGCGCTCGCGCGGGGCCTCGAGATCCCGCTCGGCGAAAGCTGGCTCTGGCTCAAGCTGGCCCATGTCGAAGCCGGCGAAGGCAACCGCGCGCCGGCGCACGGCGGCATCGACGCCACCGTCGCGCTGATCGACGTCACGGCGCTGCGCCGCGGGCTCGACGAGCGCATCGCCTCGCTGCGCTTCCTGTCGCACGATTTGCGCTCGCCGCTGAACTCGATCATTGCGCTCTCGCAGCTTGCCGAGAGCGATGCGCCGGCCTTCGACCAGTGCGGCGGGATGGATCAGATCGGGCGGCTCGCCCGTTACGCGCTCACCCTCGGCGAAAACTTCATTTTCTCGTCGGTGCTCGGCAATCTGCGCAAGCACGACTTTTCGCGCTTCGATCTGCGCGCGACCGTACGCGAGCTGGTGCCCCAACTCGAGGTCGCCGCGGTGTACCGGCGCGTGCTGCTGCGACTGTGGCTGCCCGACGAAGCCGCGGTGTGGATCGAAGGCGTGCGCAGCTTCACCGCTCGCGCCTTCCAGAACCTCGTGGACAACGCAATCCAGGCTTCGCGCCCGGGCTCCACGGTCACGATTCTGTTCAAAGTGGGCGACGGCCACGCCGAAATTCACGTGAGCGACCAGGCCGGCGGTCTGCCGGGACTGCGTGCCAAAGGGCGTATCGAGCGTTTCGATACGCAGCCGAACCGCTCGTCGAAAGGCTTCGGACTCGGCCTGAAGCTCGCCGCGCAGATCGTCGGCATGCACGGCGGCACGCTGCACGCCGAACCCAACGACGAGGCCGGCACGACCTTCGTGATGCGGCTGCCGTGCCTTACGCCCGGCGATACGCCTGCCGCCACGGCCGCGGTCCACGTCTTCAAGCAAGGAGCACTCTGATGAAACACCCACTGCGCGAAGAGGTGAAGCGATGAAGAAAAACGCTTCGGGCAAGCCGGTGCGCGTACTCGTGGTCGAGGACGACCCGGCGCAGCATGCGCTGCTCACCTCATGGCTGAAGGCCGAGGGCTATCAGGTCGCGTCGTTTCGAAACGGACTCGAGGCGCGCAACTATCTCGCCGACCAATGGGCCGACTTGTTGATCTTCGATTGGGACATACCGGGACTCACGGGCGAGCAGTTGCTCGCGCACGTTCGCGGCCGCGCACGTTCGGCGGTTCCGGTGATCTTCCAGACCGTTCATTCGTCGGAGTCCGACATCGCGAAAATTCTCGACGCGGGCGCCGACGACTTTCTCGTGAAACCGCTCGATCGCGCCGTGCTGCTCGCCCGTGTGCGCGCCGTGCTGCGACGCGCGGAGTCGGGGCAGCACGATGGCCGCAAGCTGCTCGTCGACGACGTGGTGCTGGACCGCGGACGCCAGACGCTCGTCGTGGGCGAAACGCCGCACGCGCTCGGCACCAAGGAATTCGACATCCTCTGGCATCTGGCCACGCACGCCGGCACGGTCGTGCAACGGCAGGACCTGCTCTCCGTGGTCTGGGGCTGGGACGTGATGGTGCAAACGCGCTCGGTCGACATGTACGTGAGCCGCGTGCGCGCACAACTGAGAAAAACCGGCGTGCCGTGGACCATCCAGTCCGTGTACGGCGCCGGTTACCGGCTCAACCTGGGCCCGGAGCCCGAGGACGGCGCGCAGTACGACGCGCCGCGCGAACCGGCCAACGAACAACCCTTGCAGATCGACGAAGGAATCGCCCCATGACGATCGACCGCCTTTTCGCGGCCCTCGCTACCTCGGGCCGGCGCACTGCGCGCCTGAGCGCCGCAGGCCGTTTCACCCTCGCTGCCTGCGTGGCCGCCGCAAGTGCGGCGCAGGCGCGAGCCGACGTTCCGCCCTGGCAGACCTCGCGCTTCGAGTATTCGGCCGCGAGCGCGAGCGTGCGCGATGCGCTCGCCGAACTTTCGCAGCAGGGGCATGTGCCCATCGTGGTCGCCACCGACGTGGATAGCCGGATCGCCGGGCGTTTCACTATGACGCCGCAGCATTTCCTCGACGTGGCGACGACCGACAGCGGCCTTGACTGGTATTACGACGGCGCGGTGGTGCGCGTTTCCCGCATGTCGGCGCGCCGCACGCTCGCGATCCGGCTCGACTACGCCGAGCCCGAGGAACTCTTCAGCGTCCTGCGCGAAACGCACATCGCGGACCCGCGCTTCTCGCCGCAACTCGACGAAGGCGCCCGCGTCGTGACCGTCACGGGGCCGCCCGCCTTCGTCACGCACGTCGAACAGGCCGCGCGTGCGCTCGAGCGCGGCGCGCGCGAGCGCACGCGCACCGCCGTGCGGGTCGTGAAGCTCACGTCGGCGCGCGCCTCGGACCGCGACGAACGCCAGGGCGGCCGAGTGATCGTCGAGCCCGGCGTCGCGACGCTGATGCGGCAGCGCGCCCGCACGGCGCGCGAGCAGCCGCTCACACCCGGCGTCACGCCGATCGAATACGAAACGCCGCTGCCTATTTTCGAGGCCGACGCAACGAACAACGCCGTGCTCGTGCGCGACCGCCCCGAGCGGCTCGCCGCCGACGTCGCGATGATCGAGTCCTACGATCGGCGGCCGACGATCGTGCGCCTCGTCACCTACGTCGCGCAAGTCGATAACGACGCGCTCGCCGCCCTGCCGCTGCCCTGGCGGGCCGCCGAGAACGCGGGCGCTGCACGCGTGGCCTACACCGACGACGGAGGCGCCGACATGCTGGCTCAGTTGCGCACGTTCGAACGCGAAGGGCGCGCACACATCGAACTCGCGCGCGACATGACGACAGTCGACGGCACGCCCGTCACCGTCGATCGCTACGAGAACCGCCTCGTGGAGGCGGTCGACCGCGGCGAGGACGAAAACGCCGACGGCCACGGAAACGCACTGCTCGACGTGGCGACCGGCATTGCGCTCGACGTAACGCCGGTGGTCGAGCCGGGCGACGGCACGCCGAGCGGCACGGCACATGTGGCGCTGACGGTTCGCCTGACCCACGACGCCAAGGGGGCCAGTGCGACGCAGCAAGCGCACGCCGAGGTTAGGCCGCGCCGCTGCGCCGTGATCGCCTTGCCGGCGCAGGAGGCCGTCCCAGCCGCACCGCTCGCCGGCCAGCCACCTGCCGGGGCTTCCTCAACGGGTGCTGGCGCCCCCCCCTTGCGCACGCAGGTGGTGCTGGTCGTGCCTTATCTGAGCGGACCGGAGTCGAACGGCGTCTGATATCGAAGGTTGTCGGGGATACGGCACGCGAGGCACGGTCGTCGACGTTCGTGGCGGCCGGCGCGAGATGCCCCCTTCGGCACTCCGGAGTGCCCCCCAAAGAAAAAATCGAAATGTAGGGAAAGCATGCCTCAACTTTCCCCGCTCACGTCCGTAATTCCTCGTAAGCGGACGAGCGTCCGCGAGGAGCCCCTCGATTTCGAGGGGTGCATCAGTTCGTGGCGCATCTCGTCCGGCACCTGTTCCCCGCGAGGCTTTCCGCATGAAACCGCTGGCCTATCGCCGCAAGTACGGCCTGCGCCAGTTCGGCCGGCGCCGAGGCCGCCGATCACGGCTGCTTGGGCTCTTGCTCGCCACGCTCGCCGCTGCGGGCGGATGCATCGAGTCCGCACACGCGCAGTACACCTGCCCCAGCTCGTGCACGAGCATGACGATCAACGGCGGTCAGGTGCTGACCGTCAATTCGGGCGGGACCGCCACCGACACCACGCTCAGCGGCGGGGTCCTGACCGTCAGCTCAGGCGGCGCAGCAATCGGCACGACCGCGAACTCGGGCGGACAACAGGGCGTGTTCGCCGGCGGCGTCGCCAGCGCGACGACCGTCAACAGCGGCAGCACGCAGTTCGGGCTCGGCGGCTCGATCGTCAATACCTCGGTGACCGATGGCGGCGTTCAGGAAATCGACAGCGGGACGGCGACGAACATCGTGATCAGCGGCGGCGGCGCCGCGCAATTTGTCAGCGGCGGTTCGGTGACCAGCACGACCGTCTATGACGGCTTACAGGAAGTCGATGGCGGGACGGTCACGAGCACCGTCGTGAGCGGGGCGACGGCTGTCCAGTCCGTCTACGGGGGATCGGTCGCCGATACGACGATCTTGGGCGGCCTGCAGGTGATCTCCGGCGGCGTAGCGACATCGAACGTGCTCTCGGCCACGGCCGAACAGGACCTCTACGGCGGCACGGCTATCAGCAACACGCTGACCGACAACTCGGTCCAGGGCATTTTCTCGGGCGGCGTGGCCAGCGCCACCACGCTCGCCGGCGGCGCGGGCCAATACCTCTCCAGCGGCGGCGTCGCGGACGGTACGATCGTCAACAGCGGCGGCACGCAGTTCGTCTCCGGCGGCACGGCCACCAATACGACTGTCGGCAGCGGCGGCATTCAGTCGATCTACTCGGGCGGCGTGGCAAGCGCCACCATCATCGGCAGCGCGGGCGTCGAGCAAGTGTACGCAGGCGGCACGGCGAGCGGGACAGCCGTCCAAAACGGCGGCAACGTCTATGTCAACAGCGGAGGAACGACCGTCGGCACGCTCGTGAGCAGCGGGGGGATGCAGAGCATCTCGTCGGGCGGATCGGCATCGGGCGCTATCGTGTTCTCGAGCGGCACCGAGTTCGTCAACTCAGGGGGGCTCGCGAGCGGCACGACGCTCAGCGGCGGCAACGAGTTCGTCTGGACGGGCGGGTCCGCCCTTGCGACGCAGGTCGATGGCGGCGCGCAATTTCTCATGGGTGGCTCGGCGTCGAGTGCCACCGTGCTCAGCGGCGGCGCGCAATACATCTTTTCGGGAAGCGTAGCGAGCGCGACCACCGTCTCGAGCGGCGGCAATCAATACGTCAGCAGCGGCGCGTCGACCGTCGGGACCGTGGTGAGCGGCGGTCGCGAAACGGTGCTTACGGGCGGCACCGCCCTTGGCACGACAGTCGGCAGCGGCGGCGGCGCTTATCTGCTCGGCGGCGCCACATCGGCCACGACCGTGCTCTCGGGCGGCAACGAATACGTAAACTCCGGCGGTCTCGCGAGCGCAAGCGTTGTCAGCAGCGGCGGCAACGAGTACGTCAGCAGCGGAGGCTTCGCCATTAGCACCGCCGTGACGAGCGGCGGCTTCCAGAGCGTCCTTTCAAGCGGAACCGCAACCGGCGCGTCGATCGCGACAGGCGCCCAGCAGAACGTCTGGACCGGCGGCATCGCATCGACGACGACGCTGAACGGCGGCGAACAGTTTCTATTCGGCGGCACCGCCGTAGCAACGGCGGTGAGCGCGGGCGGCGCCCAGTACATTTCGGCGGGCGGCGTGGCGAGCGGAACCGTTGTCAGCAGCGGCGGGCACCAGTACGTGAGCAGCGGTGGCTCGGCGATCGGCGCCGCCGTACTCAATGTCGGCTCGCAGGTCGTCTTCGACGGTGGCATGGCCGGCAACACCGCCGTCAGCAGCGGCGGCGCGCAGTACGTTCTCGCTGGCGGTATCGCTTCGGGCACGACGATCAGCAGCGGCGGCGCGCAAAACATTTCGTCGGGCGGTACGGCGGCGGGCACGCACGTGCTCGACGGCGGCGCCCAACTCGTCTTTTCCGGTGCGGTCGCCAGCGCCACGACCGTGGGCAGCGGCGGTGTCCAGTCCGTCAGCAACGGGGGCATGACGTTCGGCACGACGGTCGCATCGGGCGGCACGCAGACCGTCGCGAGCGGCGGCCTCGTCTCCGGCACCGCTCTTTCGGCTGGCGCAATGCAGAACGTTGCATCGGGCGGCATCGCCGTCGGCACCGTCATCGGCAGCGGCGGCATCCAGACGGTCTCCAGCGGCGGCATCGCCACATCGACCGTACTCGGCGCGAACGGCACCGTGCTCGACAACGGCACAGTCATCTTCGATCAGCCGACGACCTCGACCTATGCGGGCAAGATCTCGGGCAGCGGCACGCTGATTCAGCAAGGCGTCGGCACGACGATCGTCAGCGCGGACAACCATGCCTTCGCAGGCAGCACGATCGTGTCGGCGGGCACCCTGATCGTCGGCGAGCTCGGCCAGGACAGCGCATCGCTCGGCGGCGACGTGAGCGTGCGCAGTGCGGGCACCTTGCGCGGGCACGGCTCGATCGGCGGCTCGGTCGCGAACGGCGGCACGGTCATGCCCGGCGGCACGATCGGCACGCTGACCGTCGACGGCAACTATGCCCAGGCTTCGAACGCCGCGCTCGTGATCGAGGTCAGCCCTACCTCGGGATCCCAATTGAAGGTGGCCGGCGCCGCGACGCTGGCCGGCCGGCTATCGGTGCTCTACGATCCCGGCACGTATTCGGCGCGCACGTATGCCCTGCTGACGGCGAACGCCATCGCCGGGCGCTTCGACTCCGTTTCCTCTCAGACGACAGAGGGCGCGAACCTGAACGGCCTGAGCGAGAGCGTGCGCTACGGCGCGACCGAGGTCGATCTCCAACTCGTGAACGGTGTGGCGGTCGTTGCGCCGATCGATACCAGCATTTTCACCGCGCTCGGCTCCACCGTCGTTCAGGCCGCACAGGCAACCGATGCGGTCGTGCTCGATCGTCTGGCGACGCTCGCCGATGCGCGGGCTGCCGCCCCACACGGCGGCGCATGGGTGAGCGCCACGGGCGGCTATTCGCGCGCCGATGGACACGGCGCTGTTTCGGGCTATGGGGCGCACCGCTATGGCGCCGTTGCGGGGCTCGACCGCGGCGACGATCGCGCGCGAATCGGCGGTGCACTCGGTTTCGATCACGCGGAGATCGGCGAATCCGGCTCGCCCGACACGGGCCGTTTCGATGCGCTGCGTCTCGCCTTGTACGGCAGCCACGCGCTCGGCCCGCTTCAGGCCGCCGCGCTCGTTGGCTACGGCGCTCATTGGGCAAGCCAAACGCGGCCGTTCGGCAGCACGGCGGCCGGCGCGGCCGAAGGCGATCACCTGATCCAAGCGGTGACAGGCGCCGTGCAAGCGAGCTTGCCGTTGCATTTCGGCGACACGGTGATCACGCCGCGCGCAGGCCTGCGCTGGGCCTACGTCCACGGTCAGGGGTACGTCGAATCCGGTGCCGGCGGACAGGACCTCGCCGTCGGCGCCGACACGGTTCACAGCCTGCAGCCGTACGCGGGCATCTCGCTCGCTCACGCTTTCGGCAGCACCGAGCGGCCCGCGCAAGTGCACCTCGACTTCACGTACGCCGCCGAACTCGCGAGCCGCGCCCGCGCCGTGACCGTGTTCGCGCAAGACGGGACGGCATTTGCCGCGCCCGGCGCATCGCTTGCGCGCGACATCGTCTCGCTGGGAGCAGGCGTGCAAGCGCGATTGAGCCGCGCGTGGTCGATCTCGGCCGACGCCTCGACGCAATTGCGCTCGGGCTGCGCGCTGAAATTGGATGTGAGCTATCGCTATTGACGAGCGGCGATGCGCAGCACGCCAAGGCGCTCGCCGATTAGGATCGCCGCGTGCCAGTCGAACGTCGGCACGAACAGTTCTGCTCGCTGGGAAGACGAGAGTAGCCTGGCGATATCGCCGACGACGCGCGCACCGTAGAAACGCAGCAGCGCCGTACGGCCGTCCGGCTTCCGAACGTCCAACCTCTCACGTAGTTCCCGAGCGAGCCCGCGAAACGGATACGCGCTGATGAGCCACGACACGTGTGCTTCGCTCGCTTACGCGCCATGCGTTTGCGTCGCCGGTTGAAACGACAGCCGCAGACCGAGCGCGCCCGCGATCTTCAGTACGGTCGCGAAGCTCGGATTGCCTTCGCCGGACAGGGCCCGGTAAATGCCCTCGCGGCTCATGCCGGTGTCGCGAGCCAGCTTGCTGATGTTCCGTGCGCGTGCCACATCGCCAAGCGCTGCCGCGATCAGGGCCGGGTCGCCGTCCTCCATGACCGCATCCAGATAGGCCGCAATTTCTTCCTCGCTCTTGAGGTAGTCGGCCGTGTCGTATCGACTGAATTTGACTGCATCCATGCTTACTCCTTCCACTGCGCCGCGATAGCCTTGGCCACGACAATATCCCTGTCCTGACTGGATTTGTTCCCGCCGCAGAGCAGAACGACCACAATCGGGCCGCGCTTCAGGTAGTAGACCCGGTATCCGGGGCCGTAATCGATCCTCATTTCGGAAATGCCCTCGCCGACCGGCTTCACGTCACCGGGATTGCCAAGACTCAGTCGGCGGATGCGGGCCTCGATGCGTGCTCGCGCTCGAATGTCGCGAAGCTCGGTCAACCAGCGGTCGAATACGTCGGTCTTGATGAGTCCGATCAAGTGTCAACTATAGCTGACACCTCTTGGGGGTGTCAATTATAACTGACGGCTCTAGATACCGCCGATTGGCCGGAGGCTCCTCGCCGTGCGCGCGCCGCACGAGGTTGCGCCACCGCGGCGCGGCGGGGCTCACGTCGACATCTATCGCCCCGGTTGCCCGAACCCCGGAATTCGCCGTAGCGCCGACTTCACCTGCTCCGGCGTGATCAGTCGCGTGCACTCGAACTGCCGCGGCGTGTCCTTGTGGCGCGGACACCAGAAGAAGTCCTGATGATCGAACCGGTGCCGCACGTCGTTCCAGCAACTGTTGCAGGCGTGATAGTTGATCACGCGAAACGGCGTCGCGAACTCGTTTGTCTCGTGCGTAAACCCGCTGACGAGCACCGTCGGCGTCCCAGCCGCCCAAGCCAACCACGATAAACCGCTCGACAGGCCGACGAACAGGCTCGCATGACGCAGCCAGCGCACGCGCTCCTGCAGCGGCCGGTCACCCGTCTCGTCCTCCGCACCGTAGGGGATGTGATTCCATACGTAACCGCACCCGTGGGTGGCCTTCTGATCGATGCAAATCACTCGATAGCCGTGCGCCTTCAGGAACGCGACGATCTCGCGCCAGCCCGTGGGGTGGTTCCAGTACTTGGCCTGCGTCGAACTTTGAACCGCGATCACGGCATAAGGCTCGTCGATCGGGCGGCTGTCGTCGTCGAGCGCAAGGCGTGGCCGCTCCTCGGCAGGATCGACGCCGAGCAAGTAGCCCGCCGTCCGGTGCAGGCCCACGAGCCGGAAGTCGCAGGGCTGGCGGACGTGCTCGTGATCGTCGAAGAATAGCCCGAGGTTGTAGGTGGCGTAATACTGCTGCGGACGCACGGCCTCGGGCGCGACGAACTCGATCTCGGGATAGGCCTTCGAGAACAGCGAAATGAGCTTGTCGGACATCGCGCAAGTCAACCGGCATCCGTGCTTGCGCTGAAACTTCACGGCGTACGGCAGCCACCCGACGACATCGCCGAGCGTTCCGACGGGAAACTGGATCAGCACCGGCTGGCCTTCGGCGCGGTAGTGATGGGCGAACGCCGGCGGCTCGTCGGACGCCGCCTCGCGGCGCCAAACCTCGATCGAAAAGCGCACGTAATACTTCTTCGAGCTAAGCACGAGACCCGCGTCGAATTCGGTCTCGAAGATGACGTTGCCGGTGTCGAGATCGCGCAACCGTACGCGCCAGCCGCCATCGGGCAACACGACGCGGCAGCCGTCGTTGAAGTCGAAGCGGATACCGTGCGGACCCGCCTGCGTAGCGGGCGGCGCCGGCGGCACAAAGGCGGGCTTGGGCGGCGTCCCCGCGTTCGCGGGCGCTCCGCCCGATGATGCGGACGAAGCCGATGAATCCGACGTGCACGAAGCGGTCTGCTCGAGCGGCGAGGCATTGGAAGAAAGCTGCATATCGTTGATCCCCTTGGCGGCACTCGACCGACGTTGCGTCACGTCGCGCCTGTCATGCCGGTTGCCCTGTCGTGACCCACCGGATCGCCAGCGCCCCACTATGACGATATCGACCGTATCGGGCGAAGGTTGAGCCGAATCAGGGTTTCGGAGCATACGACATGGCGCTGACACATTCGTCTGGCGTAATGCCGCCGGTCTTTGCAATGCCCTTTTGGCCTTTGCACCACGTCCTTTTTTTTTCGGCCACCTTCATCACCATGGATCGCGCCCTTCGTTTCTTCGCGCCCCAATCCGCGCCCGCTCGCCTCGCGAGCGAGGTCCGCGCCCAAGCCCGGCTTCTGACGCCGGGCGACCTGCCCGCCTTGCTCGAACTCGAGCACGAGAAGTGGAACGCCGGCCAGGCGGCCTCGCGAGCCCAACTGCTCGCACGCATCGAAGCCCATCCCGAACTCGCGATGGGAGCGTTTTGCGTGCGCACGGGAAAGTTGCTCGCCTCGCTTTTCCTGAAACCCGTGCCCGACGATTTCGAGCGCGACGCCGACACTTGGCAGGCATGCGTGGCAGCCGTGCCGCCGCGCAACACCCGGTCGCTGTTCGGCATCAGCCTGAGCAGCCGGGATACGGCTGGCGTCGAAGCGCTGTTCGCGTTCTTCTGGCCTCGGGCGCTCACGCGCGGTTGGCGCTACGTCTATCTCGGCTCGCCGGTGCCTGGGCTGCGCGCATGGCGGCAGCGGCATCCGCACGCCAGCGTGGACGACTACGTCTACCGTCGCCACGGGGGCCGGCCCTTCGATCCGCAATTGCGCTATTACCACCGCCGCGGCTTTACGAAGATCGTCGGCGTGAAGCGCGACTACTTTCCGCACGAGCGCTCGCTCGACTACGGCGTGCTGCTGCGCCGGACGGTCCCCCTCTCTCTGCTCGCACCCGTCTGGCAACGCCTGCCGGCGGCGTGGATCACGCGCCTCACGCGCACGTTCGCCTCTTTGCTTTGATCCAGCCGGAGCACCCCATGCTTTCCGCCGTCGCCGTACACCCGAGCCGCCGCGCCAGTTTGCGCGCCTATCTGCGCGCCGATCTGCCGAGCCTGCTGTTCCTCGCCCTCGTCACCGCGAATACGATCGCGCTTGCGACTACGCCGCACCTCTGGCTGCGAGCCCTGCTGAGCCTGCCGCAGGCACTGCTGCTGGCCGGCTGCCAGGAGGCCAAGCACATGGCGGTCCACGGCACGTTTCTGTCGAACCGCCGGGCGAACGATACCGTCGGCGTGATTTGCGCCGCGCTGTTCGGCGTGAACTTCACCGCCTATCGCTACTTCCATCTGCAACATCATCGTGCGACTTGCACGCACGCCGATCCCGAAGGGCAGCTCTATGCGCTCAGCTGGCGCACGCGATGGATCTGGGCGCTCGCGCCGCTGGAACTGCCGTGGATCGCCTGGCATCAGAACCGCGTCGGCTGGCCGATGGTGCCACGCTCGAGGCGCCGCGAGCGCAACTTCGCGCTCGGCTGGATGCTCGCGTTCTTTTCGTTCGTCGTCATCGGCGCATGGCGTGCGCCGCAAGCCGTGCTCTGGGCCTATGCGCTCCCAGCCGCTCTCCTCGCATGGTTCGATTTCGTGCTGACGCAAGCCGAACACTACGACGTGCCCATCGCGCCGGCCACGACGCGCCGCGAGCCCGGCGACATCACCCATGACATCGTGCTGCCCTTCGGGCTGGGTTGGCTCATGCTCCACCGCTCGCTTCACCGCGTCCATCATCGCTACCCCGCCTCGCGCTGGCATGACGCGCCGCGGCGCCTGCGCGACGATCCGACGGCCGCGCCGCTGGCCTACTGCGCATTCGTGCGCCATTGGCTGGCAGCAGGCCCGCGGCTCTGGCTGCCTGACAGCCCCGAATCGGGCGCGTCGATTGCCGATGCAAAGCGTCGCGGCAACGGCAACCGATGAGCCGCTATCGATTCTCGATCGCGCAGCCGGACGATGACGCACAACTGCGCGCCCGCATGGCGGCCGATTGGATCGAGGGCGCCGTCGCGCTGAGCCTGCGGCGCGAACCGTCCTACTTCGCCGCAAGCCGCCTGCAGGGGGCAATGCAGACCATCGTGTGCCGCGAGGCGGCCACGGATACCATCGTGGCCACGCTCGCACGCAGCGTGGCTCCCGTCTTTCTCGATGGCGTGCCACGGCGCGCAGCGCTCGTCTCCGATTTGCGGGTCGATCGCGCGCACCGCGGACGCGGGCTGGTCGAGCGGCTGTTCGGGGAACTGCGTGCACTGCACGAGGCCGATCCGCTGCCTTGTTACACGCTCGTCTATGAAGACAACGAACCGGCGCTGCGCAGCCTTGCGAGCGGGCGCCCCGGCATGCCGCGCCTGCGTCGATTCGGCCGGCTGCAAACGCACGCGCTTCACCTGGGAGCTAGACGGCGTGCTCCGGCATCGGCGCAGACTGCGATCAGGCGTGCCCGGCCGGACGAGCTGCCCGAAATCGTTCGCTTTCTCGCCACGCAGCGGGCCGGCGGCGCCTGGGCGCCCGCGATCGGTATCGATGATTTCGAGCGCGGCGGGCGCTGCGACACCCTACGTGCGGAGGACTTCTTTTTGGCGCTCGGCGACGGACGCATCCGCGCGACGATCGCCGCATGGGATCAAGCGCCGCTGCGGCAGGCGCACGTCGAGCGCTACGCGCGGCCGATCGCCTGGGCGCGCCCGGCCTACAACCTCGTCGCCGCGTTGCGCGGCAGGCCGCCGCTGCCGGCGCCGGGCGGACGTCTGCCCTACGTCTATCTCGCCTTCGTCGCCGCCGAAAACGACGATCCGGCGCTTTGCGCGGCGCTGTTGGACCACGTGTGCGGGGCGCTCGGGGGAGAGCGATGGATGCACGCGCTCGCGGCGCTGGACGAGCACGATCCGCTGCAGCGCGCGTTCGGCGGCCGCCGGGCCAGACGCTCGGCGGTGCTCTGCTTTGAAATACTGCTCGATGCCGAGCCCATTCCCACGCCGCCGGCAGGCCACCCGCGCGTCGAATTCGCACTGACTTGAGCGCGCCGCGTTGCGGTCTTGTACCGCGCCCAGGCAAACCCGCGCATTTGCTTCGGCTCCCCGCACATCGCATCGCACTGCGTCCGGTACCGTCATCTCGGCTCTCTAGCATGGCCGACGAATGAATGCACTATACCGATCCGTCCGTTCCGCAGGATGTGCCATGCCTCCGTTTAATCAGATCTCGCCGTTGTCCACGTTCACCGATACGAGCGTCGCACACGACGCCTTGCCCGTGCGTGAGACGTCGTCGCCCAACGTGGCCTCGACCAAACCGCCGCGCGGCACGATCAGGGACCGCTTCGAGCAGATGATCGACATGCGGAAAGTGCCTCAGCCGCCTGCCCTCCAAGTCAACGCTTGGAACGAGCAAACCGCGATGCAAATTTGCGAAGGATGGCGCGACAGCCTCGTCGAGAAGGTCTCGATTCCGGAGCTTTCGCATCTTCTCGCCCTGAACTTCGAGCGCGCGCATGCCGACGAGATTCCGCCCGAGCGCGCGGCCGAGCGGCTGCTGCCCGAAGGCGCCGGCAAGGGCGACTACTATGAAGCGATGGTCGAAACGTTCCTGAAGGCGATCGGCACCAGCGACGAGGAGATGGAAAAAGTCCTCGACAGCTTCAAGCGCGCCGGCGTAGGTGCGTTGCACCGGCAACCCGTGCTGGCCTCTTCCACGGCCAACGGCATCCTCGGCGCCGTTCAGATCGGCGCAAGCCTGCATCCGCCGGCAAAGGTCGCGCTCTCGACCGTCCAACTCGTGCTGACGGCCGTCAGCAGCGTGCTCGCGGTATTTTCGTCGAAACTGCGCTTTCGCAATTCCGGTACCGAGGAGGTCATGCCGTACGGCAAGGCCGATGCGCCGCCGAGCGGAAAAACCGGGCCGAGCGTGGCAGGCGCCTCCTGGAAACTGCTCACGCAGCTCAGCAAGATCAACTCGGACGTCAAGGAGATGGAAGCGGCGCTTGCCGAACTCGAACACGCACAGTCCGAACAGTCGCGCGCGCCCGAGGGTTCGGCCGCATGGCACCTCGCCGAGCGGAAACTGCGCGCCGCGGGCGACGACCTGAGCATCGGGTTCGCGGCATTCTGTTTTCGCAGCGAGTTAAAAAAACAGTACAAGACCGCATCGGAAAGCGCCAAGGTGGAGTACCGCGGCAACGAGATCAATCTCGGCCTCGGCTACGTCAACGGCGCCGCCAGCCTGACGGCCACGCTGATGGCCATTTTCGCGCCGACCGCCCCAGCCACCTTCGGCATGTCCGTGGCCGCCGTCGCTGTCGGCGCGCTCGCCTATGTCGGATACCAATTGAGCACGGGCCCGAGCAAGGACGGCGAAGCGAAGGCCACCCGGGCCATCGTCGCGCTGGCGAAATCGGCGGATCTCATGGGCGGCAACGCATCGAAGCAGCAAAAAGCGCGCGCCGAGGCCTACCACACTTACATCGGCGAGCGACGCTCGCGCGACCCGGCAGTCAGATCGGGCGCTCGCGGCAAGCTGCTCGAGACACTCCGGCAGATCGCCGCCGACGACAGCACGAACGACGATCTCAGGCCGCTCGCGAACTGGACGGCCTACGCCGACTATCGCGCACAACGAAACGACACGCTCGCGGAGATCGAGGGCGATCATCAGCGATTGCTCGGCCTGATTCGCGGCGGGATCGAGGCACGACAACCGCCGTTGGAACGAACCGGCGCGAGCGGCGATGCAACGGCTGTGCAGAACCCGCCTTCGCGCGAACTCGACCTCGTGACGGAAGTCCTCGAAGCCGACCGCACACAACGCAGCCAGGCTGCACTGCAAGCGCTCGAGGCGCAATTCGCGCAGACGCACGAGGCGAAATTCAATACGAGCACCGTGACGAGCGCCTGGAAGACCCCCTACCGCATGCGTTTCGACAGCATGGGCCGTCTGCTGCTTGGCAAGGTGGCCGCATCGACGCGCGCACTGCTGAAACACAAGACGGGCGCCGCGCCCGAGTCCGGACCGCAGGCGCAGTTCCATACGACGCGCTTGGCCGGCAAGCGGCAAACCCTCAAGGCAAGCCTGCGCGACTGGGTCAACTTCGAGACGGCGCAAGCGCGTCTCAAGGAGGCAGCGAAGCTGCCCGCCGGCGACACGGCAGCTGTGCGCGAGAAGCTCGCCTCAGCCGCCCGGGCGCTCGCGGCAATCGGCGATCCCGATGCGCAAGCGCTCTTTACCGGCGACGGCCGCGCGCAGGTGGAAGCGACGCGGCTGGCGAAGCGATTGACTGCCGGCGAAGAGGAGCGCTACACGATGACGATGGGGGGAGCCGCTGCCGTCGCAGCGACCGCCAATACGTTTGGCGCGGCATTCAGCCTTGGCGTGAACGTCAAGAAGGACATACTGGCAAGCCAGGGCCATCCCTGGCAGACGCACTACGGCGACCAGAAGGACGGCCAGGTCATCACGCAAGGCAGCACGCCGATTACGGCTCACTATTCGGCCGGCGAGCGCGCACGCTTTCAGAAGACCGAAATGGCCCGGCTGCTCGCGATACTCGAGCGCAAGGGGGAACCGCTGAAGGTCGCGTTGGACGTACCCGAGGCCGAGGCCTATTCGACGGTGGACCCGCGGCTCGATTTCAAGGCGCTCGACGCCTCGCTCGACACCCTGGTGAACGAGCTCGAGACGCGCGCCGATATCGCCGACGAACTGACGCTGTCGGTCGGCGGCCGCAAGGTCACGGCCGGCAGACTCGACGGCACGACCGATTACTACACATGGCGCCGCGAGCAATCGTCGCGGCGCACGCGGGCCGCGTTTCGCCTCGGTCAGGCGCGCATCGTCGGCAAAGCGGCGTGGCTCTCGCTGGCCTCGCCGGTCGCACAAGCGCTCGCGCACATTCCGCTCTCACGCACAGGCAAGGCCGCTCGACGCGGCAGCAGGAAAAGCCTCGAGGTCCGCGATACACTCTCGGGCCTGGCCGGCGAAGCTCGGACGAGTTCGGTCTCAACCCAACGCTCCGAGCCGTCTGATCACACGCGATCCGGAGACCATAGCGATCTCGATCTTCATGGCGAGGACAGTTTCTACGAGATGGACTTCAACCGCGAGATCGAACTCGGGCCGACGATGGAGTCGGACCGGTTCGAGATCGACATCGGCCAGGCCGATGCGCGCATCGGCCGGTCGGGGCGCCGCTGAAGCAGTGCGCGCGACGAGCCGGGATCGACACGGTGCCCGGCCCGGTCGGAGGTCCGCAGATCCGCCCGGTTACACAGGATCCTACGGAGTACTAAGGAAACCCTTACGGAGGATTACCCCTACCTATATCACCCTGCAAATCGAGACTCGTCCTGCCGTTAATACAGGCGAGGCGTCGCGCTCTTAGGTTCGGGCAGGCAATATCGGCTTCCTCCACTGACCGGCACTTGCGAGCGCAGGCCCTGAAACAATGAAAGGAACGCAAGAAATGATCGTGGGAAATGCGACGGAACCTCATCTCTTCTGGTGCAGCCACGCCGACCGCCCTATACCGCGAGCGATACGCTCGCACGGTGTGCAAAGGCTGGCGCCGTCCCATGCGAAAGCCGCCGCTTCGCCGGCCGTGATCTTCGTCGATTGCGAGCCCGCCGATGCGGCCTCGGAGCTTCGCAAGCTGCGCGCCGACACCGGCCCCGAGGACTACCTCATCCCGGTACTGCCCGAACTGCGCGCGGAAGATGTCGTCTCGCTCGTAGCGCACGGCGCCAACGACGCAGCCTGCCGTGCCGATCTCGACCTCCCGGCGCCGATCATCAAACGAGCGAAGGATCAGGCGCAACTCATGCGCCTCGCGCGCGAAGGCGGCGCCAACCTGCCACGGCTGCTCAACTTCGTCGACGGCATGGATTCGCCTGTGTTCCTCAAGGATACCAACGGCCTCTACACCGGCGCCAACAACCATTTCGAGAACTTTATCGGCGCGGACCGCGAAGGCGTACAAGGCAAGACCGTCTACGATATCGCTCCGTCCGATCTCGCGCTCACCTATCATCGCGCCGACCTTGAACTGTTTGCGCGCGGCGGCACCCAGATCTACGCGGCCGGAATGCGGCACGCCACGCGCGGCGTGCGCCCCGTGCGTCTGTACAAGCGAACGCTCCACGACCCTGCGGGACGGATCGTCGGCATCGTCGGCACGATTCACGAGATCGGCGACGTACGGGGCCAACGCACGGTGCGCGCCGAGTTCGACGCGCTCAACGGCAGCAGCGGCTTTGCCGTCGATTCGCCGCTGGGCACGGCGCCCGTGACGGACCCCGACCGGCCGCTCCTCGCGCGCATTGCCGCAGGCGAACCCTCGGCGCTCGCAAGGCTTTACGACCTTTATCGCGCTCGTCTCGCGCGCTTCGTGCGTCGCCTGAGCTCGAACGATTCGCTGATCGAGGAAATCGTCAACGATACGTTCCTCGTCGTATGGAACAAGGCGCAGGAGTTCCGTGCCGAATGCGCGGTCTCGACGTGGCTGATGGCCATCGCCTACCGCTGCGCACTGAAGGCGCTGCGCGAACAGCGGCACACACTGCTGGACGTGGAGCTGACTCACCCCGACCTCGTGCTCGAGTATTGGCACGATTACGAAACGCCCGACCTGCTCGCCAAAGCGTTCGACGTGCTCTCCGAAGACCTGCGCCTCGCCATGGCGCTTGCCTATCTCTTCGGACATTCGATCGAAGAGATCGCGCAGATCACGGGATGCCCGGTGACGACGGTCAAGGCTCGCCTGCATCGCGCGCGCGGCAAGTTGCGCACGCGGTTGACGATGCTCGGCGAGCCCGGATACGCCTAAACCGCCCCCGGTCCCGCCTGTCAGATCAGCATATCGAACATGAGATCGGCGCCGATCGCCTCGCCGATACCGAAACCGAGGCCACCTAAGGCTGCGCCCGCGAACATCGACCCCCACCCCGGCCCGCCACCGTACCCGCCGCCGTACCCGCCGCCGTATGCCGGATAGGGTGTATAGGCGGGATAAGTCGGCACGTACTGCGGCGGCGGCGCATAGCCCTGGACGGGCACACCGCTCGCGTACGGCGTATGGGACGCTCCATAAGGCTGCGCATAGCCTTGCACGGGAGGCTCGGCGCTACCGCCGTAGGGTGGATGCGTGTAGTGAGCCTGGTATGCGGTGCCGGACGATTGCCCGCCCTGAAACCGGTTGAACATCCGGCCGGCCTCCCAGCCCAGCGCGCCGAGCGCCGCGCCGCCGAGCAGGCCGAGCCCCAGATCGAGGCCCGGCATGAAACAGCCCGGCATGAGGAAGTCTGCCCCGAGTGCTGCGCCCGCCATCATGCCGAGGTCCGCGCCAAGGAACATGCCCACGGCCGGCATGGCGAAGCGCCCGATGCCGCCGCCGAAGCCACCGCCAAAGCCGCCGCTCGCCCCCCAGTTGAAACCGCGATTGAAGTGCTCGTTGCCGCCGCTCTGCGGCCAAGGAGCCGAGAAGCGGGTACGCAACGGCCGCGGGAAGCCGAAGAAATGCGAGCGCTTGAACGACGGCACATCGTGCCGGCCGTAGTTGAACCTCGCATCGTGTGGCGTCTTAGATGGGCGCGGCGACGAGGGCGGTGTGGCGGGCGGCGAATGAGCCGCCCCGGAGGTCCCGCTCGTCTGGCCAGCGCGCGGCGACGCATTGGCGCGTTGCGGGCGTGCGGCGTTGACGTCCCTCAGATGACCGAGTCGCCCAAAGGCCGACGCCGAATGCGAGGTTGAGCTCGGGCGCGGCGATGGGGGCCGCGATCCGGGTGTCGAATGAGGCGACGCAGGCGACGACGGCGTACTGGCGGGTGTATCGATCGCCGGCATGTGCGAGCCGATGCGAAGATCGTCTGGCATGAGTAAAGTTCCTCGTTGGAGATTCGGGTCTGCCGGTCAGGCAAACGTGCACGGTCCATCTTTCATGGTCGCCCCTCTTTCTAGCGTCCTTCGCTGGCCGCATGCGTGCGCTGAGCGGCCGCATGCCTCGTCACCGCCCACGTGTCGTCCATGAAGCGGCTGACCGAAATCACGTCGTCGAGCGCCCAGACGCAGTGGTACCAACCCGTGGGGATGACGAGCAGATCGCCAGGCTCGAGCGTCACCTCGATCGGACGGGCTTGCGCAAACCGCGGAAAGCGCTCGAGGTCCGGCTGGGCCGCATCGACGCAGCAGGGCTGATAGGTGTTGAACCCATCGATCGGATAAAGCAGATCGCGCTGCGAGGGGGCGTAGAGCCACAACCGCTTGCGGCCGTGCACCTGCGCAAGAAACGAGGCGGCGATGTCGCAATGCAGCGGCGTGACGAGCGTGTGCTCGCGCCGCACGCCGGCCCAGAGCTGGGCGACCGGATGATAGGCGCCAGCTGCGAACAGCGGGAACGGAAACAGCGCCGCCAACTGCGCCGAGAGCGGGCAGCCGGCGGAATACGGCTTCTCGGCGGCGGCCGCCGCGCTGCGCCACGACCCAAGAAAACGGCCCAGTGTTTCGGGGCGGCCGGCAACGCTGTCATGCCGCAGCGGCATGTGACCATGACGCGCAATCAGTTCGTCGAGCGACCAGTCGAGAGCGGGCCAGTCGAGCACGCCCCGTAGACGCAGCGGCGTGCTCGCGACGAGCGACTCGACGACACGCGCCGGGTCCGGCGTCTCGCACTCGGGGACATGCTCGAGCCAGCGCGGGGCGAGCTCCCTCGCATAGCCGAAGCGTGCAAGCACGCGCGGTTCGGGGCGCTTGAGCAGTTGCAGCAGATACTGCGCCGTCAGTTCGTGCCCTTCGATCCGGATCCCGGACGCAAACGCGGGAATGCGCGCATCGAAGAGGCGCGGTGCGTCGAGCGCCGCACGCAGCGTCTCGGGCGCGAACGTCACGGTCGCGTCCGGCGCGATGTCGTCGGCGACGGCAACGAGCGTCTCGCCCATCTCGAGCGTCACGCGGCGTACCGGTTCGCCGGTGACGACGAGACGCACCCGGCGCAGCCCCATGCAGGGCAGATGGTGCTCGGCGACGCGCTCGACGGCCAGGTCGAGCAGCTCCGGCGCTGCGTCGGGCAGGATCGGTAACGCGCGTGCCGCACGCGTCGGCGCAACGTCAAAGTTCATGGCATCCATCTCGGAGCGTCCGCGAGGTTTCGATGAGTCTGGACAATAGACGCGCCGTGCCCCGTTCGCCGCGCGCACGGCGAACGATCATCCACGGGTGCGAAGCGGCGACGCAGCGCACATCGGCAAAGGTCGCGGGGCGGCGGGGATTCATACATTTTTCAACACCCCGAGATAGGCGCCAGGATTCACCGGCTCGGGTTCCGTCCGCGAGCGGGTCCTTAAGTTCGTATGCTGCCGTTGAAGACCGGAGTTCGCCTGGCGCGCGCATTCTTCGGTGGATGGCAGACATCGAGGCGAGATACCGATTAGCTTCGGATCATGTGCGCCCGCCACATGCATCGAGACACGTCGGTGCGGTGCCTCGCAACAATTTGGCTTGCGGCATTCGAATGCGGCATGACGCCTTACGCCGTCCCAAAGCTGGGTGCGGGGGCCGTGCAAAATATCGGCGGACGAGCCGCGCGGTGCGGTTTTCCGGCTACAAACCCAGCGAAATATTCTTTGTGAATCGCGATGAAGACCAATCTCCCGCCTCTTGACGTATCCGCCTATTCTTACGCGAGCGGTGAGGAGCCTCCTCCAGAGGCGAGAATTGCCGATGAACGGCCGTCGCCGCCGGCGCACCCGGCTTTCGCGAAGCTGAAGGCATCACCGGCGCAAGGTTCGAGCTCGCCGCGTTCGAGCTCGCCGCGTTCGAGGCTGGCTGTGTCGACGCAAGCCGGGACGCCTCGAGGGAAGCATCCGGCCTCGAGCGCGCCGTTGCCGTCGCTCGGATTGGGGTTCAAGCGTCAGCGCGGCGGTGACTGGACGCCCGAAGCCGGACCCGCAATGCCCACTCGGCAACGACGTCCAGACCTTCCTAGTCCCCGTATGCCGCGCCCCCCGGTACCGGCGGCGTTACCCCCGAGTCGATCCTATCGGCGATCGATTTCTTTTATGAGCGGACATCGCGTTCCCGAGAAGCCTCGAGTGCCCTTCGATCCGTCGGAATCGGGTCGTGCCGATCGGATGCTTAGCGCCGCGCGCAGGTACCGACGACAAGCGAGCGGCGACCAGATTTCGTTCGATACGCTTAGCCCCAGTTTGGTCGCAATGCTTAGTCAAGAGCCGATCAACCAGACCTTGGCCGCCGCACTAGCCGCGATGAAGCCTGGCGTCGCCGAGGCCGACGCCGGGTTCCGACAGGTGCGCCTGGCGGGCTCCCCTACGTCGCTCGACACGGCACAATCTCTCAAGCAGCGGCTCGGAAGCGGGAGATACGGGACTGCCTACGCGGTAAGGCTCTCGGAAGACCTGATCAAGAACGGGAAGAATCTTGGGAGGGAGTTCGTCTTCAAGGCCATGCTGCGAACCGACCCGCGCGATCCTATACCCCGCGAGTTATATGCGCCAATTCGAGGCGATCTAACGTCCAACGTCGCGGCAATCGAATCTCTGATTCAGGAGAAAAAGCAATTCATTGTCAACGAATTTAAAACCAGTGCCGCGCTGACCAGAACTGCTCACGTGATGCAGGTATACGAGTTAGTCGAAATCGATGGGGAATTTGGAATACTTTGCGAGAAAATAAACGGAGAGAACGTCGGAGAATTGATCGATAAGGGCATGACAGGTCTGGAAGCAGCCGTGATCACCGATCAGGAGTATGTAGATCTCGCGAAGCAGGTCGTAGCCGATGTTCTTATCGCAATCGCGCGGTGTGCGGACGAGGGCGTAGCGCACTCGGACATTTCGATTAGTAATGTGATGTACGATCGGGATCAAAAGATATTCAAGCTGATCGATATGGGTAACGGAACTGAAATTGGCCAAAAAAGACATCCTGGCACGACGGGTTACATAGATTTGTCAATGTCGATTGCAAACGAGAAGATCGACATTTATAGTGCCGGTCAATTATTTGCACATTTTATAAAGGACTCGACATTCGAACCGGGGTCAAGAGGCTTCTACGATCAGCTACTGACCGTCGAGGCGTTTCCCTTTGCGAAAGAACTGGCGGGAATGACGAGCGAGCATAAGGCTGAAATGCTCTCTGTCGTATCGCGTATGGTTCGGCACCCTCCGGAAAGCAGGCCATCGTCCGAGGAGCTGTTGCGCGAGCCATTCTTCGGACAGCTTATTCCTCGAAACCAAATGCACGATTGCTACGAAAAGCTGGTGCGGTGGGATCGGAGTCGTTCCATATCGACCCGAATCTCGAACTGTTTTTGGGATATCGAAGACGACGCCTCCCGCGGAGAGGTCGGGCGGCTGCTCGCAAGACTGAACGAGCTATGGCATGAAGATGCCGATGAGGACCGCCAGGGAGAAATCAAAGATATGTTGGATAAGCTGCATGAGCCGTCGTCTCTGGCACTCGTGAAACGTGCGGAGCAGCGCCAGTATGCAATGGCGCCCGCAGCGGAGCCCGTTGCCTCGTCCGAATCTGCAGGAGCGACAGGTACGCCGGATTGAGCGTGTCGGGCTCTGGCTATTTCGAAATGTCGGTATCGTTCGCGGTTCACGACACGGCTTCGCCCACCGGGGCGAAACGGTCGCGAGCGGCTCCTATGCTGGCGCTACGCTCACCCGACCGGAAGATATCCATGTTCGACCTAGACTCCAGACTCACGGCCGCTACGGCAGCGGATCCGGCAAACGTCCCCGCGCCGGCAAACACGATCTGGCTGACGGGCCTCAGCGGTTCCGGCAAGTCGACGCTCGCCTGCGGGCTGGCCGCGCGCCTCACGGCCCAAGGGCGGCCCTGCTATGTCCTCGACGGCGACCAGTTGCGGCGAGGCCTCTCGCGCGATCTCGGCTTCGGCGATCTTGAACGCCGCGAGAACGTGCGGCGCGCAGCCGAGGTCGCCCGGCTTTTCAACGACGCGGGCTTGGTCGTGCTCGCCGCGCTCGTCTCGCCGCGCCGCGCGGACCGTGCGCTCGCCGCGAAAATCGTCGGCCCCTCGCGCTTCGTCGAAATCCATCTGGCGACACCGCTCGACGTGTGCGAGCGACGCGACGTCAAAGGGCTTTACCGGCAGGCTCGCCGCGGCGTGTTGCCCGATTTCACGGGCGTCAGCGCGCCCTACGAGGCGCCCCACAACCCCGAGCTCGTGCTGGACACGAGCCGTATCGGTATCGGGCCCTGTGTCGACATCGTCCTCGACCGCGTCGACCAGCGGAGCAGCCTGCACTACGCCGCGCGCGCGGCCTGAGGCGCCCCCAACCACGGTGACGGAGCGATCGATGACCTTTCTCGCCTGCCCCCCGTCTTCGCGTTGCGCATTCCAATTTCGCTCGATGGCGGCCTGTTGTCGCGCAACGTCCCTAGCATGGGTTGCGTTGCAAACCAGATCGCGCCGCCCGGCATGCTGGCAACGCCGACTAGAGGTCCCCGTCCTATGCGCCCTTCATCGCTCAGCTCCACGAGCAGCCCCTACGCGCCGGCAGAAACGCCGGCCGTAACCACCGCGCCGCAGGGCGCGCCTTCGCAGAGCACGCCTACGAGCTCTCCCGCACGCGGTCACGGCGCGTTGGGGAACCTGCCAGGCGACCCAGGCCGAGCGGCGCCGGCAGGCAGGCGCTCGCCGCTCGCGTTCGCCTGGCGGCGCTCGGCCTGGTCGCAGGCCCTGCAAGAAGCCTACGCGGCCGGACACGGCCCGCAGCCGCAGCATGCGCCCCCTGAGTCGAATCCGCTCGACGAGCCGCGTCTGTACGATCCTAGGCAGCGCACGTTGAAAGCGGCACACGACGGCCGGCTCACGCTCGCGCAGGTACCCCTCGGGACGGCGCGCCGATACGAGGCCCTAAGCGCCACCGCACTCATCGAGCAAATCGCGGGAATCGCCGCGCCCCAGCCCGGCGGCCCAGCAAGCGCAGGCGGCGCAGCACGCGGCGAAGCCTCGTCGTCCTCCCCTGCACCCGCCGAAGCCGAGTTGAGCGCCCAGTTGGCATCGAACGATCCCGCTGTCGTCCTGGCCCTCGCGCAGCAGGCCGCACAGCGCGCATGCGAAGCGGCCGAGGCCGCGCGCGCGGGCTCGATGGCCGCCCTCGTCGCCGCTCACGGGGGCGGGCTCGATGGGGGCGGTCCCTCCGGCAGTCCGTTGCCCTTGCAGGCGTTGCGCGAACACACCGCAACCGCTCGAGCGCATCTGAACCGGCTCCATGCGGCGCTTGCCACGATCGAGACGGCCTTCGGCCCATTCGATGTCGACGACGACGAATCGTCCGTTCTGCACGCCGCCCGCTCGATGATCGAGCAGGCGCACACGGCGCTCGCGACGCTAGAGTCGGACGTGACGCATTGCTTCGTAGCACAGGCGGTCGCCGAACATCGTCTGCCGCCCGAAGCCACCGTGCTGGGGCACGTGGCCGCGCTGCGCGATCTGCACCCCGCCGTTTTCGAACTCGACCAAGGCGGCGGCGATCCGCATGTGCTCGAGGGCTTGGCCTCGCTGGCCTCGAACACGGCGCGAGACCTGCGCGCACTGATGGGCGCGGCTGACGCCGACGATCGCGCCGCGCTGCAAAACCTGGGCGGCGGCGCCGTCGACCTCTCGCAGGCCCTGCACGACGCCGTGCAAACCGTCGTGACGCTGCGCGCCGCCTGCCCTCAAGGCGCAACGCACGATGCGCTCGGTGCGCTGTTCGACGCTGCCGGCGACGCGCTCGTCTGGCTCGAGGGCGAAGCTCCACCGGGCGCTGGCACGCCTATCCGCCTGCCGCCCCACTCTCCGCTGCTCACGCCCGCCGCACACACGCCGGTATCGAATGAGACCGTCGAAGCCCGCATGGCCGAACTCGCGGTGCAACGGCACGCGCTGGCCCAGTTGCCCGTGCTTGCGACGAGGAGCATCGCCCGCAATTCGCACAATCCTGCCGCGCGCGACCGCGAACTGGGCGGCCTGATCGAGCGCGTGATGACGAACGCGATAGGCGTTCATACGCCGCTCGACACGCGCATCGAACTCGCTCGCGTCGCGATGCACTTCGCGCCCGCGGAAGGCCCGGAGCGCAGCCGGCTCGCCCGTGCGCTGACCAGTCGCGCACTGAGAATCGACGCCCCCACGACCAGCGAAGTCCACGCTACGCTAGGCACCGACGACTACGGAGCAAACGGCGCGGCGTCGCTTGCGCGGGTCGCGCTGTTCGATCGGCTTGGCGATGTGATGGGCTCGCTCGGCCGCGACGAAGCGCTGCGATTCGCGCGCACGCTCGACGACGGCTGGGATATCCGAGACAGCCGCCGTGGCGTGAGCGACCTCCAGCTTGCGGCAATGGCGATTGCGCAGCGGCGCTCGACCAGTCTCTCCATCTCACTCGATCGGCTTGCGCTGCCCTCGGACCCGGCGGCATTCGGGGTATGGCTGGGCGACAGCGGCCAGCGCAACCACTGGGTGTCGACGTACATCGAGGCCTGCAGCGTCTCCCGCCACACCCGCACAGCGGGGGGCGCCGACGCGACGGTTTCCTATACCGACAACCGGACTGCGCTGCGCCAGCTGGTCAAGCATGCGTCGAACATGGCCGCGCTGCGCGGCCACCGCCACCATTTCGTCAAGCTCGTGAAGGATCTGCTCGAGCGCGACGACAAGCAGATCGATCTCGGACATCGGCCTGTCGTCGGATCCGCCCAGCGCCTGGAGTTGCTGCAGGCCATGGCCGCGCAACTACCGCAGTTCGGCCATGCATCGGGGGACCGGCAAACCGTCAGCGACGTGCTCGGATTGATCTTGCGCGAAATGACCGAGCCGCACATGCAAACGCGGCACCGGGTTCGGCTCGCCAAGGAACTGATCGCGGTCACGGGGCAGTTGTCGACGAGCCGGTTCAGCGGTAGCGACGCGGCGCAATCGCACGCACTCGACTCCATCGGGGTGGCGGTGCTCAGCCTGCGCGGCGCACAGTCGACCGCCCTGCTGCGCGAGCTGCTTGCCTCGAGGCTGGCGTGGAGCGGCGAGCGCAGCGCGGGCGCCGACATCGCGCGTACCCGCGGCAAGAAACGCTTCGTGCTGGGCAGTTCCCTGTTCCCGCCGGCTGCCATGATCCATGCGGCAAGCTATGCAATGGAAACCGTCAAAGGCCGCAGCAGCCCAAAGGACGAGGCGCTGCAACTGGTACTCCAAACGCTCGAGCGTCGGCTCGAAGAGACGGTCGACAACGGCTACCCCGCGCCGGTCGAACTGATTCCCGTCTATGGCGATCTGCTGCGCCAATTGCTCGATGCGTCCGCTCGCCCCGGCGGCAAGCCCGACGCGAGCAGCCTCGCGCGCGCGCTGTCGTGCATGGTGCGCGGCGGACTGCCAGCCGATGGCGACGCGCACGCGCGTGACCGGCGTCTGAGCGCCGTGTTCGGCGAGGACCCCGAGATGCGGGCCGCCGTCGCGAGATCGCTGACGCAGGCGATCCGGGACAAGACGGGACCCGCCTCGAGCCCGTTCGGTCGGCTTTCGTCGGCGCGCTACCTGCAGAACCTGCTGGCCGCGGGCGGCGGCAACCTGAGCCAGGACGAGCGGCAGGCCGCGCTCGCAGCGATTCACCGCGCCGCTGCAAGCAAATCGCTGAACAGCTCGGGCCGACGAGAGCGGGTGATGCTCAATACGCTCGTTCGCGAGGCGCTGCGCGACGGCATCAGGGTCGAGCCCGAAGTCATGCGGCGAACCGTGTCGCAGACCATCGCGCTGCTGCGCGCGGTCCCGGGAGCCGTCCGCGAAGCGGCGGCGCAGCACACGATGGAGGACCGCGCGGCCGCGGCGGCGCCGGTGCACGATGCTGCCAATCAGATGCGCCAACTCGTGTCTTTCTATCCGACGCTCGACGCCCAAACGCGCGGCGAAGTGCGGGCCGTCCTGCTGGGCTGCGCTCCCGCCGTTCCCGCGCAGCACCGCGAGCGCGAAGCGATAGCACAACTGCCGCTGCTGGCGTTCGCCACGAGTCTGTCCCACTTCGCCGGCGCCCGGCCCGAGGACGCCCGCCAACTCTTGGAGCTGCACGCGCAAGTGTGGCCCCGCCTGAACGCGACGAATCAGGAGGCGGCGATCCACGATCTGTTCGACGCCTACGACGAGGCCATGCCGGCCGGCCGTGAGGCCGTACTCTCGTTCGTCAGGAGGCTTGGCGAACCCCGCACCTTCGTCAGCGCCGCCGTCAAGCTGATCGGCAGCACCGTCGCCGACGATGCGATGCGAGCGACGCTCGGCGAGGCCGAAAGCGGCCGGATCATCGCGGCCGTGCTAGAACGGATGCGGACGTTGCCTGCCGACAGCGCGTCGGATCTCGTCGCGAGCGTGCTCGCCGACACCGCCGTATTGCCTCAGGCGCTGATCGACGGGTTCATCACGCAGGCGGGTACACTGCAACCGCGCACGCTGGCGCAAGTGTTGAGCGCCGAACTCAAGCGGCTGCCGACGCTGCCGCCCCGGCAAGCCGCCGACGTCCTCTCGTCCTGGGACAGGACTGCAAGGCAGTTGCAGCCAGGCTCCCCGCAGCGCGACACGCTAGCGCTGTTCTCCGCTATCGCCGCGCAAGCCCACCCGCAAACCGGGCGACGCGCAAGCGATTCGAGCCGGATTGCCGTACCCGAGGAAGCCGCGAGCCAACTTTCGTCGGCGCTGCCGACGTTCGAACCGCGCCTGCAGGAAGTCGTGCTGAACCATATCGCCGGCGAGCACGCACCGCCGGCCATGCGCCGCGAGATCGTCGACGATCTGTTCCGCGGGTTTGCGCAGGCCGCGCCGCGACAGCGGCTGCTCGCGATCCGGCTGGGAGGCCGCGCGGGCATCGGGCGCGGGCTGGAGGCGCTGGCGCAGGAGTTCGGCGCGCCACGTTACCGCGCCGGGCAAGTGGTGCGCCCCGGTCTCGACCAAGCCTTCTTGCCCGCTGAAGGCACGAGCCGTTTAGGGGGCGAGCTAAGCACGCTGCGCGCCGCGCTCGAGGATCGGGCGCGCCGTCCGGAGGAGGTCTGCGTCGCGCTCGAAACCATCGCCGAGCGTTTCCTC
>DASVLS010000078.1:0-13952 GCA_036384755.1 Trinickia sp. | reverse complement strand
AGCAGGTCATCGGTCAAACGAACGATATCGTGAACAACACGGGCAACAACGTCGCGTTCGCGAGCGGCATCCACTCGACGGTCAAGCCCACGCAAACCGCCTCGAACACGATCAACTTCTGATCGTGCGAGCCCCGCCGCCGTGGAGGCGTCAAGCCTCCATGGCCGGCACGGCCGGGCCGCCGTCGAGCACTCGCTTTTTTCGCGACACTGTACGAGAACGCTGCTTCCTCCGCAGCTCGTTCCATCGATAACGTCATCCCAGGAGCAGAACGTGAACCATTCGACAGGCCCGGCTCGCGCGTCTAATTTCCGCAGCCGCATGCGCCCGTTCTTCGGCCACGCTATCGCAGCAGGTCTTGCCGCAATCGTTCTGTCCGGCTGCATGGACCTGAAAATCCCGGCCTACCAGCGCCCCGACACGCCCGAGAAGACCACCTGGGCGCATACGGGGCGACCGGTGTCGGCGTCCGACACGGTGGACCCGCAATGGTGGCGTTCCTTCGACGACGCCTATCTCGATTCGCTCATCGACAAAGCAATCGCCGGCAATGTCGATATAAAGGTGCTCGCCGCGCGCATTCGTGTCGCGGGGGCCGAGATCGGCGAAGTGCGCGCCGGCGCGTTGCCGAGCGCCGATCTGGGCGCCGGTGTCGATTTCGAAAAGAACACGCACCAGCGGCTTACGAAAACCATCAATCTGGGCACGCAGGTGAACTGGGACATCGACATCTGGGGCAAGGTCGAAAAGGGTGTCCAAGCGCAAAAGGCCGAATACCACGCTTCCGAGGCGGACTGGCGCGCCGGCTATCTGACGCTCGTTGCGGGTGTATCGAGCACGTACTTCCAAATTCTTCAGTTCGACGATCAGATCGAGCAGGAGCAAAAGACGCTCGCCAAGAACAAGCAGATTCTCGCCATCTATCAGTCGATGCTCGCCGGCGGTCTCGTGCCACAAACCGAAGTGCTGCGCCAGCGAGCGGAAATCAACGGGCTGGCGAACGAACTCATCGATTTGCAACGCTCGCGGGATCTCGCCGAGAACGCGCTTGCCACGCTTGTCGGCGTCCCGGCCGGCGAGTTCAAGATGCCCGTTGGACACTTGCGCGAGCGCGTCAAGCTGCCCGAGGTGCCGATGGGATTGCCTGCACAGTTGCTGGGCCGCCGCCCCGATGTCGTCGCTGCGCAGTACCGGGTGCTCGAATCGTATGACACGATCGGCGCGGCCAAGCTGGCGCAATTGCCGAGTATCAGTCTCACCGGCCGAGGCGGCACGGCGGCATTCGCACTCTCCGATCTGTTCAAGGCGTTCACGTTCAGCTTCTTGCCGAGCATCAACCTGCCCATGTTCGATCCGAGCGTGAAAGCGCACATCAGAACGACGGAGGCCCAAAGCGAGGTGGCGCAACAGCAGTATCGGCAGACTGTGTTCGCCGCCTTCGAGGAGGTCGAGAACGCGCTGGTCAATCTCGATGCGCACAAGAAGCAACGCCGCGAGCTTCAGGAGCAAAACGCGCATCTGCGCGTCGTGGCCGCCCAGATCGAAGCGCAGTTGAAAGAGGGCGTGGTGTCGCAGCTGGAAGTGCTCGAATCGGAGCGCTCGCTCGCAGCCGCCGAACTCGCGCTCGTCGCAAATCATCAGCAGATTCTTACCGATACGGTCACGCTGTTCAAGGCGATCGGCGGTGGCTGGCCTGCTGTCGTCGTCGAGAATGCGAGCAGCGATTCCGCACGTGGCGCCGGGGCCGGCGGTCCAATCGTCAAATGAGCGAGGTGTAGTGAACGGTCGACGAGCGCGGGATCGCGGTAAAACGGTTCTGAGGCCCAGAGCGAGTGCGGTTGGGGCACGCTGTAACCCGACGTGCCGCGATCGGTCCAGATTGACTGCCGTCTTACGTCGCCTACACTTTCCTCACGCTCTCCCCATTTCGCACGACCCCTTCGTATCAGGGGAAGCAGGAAAACTGGGGCGGCCCGGCGCTCTTCTGCAGGTGTCGAACCATGGCTTCCGATGGTCTTCCGATTGCCGAAATGGAGATGCCGCTTGCGCGGCGCTTCGATATCGTCTTGAAACCGGTATCGCATCCGGAGATCGGCGACATTCGCATCGAGAATGACCTGTTCGCCATCGGACGGGCCCAACCTCCATTTGCGTCCGCGCGTGCCGAGGTCGTCGCGGAGCTGTCGCGCCGTCATGCGAAGCTCTTTGTCCAGAACGGCGTCGCATACATCGCCGATCTCGGCAGCAAGAACGGTACGATGCTCAACGGCCGCGACGTGCGCGAGAAGCCCCAAGTGCTTCACGACGGGGATGAGCTGCGCTTTGCCGGCGTACTCGCCTGCCGTGTTGAACTCGTGCCGTGCCCGGCGAATCGCGCGGTGCGCGATGCGCGTTCGGTGGTCCTTACGCTGACGCCGGAGCGTAGCGATCTCGGTCTCGAGCCGATCGTCGCGACGAGTTTTCCGTTCCTCGTCAGCAAGACGGACGAGACCTTCGCGCGATACCGCGATGCTTATCCGCATCAAGTGAATTACTTGTCGCGCCGTCACGCGCACGTGTTCTACGAACAGGGCGAGATTTTCGTGGAGGATCTCGGCAGCACGAACGGCACGTTCGTCGACGGAACGCGTCTCGAGGAGAGTGCGGTGCGACTCGAAGACGGTGCGTTGCTCGCCTTTGGCGGCAATCACTTCGCGTATCGCGTGGGTATTCGCCGCGGCAGCGTCGCCGATCCGACGCTGACGCAGATGCAAGCGAAAGCGCAAGCGCAAGCTCGGACTCAGGCCGAAGCTCCGGCAGAAGCTGCAGCGCGCACCGGGCACGCGAACGCCGGAGCCGCCGCCGTACCAATGATCATGCCGTTGGCGGATATGGACAGGACGACGTTCATCGCAGCCCCGCACTCGTTTCTCGACATCTTCTGCGTCGATCCCGCGGGCACGCAGGAAGACGAAGCGCGCGATGGCACTGCGGCGTCGCAATCGAGCGGCGCGCCGCGTGGGGCGACGAGGCGCCGGGGCGCGATCGCGACGTTCATCGACGAACTTGCCATTGCGCTGGGCGGTAACGCCGCGCCGGACATGCGGCGCATCGCCCGCTGGGGCGCAATCGCGTTCGCGCTCATCTGTGCGCTCGCCGCAACGCTCTATCTGCGCGGCAACCCGCAACGCGACATGAGAGCGTTCATGGCGGCCGGACGCTTCGATGCGGCGGCGCAATTGGCGAACGGCTACCTAGCACGGCATCCGGGCGATGCCGCGTTCGAGGCGGCAGGCGCCGAAGCGCTGATAAAGGCAAAGGTGCCGGGCTGGCTCGCGGCGTTAAAGGCGAACGCGTTCGACCGGGCGCGCGCCATGGCCGCCGAGATGCAGGGATTGGCGAGCCACAACCGCGAGGCGGCGCCGCTCGTTGCCGAGCTTGTCTGGATGGGCGAGCTGGAATCGTTCTGGATGGGACGCGGCGGCTCTGACGCGCCGATCAGGATCTATCGCGACGAGGTTCCTATCACGACGCTCATCGCGCGCTGGAACGATGACCCGAACGAGCATCAGCGCGCACTCGAGCAGATCGTATCGTATTTGCCCGCGTTCAGCGAACCATATGCTGACGCGCTCAGTCATCTGCGCAAACTTCAAACCGACGACTCGGTCTACGTGGCCGCGCTCGAGCGTCTGAAAGCAGCCATCGAAGCCGCGCTCAACGACGGGCGCACCGATAAGCTAGATGCGCTGCCCGCGATGATCGACGACTACGGCGAGCGGTATCCGCGCCTCGCGGGCTTGTCGCTCGTGCGGGACGATCTGCGCGCATATCGGCAGATCGAGCGCGATGCGCGCGCCGGTCGGGCTCAGGCGGTAGCGGACGAACTCGCGTCGGTACACTTCGCGACACCGCCGTTTCAGGCGAGAATTCAAAAGCTGCGAGCGCTGAGCGCATCGGCGCCAGGGAGTGGGCTGTGAGCGCCGCGCGCGAGCCGCGTCGCCTCGAGCCGTTGAACGAGGCGCTCGAGGAGCACGGTGCCGAGGGCATCGCGATTCTCACGGAAGAGCCGCGGCGATTCATCCAGGCAACCGTCGCCGCAGTGGCGGCGTTGATCGTCATCGCGCTCGCGTGGTCGTTCATCGGACGGGCAGACGTGATCGTGACGGCCGACGGCGCGCTTGCGCCCGAATCCGAAGTGCGCCGCATCTATGCGCCTGTCGATGGCGAGCTCGCCGATATCTATATCGCCGAAGGGCAGCCCGTGAAGAAGGACGACGTGATCGGCCGCATCAATGCGCGCGGCGCAATCGAAGCCGCGACGAACGCGCTCGACGCACGCTTGAAACTCGACGACGCCGAGCACGAATGGCAGCAATTTCCGCAAAAAAAGGCACTGATGCAGCGTAAGGCCGACGCGCTCAAAGCGCAGATCGAGGTGGCGGAGCATCAGCACGAAAACCGCATCGCCGAGGGCACGAGCAAGCTCGCGCAAGCGCAAAAGGCACAGCTCGATGCGGCGCGCAGCAACATCGACAACGCGGTGCGTGCGCGTGATCTCGCGAAAGGCGAAGCGGACAAGTTCGCACGCCTTTTTGCGTTGCCTGGTGGCGGAGGCGTATCGCAAACACAGGTCGAGGAAAAGAAAAGCGCGTACCTTCAATCCGAGAACAACGTGCGCATTGCGCAGGCCAAGCTCGCGGAACTCGAGGCGCAATCGAGCCATGAGTTCGCGCAGGCCAAGGCGCAGCTCGAAGGCAGCGGCGAGACCCTCACGAACCTGCGCATCGAATACGACGCCACGCTGCGCGATATCGCCAATACCGAAGACAAGCTGCGCCTCCAGGTGCAAACGGCACGTCTTGCCGCCGATGCCGCCGCGCGCATTCGCTTCGAAAATATCGACAAGGACAATTTTTTGCTCGTGCTCGCGCCGGTTTCGGGCGTCATTACCGACGTGACGACCACGCAGCCTGGCGACAAGATCCAGGCCAACACGCCGCTCGGGGGCATTGCGCCGGCCAACGCGCGGCCTGTCGTGAAGGTGGAGATCGCCGAACAGGATCGCGCCTTCTTGCGAGAGGGGCAGCACGTGAAGCTCAAGTTCAACGCGTTCGCCTATCAGCGCTACGGCGTGATCTCAGGCGTGCTCGAATACATTTCGCCGGCGACGAAGCCTTCGGCGCGCACGAAGCTGCCGGTCTATGAAGGCCGTGTCACGCTGGCGCGCGACTACTATGCGATCGGCGATACGAAATACCCGTTGCGCTACGGCATGACGGCGACGGCGGAAATCGTAGTGCGCGAGCGCCGGCTCATCGATTTTGCGCTCGACCCGTTCCGCCAGGTCGCTGGATAAGCGGCACGGAAACGAAGCAAGCATAGGAGACCGACATGGCGTCAATCGTGCGAATCGACGACGAAGTCATCGACACCGAAGACTTCATCAGAGTGCTGAAGCTCACGGGGCAATTCGAAAGCCTCGTCGAGCAGCAAGTCCGCGACCGGCTCACGGTCATCGCCGCGAAAAAGCTCGGCGTGAGCGTATCGGCAGACGAGATCCAGGCGCGTGCCGACCAGTTTCGCCGGGTGCGCGGCCTGCACCGCGCGGCAGACATGAACCGCTATCTCGACGCGTTCGGCGTGAGCCTCGACGAGTTCGAGGCATTCGTGACCGACACGCTCTACCAGGAGAAGATGCTCGCCCAGATCGGCGGCGACGAGGCGGTCGAGGCGTACTTCAAGCTCAATTCGCCGAAGTTCGACAGCGTCGAGGTGAGTCATATCGTACTCGAGTCGGAAGGGCAGGCACGCGAGATGATGTCGATCCTTGCCGACGATCCGGAATGCTTCGCCGACATGGCACGCGAACATTCGATCGCCGACACGCGCGAGAGCGGCGGCGTGATCGGCAAGGTGCTGCGCGGCTCGCTCAAGACCGAGATCGAAGCAAAGGTCTTCAATGCGCAAGCAGGCGACCTAATTGGCCCCTTCGCCGCGCCCGACGGCTCGTTTTACGAGATTTTCTCGGTGACGGCGAAATGTCCGGCGACGCTCGACGCCGACGTCGCATCCGAAGTACGGCGTGTCTTGCGCGAGGAATGGCTTGCCGCGCGAGCTCAGGAACACATCATCGAAGCGCGCTGAAACGAGACAAAGGCGAAGATCCATGGACGCGCAAACCCCGGCACCGGCCGAAGTCCAGTCTCTGGTGGAATTTCTGTCTGCGGTCGAGCCGTTGTCGCTCTTTACGCGCGATGAGCTCGAGCGCCTCGCCGCGCAGGCGCTGCCGCGCACCTTTGCATTCGGCGACACCGTGTGCAGCCGCGGTGAGCCCGCCGACGGGCTTTTCGTTGTGCGTGCCGGCACGGTGCGTCTTTTCATCGAGGAGCACGGCAAGGAGACAAGCCTCGGCGTGCGCAAGGCGGGAGAGGCATTCGGCGAGATTGCCATGTTGCGCAAGTACTGGCACGAGGCCTCGGTGCGGGCCTCATCGAAGGCCGAGCTGGTGTTCATTCCGCGCACGGAGATCGAGGCTGCGCTTGCCGGCAACGACGCCGCCCGTTCATTCGTGACGAGTTACGTGGCGCTCAGCTCGGCCGGTGGTTTTGTCGCGCGGCTCTTCGATTTGCGCGGCAAGCTGACGCGCGCGGAGCTCGCGGAATACGTGTCGAGCGTAGGCGTCAAGCGTGTCGCGGCGGGCAAGGCAATCCTGGAGCAGGGGGCTCGCGAGGACATGCGGCTTTACGTCGTGCGCCAAGGCGAGGTACGCGTGACATATCGAGCGGACAGTGAGGATTATCCGCTCGCCACGCTCGGCGCCGGCGCAGTTTTCGGTGAGCGCGCTTGTGTACTGCGGCAGGAACAGCAGGCCACAGTGACGGCCGTGACGGAAGTACGGCTCATCGTCATTCCCGAAAAGACCCTTCACTTCATGCTCGAGCGCAACCCGAAGCTGCGCGAAGTGCTCGAAGAGCGGATCCGTTTCATGGACCGCGAGCTGCAGCGGCACAAGCTCCTCGCCGAGCGGCGTAAGCGTCCCGTCACGCTCGATCTCGGCGCAAGCGAGGAGTTTGGCGCAAAGCTCATCAAGCGCTTTGCGCTTGTCGAGCAGGCAGAGGAGATGGATTGCGGTGCCGCCTGTCTCGCGATGATCTGCCGCCACCACGGGATTCCGACGACACTCGGCAAGCTGCGCGAGCTCGCCAATGTCACGACCCAAGGCGCCACGCTCGATAGCCTCGCGCGCGCGGGGGAATCGCTCGGCTTCACGGCACGCGGCGTGCAATGCACTTACGAGGCAATGCGCGGTTTCGATTTGCCGTTCATCGTGCACTGGGAGGGCTATCACTACGTCGTCGTCTATGGTGTCTCGAAGCGCTGGGTGCGCGTCGCGGACCCTGCGCTCGGGTTTCGCAAGCTCACGCTCGAGGAGTTCGAGCGCGGCTGGAGCGGCACGTGTCTGCTCCTGGCGGCCGGGGAGGCGAGCGCGCGAGACGCGGCGTCGCGCTCGCCATGGGTGCGCTTCGTCGGCTATCTGAGACCATACAAGAAGATCCTCGCGCATCTATTTCTTGCGACATTCGTCATTCAGGTGCTCGGCGTCGTCCCGCCGCTCATCATTCAGAACATCCTCGATAGCGTCGTCGTTCATCAGAACGTGAGCCTGCTCAATCTGCTGATCGTCGGCCTCGTCATTTCGAATCTATTCACCCAGCTGATGTCGACGATTCGTGCGTATCTCTCGAACTTCATGGTGCGCAGCCTCGACTTCTCGATGATGTCGCAGTTCTTCAAGCACACGATGTCGCTGCCGCTCGGGTTTTTCGCCAAGCGCAAGACGGGCGACGTCTTCGCACGCTTCCAGGAGAACCAGACGATCCGCGCGTTCCTGACCGAATCGACGGTGACGACGGTGCTCAATCTGCTGATGATCGTCATCTACTTTACGGTGATGTTTCTCTACAACGTGCAGATGACGTTGCTCTTGATTGCTTTCGTCTTGCCTATCATGGCCTTGACGGCGATCGCCACGCCGAGGATCAAGCGTTTTGCGCGCGACGTGTTCGCGGCTTCGACGGAGGCGAAATCCCTGCTGATGGAGACGCTGGGCGGCATCGAAACCGTGAAGGGCATGGGCATCGAGCGGCCCGTGCGGCTCAAGTGGGAGCGCAAGTACGCGAAAGCGCTCGACGTGCAGTACCGCGCCCAATCCTTTCATATCCTCGTTGCGCTTGGCAGCCAGTTGCTCAATGCCGCCACCACGATCGTGATTCTCTGGGTGGGCGCGAAACTCGTGCTCGCACAGGAGTTGAGCATCGGCCAATTGATCGCGTTCAACGCTTTCATGGGCAGCGTGCTCGCGCCGTTGATGGGGCTCGTGGGGCTCTGGAGCCTCATGAACGATGCGGCGGTGGCGATGGAGCGGCTGGGCGACGTGCTCGACATCGAGCCCGAGCAAAAGCCCGCCGAGTGCGCCTCGCGCGTGCTTCTCCCGGACCTGAAGGGCGATATCAAGCTAAGCGGTGTCTACTTTCGCTACGGCAGCAACGAAACACCCTATGTGCTCGAGAACATCAGCTTCGACATCAAGCCGGGCGAAATGGTGGCGATCGTAGGCAGAAGCGGCTCGGGCAAGACGACGCTCGCGAAGCTGCTCGTCGGTTTCTATACGCCGACGGATGGCAAGATTCTTGTCGACGGCTACGACATGAACAACGTCGATCAAGCGTATTACCGCGCGCAGATAGGCTACGTCATGCAGACCAACCTCGTGTTTTCGGGCTCGATCGCCGAGAACATCGCGTGCGGCGATGCGAGTCCGGACCGGCGCCGCATCGAGGAGGTGGCGAAGATGGCGGACGCGCATGCGTTCGTCAGTAAGATGCCGCTCGGCTATGAGCAGATCGTCGGCGAGCGCGGCGTGGGGCTGTCGGGCGGGCAGATCCAGCGGCTTTGCATCGCGCGTGCGCTTTATCACAACCCGAGGTTGATCGTGTTCGATGAAGCGACTTCGTCGCTCGACACGCAATCGGAGAGCAACATCCTCGCGAACATGCAGGAGATCCTGGCGGGACGCACGGCGGTCATCATCGCGCACCGTCTGAGCACGATCATGCGCGCCGACAAGATCCTCGTGCTTTACGACGGCGCGATCGTCGAAGACGGGCGGCACGATGAACTCGTGCAACGCAAGGGCATGTATTACCAGCTGGTTCAGAAGCAGTTGATGCCATGAAACTCTTCAATCCTGTCGGCCTCGTCAGCACGACCGTCTCCTATGCAGGCCTTTTGGAGAAGATCGAGATCTTCCGCTCGATGTTGCGCTGGGCGCCCAGGCTCGAGCGCGGCGATATCGAGAAGCTGCTCAATCAGGCGAACACGCTGCGCGACGATGTCATGCAGCTCTCGCGCAAGGAGCGTTTCGTCGAAGCCGCGGAGGTCGAGCCGAACGCTGTCAGTGCGCCCGAGCTCACCGCTCGCATGCGCAGGCAGGCGCTCATCGACCGCAGCTTCATCTTCGAAGGCACCTTCGGCGACAATCCGACGCTGCTGGCTGCGCTCGAGATCGCCGAAAAGGCCGCTCCGACGGACCTGCCGGTGCTCATCGATGGCGAGAGCGGCACGGGAAAAGAGCTGATGGCGAAGGTCATTCACGCAAACGGCTCGCGCCCGGACAAGCCCTATATCTCGGTGAACTGCGGCGCCATTCCAGACAATCTGCTCGAGTCGGAACTCTTCGGCCATAAGAAGGGCGCGTTCACGGGGGCATCGAGCGATCGCAAAGGCAAGTTCGAAAGCGCGCATACGGGCACGATCTTTCTCGACGAGATCGGCGAGCTGCCGCTGAGCGGCCAAGTGAAGCTCTTGCGCGTGCTCGAGGCGCATGAAATCCAGCGTGTGGGATCGGATGAGTCGATCGCGGTCGACACCCGCATCGTCGCCGCGACCAACCGCAATCTGCGTCAGATGAGCGAGCAGGGCCGCTTTCGCGAGGATCTTTTCTATCGGCTGAGCGTGATTCACCTGACGCTCCCGGCGTTGCGCGAGCGGCGCGACGAAATTCCGCTGCTTTTCTCGTACTTCGGTGACGAGGCGGCTGAAGTGCTCAAGCGTCGGCCTGTCAAAATGACGCCGAAGCTGCGCGAGTTTCTGCTCAACTACGCGTACCCCGGCAACATCCGCGAATTGCGCAATCTCATCTACCGGATCTCCTGTCTCGCCGGCGACGTGGCTGAGCTCCATCACCTGCCTGAAGACATTCGGCCGCGCGAGCAGCCTGCGTCCGCCGCGCTTTCGGCGATGAACCGCGACGTGGACAGTGGCGAGGGTATTCAGAGCACCGCGGCAGCGCCGATCTCGCTCTCAGAGGCAAAGCGTGCCGCGAGCGATGAGGCCGAACGCGCTTTTCTCGAACGCGGGCTGCAGGAAACGGGCGGCACGGTTGCCGAACTCGCGCGACGCTGCGAGATGAACCGCTCGCATCTGCAAATGCTGCTCAAGAAGCACGGCATTCGATCGAAGGACTTCCGTCACCAGAGTGGCGCCGCGTCCGGCAAGGGGTAGTCGTAGCTTTTACCTTGCGACGGAAGGGTTGACGAGCGTCCGGTCGGTGGCACCCGGATCGTTGACGCGTATCACGATGACGGATACGTTGTCGCGACCGCCGTCGCGCAGCGCCATCTCGACGAGCGCGTGCGCGGCCTCGACGCAGTCGCTTCGCGCAAGCGCGAGGGTGAGCGCGATGCTTTCGTCTCCGACTTCGTTCGTGAGACCGTCGCTGCAAATGAGGAGCACGTCGCCGTCGCACAGATCGACACGCGCCTCCTCGAGCTCGAGCCAATCCGCCGCGCCGACCGCGCGGGTGATCAGGTGATGCGCCGGATGATTGCGCGCTTCTTCGACCGTCAGATAGCCCTGCGCTCGCAGTTCTTCGACCTGACTGTGGTCGCGAGTGAGCTGTTGCAGCCATGCATCGCGGTAGCGGTAGACGCGGCTGTCGCCGGCCCATAGCAGGGCGCAACTGCGTCCGCTCGCGAGGCACACTGCCACCGTGCTGCCGATTGCGCGCACACGCCGCAGCGCCGCTTGCTCGCGCAGCCTCAGGTTCACCGATTGAAGCGCGTCGCGCGCCGCGGCGACGAATTGCGCGAGGCTGTCAGGCTCGGGAAGCGCCGCGAGTGCATCGACGACCAGGCGGCTCGCAACGTCTCCCGCCGCGTGTCCCCCCATGCCATCGGCAACGGCCCACAGGCCACGCTGCGGCATATCGAGGCAAGCGTCCTCGTTGACGTTGCGCACGTGGCCGACGTCGCTGCACGACGCCGATGTCCAGATGAGTTCCGTTGCCATGAGCCACCGTCCGTGAATCGTTTCAGCCCAGCCCGTTCCTGCCGTTTTCGCCCGCGACAACGGTGAGATTCGAATTCGAGCCTGCGTTGTTTACATCGATATTCTGAAACTGATTGACGATCTGATTCGCGTAGAACGTGTTGTTGGTCTGATAAAGATTGACGACGGGGCCGATACTCGGCACGGGCGGCGAAAAAGGCTGGATCCAGCCGAAGACCCAGGGTGCGCCGGCGCCTCGGATGAGCGACATCGCGTGGCGCGGCATTTCGCGCGTCGTATTCAAGTCGGTGATCCTGATGGCGGCCATGACCGATCTCCTTCATGTAGCGGTGGCGGGTGCTTAGGAACGATACGCGGGCGGGCGGATGACCACCACGCGCTTCTCGCCGAATTACGCAAGCGTCATGCCATGAGGCCCTGTGCCGGCAGTGCGCGGCAGGTCCCTCGTTGGAAGCCGCGTCAGGCAAGCCGCCGGCGCTCGAGGCTCCATGACCGTCATCTTCCTGCCGTCTTCTCGCCCGTACTAGGTGTCGGCGCACGCCCGACAACGACGCTGCGCCAGTCCGAGCGGAACCAACACGAGATCGCACCTGCGGGGCAATCGTCGATATCGATCGATGGGTGCCTGCACACCAACACAATGCCGCGTGAAATGTTGGGGCGAGCCAGACGATTCGCCTCCGTCAATGGCAGTGATATCCGCGCAGCCTTGCTGCATAAGGCTCCGCCCAATTGGCATAGTCGATGCAGAGTAGTCTGCAACAGGCAAACCTTCTCGCAGCGCGGACTTGCCGATATCACTCAGACGGACGAGCATCATGAACACCGACCTCCAACCAGCCGAAACCGAATACGCCCTAGGCGCTCATTTGGTCTCGCGTCGCGCCGGCTACAGCCATCACGGCATCTACGTCGGCAACGGCAACGTCGTTCACTACGCAGGCTTTTGCACGACCCTCCATCGCGGTCCCGTGGAAGAAGTGTCGCTCGAACGGTTTGCCGCGGGTCGTGGCATAGACGTCATCGACGAACCGAACGCCCGCTACGCCGGCCTCGAAGCCGTACAACGCGCGCGCTCGCGCCTTGGCGAAAACCACTACAGGCTGCTTACCAACAACTGCGAGCACTTTTGCACGTGGTGCCTCGAAGGGGCGGGCCGCAGCGAACAGGTCCGCGCGTGTGTGCGGCATCCGGCCGTCGCGATGCGCGCGATGACGGGCATGTATCGCGCCTTCATCGCAGCTCGCCGTCAGTACCAAGCGCCGAGCAACTTCGGCCGCATGGCGCTCACAGCGTGAGCGCAAGACCATCCACCCATCACTGACACCCGCACGACGACTGCCAGCCGCCGAACCGACAGGGAGACGACAAATGAACACCGACCACGCATCCTCTGCCACAGCGCTTCGTCAACTCGTCGACAAGTGGTTGGCGCCCACGCCGTCCGTACCGGCTCGTGTGATGCGCATGGGCCGCATGGCGCTTGCCCGGCATCGCTATGTTCTCGTTGAAACCGCGCATACGACGGGCACGCTCTCGATCTTCTTCTTCCGCCACGACGACGGCTCGTGGTGCGTATTCCCGCCCGCCATTGCACGGCCCGCGATGTTGCGACTCGCCGCTTGATTCAGAGGTCAGCGGTCAGCGGTCAGAGGTCAGCGGTCAGCGGTCAGCGGTCAGCGGGAGTTCGAGTCTCGAGTAATACGGTCCCCGCTGCACACGCTAACGCAACAGCGTGGTGTGCACGCGCAGCGCGCCCGTACCGGTGAATGGCCCAACTGCTTCAGCCTTTTCGACCGTGGTTGTCTGAGGAAAACCGGTGAATGTCTGCCGCCGCGAGAATAGCGTTTGATGGGCTTGAACCATCGAGCCGCCCGTGATGGCGGACATCGCTTGCCGGTCGAGCTCGACGCTCTCCGGGAGATCGTGAATCACGAGCGTGGCCATGGGGACTCCGCGCGACAAAATGACGTGACGATGCGTCGGCGCCTCCGAGGCCAGCGGCCGCGCACGGCGCGCAACGTGCCATTCAGTATAGGAGGCGATTCGGGTATTAGCACGCCGAGCGCAGCGACGAAAAAAAGCAACCGAGACGGAACAGCCTCGATTGCCTTGATCGACGAGTGCCGCCGACGGCTCACAGATGGAAGCCGGTACTCGCGAACTGCGACGGATTGACGTTGAACTTGAGCGGGCCCAAGTCTGCGCCGATGACGCCGTTGTTGTTGAGCGCGTTGACGACGACAGCCTGGTTCTGCTCGATGTTCTGGCTCACGCCGACCGTGACGTTGGCGATGGGGCCGAGCCCCGCGAGCCACGAATTGGTGCCGCCGCGAATCCGGGACATGACCTTGCGGTCGAGTTCCGAGTCGGGCGCCAACTCGCGAATGATGATGGATGACATGGCGTTACTCCGAAAAGGGTGTTGGCGGGTGCAGAGGCGGCCCGGCCGCGCCGGCCATGGAAGCATGCGCCTCCATGGCGGCGGGGCTCGCACGATCAGAAGTTGATCGTGTTCGAGGCGGTTTGCGTGGGCTTGACCGTCGAGTGGATGCCGCTCGCGAACGCGACGTTGTTGCCCGTGTTGTTCACGATATCGTTCGTTTGACCGATGACCTGCT
>DASVLS010000077.1:0-40033 GCA_036384755.1 Trinickia sp. | reverse complement strand
GCACGGTTAAAACAAGCGCAGTTAAAAGCAGCTCAGTTGGAGTTGCAGCGGCAACAGCAACGAGAGGAGCGCGCCGCCGCGATGGAGCGAATGCGTCAAGAAGTTGCAGTTACGCAAAGGCGCGTGCGCGAATTCTTGGAGCGTCGCGCACAGCAAGCGGAAGCCGAGCGGCGTCGGCTTCGGGTCGTTCGCCCATCCCCGTTTGCGGTGACGGCCAGCGGGCAGATCCTGCACCCGCCTCCCACCATTCAACTCCTTGACGCCGGCGACCTGATGAAATTGTTCCGGTATGGCAAGAAGCTCATAGTCCGGAAATAAGATCTCGAGTTTCGCGGCATCGAGTGGCGGCGGCTACGTCAACACGATGTCGCACTGTCGCGAGGTACGTCTCAGACCATACTAACCGGCATCACTGGGTGCTCCACAAGCCCAAGTATGGCGCGGGGTCCACCTTTTCGATGTTTCATCTCGTATCATCCTGAGTCTTGTCAACGCGCCAAATTTGGGTAGCTATAAATAACCGATCGAGCACAGCGGTTCCAGCGTCGACGGAACTTCGATAAGGCGTTCGATTTCCCTTGGAAGGCGATGTCCGCGCTCGGACACGAACTGAATTTCTGCGAACGCAATAGGCCGTGGGCCGGCTGGATGGTCAAGGAGAAACGATGGCGAGTATTCTCGGGGCCTAAAAATAACCTACGTTACCAGCCGTTGCCGTACCTGCACGCGTTTGACTCGACTCGCCGATGCCAGGGCCGCGAGGCTCACCGTCGCCGTCACCATGAGGTAGAAACTCGGCGCGCTGCGGTTCGCCGTCGCGCTGATGAGCCACGTCACGACGGCGGGCGTGAAGCCGCCGAAGACCGTCACGCCGATGTTGTACGCGACCGACATGCCGGTCGAGCGAGTCGCCGCAGGAAAGATTTCCGACATCAACGCGGGCAAGGCGCCGAAGTAGATCGACTTGAGCAGCGCCAGCCACGCGACCAACGCAAACAGCGTGAGCGTCGATAGGTGGGCGAGCGTGAACGAGAACGCCGGGTACGTGGTGGCAAGGAACAGCAGGCCGACCGTCGTCATCTGCGTCAGGCGGCCGATGCGGTCCGATAGATGGCCCGCGAACGGCGTCACGCAAGTCAGAATCGCGCCGCCCAACATCGTGGCGGCGAAGCTCGTCGATGCCGGCAAATGCAGCTCGCGGATCGCGAACGTAGGCAAGTACTGCAACAGGTAATTGACCGATGTCGAGACCGCGAGCGCACCTGTCGCCACGAGCACCATCCGCTTTTGCGCGGTGAAGACGTCGCGCACCGGTGTTTGCGTGTGGACGGCTTCGGTAAAGTCGGGCGCATCTTCGAGGAAGCGTCGCAGGTACAAGCCGAGCGGGCCGATGAGCAGCCCGAAAAAGAACGGCACGCGCCAGCCCCACGATTCGAGTGCGCCATGCGGCAGCCATCGCGCAAGCGCGAAGCCGCACGTGGCGGCCATCAACGTGGAAAGGCCTTGCGTCGCGAATTGCCAGCTTGCCAGGAAACCGCGCCGGTGCGGCGCATGCTCGATCAACATGGCCGTCGACGCGCCGAATTCGCCGCCTGCCGAGAAGCCTTGAACGAGGCGCGCGGCGAAGACGCCGATCGGCGCGGCAAGCCCGATGCTCGCATACGTCGGAATCAACGCAATGATCGCCGTGCCGATCATCATCAGCGTGACCGACATCATCAGCGCCGCTTTGCGTCCGTGCTTGTCGGCATATGCGCCAAGCACGACGCCGCCGATCGGTCGCACGAGATACGACGCGCCGAACGTGCCGAAGGTCAACAGCAACGATGCGGTCGGGTTTGTCGTCGGGAAAAAATGCTTGCCGATGTAGATCGCAAAGAAGCCGTAGATCGCGATGTCGAACCATTCGAGCGCGTTGCCGGCCGAAGTCGCGATAACGATTTGCGTGAGGCTCAGCGGCTTGCGTGCCGATGAAGCCGAAGATGTGCGGTGATTCATCGCGACCCCCTTCGATGGGTTAGCTCACGGTTACGGTGACATTGACCGAGGTCCCACCAGATACCCGCCATCACGGCGAGCGCTTCGCGCGCCACCGAGCCGAGCAGATGTTCGTTCGGCGCATGCTGCGCGCAAGCGGGATACGAGTGCGGGACCCAAAGCGTCGGCAACCCGAGCGTGTCGGCGAAGACGTCGTTCGGCACGGTGCCGCCGAGGTTGGGCAGCAGGGCGGGTTTCTTTTCGGTGGTCGTGCTCATCGACGACAAAATCCAATCGACCCATGGGTCCTGCGGGTCGAGGCGCGTCGCCGTCGCAATGCGTGCGACCGATACTTGCACCTGAGGAAATCCAGCGCGCGCAAAATGCTCGGTCAAATGCTCGGCGGCATTGTCGCTGTCGGTGCCGACGACGAAACGCAATTGGCACGACGCACGCGCGACCGGCGGAATCGCGTTGACGGGGGCGTCGGGATTGCCGGCCTTGAATGCGAGCACTTCGAGCGCGTTCCAAGCGATGACGCGCTCGGTCGGCGTCAAGCCAGGTTCGCCCCAGTCGGGATCGATGGCCGGTGCGTTGTCGTCGCCGCCAAGCTCGATATCGGCGAGCGCGCGACGTACCGCGTTCGATATGGGCGGAGGACGCAGCCCTTCCACGGCGATCGCGCCGTTCTTGTCGACGAGGCTCGCAATGGCATGGGCGAGCACGATCGCAGGGTTGCGCAAGACGCCGCCCCAGTTGCCCGAATGATGTGCGCCTTCGCGTAGATCGACAGTGAGGTCGAAGTTCACGCCGCCGCGCGAGCCGAGAAACACGGTCGGACGGTCCGCATTCACGCGCGGGCCGTCCGAGGCGATAAACACATCGGAGGCCAGCGCTTCACGTTCTTGCGCGCAGATTTCGTCAAGGCCCGGCGAGCCGATTTCCTCGCCCATTTCGAAAATGACCTTCACGTTGTAGCCGAGCTTGCCTTGTCGAGCCTCGATCACCGCGCCTAGCGCGGCGAAATTGACCGAATGCTGGCCTTTGTTGTCGGCGCAGCCGCGGCCATACCAGCGATCGCCATCGACGGCGACACGCCAAGGATCGAGCCCGGCGCGCCACTGATCGTCATAGCCGCGCACGACATCGCCGTGCCCGTACGTGAGCACGGTGGGCAGGGCGCCATCTTCGATGCGCTCGGCGATGAGAAAGGGCGCGCGCTCGACGACGGGATTCGCCGCAATGCGGCAGGCAAAGCCGAGTCGCGTCAGCGTCGGTGCGATCTCTTCGGTGAGATAGGCGAGCATCACGTCCGCCCGCGCGGCGTTTTGGCTCTCGGTCCGGAATGCGACGCGGCGTTTCAGATCGTCGAGCAGGCGGCCCGAGTCGTAGATGGCCAGCGCTCGATCGATGGCCTGCCGGCGGCTGCCGTAAAAGACCGGATTTGCGGTCATGACGTCCCCTCGTTTGGCTATGAGACGAAGGTTAGGAACGCCAAAAATTCGCAACAATTTCAATTTTGTCGATTACGCTTGCTGAAAAGGCAACGCACAAACGAACCACGAACCAAACGAGGGCCGGGACAACGGAGATCTACGGCATGCTGCATGGAATCGCTTTGCGTTATTTCGTCGAAGTGGCGCGCACGGGGTCGCTCGCGGCCGCTTCGGAGAACTTGCATGTCGCGGTGTCCGCGATCAGCCGGCAAATCAGCAAGCTCGAGGCGGATGTCGGCGCACCGCTGTTCGAACGGTTGCCGCGCGGCATGGTGCTGACCGAAGCGGGCGAATTGTTGGCGGAGCATGCGCGGCGAACGCTCTTGGAAGCCGACGCCGTGCTCGGCGAAATCTCCGCAAGCGAGGCGCGAGGCGGCCGGCTCGTGCGCGTTGCCTGCACCGAAGGGTTCACGCGCTCTTTTCTGCCGGCGGCGCTTGCGCGTCACCGCGACACGGCACCGAGCGCGCGCTACGCGCTGCGTTCAGGCACGCCGGCGCAAGTCGAGCATTGGGTCGCCGTGGGCGAAGTCGATATCGGCGTGGCGTTTTCGAGCGGCAATACGTCGGCGCTGAACGTCGTCTATTCGACCGATATGCCCGTGCGTGCGCTGCTTGGGTCGCATCATCCGCTTGCGCGGCAAGCGTCGCTGACGCTCGCCGATCTGGCGGCGTACCCGGTCGCTTTACTCGAGCGCGGTACGACGGTGCGGCAATTGTTCGATCTATGTTGCTCGACGCGTGGGGTGCGTATCGAACCCGTGCTCGTCAGCAATAATTCGGCGGCGTTGCATGCGTTCGCCGCACTGGCAGGGGCGATCACGCTCGGAAGTTCGGTGGCGCTCAAGGGCATGCGCAACGAAATGTCGCTGGTATGGCGGCCTATCGACGAACCCGTGCTGAGCCAGCGCGTGCTGCAGGTGACGACGATGCGCGAAAGACGTTTGCCCGCCGTGGTCAAGGCGTTGCTCGAAACGATCGTGAGCCTGATCGGCGACGCATGAGCCGCGCGTGCTTCCGCTTATTGCAGCTCGACCTGCCACCTCAAAACCGGATGCGTCGCCCCCGCCGGCATCGCCCACACGCCGTTCCGGCCGAAGTCGTATCCGCCGAACGACGCCGGGTCGCTCATCTGTGCGGTAGTCAGCCCGTTGGCGGCCGGTATTTGCGTTCCGGTGCTCACGCCGATTGCCGGCCGCGCGTTTGCCGCGCGGGCGGACGCCTCGATCAAGCGGGATGAGTGCGACGGCGCCCTTACAGCAGCGCGCGCGTCGCCAAGTTCCGGTACAGCGCCCGCACGCCGAACGCCCACGGCGCAATTTCCGTAGACAGCCGCACCGTGTTGACGAGCGCGCCAAGCTCGGGCGTCGAGATCGTCACGACATCGCCGAGATGATGCGTGAAACCGCCGCCCGCGGCGTCGCGGTCCTTGATCGGCGAGAACATCGTGCCGAGAAACAGCATGAAGCCGTCGGGGTACTGATGATGCGCGCCGTGCGTTTGCGAGACGAGATCGAGCGGATCGCGGCTGATCTCGCGCATGTGGCTGACGCCTTCGAGCACGAAGCCGTCCTCGCCTTCAATGCGGAGCGACACGCTCGTCCCGCGAACGGTATCGAGCGAGAAGCCGTCGTCGAACAACCGCACGAACGGGCCGATCGCACACGAGCCGTTGTTGTCCTTCGCTTTGCCGAGCAGCAGCGCCGAGCGTCCTTCGATGTCGCGCAAATTGACGTCGTTGCCGAGCGTCGCGCCGACCACTTGCCCCGCCGCACTCACCGCGAGGACGACCTCGGGCTCGGGGTTGTTCCATGCCGACGTCGGATACAAGCCGACATCGGCGCCGAAGCCGACAGCCGACATCGGCTGCGACTTCGTGAAGACCTCGGCGTCCTCGCCGATGCCGACTTCCATATACTGCGACCACGCCCCGCGCCGCTGCAGCGCTTCTTTCAAACGCATGGCGGCCGGCGACCCGGGACGGATTTTGGCGAGATCGGTGCCGATGAGCTCATGCAGCGAGGCGCGAATGTCGGCTGCGCGCCCCGGATCGCCGCCGGCTTGTTCTTCGATCACGCGCTCGAGCAGGCTGACGGCGAACGTCACGCCGCAAGCCTTGATCGCCTGCAGGTCGCAAGGGGCGAGCAGGCGCGAAGCGATCTGCGCTCCGGCTTGCGCGCCGGCGGTCGCGCTCAATAGCGCTTGAACAGGCCCGAGCGATTCGCCCGGCGCCGAACGCGCGAAGGCGGCCGCGTCGCTGCGATCGAAGAGGTCGCTCGTCGTGGGCGCGCTGGGCGTGATGTCGAACACTTCACCGTTGCGCACGACCACGACGGAAGGCCCGTCGACGGGCGCGCCACGCCAAACGCGGCCGACGAGCAGCGCGCGATCGAGATCGGAGGGAAGGCAGGCAGCAGGATCGATAGGCATGTCGGTCTACGCTTATGTTGAAGAAATGGGATGAGGCGGCACTGGGCTCGTCAATGCGAATGGCGCGGATCGCCATGCGTCTCGATCACTCTGAGGTACAGCGTGGCGGGCTCGAGACAGCCGCCCGTCGAAAGCTGCCCGACGAACTGCCGATAGATTTCCTGCCACGGCGTCTGCGAAGGCGGTACGGCCGGCGCGTCTTCGCCGCGGCGCTTGGCGAGTTCCGTCTCCTCGACGAGCAATTCGATCCGCCGCGCGTTCAGATCGACGCGGACACGATCCCCCGTGCGCATGAGCGCAAGACCGCCCCCGGCCGCCGATTCGGGCGACATGTTCAGAATCGACGGACTCGCCGACGTACCGCTTTGCCGCCCGTCGCCCATGCAGGGCAACGACGTGATGCCGCGCTTCACGAGTTCGGCGGGCGGCGCCATGTTGACGACCTCGGCGCTGCCCGGATAGCCGAGCGTGCCGCAGCCGCGCATGACGAGCATGCAGTGTTCGTCGATGCCGAGCGACGGATCGTCGATGCGGGCGCGGTAATCCTCAGGGCCGTCGAAAACGATGGCACGTGTCTCGAACGTGTTCGGCGCGCCCGGATCGCTGAGGTAGGTTTTTCGGAATGCGTCCCCCACCACCGACATCTTGATGATCGCGCTGTCGAAGAAGTTGCCCGACAGCACGATAAAGCCCGCGCCGTGCTTCAACGGTTCCGCGTAGGGGCGAATGACGTCGCCGTCCGCCTCGGGTGCGGATTGGACGATGTCACCGATCGTACCGCCCGATACGGTCAGGCACGCTCGATGCAGCAGGCCCGCCTGCGCCAGCTGGCGCAATACGGCCGGCACGCCGCCCGCGCGGTGAAAGCTCTCGCCGAGGTATTCGCCCGCAGGCATGCAGTTGGCGAGCAGCGGCACCTCGGCGCCCAGGCGTTGCCAGTCGTCGAGCGACAACTCGACGCCCATATGCCGGGCGATAGCGATCAGGTGCGGTGGGCAATTCGTCGATGCACCCAGGGCGGAGGCGACGACGATCGCGTTCTCGAACGCTTCGCGCGTGAGGATTTTCGAGGGACGGACATCGTCGCGAACCAAATCGACGATCCGCTTGCCCGTCGCGTACGCCATTTGTCCGCGTTCGCGGTATGCGGCCGGAATCGATGCGCAGCCCGGCAGCGACATGCCGAGCGCTTCGGCCAAACTGTTCATCGACAACGCGGTGCCCATCGTGTTGCAGTGGCCGATCGAGGGCGAGGCCGCCGCCGTCAGCCGCATGAAGCCTTCATAGTCGATTTCGCCGGCGGCCAGTAGGTTGCGCGCGTGCCAGATGACGGTGCCCGAGCCCACGCGCTTGCCTTCGAACCACCCGTCGAGCATGGGGCCGCCGGAGAGCACGATGGCCGGCAGATCGACCGTGGCCGCGGCCATGAGGCACGCAGGCGTCGTCTTGTCGCATCCCGTCGTCAGCACGACGCCATCCAGCGGATAGCCATGCAGAATCTCGACGAGCCCGAGATAGGCGAGATTGCGGTCGAGCGCCGCGGTCGGCCGGCGGCTTTGCTCGGCGAGCGGATGCACCGGAAACTCCATCGGAATGCCGCCCGCATCGCGAATGCCGGCCTTCGTGCGCGCGGCCAGCTCGATATGATGGCGATTGCACGGGGCGAGATCGCTGCCCGTCTGCGCAATGCCGATGATCGGCCGGCCCGATTGCAGCTCCTCGCGCGTCAAACCATAGTTCATGAAGCGCTCGACATACAGCGCGGTCATATCGGCGTGCGTCGGATCGTCGAACCAATTCTGGCTGCGCAGCCGGCGAGGGGGCGTGGATGACATGGCTCTTTCGTTCTCCTGAATGATGCAAAGGCGCCGCGAGGCGGCGGACGCCGCGGATTCGGCTGCCGTGCTCGCGCCCTCGGTCAGTGCGGGCGCACGAGGCCGCGCGTGAGCGTGTTCTGCGGCAGGCCCGGCACCGGCGAGCGGAACGCGAACAGGCCGCCGGCCAGCGTCTCGCGCTCGCGCCGGCTTTCGCTCAACCCTTTGAGCGCGGTCGTCACGTAGGCCGTGCACAAGTCGTCGCCGCCGAACACGAGCTTCGTGATGTTCGAGCAAGGGAAGGCGACCGTATCGATCTGCTTGCCGTCGCTCGAATAACGTTCGATGCAGCCGCCGCCGAAAAGTGCGACCCAAAGGCAACCTTCCGCATCGACGGCCATGCCGTCCGGATGCGCCGTGCCTTGCACGTGAATGATCGCGCGCTTGTTCGAGAGCGTCCCGCGCTCGTCGACGTCGAACGCGTAAATCGTGCGCCCCAGCGTATCGGTGTGATACAGCGTGCGCCGGTCGGGGCTCGCCGCCGGCCCGTTGGTGATGACGTAGCCGTCGTCGCGACGCTCGACTCTGCCGCGATCGTCGACGCGATAGAGCGCGCCTGTGGGCGCATCTTCCGCGTCGTCCATCGAACCGAACCACAAATAGCCCTGCGCGTCGACGAACCCGTCGTTCAGACGGTTAGCGGCTTGCTCTCGCTCGACGTCCTCGAGCTTGTCGAACGTGCCGGCGCGCGGGTCGAATCGATAAAGGCCCTTGCGCAGCCCGCAGACGAACGCGTCGTTCTCTGCCGGGACGATGAAGCAGGGCTCGCTCGGCGCGGGCCAAGTCATCGTTTCGCGCGTCTGCGTGGCGTAGCGATGGACGTGCTTGCGCTTGATGTCGACGAAATAGACGGCTTTATCGGCGCTGCTCCAAACCGGCCCCTCGCCGAGTTCGGCGCCCAGGGGCCATATGCATTCGGGTGAAATCATGAGGCGGCTCCATACCAGCCCGCATCGACGAAGTATTCGCGTCCCGAGCACCGCGATCCGTCGTCGGATGCGAGAAACAAGGCCATTCGTGCGACATGCTCGGGCTCGACCCGCTCGGGCAAGCATTGGTCCGCGACGAGCTTCGCCTCGCTTTCGGGCGATTGCCACAGCTTCATCTGCCTCGGGGTGCGCACGGCGCCCGGGACGATCGCATTTACGCGGATGCCGAAGACGCCGAGCTCGCGGGCGAGTGCGCGGGTGAGCCCCTCGATGCCGGCTTTCGCCGTCATGTAGATCGACAGGCTGGGCAGCGCAAGGTGCCACGAGATCGAGCCGAGGTTCAGGATGACTCCATGTCCCGCAGCCTTCATGCCGGAGGCGGCGTTCTGCGCGCAAAAAAATTGGTGCCGCAAGTTCACGGCGATGCGCTCGTCCCAATACGCGGGCGTGATCGAGCCGAAGGTGTGGCGGTCGTCGTTGGCCGCGTTGTTGACCAGCACGCCGATCGGACCGGCTTCGGCGCAAATCGACGCGAACACGGCCGCGATGGCGTCGGTATCGCGCAAGTCGCAGCGATGAAAGACGGGCGCGTGCCGGCATTCGCGCAGCCGCTCGGCAAGGGCATGCGAGTCGGCCTCGGCGATGTCGAGAAAGAACACGCGCGCGCCTTGTTGCGCGAACGCTTCGACGATGGCGGCGCCGATGCCGGTGCCGCCGCCCGTCACGACGACGGTTCGATCGGCCAAGCTCGGATAGATGGCGTACGACATGCGAGATTCCACGGTTGAAGAAATTGCCGCCCGCGCAGGGCGGGTGTTGCATCGCAGCGACCGGGCTACCGCCGGTTCGTGCGCGAGACGACGTCGATCCAGACGGCAAGCACTAGGATCGCCCCCTTCGCGATCATTTGCCAATAGGCATCGACATCGAGCATCGACATGCCGTTGTCGAGGCTGGCCATGACGAGCGCCCCGACGAGCGCGCCGTAAACGGTGCCGGACCCGCCGCGCATCGAGGTGCCGCCGATGAAGCAGGCCGCGATGGCGTCGAGCTCGCCCATCGTGCCGGCCGACGGCGAGCCGGCGGCGAGCCGCGCCGTATTGACGATGCCGGCGAACGCGCACATGAGCCCCATGAGCGCGAAAATGGCGAGCTTCACGCGATTCGTATCGACGCCCGATAGTCGCGTGGCTTCGAGGTTCGAGCCGACCGAGTAGATCCGGCGCCCGAACACCGTTTGTGTGGCGACCCACGTGAAGATGCCGAGCATGAGCAGCACGAGCAGCACGGGAACGGGTAGGCCGCCGTAGCCGTTGAGCGTCGCCATGAACGCCAAAATGATCGCGCCCGCGCCGACGATTTTTGCCGCGTCCTGCCACAGCGGCGGCACGGGCAGGTCGTAGCGCCGGCGATTGCCGCGCTGGCGCGCCGTCACGAACGCGAGCACGGCGAACAGCAGCACCGCCAGCGCGTCGCCGGCCAGACGCGGCAAATAGCCCTGGCCGAGGAAGACGAAACGATCGGAAACGGGCGCGATCGTCGCGCCGCCCGTGATGCCGAGCAGCACGCCGCGATAGGCGAGCATGCCGCCCAAGCCGACGATGAACGAGGGCACGCGGCGGTAGGTCGAGAGCCAGCCGTTGAACAAGCCTGCCACGACGCCGAGCGCGAGCACGGCCGGAATCGTCGCTTCGATCGGCCAGTTCCGGTTCGCGTCGAGAATCGCTGCGATGCCGCCCAGCAGGCCCAGCAGCGACCCGACCGACAGATCGATTTCGCCGGCGATGATGACGAATACCATGCCGCACGCAAGCATGCCGCTAATGGACATCTGCCGGAGCAGGTTGGAAAGATTGCGCGGCGTGGCGAACGCGCCGTGCGTGAGCACGGTGAAGAACAGCCAAATGAGCGCGACCGCGAAGAGCAGCGCGAGGATCTTGTAGCGCGCGAACCATTGGCGAACGCGGTCCGCGCCGCCGGCAGCGCGCTCGCGCGAAGGGGCAGAGGAGATGTCCGGTGTCATGCTGATGCCGTTTCGTTGGAGTAGGCGGCCGCGCGCCGGGGCGTCGGTTCGATCGCAGCCGTGAGAATGGCCTCTTGCGTGAGGCCGTCGTTGACGAAATCGCCGCGCAGCTCTCCCTCGCCGATGACGAGCACGCGGTCGCTCAGGCCTAGCACCTCGGGCAGCTCCGAGGACACGACGACGATCGCCATGCCTTGCTTGGCGAGCGCGAAGATGAGCTTGTAGATTTCGTACTTGGCGCCGACGTCGACGCCGCGCGTCGGCTCGTCGAGAATCAGCACCTTGGGCTCGGTCAGCAGCACGCGCGTGAGCACCGCTTTTTGCTGATTGCCGCCCGAAAGGTTCGCGATCGGCAGCAGCGGGTGCGCCGCCCGCACCGACAACTGCTTCATCGACTTGTGGATCGTGTCGAGCTCGGCGGCCGCATCGATCGCGCCGCGTTTGACGAAGCGCCGCAGCACGGCCAGCGTGATGTTGTGCCCGACGCCGAGGTCGGGGACGATGCCGTGCGCCTTGCGGTCCTCGGGCGCGAGACCGATGCCGGCGCGAATCGCGTCGGCGGGCGAGCGCACGGCGATCGTCTCGCCCTCGACGACGACGGTCGCGCGGCTCGCGCCGGGGTACGCCCCGAAGATCGCCTGCATGAGTTCCGTGCGGCCCGAGCCGACGAGCCCGGCCACGCCCAGAATTTCCCCGCGCCGGACGCTGAACGAGATGTCGTCGACGCGCTTGCGGCGCGGGTTCGTGACGTCGAAGCACGTCACGTGGCGCGCTTCGAGCACGACCTCGCCGATATCGTGCGGCTCGCGCGGAAAGAGGTTCGTGATTTCCCGGCCGACCATCAGCGCGACGATGCGCGAGGCCGGCATCATGGCGAGCGGCGCCGTTTCCACGTGCCGCCCGTCGCGGATGACGGCGACCGTATCGCAGACGGCCTCGACCTCGTCCAATTTGTGCGAGATGTAGATGCAGGCCACGCCGCGCCGTTTCAGGTCGCGCACGATGTCGAGCAGGATGCGCGTCTCGGCCGCGGTCAGCGAGGACGACGGCTCGTCGAGAATCAAGAGCCGCGCATCCTTGTTCAGCGCCTTCGCGATTTCGATCAGCTGCTGATGGCCGCCGCCGAAGTTCATCACCGGTTGCGCGACGTTGATGCCCGCGATGCCCAGTCCGCGCAGTAATTCGTCGGCGCGCCGATGCATGGCCGCGTAGTTCATGCGGCCGCCGGGCAGCGTGATTTCGTTGCCGAGGAAGATGTTTTCGGCCACCGAGAGCTCGGGCACGAGCATGAGCTCCTGGTGGATGATGACGATGCCTGCGCGCTCGGTGTCGCGTACGCTCGAGGCCTCGAGCGGCGCGCCGTCCCAGACGATCTCGCCGTCCCACGTCCCGTGCGGGTACACGCCCGAGACGATCTTCATCAGCGTGGATTTCCCCGCGCCGTTTTCGCCGCATAGGCCCAGGCATTCGCCCGGTGAAACGGAGAGGTCGATGCCGTCGAGGGCCTTCACGCCCGAGAATGTCTTGACGATGCCCTTGAGCGACAGCAACGGTTCTGCTTGCGCCATGCGTCTCGTTCCTTTCTTCTACCAAGAATGCGCCGATGCCGGGATGCGCGCGGCCGTCGTCGAAGGATAGGACGGCCGCGCGCGATCGGACAGGCAGGGGCGCGCGGGGCGAAAAACGCCTTATTGGCTCGAGAGCTGGGCTTGCGTGTAGAAGCCGTCCTTGACGACGACGTCGACGTTCTTCTTCGTCAGCAAGATCGGCTGCAGGAGCACCGTGTCGACTTTCTTCTTGCCGTTGTCGTATTGCGCGTTGAACTGGGGCTTGCGGCCTTGGGCGAGGTCGACGGCGAGCTTTGCGGCTTCGCCGGCGATCAGCTTGATCGGCTTGTACACCGTCATCGTCTGCGTACCGGCGATCACGCGCTTGACCGCCGCCAGATCGGCGTCTTGGCCCGAGACCGGCACCTTGCCCGCGAGCTTTTGCGCGGCCAGCGCCTGGATCGCGCCGCCGGCCGTGCCGTCGTTGGACGCCACGATCGCGTCGATCTTGTTGCCGTTTGCCGTGAGCGCATCCTCGACGATGCGCAGCGCCGTCGCCGCGCTCCATTCGGGCACCCACTGCTGCCCGACGACCTTGATGTCGCCGCGATCGATCGCGGGTTTGAGCACCTTGAGCTGGCCCTCGCGCAGCATCTTCGCGTTGTTGTCCGTCGGCGCGCCGCCGAGCAGAAAGTAATTGCCCTTCGGTTGCGCGTCGAATACGCCCTTGGCCTGCAGCTCGCCGACTTTTTCGTTGTCGAACGAAATGTAGGCGTCGACGTCGGCGTCGAGAATCAGGCGATCGTAGGAGATCACCTTGATGCCGGCCTTCTTGGCTTCGGCGACGACGTTGCCGAGCGTCTTCGAGTTGAACGGCACGATGACGATGACATCCACGCCGCGGGAGATCAGATTCTCGATCTGCGAGATCTGGCGCTCCTCGCTGGCGTCGGCCGACTGCACGGAGACGGTCGCCCCCAGCTTTTGTGCGGCGGCGACGAAATAATCGCGGTCGCGCGACCAGCGCTCGACGCGCAGATCGTCGATGCAAAAGCCGATGACGGGATGCGCCTTGCTCGCATGGGCGAGCGGCGCGGCGAGCGTGAGGCTCGCGAGGACCGCGCCCGCGACGAGCGAGCCCAAGATGGAACGACGCTTTGCGAATGCCATGTCTCCACTCCTTTTTGTCTATTGGCGTCGCCTGTTCTCTTCGATAGGGGCGGCTCGTGCGCGGCGACTCGCGCGGCCGCAATGCGTTCAACGTTTCGAAGCCTGCAAAGCGTTCGAGGCGTTCAATGCGGTCGACGGCGTGCGCTCGCGGCGCCAGCTCGTCGAAGTGCGGCCATGGTGCCAGCGGCGCGGCGCGGGCCACAATTGCGAAATTGCGCAGTGGCGCTAACGTTTCTTGCCAAGGCGCGCTGCGCCTTCCGCAGGCGCGCCATTCCCGCCTAGAATCACGGAAAGCACCGAAAAACACCGAAAAGCACCGAAAAACCAGAAGATCGAACGGAGACGAAACCATGCGCAAGGCGCAACGCGCGGCCGGCGCCCATCGAAGGCTGCGGACATGACGCGCGCCCCTGCGCCGCAGAAGGCGCATCGCATTGCGCTGCTGTTCAACGCGAACAAGGTCTACGACCGTGAAATCATCACGGGCGTGGGCCAATACCTGCTGTCCACGCGCGTGGGGTGGAATCTCTTTCTCGAAGAAGATTTCCGCTGCCGGCTCGCGGGCATCGAGCGCTTCGACGGCGACGGCGTCATCGCCGACTTCGACGACCCGGCCGTTTGCGATGCGCTCGCCGATTGCCGCCTGCCCGTGGTGGCCGTCGGCTCGTCGTTCGCGGATCCTTCGCACTATCCGTCCGGCGTGCCTTACATCGCCACGGACAACCTGAAGCTCGTTTCGCTCGCCTACACGCACCTGATCGAAGCGGGATTGCGCCATTTCGCGCTCTACAGCCTGCCGCTGTCGAACGAGCACCGCTGGGCGCACCAGCGAGAGCTCGCGTTCGCAACATTGCGCGAGGCCGACGGCCGCACGCGCGAGGAGATCGACGGCGAGATCTACCGCGGGCTGTCCACGAGCGCACCCACGTGGAACCAGGCGATCGACCAGCTCACGCAGTGGCTGCAAGCGCTGCCCAAGCCGGTCGGTGTCATCGCCGTCACCGATGCGCGGGCGAGGCAGCTGCTGCAGGCTTGCCTGATCGCCGGCATTCCCGTGCCGGAGGATGTCGCCATCATCGGCATCGACAACGATCCGCTCACGCGTACGCTGACGCGCATTCCGCTGTCATCGGTCATTCAAGGCACGGAGGAAATGGGGCGCACCGCGGCGCATCTGCTGCATCAAATGCTGCACGGCGCGCGTTTTGCCGGTCACACGATTCTCGTGCCGCCGGTCGGCATCAACGTGCTCGAGTCGACCAAGCACCAGCCGCTCGCCAGCCCCTATGTCGCGCGTGCGAGGCATTTCATTCGTCAGTACGCATGCCAAGGGATTCGCACCGAGCAGGTGGCCGATTACGTGGGCGTGTCGCGCTCGTCGCTCGAGGAATACTTCCGCCGCGAGCTGCAGTGCACGGTGCATCAGGAGATTCTCCGGCAGAAGCTGGATGCGGCGAAGGCGCTGCTCGTCAAGCGCGACGTGTCGAGCGCCGACGTCGCGGTCAGGTGCGGCTTCAAATCGGTACAGTATCTGCATGCGGTGTTTCGCCGTGAGCTCGGCTGCACGCCGCGCGAATACCAAGCGCGTGCGAACGCGCAAGAGACGGTTTGAGCGGAGCGGGCCAACCGGCGTTTTCATCGGGTTTTCATCGATTTTTCTTCGAATCTCAACCTTTCGCGTCCTTATGATCAGCACAGCACCGTTGTCGCGCGAACCGTGGGGCATGCTGCCCAGCGGTGAAACCGTTCATCTTTTCACGCTGCGCAACGCGCATGGCATGCGCGTGTCCATCAGCGAATTGGGCGGCACGATCGTCTCTTGGCAGGCGCCCGACCGGGCCGGCCGCCTTGCCGACATCGTGCTGGGGCACGATTCGCCCGCCGACTATTGGGAATCGAAGGCCTACCTGGGCGCGCTGATCGGCCGCTGGGCCAACCGCATCGCCGGGGCGCGCTTCACGCTCGAAGGCATCGAGTACAACGTCGATCGCAACGAGGGCGAGAACTTGCTGCATGGCGGCGCGACGGGCTTTCATCGCGCGCTGTGGCAAGCGAGCGAGGAAGACGGGACGCTCGTGCTTCGGCTCGAATCGGACGAGGGCGACGCCGGTTTTCCGGGGAACGTGCGCGTGCAAGTGCGTTATACGCTCGACGATGCGGGCGAACTGACGATCGACTATCGCGCGAACACGGATGCGCCGACGCCGCTCAATCTGACGAACCACGCTTACTTCAACCTGGCGGCGCACGCCGGCGCGGACGTCAAGGGACACGTTCTTTCGATTGCCGCCGACGCTTTCTTGGAGGTCGATGCGTCGCTCATTCCGCTGCGGCGGACGGCGGTGGCCGGCACGGCCTTCGATTTTCGCGAGCCGGCGCCGATCGGCGCGCGGCTCGACTGGCCGCACGAGCAAATTTCGCTCGTGCGCGGCTTCGACCATTGCTATGTGCTGCGGGAGGCGCCGGCCGGCGGCCAAGCCGAGCGCCCCGTACGCGAGGTCGCGACGCTATACGATCCGGCCAGCGGGCGATCGATGACCGTTTCGACCGACCAGCGCGGCTTGCAACTCTATACGGGTAATTACCTGGACGGCGTGCGCGCCCGCAACGGCGGCGCCTATGCGCAGTACGCGGGGCTTTGCCTCGAAGCGGGCGGCTTTCCGAACCAGATCAACATGGCCGATCGCGAGGAGACGATCTCGCGGGCGGACAAGCCGTATCGGCAAGTGACGAAATACCGCGTGGACGTGCGCGGCTGAGACGCCTCAAGACACGCGCATATATCGGCACACCTCGTGCTCGGCGCGAATGCCCGGGTGTTCGCGCGTAGTTTGCCAAAGCGGCGACGTGCCGATGCTTCCGTGACGGCCGTAATGGCCGCGCGCCAAGGCCTCGCGATGCGCGTCGGCGTTCGTCCAGCGCGCGAAGTTCAGCACCGTGGCCTCGTCGTGCGTCGCGAAGAAGTTCGCCGAGATCAAGCCGTCTGGCGGTTCGGCGTCGCCGTTGAGCGCCAGCAGGACGCGATCGATCCAACTCGTCTGAATCGCCGCATCCGGCCTTTCCAGCATCTGCCGCACGAGCACGAGGCATTCGCCGGGGCCGCTGCGTCCGGACGTCCATCCGCCGGCGGGCACGGCCACGTCGACCCATTCGGGCGTGGCCTCGCCGCGCAGCGGCTCGATCGCATGGGCGATAGCGTCGACGACGGTGCGCTCGGCCGCCTCGAAGCGCACGACGCGCCACGCGGCGACGAACAGCAAGGCGTCGGTGTCCACGTCGCGAAACACATCGGCCAGCGTGCCCGTCGGTACGGTGCGGGCGCGCTCGACGAGCGGCGTCATCGCGCGCTCGAGCGCTTGGCTGGAAGCGAAGCGCACACGGCCCGCGGCTAGCAAACGAATGTCGGGGTCGGTGCAGCAAAATCGGTTCGACATGAAACTTCCCTCCTCTGTGTTGCTACGCGCGATTCGACTACATCGCTCTTCGTTGAACGAGGCTGCGCGCACCGCTATTCCACTGGACTACCGGATGGACTGGGCGGTGCGTTCGTAGTTCGTCGCGCACACGACTAAGTTAGCGCGTCTTGGCTTTGCTTGCTGGATCCGATCGCACATTCCTTCGTATATTCCAGGTATGCCTTCGGTTCATGTCGCAATTTGACAACCCCATTACGCTCGCGTAAATTTCGCGCACGCGTCGGGAGAGCGTGTTCGCGGCAGGGCTTGGGCCCGCCGGCGGGCGCCGCCGAAGGGGCACACCCACAAACTCTCAGGCAAAAGGACCGACTGCGTCGAAAAGCAAGCCAACAGGCCGCTTTTCGCACTCTGGAGAGTGGCGGTAGTTCGCAGGTGCGCAACGTCGAGCAGACGGCCGCACGCGAGCCGGCCGCCCACCGAAGGGGCGCGCGCATCCGTCGGGAAACGGCAACGTTTTCGGCCGCGCAATCTCTCAGGTACCGAGGACAGAGGGGTCATGCATCGCTTTTGCGGCAGGCATTCGGACATTCGAAGCTAGCGCATCGGTCGGCATGGCCCTTTTTTGTTTTCTCGAAACCTCAGCGCCGAGGCCCAGATGACCGAACTGAAACACACTCCGCTCAATGCCGTTCACCGTGCCCTCAATGCGCGCATGGTCGATTTCGGCGGTTGGGACATGCCCGTCAATTACGGCTCGCAGATCGACGAGCATCAGGCCGTACGCGGCGATGCCGGGATGTTCGACGTCTCGCACATGTGCGTCGTCGATTTCACGGGCGAACGCGCCCGCGCCTTCTTCGAATATGCGATCGCCAACAACGTGGGCAAGCTGCAAGCGCCGGGGCGCGCACTGTATTCGTGCATGCTCAACGAGCGCGGCGGCGTGATCGACGATCTCATCGTCTACTTTTTCTCCGACGATTTCTTCCGCGTGGTCGTCAATGCCGGCACGGCGGAAAAAGACATTGCTTGGTTCAACCGGTTGAATGCCGAACGCGGTTTCGGCCTGAGCATCGCGCCGCGTCGAGAGTTCGCCATCGTGGCCGTGCAGGGCCCGAACGCACGCGCCAAGGTCTGGCAAGTGTTGCCGACGGCACGCGAAGCGACCGAGCCGCTCAAGCCGTTCAATGCCGCGCGCGTGAACGCCGCACCGTACGGCGATCTGACGATCGCGCGCACGGGCTATACCGGCGAGGACGGCTTCGAAATCATCGTGCCGGCCGCGCAGGTCGCCGCGCTTTGGCAGGCGCTGCAGGCCGCGGGCGTGCGTCCGTGCGGTCTCGGGGCGCGCGATACGCTTCGGCTCGAAGCCGGTATGAATCTCTACGGGCAAGACATGGACGAAGACGTGTCGCCGCTCGACGCGGGACTCGCGTGGACGGTCGATCTGTCCTCGCCGCGTGAATTCGTCGGCCGGGCCGCGCTCGAGCAAAACGGCGCGCGCCAAGAGTTCGTGGGCCTCGTCCTGCAGAAGGAAAACGGCAAGGCCGGCGGCGTGCTGCGCGCGCATCAGAAGGTCGTCACGCCGCTCGGCGAAGGCGAAATCACGAGCGGAACGTTTTCGCCGTCGATGCAGGAATCGATCGCCTTCGCGCGCGTGCCCAAGGGGGTGCGTCCGGGCGATGTCGTCCAAGTGCGCATTCGGGACAAGGCGCTGCCCGCAGGCGTGGTAAAACTGCCGTTCGTGCGCAACGGCAAGGTGCTCGCCGTTTGAGCGCCGCCTTGCGCGCGTCTTGCGGTTTCGATTCCTACGCTAGGGCTTTCGCAATTCAACGCATTTCCTATTTCACCAGGAGCAACACATGAGCAACGTTCCGGCCGATCTGAAGTACACCGAGGAACACGAGTGGGTCAAAGCCGAAGCCGACGGCACCGTGACGGTGGGCATCACCGATCATGCGCAAGAAACGCTCGGGGACATCGTTTTTCTCGAACTGCCCGCGGTCGGCAAGACAATTGCGGCCGGTGACGCGATCGGCGTCGTGGAATCGGTGAAGGCGGCGTCCGACATCTACTCGCCCGTCTCGGGCGAGGTCGTCGCGGTCAACGAGGCGCTCGTCGATACGCCCGATGCCGTCAACGCCGACGCCTACGCCAGCTGGCTCTTCAAGGTGAAGCTCGGGGCCGGCGCGTCGATCGACAAGCTGCTCGATGCCGACGGCTACCAAAAGCTCGTAGGCTGATTTTTCTTTTTTCGAACCGCCGCGCAAAACCCTGCCCAATCATGAAGCTCGAACATCCGGATCGTCTGATGAACCGCACCCCTCTCTCGCTCGCCGCGCTCGAAGTGCATGACGCCTTCGCCGAGCGGCACATCGGTCCGGACGGCGCGGATCAGGGCGCCATGCTGCAAGCGCTCGGCTTCGAATCGCGCGCCGTGCTGATCGACGCGGTGATCCCGCAGGCGATTCGCCGCACGGACCCGCTGCCGCTCGGCCCGTTCTCGGAGCCGCGCAGCGAAGCCGAAGCGATCGCCCGGCTGCGCGAGCTCGCGGACAAGAACGAGGTGTTCCGCTCCTATATCGGGCAGGGCTATTACAACACGCACACGCCGGCCGTCATCCTGCGCAACGTGCTCGAGAATCCGGCTTGGTACACGGCTTACACGCCGTATCAGCCGGAAATCTCGCAGGGCCGCCTCGAAGCGCTGCTGAACTTTCAGCAGATGATCGGCGACTTGACGGGGCTCGAGATCGCCAACGCATCGCTGCTCGACGAGGCGACGGCCGCGGCCGAAGCCATGACCCTGTTGCAGCGGGCCGGCAAGGCGAAGTCGAACGTCTTCTATGTGGCCGACGACGTATTGCCGCAAACGATCGAAGTCGTGCGCACGCGCGCCGAGCCCGTCGGCATCGAAGTTCAAGTGGGTCCGGCCGGCGCGGCTGCCTCGGCGAACGCTTTCGGCGTGCTGCTGCAATATCCGGGCGTGCTCGGCGACGTGCGGGACTATCGTGCGCTGACCGAGGCCGTGCATGCGGCGGGCGGCCATGTCGTCGTCGCGGCCGACTTGCTCGCGCTGACGCTCCTGCAGCCGCCGGGCGAGTGGGGCGCGGACGTCGCCGTGGGCACCTCGCAGCGCTTCGGCGTGCCGGTGGGCTTCGGCGGTCCGCACGCGGCCTACATGGCGGTGCGCGACGCGTTCAAGCGGCAGATGCCGGGCCGGCTCGTCGGCGTGACCGTCGACGCGCAAGGCCAGAGCGCACTGCGCCTCGCGCTGCAAACGCGCGAGCAGCACATTCGCCGTGAGAAGGCCACGTCGAACGTCTGTACGGCGCAAGCGCTGCTCGCGATCATGGCGAGCATGTATGCCGTCTATCATGGGCCGCGGGGCCTGAAGACGATTGCGCAGCGCGTGCATCGCGTCGCGGCGTTGCTGGCCGCCGGCGTGAAGCAGCTGGGTTACGTGCTGGTGAACGAGACATTCTTCGATACGCTGACGATCGACACGGGCGCGCGCACGGCCGCCGTGCACGACGCGGCCAAGCGCATGCGCATCAATCTGCGCCGCGTGAGCGACACGCGCGTCGGCGTATCGATCGACGAGACGACCACGCGCGCCGACTTGGCCGATCTGCTCGCGCTCTTCGCGAACGCGGCAGGCGCAATCGACGTGCCGCACGTCGACGTGCTCGATGCCGCGCTCACGCGCGCCGAAGGCGAGGGACACGGCGGCGAGTCGGCCGCGCTGCCCGCTTCGCTGGTGCGCACGAGCGCCTACCTGACGCACCACGTCTTCAATCGTCACCATTCCGAAACGGAGATGCTGCGCTACCTGCGCAGCCTGGCCGACAAGGATCTCGCGCTCGACCGCTCGATGATTCCGCTCGGCTCGTGCACGATGAAGCTGAACGCCACGTCGGAGATGCTGCCCGTCACGTGGCCCGAGTTTTCGCAAATCCACCCGTTCGCGCCGGCCGAGCAGACCGTCGGCTATCGCGAGATGATCGACCAGCTCGAGCAGATGCTCGTCGCGGCGACGGGCTATGCGGCGGTGTCGCTGCAGCCGAACGCCGGCTCGCAAGGCGAGTACGCGGGCTTGCTCATCATTCATGCCTATCACGCGTCGCGCGGCGAAGGCCATCGCGACGTCTGCCTGATCCCGGCGTCGGCGCACGGCACGAACCCGGCGTCGGCGCATATGGCGGGCATGAAGGTCGTCGTCGTGGGCTGCGACGACCAAGGCAACGTCGATATCGCGGACCTGAAGGCCAAAGCCGCCGAGCATGCGGCGAAACTGGCGGCGATCATGATCACGTATCCGTCCACGCACGGCGTGTTCGAACAGAACGTGCGGGAAATCTGCGAAATCGTGCATGCGCACGGCGGCCAAGTGTATGTCGATGGCGCGAACATGAACGCCATGGTCGGGCTCACCGCGCCGGGCCAATTCGGCGGCGACGTTTCCCACTTGAACTTGCACAAGACGTTCTGCATTCCGCACGGCGGCGGCGGCCCGGGCGTGGGTCCCGTGGCGGTGGGCGCGCACTTGGCGCAGTTCTTGCCCAACCAAGTCTCCTCGGGCTATCGCCGCGCCGAGAACGGCATCGGCGCCGTGTCGGCCGCGCCTTACGGTTCGGCGTCGATTCTGCCGATCTCATGGATGTACATCGCGATGATGGGCGCGAAGAATCTGACGGCGGCGACGGAAGTCGCCATTCTCAACGCGAACTACGTCGCCAAGCGGCTCGCGCCGCACTATCCGGTGCTCTACGCCGGTCCCGGCGGGCTCGTCGCGCACGAGTGCATTCTCGATCTGCGTCCGATCAAGGAGGCGAGCGGCATTACGGTGGACGACGTCGCCAAGCGTTTGGCCGACTACGGCTTCCACGCGCCGACGATGAGCTTCCCGGTGCCGGGCACGCTGATGGTCGAGCCGACCGAATCGGAGTCGAAGGAAGAGTTGGACCGGTTCATCGAGGCGATGATCGCCATTCGCGAGGAGATTCGTGCGGTGGAAGAGGGCCGGGCCGATCGCGAGGACAATCCGCTCAAGCATGCGCCGCATACCGCGGCTGTCGTGACGGCGAACGAGTGGCCCCATGCGTATTCGCGCGAGGCGGCGGCTTATCCGCTGCCTTCGCTCGTGGCGCGCAAGTACTGGCCGCCGGTTGGGCGTGCGGATAATGCTTATGGCGATCGCAACTTGTTCTGTTCGTGCGTGCCGGTGGCGGATTACGCGTAACGGCGAGCGCCGTAAGCGTAACGGCGAGCGCCGTAAGCGTAACGGCGGCCGTCGTCGCCTCGCGGTCCCGGCCGTATGTCCCATCGCGAGGGTTCGCGCGTCATGCGTCGCAAATACCGGCTACCATCTCACACCGCAATCAAGTCAACGAAGGAGCGACGGATGGGGCGAGTGAGGGTGCCGGCGACGGCGGCGCGCATGCCGGTTTCGGATGCGAGATGGCGGCCCGCGGCGTCGCTCGCGGCTTGGCTCATGGCGGGCGCGGCTGTGCTCGCGCCGCTCGGCGTGGCGCGAGCGGCGATGAACCTTTGCGCGGCGCCGGCCATGCAGACGAGCGAGCGCACGAGCGCTGCGCCCGTGGCGCAGGGGCTCGTCAAGCGTGTCTCGGCGCGGTTGAACGATTCGCCGAGGCCGCTCCCGCGGCTGCATACCGAGGGCACGCTGCCGCACGAAGGCATCTACGACCAAAGCGTGGCGGCCGAGCAGGATCTCGAGCTCATGCGCGACGCGGCGCTCGTTTGGCGCGCGACGGGCGACGAGCGCTATCTGCGCCTCGTCGATCGCTTCCTGTTCGCTTGGACCACGACTTACCAACCGAGCTTCGACCCGATCGACGAGACGCATTTCGATTCGCTGATTCTCGCCTACGACATGACCGCGAGCGCGCTGCCCGTGAAAACGCGCAACGCGGCGGCCGCGTTCATCGCCAAGCTCGCGAACGGCTATGTCGAGCGCGTCGACGCGCAGCCCAGGCCGCTCACGGGCACCTACCGCAACAATTGGGAGAGCCATCGCGTGAAGCTGGTCGCGATGGCGGCGTTCACGCTCGATGACCGCAAGCTCATCAACGCGGCGCAGCGGTTGTTCGTCGAACAGATCGGAGCGAACGTGGCGGCAGACGGCGCGACGGTCGATTTCGCCGAGCGCGACGCGCTTCACTACGTGACGTACGACCTGCAGCCGCTCGTCGTGGCGGCGCTGGCGGCGCGGCGTCACAACCGCAATTGGCTGACGCAGCGCGCCCAGAACGGCGCCTCGTTGCAATCGGCGCTCGATTGGCTCTTGCCTTACGCGCTCGGCGAAAAAACGCACGAAGAGTTCGTGCATTCGAGCGTCGCATTCGATGCGAAGCGGCGCGCCGCGGGCTTGCCGGGCTACTCGGGGCCATGGGACCCGAAAGATTCGGCCGAACTGTTTCATCTTGCCGCGCGCCTGTCGGGCCGCTATGCGGGCGCCGCGCTGCGCCTGTCGCCGACGCCGCCCGCTTGGCTCGCCGTGTGCCTGCCGCTGCCGGCGAGATGACGAACCCTGCACGTTTTGGGTGAACGGGACCGGTCGTTGCATCCGATGACGACGAGCACGGCCACGGGCGCCGCAAGACGCGAACACTAACTCATCGAGGTGCGCGGGCATCGGATGTGCTCGCCGCCTCGATCCGATTTTGGAGCAGCAATGGCAGTCAGCGTCTTCGATTTGTTCAAGATCGGCATCGGTCCGTCGAGTTCGCACACGGTCGGGCCCATGCGGGCCGCGTTGCTGTTCGTGCAAGGGCTCGAGCGCGACGCCTTGCTCGACCGAACGGCCTCGGTGAAGGTGGAGCTCTACGGCTCGCTCGGCGCGACCGGCAAAGGGCACGGGACCGATCGCGGCGTCATGCTCGGCCTCATGGGCGAGGCGCCCGATACGGTCGATCCTTCGGCGATCGCCGCGCGTCTCGACGCCGTGCAAAAGTCGCGGCGCCTCGCGCTCGTCGGCAAGCACGAGATCGCGTTTTCGCCGAAGGAGCAGATCGCCTTCTACCGGCAAGCGTTGCCCGAGCATCCGAACGGCCTGAAGCTGCGCGCAGCCGACGCGTCGGGCGCCGTGTTGCGCGAGGCGACGTATCTTTCCGTCGGCGGCGGTTTCGTCGTGACGGCTGGGGCGCCCAACACGAAGGTGCTGCAAGCCGCGGACGAACGGGCGCACCCGTTCACCACCGGCAACGAGTTGCTCGCGCTCTGTGCTTCGACCGGCAAATCGATCGCGCAGCTCATGTGGGACAACGAGCGCGTCTGGCACACGGAAGAGGAAACGCGCGCCGGCTTGCTGAAAATCTGGGACGTGATGCAGTCATGCGTCGCGCGCGGCTGCGGCATCGATAACGCCGATGCCGACGGCACGCTGCCGGGCCCGTTTCAGGTCAAGCGCCGAGCGCCGCAGCTTTATCGCACGCTGTCGGGCAATCCCGAGCAGGCGCTGCGCGATCCGCTCTCGATGGTCGATTGGATCAACCTTTACGCGATTGCCGTCAACGAGGAGAACGCGGCCGGCGGGCGCGTGGTGACGGCCCCGACGAACGGCGCCGCGGGCATCGTACCGGCGGTGCTCCATTACTACACGCGCTTCGTGCCCGGCGCGAACGAGCAGGGCGTCATCGATTTTCTGATGACGGCGGCCGCGATCGGCATTCTCTATAAGCTCAACGCATCGATCTCGGGTGCGGAAGTGGGCTGCCAAGGCGAAGTGGGCGTAGCGTGTTCGATGGCGGCCGGCGCGTTAGCGGCCGTCCTCGGCGGCACGCCTAAGCAAGTCGAGAACGCGGCGGAGATCGGGATGGAGCACAACCTCGGGCTCACGTGCGACCCGGTTGGCGGCATGGTGCAGATTCCTTGCATCGAGCGCAACGCCATGGCCTCCGTCAAGGCCGTCAACGCCGCGCGCATGGCCTTGCGCGGCGACGGCAGCCACTACGTGTCGCTCGATTCGGTCATCAAGACGATGCGCGAGACGGGCGCCGACATGAAGACGAAGTACAAGGAAACGTCTCGCGGCGGGTTGGCCGTCAACATCGTCGAATGCTGATGCGTATGCCTATGCCGGCCTGACGCCGGCATAGGCGGCCAAGTGGGTCTTCGCGCCTTCGCCTTCGCCCCCGCCTTCGCCTTCGCCTTCGCCTTCGCCGCGGCATTCGCATTTCCCTTTCCGGATGCGTTCATGAATCTGGACGCTGATTCCCCCTCGCCGTGCGCACGTACCTGCGCTCGTGTGACGCGCTTCCTAGGCCCGACAGTGACAGGCCGCACGGCGCAGGCGTAAGCTGTCGGCGCCGTCTCTCGCATTGCGGTTCGGTCGTTCCTTACGCGAACCACATCGTTCCTTTTTCGAACAACGTCACAGACAGTCAGGAGGGTGCCGCATGAAGTCGAATGTCGCCGGAACCGACGCCGTGAACGGGGCGCGCTTACTCGTCGATGCGCTGCTCACGCATGGAGTCGATCGCGTCTTCAGCGTTCCGGGCGAGAGCTTTCTCGCCGTGCTCGACGCGCTTCACGACGAAACCGAGCGCATTCGCACGTTCGTCTGTCGCCACGAAGCCGGTGCGGCCAACATGGCCGAAGCGACGGGCAAGCTCACGGGGCGGCCCGGTGTCGCGATCGTCACGCGCGGCCCCGGAGCGACGCATGCGTCGATCGGCGTGCATACCGCGTATCAGGATTCCACGCCGATGATTCTGCTCATCGGTCAATGCGCGCGCGAACACCTCGATCGAGAGGCGTTCCAAGAGATCGACTATCGGCGCATGTTCGGCCAGATGGCGAAATGGGTCGCCCAGATCGACGATGCGCGGCGCATTCCCGAATACATGAGTCACGCGTTCCATACCGCTTGCGCGGGCCGGCCGGGCCCGGTCGTGCTCGCGCTGCCCGAGGACATGCTGTCCGATCCGTGTGCGCGCGTGCCGGGCGCTCCGCCGTTCAAGCGTATCGCGGCCTCGCCCTCGGCCGCCCAAATCGACGATCTGCGCGGCAAGTTGGAACGCGCGCAGCGGCCGATGGTCATCGCGGGAGGCAGCGGATGGACCGCGCAGGCGTGCGACGATCTGCGCCGGTTCGTGCAAGCGTGGCATTTGCCGATCGGCTGCGCGTTCCGCTATCAAGACACGATCGACAACGACCACCCGAATTACGCCGGCGATGTCGGGCTCGGCATCAATCCGGCGCTCGCGCAGCGCATCCGCGAATCGGATCTGCTGCTCGTGATCGGCCCGCGTCTTGGCGAAGCGACCACGGGCGGCTATACGCTGCTCGATATTCCGAAGACGCGGCAAACGCTCGTGCACGTGCATCAGGGCGCGGAGGAGCTTGGCCGCGTGTATGCGGCCGACTTGCCGATCGTCTCGGGCATGCCTGAGATCGCGACGGCGCTCGCGGCGCTCGCCCCGTCCGGCACGCCGGCTTGGTCAGGACAGGCCGAGCAAGCGCACCGGGCGTACCTCGAGTGGCGTGCGCCGCGGCCGATGCTCGGCGACGTGCAGCTCGGCGACATCATGGTGCAATTGCGCGAGCGGCTACCGCGCGATGCGGTCGTCACGAACGGCGCCGGTAATTACGCGATCTGGCTGCATCGGCATTTCGCCTATCGGCAGTGGCGCACGCAGGTCGCGCCGACGAGCGGCTCGATGGGTTACGGTGTGCCGGCCGCGATCGCGGCGAAGGCGCTTTATCCGGAGCGCACGGTCGTTGCGCTCGCCGGCGACGGCTGCTTCATGATGGCGTCGCATGAACTGGCCACCGCGGTGCAGTACGGCTTGAACGTCGTCTTCATCGTCGTCAACAACGGGCATTTCGGCACGATCCGCATGCATCAAGAGCGTCACTACCCGGGGCGCACGCACGGCACCGGGCTCACGAACCCGGATTTTGCTGCGTTCGCGCGATCGTTCGGCGCCCACGGTGAAACGGTCGAGCGCACGGCCGAGTTTTTGCCCGCGTTCGACCGATCCGTGGCGAGCGGCTTGCCGGCCGTCATCGAGATCCGCGTGCCGCAGGAAGTCAGCACGCCCACGGCGACGCTCGGCGACATTCGCGAGCAGTCCCTCAAAGCGCGAGCGAACGCCACGCGGTAGCGGCGGTTATGGCCGCTGCCCGGGCGCTCGCCGCCGAGTCAGGCCGTTCGGCTGTTCGGCAATGCGCTCAACGCCCGCGGTACAGCGCGCGCTGATTGTCGGACAAATCGAATGAGGGCGGCGGCTGCGTCGGTGGGGGCTGCGGCGCCGACACCGCGCGAGGGACGACGGGCGCGGCGGTCGGCGGGCGCGAAACGGCATCGGCGATCGTTGCATGGCGTGGGTTGTTCACCGCCCCGTTGCGTCCCGTATGACCGCTCGCTTGCTTGGCGTTTTCCGCCGCGGTGTCGGTCGAGGGCGCCGGTTTCGTCGTCGGCCCGGCCTGGAGGGCCGACGGTAGCGATGTTAGCAGCGGGGGCGATGCGGCGGCTTCGGGCGGCTGTACGGCAGTCGATGCACCGCCGGCCCATGCGCGCGGTGCGGCGCGCGCCGTCAGTGTTGGCGCCGTTCGCTTCGACGGACGATGCGCGGCAGGCGGCGACGAAGCGGATGAGGGGGGCCGCATCGGCGCCATGCCGGCGACGCGCGGCGCTGCCGCCCCGACGATGCGCGCCGTCGACGCGATCCGAGGCCGCTCGCTCGTACGGCGTGGAGCGGATGGTGTGGGCAGCTTGGATAGCGCAGATGGCGTCGATGAGGTCGATGAGGTCGATGGAGTCGATGAGGTCGATGAGGTCGATGAGGTCGATGGAGTCGATGGAGTCGATGGAGTCGATGGAGTCGATGAGGTCAATGGGGTCAATGAGGTCGATGGCGCGGATGACGTCGATCGCGCGGATAGCGTCGATGCAGAGAGGCGTAGTCGGTCGGCATCCCTCGCCGCCTCGGCATACGCGCTGGCGATCTGCGCTTTCAACGACGCGACGAGTGCATTCTTCGAATCGGCCGCCTGATGTTGCCGTGCGAGCGCTTCGCTCGCGGCTGCGCGCGAGGCACGGCTGATCGGTTCGCTTGCTCGGCCCCAACCGTTTTCGTCGTCGAATGCTTCGATCGTCATATACGCGCCAAACGCGCCGACTACGACGAACAACACCACCCCGGCTCCGAAGCTCAGCCCCCATCGGCGCGCGCCGTTAGGATCGGCTGGCGTCCAAGGCCGCAAAAGCGCTTCGCCGGCATGACGTCGGACGTCGCCCGTGCCCGCACCCGTGTCTTTCGCCCGAGTAGCCCGCTCAGCCCCGGCAGTCCTGGCAGTCCTGGCAGCCGAGGCAGCCGAGGCAGCCGAGGCAGCTCCGGCAGTTGCCGCCGCCCCCGCGAGCTCACCCCTGAGTTCAGCCGCGAGCGGCCCACCGCATTGCGGGCACGCCGCCGCGCCGAGGGGCGCCGATGTGCCGCAGGCGTGGCAATGCCGGCGGTGCGCGGAAGGGACGATCATGTGCGTACGCATGGCCTCGAACCGACGGCGCAATCTCGCCCGACAAGAACGAGCCAATGCGCCTATGCTGGGCACTATGTGGCGCGGTTTGCACCTCGGCAACGAGCGACGGCGCACGGACGTGCGCTCGCCAACATACGGCCGCGCTTAGGTCGTTCTTCATATACCGATCGACGGCCTCCTGCCACGAGAAGACCAGCATGACGATTCGGCGCGCGCATCGGTGGCTGACGAGCCTCGCGATGGCGCAAGCCCTGACGGCGACGGCCGCGGACTCGGCGGATACGCCGCTGCCCCCGTGCGTGCCGGCGCTTTCCGTGACGGACGTCCAACGCGGCTTTCGTTTCGATCGCGATTGCGGCATTGACGCACGGCAAATCGAGCGATTCACCGCCGATGCCGGCCGCGCCGCGCGCCGCGCGCATTTGCCGGGCAGCCAGCGGGTGGCGTTGGCGAAAGCCGCGAATCTGATGTTTGCGGCGGCGCCTGCGCAAGCGTTCGAACGCGTCGCCTCGCTCGTCGTCTTATTGGCTGAGCAAGGCGGCGGCCGGGCCGACCTCGATTTCGCGGCGTTCGCACGCACTTGGAGCGGGCGTTACGCGCTGTTGCGCAGCCGCACGCGCATCGTTTGGACCGACGATCCGCTCGAAGTCCAGGCCAATGCCGCGGTGGCCGAACTCGATCTCGACGCGGCGGCCGCGCTGTTGGCCGCGGAACTCGCCGAACCTGGTGCGCCCGACGCGCTGACTGCCCGGCGCAGTTTCGAAGCGGGGATCGTGCAATGGCTGCGCCTGTCGCCGAATCGCGCGTTGGCCTTCGTGCGCGTGGCCCATGCGCTGCAACCGACCGACATCGCCATCGCCTCGCTTTATGGCGACCTGCTCGAGGAAGCGCATCTGCTCGAGCAGGCTCAACCGATCGCGGAGGCGCTGGCGCTGCGTTACCAAGTCCTCGCGCAGGACAAGCCCGATACATGGCAACCGCGCCTGGCGCGCTCGCTAGCGAGGCTTGGGCGGCTCTACGCCGCGCTTGCGCTGCCGCAAGATGCCGAGATGGCGGACTTGCGCGCGCTCGGCGTCTATTGGGGCCTCGCGCGTGAGCATCCGGACCGGTACGGGCCGGCCGTCGCGCAGGTGTTCGACGCGCTCGCCTCGCTTTATCGCGAAGCGGACCGGCCCGGCGACGCGATCGACGCGTACCGGGAAGCGCTCAAGCTCGAACGCGCGCTCGCACAGCACGATGCGAACGCGTACGCGTCGGATTTGGCGCGCATGTTGAACGATGTCGGCGTGCTCTATGCGATGACGCATCGCCGCGACGAAGCGCAGCACGCGTATGCCGAGGCGCTCGATCTTCAGCGCGCGCTCGTGCGGGAAAACGCGCTCGCGCACCGGGCGGCGCTTGCGCGCACGCTGAATAATCTGGGGAATCTCTACAGCGATGGCGGCCAACTCGTCGCTGCGGAGCAGGCGTATGGCGAAGCGCTTGCGATCCGTCGACGGCTCGCGCACGAAAGCCCCGCGCACGATGCGCCCGACATGGCCCGCACGTTGACGAACCTGGGCGTGCTCTATCGCAAACAGGGCCGGCCTTTTCTGGCCGAGCATGCCTACCGCGAGGCGCTGCGCACGCTGCAAGCGCTCGAACGCGGTGAGCCGGGCGCGTTCGGCGCCGACGAGGCGCGCACGCTGAACAACCTCGGCGTGCTGCTCAGCAAGACGCGGCGCCAGGGCGAGGCGGAGGAGGCCTTCCGGCGCGCCGTCGCGCTGTACGGCGCGCTCGATAAAAAGGACCCGGCCACCTACCGCGCCGACTACGCGCGTGTGCTCGGCAACCTCGCGAAGCTATACGGCGATATGGGAAGAACGCGTGAAGCGCAAGCCGCTCGACAGACGTTGAGCAAGCTGCGCGACCCGGCGCCGGCGCCTTCGGACGAGCGCGGCGCGCCTAGCGCCGCCGCGCCTTCGCCCTAGGCGGCACGTACCGCCAGGTCAGCAGCACGACGAGTGCGAATAGGACATAGGCGAGCGTGAAGACCCACGCCGGCAATTCGTAGTAGAGCAGCCGGCCGACCCAGTGTTGGACGAACCCTTCGGGACCGACGCTGCCCGTTCGCAGCCACGCTTCGAATACGGTCAGCGGACACGGAACGTCGAGCGCGGACAGCAGCGCGACGACGCCGATGGCGAGCAGGTGCGCGAAGCGGAAGCGGCGTTCGCGCACCCATTCCCAATGGAGCCCGGCGCCAAGCCAAATCGCGGCGAACCCGCCGACGATGAACGATACGACGAGCGCATGCAAGACGAGAACGGCATCGGCCATGGCGGTCATGGAGGACATGGAGCGGCGCTCGCTCATCGGCGAATGGAAGGCGGTCAGTATGGCACTGCTTTCGCGCGCCCAGGTCTTGTGGCCTGACGATCGTGCAGTTGACCGGTAGAGGAGGTTCGGCCTACCGGTTGCGCAAACGAGGCGTCGCGAGTAGTCTCTTGAACGGTCGATCGCATTGAACGCGCTCGACGCTCAAGCTCATCACCGATTCGATTTTCGATGACGAATTCCATGCGCCCGTGCAGTGCCGCTTTCCGCGCACCCGACTTCTCCGTCGGCGCGGGGCGCATGCCGCATGGCTGTTCGTATTCGACGGTCGTCGTGCACGTGCAAGCCGGCTCGCCTCCCCCGAGCAGGCAAGCCGTCGTCGGCATCGCCGCGCCTCCGGTAGCGCGCGTCTAAGCGCCGACTTCAAAACCCACTCCCGCCGGCGCCATTGCGCCTTGCTTCGCGTTCGAGTTCGATCGAACGCGGACGGCGCGCGCCTTCGCGCGGGTCTCTGCACATTTGGCACAGGTGAGCTTCCAAATGAATTCCATCAAAGCCGCGATGACGGCTTACGGTACGACTACGCTTTTCATTGTTCTGTGGAGCAGCGGCGCGATCTTCGCCGAGCTCGGCGTCGAGCACGCATCGGCGTTCGCTTTTCTGCTGCTGCGTTTTACGCTGGCCTCGGCGGTGCTGGCCGTGTTCGGCTTGCATCGCGGACGCTGGCTGCCCGCACGCGGCACGCGCATGCGCGTGGCCTTGACGGGTGCATTGCTGACGGGCGGCTATTCGATCTGCTACTTCTTGGCGCTCGCTCGCGGTTTGACGCCAGGCCTGCTCGCGACGATCCTGGGGGCGCAGCCGATCCTGACGATGCTGGCCACGCAGCGACGTTACTCGCCGCGGCGCCTCGCGGGCCTCGGCATGGCGCTGACGGGCCTCGCGCTCGTCGTCCATCCGGGCGGCGGCGGAGCGGCCGCGTCGGCCGGCGCAGCGGCGTTCGCTTTGGCCTCGCTCGGTTGCATCACGGCCGGCGCGATCCTGCAAAAACGCATTGCGCAAGCGCCGATCGACGTGCTGCCGCTGCAAAACGCCGTCAGTCTCGTGCTCTGCATGGTCGTCGCGCCGTCGATGCCGCTGGCGTTCGAACTCGATACGACCCTCGTCGTCGCCCTGCTCTGGCTCGGTCTCGTCATCTCCGTGTTCGCACAGTTGCTGTTCTACCGGCTGGTGCAGCGTGGCGATCTCGTGAACGTCACGAGCCTGTTCTACCTCGTGCCGATCGTCACGGCGCTAATGGACTACGCGTTCCTCGGCAACCGCTTGCATGCGACGGAACTGCTCGGCATGGCGGCGATCTTGACCGGTCTTGCGCTGGTTCTTCGGGCCGATCCAGGCGCGTAGGGCGGGGAACTGGGGCGCGCTGGTAGTATTCGCTCCATGTCGAATACTGCAAGAGCCGATTTGCTCGGCCCCCTTCTCAAGAGCGTCTCGCGTTCGTTCTATCTGACGCTGCGCGTGCTGCCGGCGCGCATGCGCGATCCCGTCGGCCTCGCGTATCTGCTGGCGCGCGCGGCCGATACGATCGCCGACACGTCGCTGATCGAGCCCGCGCGCCGCTTGGCGCTGTTGCTGGCTTTGCGCGCGGCCGTCCGCGGCGAGACGAGCGACGAAACGACGACGGCGATCGGCCAGGTGGCCGATGAAGTGGCCGATCGACAAGCGCTTCCCGACGAAAAGCGCTTGCTTCAATCGCTGGGCGCGGCGCTGGCCGTGCTCGATCGACTCGACGAATCCGATGGCGCCGCCGTACGCGACATCGTCGCGACGCTGACGACGGGCATGGAGTTCGATTTGCGCACGTTTCCGGCCGAAGACTCGGGACAGATCGCCGCGCTGCGCGACACGGCGGAGCTCGATCGCTACACCTACCTCGTGGCGGGCTGCGTCGGCGAGTTCTGGACGAAGATGACGTGCGCGCACGTGCCCGGCACGTTCGACGAGCCGCAAGAGACGGTCGTCGCGCGCGGCGTGCGTTTCGGAAAAGCGCTGCAGTTGACGAACATCCTACGAGACTGCGCGAAGGATCTGCGAATCGGCCGTTGCTATTTGCCCGAGGCCTTGCTCGAGCGCCATGGGCTCTCGCCCGCGTCGCTGCTCGCCGCGGATGCGTCGTTGCGCGCGCGGCCGGTGCTCGTCGAGCTCATGTCGACGGCGCTCGGTCATTACCGCGCGGCCGCCGACTATACGTTTGCGATTCCGAGGCTGTCGATCCGGCTTCGGCTGGCCTGCCTATGGCCGATTCTCATCGGGCTCGAGACGCTGAAGCTGCTGGCCGGGAACGAGGCTTGGCTCGATCCGGACAAGATTTCGAAGATCGGCCGGAACGACGTGTACCGCCTCGTTGCGGCGTCGACGGCGGCTGTCTGCTTCGACGGCGTCCTGCATCGCTGGATCGAACGCCTTATCGGCGAAGTGCAAGCGCGGCTCGGGCCTGCCGTGGCGACGGCCGCTATTGCGTAAATTCGTAGGATCGCGCGTGTTTGCCGACGCATTCTCGCAAAGCATGGAATAATCGGTCCGTCCGCGCGACTGGCGCCGTGAGATGGAGACCCCCATCGGGAAGCGCGGGCCGAGCCGAGCATCGAAGCGTTCGGTTCGGAGGGAGGATCGCCGCGCGCCTGGGCATGTACGGCCATCCATCATCTATCGAGGAGATGCAATGCCCACGTCCAGTTCGCTGCTCGCTTTCGGTCTCGTCGCGCTCGGCATCGCACTGACGCCCGGCCCCAACATGATCTATCTCGTCTCGCGTTCGCTTTGCCAAGGCCGAGCCGCGGGCATGATTTCGCTCGGGGGCGTCGCGCTCGGTTTCGTGTTCTACATGGTCAGTACCGCGTGCGGCATCACGGCCTTGCTGCTCGCCGTTCCGTTCGCCTACGACGTGCTGCGGCTCGGCGGCGCGCTCTATCTTGCCTACCTCGCCTGGCAGGCGTTGAAGCCGGGCGGCCGCTCGCCGTTCGAAGTGCGCGAGCTTTCGCCCGACAGCCCGCGCAAGCTGTTCGTCATGGGGCTCGTGACGAATCTGCTCAATCCGAAGATCGCGGTGCTCTATCTGTCGCTGTTGCCGCAGTTCATCGACCCGCACCGCGGCAGCGTGCTCGCGCAGTCGCTGACGCTCGGCAGCCTCCAAATCGCCGCAAGTCTGGCCGTCAATACGGTGGTCGCGATGATGGCCGGCTCGATCGCCGCGTTCCTGGCCACGCGGCCGAGCTGGGTGATGGTTCAGCGCTGGCTGATGGGCACCGTGCTCGCCGGCTTGGCTGTGCGGATGGCGACGCAGGCGCGCCGCTGATCGCACGCCGTTCGCAGTTCAAGCCGCCTCGGGACGAGGCCCGACCGTAGTCGAGCCTCGGGTGCCAATCGACGCCGCGCCCGTGCGGCGAATAAAAACACGGCGAGCCCGTGGGCATCGCCGCGTTTGGAGGTCGACACACGGACTGCCGCCGCCTCGTGTCTAGGGGGCGGTCAATTGCCGATGGCTCTGGCGGCGCCGTCGAGTTCCTGGTTCAGAATGCGCTGCTCGCCGGGCGAGAGGCCGCCGTCGTGCTGCGACGCCATGTCGCCCATTTCCTGGCGAATCACGTCGAGCCGATGGTGCAGCGCGCCGCCCGTGGCCGGCGGGTAATAGCCCTGGCTGACGCGCTCGTCGATGCGGCGGTTCAAGTTATCGATGCGCTCATCGACTTGCCCGAAACGCGCCATATCGGCCTCGTGCGGATTCGGCCGCACGACGGGCGGCGTCGGCACCGGCGTCACGACCGCGGGCGGCGGCGACGGCGGAGGAGGTGGCGGCGGCGCATGCCGGCGCGGCGGTCGCGGTGCGGCGCACGCCGCCAGCATGGCAATCAGCGCGCAGCAAACGAGTGCGCGAATCGGGCGGTACATCCGAGTCTCCTTGTGCATTTTCATGGTTTCATCGGCGTGGCGGACTTTGCGCTTCCGGCATATCAAACGTTCGACAGGGCCCGTTCGATGACAAATGCCGGATGAATCCGCCGTGAGCGCGATTTCCTTACTCGGCGAAACTCATGCGGGCACTCGCACGAACGGCAGGCGTCTGCCTTCGAGCGCGCTTGCGTTCGCGAGTTCGATGATCGTCATGACATCGACGGCGTCTTGCGGCGTAACGGGAAACGCGGCGCCGAGATGGATTGCGTCTGCAACGGCGCGATAGAACTCGACGTAGGCACCGTCGAGCGTCGGCAGAACGCGTTCGACTTCGCGCTCGCCTTCCTGAGCACGCAGCGTGCCCGGCGCATTGCTTCCGGCGAAGCCCGGCTGCCCCGGACGCAGTCCTGCCTTGAGCTGATCTTCCTGCGTGTCGAGCCCCGTTTTGACATAGCTGCCGCGCGTGCCGTGAACGGTAAAACGCGGCGGCTCGATAGCCGATAGCGCGCTCGCATGCAGCACGACCTCCTTGTCGGCATAGCCGAGCAGCAGATGAACGTAATCGGGCGCGCTTGCTTGGTCGCGATGCAGCTTGACGGTCGCATAGACCGAATCGGGCGCCCCGAACAGCACGAGTGCTTGATCGATCAAGTGCGGGCCGAGATCGAACAGCAGGCCGCCGCCGCGCGATGCCTCCTCGCGCCAGCGCTGACGCACTTGCGGCCGGAATCGGTCGAAGTGCGATTCGAAATGGACGATTCGCCCGAGTTCGCCGCTTTCGATCAACGCGCGCACCGTCATGAAATCGCCGTCCCAGCGACGATTATGGAACGGTGCGAAGAGCACGCCCTGCTCGCGTGCGAGCCGGGCGAGCGTACGCGCTTCGCCGGCCGTCAGCGTGACGGGCTTGTCGACGACGGCATGCTTGCCCGCTGCGAGCACCTGGGCTGCGAGCGGGTAGTGCGTATCGTTCGGTGTGGCGATGACGACGCATTCGACGTTGTGCGAAGCGATGAGCGCGTCGATGTCCGCCACGATTTCCGCGCGCGGGTAATCCGCGCGGGCGCGCTCGGGCTGGCTCGTGGCGATGGCCGTGACGCGGGCATAGGGCGTATCGGGCGCATCGGCCGGCGCGCCGCAGTGGTCGATCACGGGCGCATGAAACGTCGCGCCCGCGAACCCGTAGCCCATCAAACCGATTTTCAACGTCGAAGCCATGCGTGCTTTCCTCCGTCTTGCGACACGTGGACGAGGCGCGCGCGCCGAGCTCGCCCCGATGCGAGCGAGGCTGGCCGCGCGGCAAAAGAATCGGCCATTGTGGCATGCCTCGCGATTGGGCGGAACCGATCCCATCGCCGGCGTCCGGCCGAGCGGCTCATCCGTGTTAACATCGCGCACTTGCCTTCACGGCTACGCGCGCCGCATTCGCCGCAGCATCGATGCGGCCGGGCGCGGGCCGCCAACCTCGTTACACCCATCCACAGACGATGTCCGCAGGATTGAACCCCGCGCAGAGCGAAGCGGTGCGCTACCTCGACGGCCCGTGCCTTGTGCTCGCCGGCGCAGGCAGCGGCAAGACGCGCGTGATCACGCAAAAGATCGCTCATCTGATCGAAAACAAGGGCTTCGAGCCACGCCATATCGCCGCCGTCACGTTCACGAACAAAGCGGCGGCGGAAATGCGCGAGCGCGTGGGCAAGCTGCTCGAAGGCAAGACGTTGACCACGCCCGGCAAAGAGGGCCGGAAGGTGCCCGTCAATCAGCTGACAGTCTGCACGTTCCACTCGCTCGGGGTGCAGATCTTACGGCAGGAGGCCGAGCATCTCGGTCTCAAGCCTCAGTTCTCGATCATGGATGCCGACGATTGCTTCGGCATGATCCAGGAGCAAGTCGGCTCGACGGACAAAGGGTTCATCCGCAAGATTCAGTCGATCATCTCGCTGTGGAAAAACGGCCTGATCGATCCGCAGACGGCCGCGGCCAACGCGGCGAACGAGGACGAACATCAAGCGGCGATCGTCTTTCGCAATTATGTGGCGACGCTGCATGCTTATCAGGCCGTCGACTTCGACGACCTCATCCGGTTGCCGACCGAGCTTTTCGCGCAGAACGAAGCCGTGCGCGACCGCTGGCAAAACAAGCTCCGCTACCTGCTCATCGACGAGTACCAGGACACGAATGCGTGCCAGTACGAACTGCTGAAGCTGCTCGCGGGGCCGCGCGCCGCGTTCACGGCTGTGGGCGACGACGACCAGGCGATCTACGGCTGGCGCGGCGCCACGCTGGAGAACCTTGCGCAGCTCGGCAAGGATTTTCCGAAGCTGCACGTGATCAAGCTCGAGCAGAATTACCGTTCCACCGTGCGGATTTTGACGGCGGCCAACAACGTCATTGCGAACAACCCGAAGCTGTTCGAGAAGAAGCTCTGGTCCGAGCACGGCATGGGCGACACGATCACCGTGACGGGCTGCAACGATGAAGAGCACGAGGCGGAATCCGTCGTTTTTCGTCTGTCGGCGCACAAGTTCGAGCGGCGCGCGCAGTTTCGCGATTACGCGATTCTCTATCGCGGCAACTTCCAGGCGCGCATCTTCGAGCAAGTGCTGCGGCGCGAGCGCATTCCCTATGTGCTTTCCGGCGGCCAGTCGTTTTTCGACAAAGCCGAGATCAAGGACATCTGCGCGTATCTGCGGCTGATCGCCAACCCCGACGACGATCCGGCGTTCATTCGAGCCGTTACGACGCCGCGCCGCGGCATCGGCAACACGACGCTCGAAGCGCTTGGCTCGTTTGCGGGGCAGGCGAAGGTGTCGCTGTTCGAGGCCGTGTACATGGGCGGAATCGAGGCGCGCTTGTCGGCGCGGCAGGTCGAGCCGTTGCGCGTGTTTTGCGACTTCATGCAGCGGATTGCCGATCGCGCGACGAAGGACCCGGCCACGACGTTGATCGACGACCTCATGGAAGCGATCCATTACGAGGCCTACCTGTACGACGCGTTCGACGAACGGCAGGCGCAATCGCGTTGGCAGAACGTGCTCGAGTTTCTCGAATGGCTCAAGCGCAAAGGCACGAAGCCCGAGCCGGAAGAAGCCGAGGACGGTGAAGCGAGCGGCTTTGACAACGCGGACGGCCTGGCCGATACCGGCAAGAACCTATTGGGCTTGATTCAGACCGTGGCCTTGATGTCGATGCTCGAGGGCAAGGACGAAGACCCGGATGCGGTGCGGCTTTCGACCGTGCATGCGTCGAAGGGCTTGGAGTATCCGCACGTGTTCCTCGTGGGCGTGGAAGAGGGCATCATGCCGCACCGCGGCAGCGCCGACGACGAGCCGATCGACGATGCACGAATCGAGGAAGAGCGGCGCTTGATGTACGTGGCGATTACCCGTGCGCAACGCAGCTTGCATCTGAATTGGTGCAAGAAGCGCAAGCGGGCGCGCGAGACCGTGGTGTGCGAGCCTTCGCGTTTCATTCCCGAGATGGGGCTCGACGAGGCTCCGCCCCCGACGCCGGAAGAGGCGCCGATGACGCCGAAGGACCGATTGGCGAGTTTGAAGGCGTTGCTGCAGAAGCCGTGAGCGGGGCGGCGCCCCCAGTCCATACGGCCGGAGGGGGCGCGTTATCTGCGCTGCGCCTTACTTGGCGGCGTTGACCATGTAATCGACGGCCGCTTTGACGTCCTCGTCGGACGCATTCGATCCGCCCTTCGGCGGCATCTGGCCCTTGCCGTGCAGGGCGTAGTTATAGATCGTGTCCATCGGATCCTTGAGCCGCGGCGCCCAGTCGGCCTTGTTGCCGAACTTCGGCGCGCCCAGCACGCCTGCCGCGTGGCAGGCCTGACAGACTTGCGTATAGAGCGTTTTGCCAGCCTGTTCCTTGTCGGCGCTCGACGTAGCCGTCGGGGCGGGCGCGCTCGGCAATGCTGCAATTGCTGCCGCTGCTTGGTCGTTGACAGCGCCGGTAGCGGCGCTTGCGCTTTGTGCGACCGATGCGCCGGCAGCTGCGGTTTGCGTGGCGGCGGCGCCTGAGGCCGGAGCGGCGGGTTCGGGGAACGAGGCGCCGGAGTGATCGGCCATGTAGACGACGGCGCGGGCGATCTCGAAATCGCTGTAATCGTCGGGGCTTGTGCCGCCGCGCGGGGGCATGGCGTTTTTGCCATTCAGTGCGTTATGCAGCAGTGTGTCGTAGCCTTGGGCGATACGTGGCGCCCAATCGGCGTTGTTGCCGAACTTGGGTGCGCCGGCGGCGCCGGGCGTGTGACAGGTGGTGCAGACTGCCTTGAAGACTTCTTCGCCGGTCTTGAAGACATGGGGCGCGTTGGCGTCGCGCACGCTGACCTTGGCGATGGGGGCGATGCGGCTGGCGACGGCGGCATCGGCTAGGCCGTCGGTGCCGGCTCCTGTTCGAACCGATTGGTTGACGTAGTACGCCAGCAGGATGATGACGACGATCGGAACCGCGAAGGCTGCGATTACCGCGGCGATCAACTGGCCGGGCGTTTTGATCGGGGCTCCGTGTGGTGCTTCGCTCATGCTTGTCTCGTCTCCCGGGAGTTTTGTTGGTGAGCGGTACAGCGCGACGGCAACAGCTTGAAAGACCTGAAACGGTTAAGTCGGCAACGACTTAATTAATTCGATCGAACACGGTCGATTATAGACGCAACGTTTTGGCGTGGGCGAGCGGGGCAGGGGCGGCGCGGGGGGCGCGTTTACCCGGCTTTTGACTGATTTTTGGCTGGGGCGTTAGCGGTTCGGTGTGCTTCGGGCCGATGGAGGGGCGAAAAGGGGGCGGGGCTGGATGCCCCGAGACACCGCCGGGCGGGCGCGGTGGACGCGTTTGGCGAAACCGGGTATGCTCTCGGTCTTGCTTGGCGCCGCGCATTTCGCATCGTATCGCGCAGCCGCGCCACATGTCTAAGCGCCCGTAGCTCAATGGATAGAGTACTGCCCTCCGAAGGCAGGGGTTGCTGGTTCGATCCCAGCCGGGCGCGCCAATTCCTCGTTGTGTTCTGCGGCTTGTACCTTTTGCGGTTCGACGCTCGCTACTACTCCCACTGTTCCGATTACTACCCCTGCCGCTATACCTGCGGCGCGTAAGTTTCCTAGGGCACGCTGCCATACCGACGCGCGGTCGCTGTCGAGCTGGCATTCGATTTCAGCTAGTGTCTCGAACGGCGGCAGTCCAGCCAACTCGGCGAGCAGCATGATCTCTGTTGCATCGGGCTTGTATCGACCGGATCGCCAGTGCGATAGCTTGGTGTAGTGATAGCCGAGCTTGTCTGCTACTGCTGCGTTTGATCCTTGTTTCCGCTTCGCTGCGTCGAGCAATTCTGCGATATCCATAAATTCCTCTTGACCATGTGGCGTTTTCTCCATACTATTTTCGATATGGAGAAAACGCCA
>DASVLS010000076.1:0-12355 GCA_036384755.1 Trinickia sp. | reverse complement strand
CATCACCACCATCCGAGGCCGTGGCCGTATCCTGCTCCGACTGCGCCGAGGCAGAGGACGTATCCGAGCCATCGCCAGCGTTTCCCACGACGCTCGAGCTGCCGGCCGTCAAACCGTCACCATTCGTCGTCGAAGCATTGCTCGCAGTAGCCGTCGCATCCGTCGTGGACGTGGTACTCGCAGCAGCAGCCGAGGCATCGGCGCCATTGGCCGAAGGGGTCGCTTGGGTTCCTGCCTCCCCCGAAGCGGTCGTGCCAGCCTCCGTGCTTGCGCCGGAGGTTGCCATCGAATCCGCAGCCGTCGACGCTTGCTCCGAGCCTTGCGTCGCCGTGTTGGTCGTATCGGTCGCTTGCACGCTCGTGTCGTTGGCGCGGTTGCTGTTGCCGTTCTGGGTATCCATCAAATGCTCCGAGATAGTTAAAAAGGGGAATCTGCTTTTCGCGCTTCTGAGGGCTTTGCCGGGCGAGTTGCACCCGATGCCGCGGCATCGATCGAAGCGCCCCGCGTAACGCGTTTAACGCGGCTTGCCGGGGCGCTCGGTCGATCGACGAGACGGTCTCAAGTGCATTGCTCGAATCGATGCACCTGGGATAACCTGAATCGGCCATCGCGACACCCGCCTCTTCGCACCTTGCGCGACCCCTTCATCGCGAATTGCAGAGCCCTCATCGTGGGTCTTCACAGCGCCCTTCATTAACTAAAACGCTTTACTGCTGAATTGAGAGAGCTGCTCGCTACAGTGGGCAGCATGAACTCTCGACCGATCACTCGCTCCTCGTCGCCCAATGTCGGCGTTGCCGCTTGCGCAATCGACGCGCAACAGGCGCTCGGTGGCCGCGCACAGATTTTCCCGATGGGGATGTTTCGCCCGAACGATGGCCGCGCCATGGACGTCGCGGCTTGGCACATGACGCCGCAGATCGCCACGCGTATGGCTGCAACGATTGCATCCAAAGCGGCCGAGACCAGTTTCGATTACGAGCACCAGAAGCTGCGCGCGGCAGAGAACGGCAAGCCGGCGCCGGCCGCAGGCTGGTTTCACGCGCTCGAAGTGAATGACGACGGTGTATGGGCAACAGGCATCGAATGGACGCCCGCAGCTCGTCAAATGATCGAGGCCCGCGAGTACCGCTACACGTCGCCGCTTTTCACCTACGACAAGCAAACGGGCGAAGTCCTTTCGCTCATCAATGTCGCCCTAACCAACACGCCCGCGATCGACGGCATGGACACCATCGCGGCGTGCGCGATCGCGGCACTCTCAGCTCATCCCACCCAGGAGAATTCCATGAACGAACTACTCGAGCGGTTGCGCCATCTGCTCAACCTGCCCGTGACTGCCACCGCCGAAGAAATCGCGGCGCACTTGGACAAACTCAAGGCCACCATCGGCGAAAGCGCAACTGCTGCGGCCGGCTTCTCGTTGACCGCTCACCTGGCTGCGCTTTCGAGCGAACTCGCAAACACAAAGACCGCGCTGGCTGCCGCCGGTACGGCAGCCGCAAGCGCAGCTCAACCCGATCCGGCCAAGTTCGTTCCGATGGATCAGTTCGTCGCCATGCAGAACCAGGTTGCCGCGCTCTCGCGCCAATACGACGACAAGCAGCGTAGTGAGCTGCTCGAAGCGGGCCTGGCAGACGGTCGCATCTTGCCCGCGCAGAAGGAGTACTGGTCGGCACAGCCGATCGCGGCGCTCTCGGCCTACCTGAAGGTTGCGCAGCCGCTTGGCGCCCTGGCTGGGATGCAGTCCAGCGGCGTCGATACAGGCAAGACCGGCGCGGCCGGGCTGTCGGCCGACCAGCGCGAGATCGCAAAGAACCTCGGCCTCGATCCCGAGAAGCTCGCTCAATCACTGAACGCTCGGCGCTGACAGCGACTGTTCGTCACGCATTTCTCAACGCAACTCAACGGGGGTAACCCATGACGGCAGCAACGTCCGACCGCGACACGCAACGGCGCGAAGCGGTCACATTCGATTACGCGGCGCTCGGCGGTCAGATTTTCTACGCGGGCGCGCTAATCGCCATCGATAGCGCCACGGGCTTCGCTGGCCCGTGCACGGGCGCGGCCACTCAAACGGTCGTAGGTGTCGCCGAAGTGCGCCTGAGCACGATCGGCCTAGCGAACGGCGCGGTGACGATCAAAGTGCGCCGCGGGTGCTTTCGCTTCGCCAACGATGCAGCGCCGAACGCCTACGGCATGGCGGACATTGGCTCGGTGGCGCACGCGCTGGACGACGCGACGATCAGCAAAGCGGCCGGCGCCCTGGCGCGTGCCGGAACCGTGTGCGACATCGACCCGAGCGGCGATGTCTGGATCGAAATCTGATAGAGGGATCAGTAGATGGAACTGAACGCAGGCAATTACGAAGCCCTATGGCTTGGCTTCAACCAGGTTTTCTCGGAGTGGTTCCAGCAAACGCCCACGCAGTGGGAGACGTTTGCGATGCGCACCGAATCGACGACCTCGGAATCGGTCTACCCGTGGCTCGGGCAAACCACCATGTTCCGCGAGTGGCTCGGCGATCGCGTGGTCCAAAATCTCGCACTCCACGGGTTCTCGATCAAGAACCGGTCGTTCGAGAACACGGTGGGCGTGAACCGCGATGCGATCGACGACGATCAGTACGGCGTCTACAAACCGATGTTCGCGCAACTCGCACAGGACGCGAAACGGCACCCCGACCAGCTCGTCTACTCGCTGCTGAAACAAGGCGAAACGGCACTGTGCTACGACGGCCAACCGTACTTCTCGGCCGATCATCCGGTCGGCTTGCAGGGTAAGGAGGTTTCCGTCTCAAACGACCAAGGCGGCGCAGGACCGGCTTGGTACCTGATCGACAACACGCGCGCCATCAAGCCGATGATTGTGCAGTTCCGTAAGGACTACCAGTTCATCGCGCTCAATCGCCCCGAGGACCTTCGCAACTTTATGGCGAAGGAACTGCTTTTCGGCGTGGACGCGCGCTTGAACGTCGGTTTCGGTCTGTGGCAGCTCGCGCAGCGCAGCGCCCAGGCCCTGACAACCGACAGTTACGCGGCCGCTCGCGCGTCGATGATGAGCATCAAGTCGGATGCCGGCGCGTCCCTGAACGTCAATCCTTCGCTGCTCGTGGTGCCACCGCAGCTTGAGGAAGCCGCGTTCGAAGTCATCAAGACGCAGCGCCTGGCTAACGGCGCGAGCAACCCGTACTACAACACCGCTACGGTGCTCGTCGCGCCGTACCTCGCGTAAGCGGCGGGCATTCCCAAAAGGAGCTGATACATGGCAACCAAAAAAGTCCCGGGCCTGCGCATCGTGCCGATGACAGGTCGACCGACCTACCGCGCGATCGGCCGCGTCTTCCAGCAGAAGGCTACGGATATCGCGCTCGCCGATCTCACGAAGCCCCAGATCGAAAAGCTCAAATCCGATCCCTGGCTTTCCGTCTCGGAGGTGCAGATCGATCAGGTTGTGCCGGACGACGCACCGGGCGCCGATTCGACCGCGAAGCAGTAAGGCGCAGCTGAGCCGAGATCTCCATGAGCTACGCCACTATCGACGACATGCAGGCGCGCTATGTGCCGGACGACCTGATCGCGATCACCGATCCGACCAATCAGGCGATCGATCTCGCGCGCCTGCAGGGCGCCCTCGATGACGCATCGGCCGAGATCGATGGCTATCTCGGCGTGCGGTACCTGCTGCCGCTCGTCGACGCCGACATCGGCACGCCGATCGCATCGCCTCAATTGCTCGTGCGCGCTTGTTGTGACATTGCCGCTTACTCGCTGCAAACGATGCGGCCGCGGGACGACGTCGAAGACGTGCGTCGTCGCTACGAGAGTTGGCAACGGATGTTGCGCCTTCTGAGCAAAGGCGATGTTCAGATCAACGCGAAGCTGCTGGCCGGCCAAGCCACTTTCCCCGCGGACGTTTCGCAGTCGGTGGGTGAGACGTTGATTACGTCCGTCCGGCATGCCGACACGTTCGGTCGGAGGAATCGGTAATGTCCACGCCGGCAGCAGCGCCCGTGCCCCTCATTCAGCAGATCGAAGACGGGCTGCTGGCTCAACTGACCGCTGCATTCACGAGCCCAGGGGAAACGCGCCCATGGCTGAAGGTCGAGTCGTGGCCAACGCGCTCGGAAGCCTACCGGCTGACGGGTGCAGGTGACGTATTCGTGATCTACAAGGGGCGCCGCTTCAATAGCGAGGACACGTCATCGGCACACTACGACGCGCCGATGGAGTACGAAATCACGCTCCGCGCACGGACGCTGCGCGATCAGCGTGCGGCCTACGCGATGGTCGACACGGCATACAACGCCGTCTGCGGGCGGCGTCTTGCAGGATCTTCTGGCGTGACGCTCGCGCTGCGCGATGAGTTCGTTGATTACGCCGAGGGTGTCTTCGCCTATGCGCTTGTCGTGGCGGTACCGGTGCTCGTCCTGCAAGCGACTGATGATGCGCCGGGACCATGGCTAGAGGCGGGCAATGCGGCGTTAGGGGTGCCGATCAGCGCACCTGCATTCAATTATTCAGGGGGTTAAACGTGTCCACGATGACTCAATACCTTTACACCGGCCCGACGACCGGCATCACAATCCGCGGCGAAAAAGGCGAGAAGATCGAAAAGATGCTCTTCAATGGAAAGACCGTCGATTTGCCCGACTGCCCGCCGGTAAAGACGCTCATCGCGCTCAAGCGGCTGGCGCCGGTGCCGGCCGCCACGACCGAAGCCGGAATGTCGTCTGCATCCGATGCTGCGCCGGTGACAAGTCCTGCTAGCACCTCGGCAGCAACGGCGGGCACCGCGACGTCGACCGCGACAGCCACCTCAACCTCCGTACAACAGAAGGGAGCGTAAACCATGCCAGCTAGTTTTTTGCATGGCGTCGAGACGATCGAGACGACGGTCGGTGGCGTCCAGGTCCAACTTGTGAAGACCGCCATCGTCGGCCTGGTCGGGACCGCGGTCGGTGGCCCGGTCAATCAGATCGTGCAAGTCGCGGCCGACACCGATTTCGCGCAGTTCGGTCCCGCGGCGGCCGGCTTCACGATCGTCGATGCGCTCAACGACGTCTACGACCAGATCGAGACGGTCGTTCAGGTCGTCAATGTGCTCGACCCGCTTGTGCACAACTCTGCCGAGCCGGCGGAAGCGATCACGCTGGGTGCCAACGATCAGGCGACACTGGCTCACCCGGGCGTCGTCACGGCGCTTCCGTACGCCATCAAGAGTGCCGATGGCACGACCACGTACACGGCTGGCACCGACTACACCCTCGACCCGCTGTCCGGTACGGTCTCGCGCATCGCAAAGGGTGCCATCCCTGCGCTGGCGCAGCTCAAAGCGAGCTATAGCTACGCCGACCCGACGCAGGTCACTGCGGCGGACATCATCGGTGGTGTGAACGCCGCGGGACTGCGTACGGGCATGCAGTGCTTCATGGACGGTTATTCGCTCCTCGGCTACTTCGCGAAGCTACTGATCGCGCCGGTCTGGTCGACGCAAGCATCCGTGTCGGCCGCACTCACCGTGATGGCAAACCGCATTCGTGCAATCCAGTTCTCGGATGCCCCGAGCGGCATGACCGTGCAGCAGGTGATCGAAGCACGCGGTCCGGCGGGCACGATCAACTATGACGTGTCGGACGAACGCACGGTGCTCTGCTATCCGTATGTAACGGTCTACGACGAGACCACGAATACGAACGTGCAACGCCCGCTCTCGGGTCGGGCTGCAGGGATTCAAGCCAAGCAGGACCAGAACAAGGGCTACTGGTGGTCGCCGTCGAACGTGGGGATTCAGAACATCCTCGGTACCGAGCGGCCGATTACGTCGATGGTCAACGATCCGAACTGCGAGGCGAATTTGCTGAACGCGGCCGGTATTACGACCGTGTTCAGCTCATATGGAACGGGATACAAGCTGTGGGGCAACCGCTCCTCGGCATTCCCGGCCTCGACGCAGCCGACGCAGTTCATCAGCGTGAGGCGAACGGCGGACATCATCGAGGAAAGCCTCGAGTACTTCACGCAGCAATACAACGATGCACCGATGAGCAACGCGCTCATCGACACGATTCTCGAATCGGCGAACGGCTTCATTCGTGCTTTGGTGGGCAAAGGCGCCACCATCGACGGAAAAGCGTGGTTCGATCCGAACAAGAATCCGGTCACGCAGCTCGAGGGTGGCCAGATCGCCTTCAGCTACGACTTTATGCCGCCGCCTCCGGCAGAGCGCATCACCTACGAGGCGACGATCAACGTCAACTATTTAAGCAAGCTGAGCGGCAGCACGCAGGGGAACTGATATGGCAGGCGTCCAACTGAACCGCGTCACGAACGCGAACCTTTACCTCAACGGCAACAGCCTGCTTGGCTCCGCCGAGGAAGTGCAGTTACCGGACATCACGGCGCTCGAGAGCGAGCACAAGGCGGTCGGGATGGTGGCCTCGATCATGCTGCCGACGGGCTTCGACAAGCTCGAAGGCAAGATCAAGTGGAACAGCTATTACCAGGCTGTGTGGCTCGCACTTGGCAATCCGTTCCAGCCGGTCTCGCTGCAGTGCCGCTCGTCGGTCGATACATACACGAGTCAGGGGCGCAGCGCCCAGCTGCCGCTTGTGACGTTCCTCACGGTCACGCCAAAGAAGATGCCGCTGGGTACGTTCAAACCGAAAGACAACGCGGAGTTTCAGTCCGAGTACACCTGCACGTATATCAAGCAGCAGTTCAATGGCCAGGACGTAGTCGAGCTGGACGTGCTGGCCAACATCTTTAAGGTGGGCGGTGTCGACCAGCTCGCCGTCTATCGTCAAAACCTAGGAGCCTGATTTATGAGCCTGACCCACACCGAAAAATTCAAATTGGCTGTGCCGCTGAAACTGGCGAGCGGCAAGGAACTCAGCGAGATCAACCTACGTCGTCCGAAGGTGCGCGATCTCAAGCAGGTACAGCGCGCCCACACCGAACCGGTCGATCAACAAGTTGCGCTACTGGCACTCGCCTCCGAAGAGCAGCTCGTTCCGGAAGATATCGACGACATGGATCTGGGGGACTACATGCAGATCAACACGTTTTTTCAACGGATCATGGGTATCGAAGACAGATCTGCAGGAAACGGCCGGGTTGCTGGCCCGTTGGTTCCGGTTTCCGCCAAGTGAGATCGATGAGCTGACCGTCGACGAATTGCTCGATTGGTGCGCGACGGCCGGCAAACAGATCGACGCCGCGGCGAATAAATAGCAGCACCGCAACAAACAGGATGCCCGCATGGCCAATATGTTCGAGCTGGGCATCCTGCTCAGCCTCTTCGATAACGCAAGCACGCCGCTGCGCCAGTTCGGCAGCACGTTGCAACAAACCGGTATTACTGGCGCGAACGCGATGCAGCGGCTCGGCGCCACGATGGACCGAATCTCCGCGAAGATGACCGCCATGGGCGGTGCATCGCTCGCGCTCGGCGCAGAGTTCAAGCACCTCGCAGAAAAGCCCATCGAAGCATTCGTTGAGATGGATTCGGCCATGAACGAGCTGGCCGTCTCGACACTGGATAAGACGGGCCAGATGGGCGCCGGCTTCGAGCAACTGCGTCAGAAGGTGTTGCAGATCGACAGCCGTTTGCCCATGACCACCGCTCAGGTGGCTGAAGTTGGCACCGCACTCAAGAGCGCGGGCGTGTCCATGCAACAGATGCTTGACGGCGCATACGATGCTGCGGCAAACCTCTCGGTCGTGCTCAAGATGCCCGGTGAGGAAGCCGGCATGATGGTCGCACGCCTGCGCGAAGCGTATGGCCTCGCCGGTAGTGAGCTGCCGAAAATGGCCGACCTAGTCCAGCGTGCGCGCTTCGCCTTCGGGATCTCGCCCGAAGAGTTGCGCTACGCGAGTGCCTATTCGGCGCCGACGCTGAACTTGCTGGGCTTGACCGGTCTGGATAACGCACAGAAGCTGCTGGCAATACAAGGCATGGGCGCCGGCTGGAACTTCCAAGGCAGCAGCTTCGGCACAAACTTCTCGTCGTTCCTCACGCGGCTGTCGAAAGGCCCGGAGGCGATCGAGATGGCCAAGAAAGGTATGAAGGGGCAAGTGCGCACGGATTTGCAAAAGGCTGGGGTGCACTTCGATTTCTACGACAAGAAGGGGCACCTCAAGAGCATCGAGAGCATGATCGGCCAACTCGAAGCGGCGCGTAGTCGTTTGAAGGCGGCCGGCGGCGACAAGATGGTGCTCGACGTGTTCGGTGGGGTCTTCGGTCTCGAGGCCGGCCGAGTGGCGGAGCTGCTGGCTGAAAAAGGTCTCGCCGGCTATCGCGATGCGCAAAAGCGCATGGCCGACCAGGCAAGCCTCGATCAGCGCATCGCGCTGACAATGAAAAGTGCCGCAAACATTTGGACCGTTTTTTCGACCAACGTGACGAATGCGCTGGCCGCGCTCGCGCAGCCGGCCATCGAATGGCTTGAACCGATGGTCACGAAGCTGAGCGACGCCGTGGCACTGTCACGCGAGTGGCTTGGCCATCACCAGACGTTCGCGAAGTGGACGATGGTGATCGTCGGTGGTCTAGGGTTGGTGCTGACGACGTTCGGCTCGCTCATGCTGACGGCGGGCCTGTTCGCAAAGGTCGCAAGCGGTCCAATTATGTTGCTCGGGCGCCTCGGGGGCGGAGGGCTTTCGGCACTCGCCGGAGCCGCACGTGGGCTCGGCAATATGCTGATCTTTCTCGGGGCGCGCATTCCTATGGTTGCCTCGGGTCTGCGATCGCTGTTCATGGCGATCACCTTGTCCGGCGGTGGCCTGCAGGGCGCACTGACGGTGGCCACCAGCGCGCTTCGTGCATTCGGCGTCTCGTTGCTGGCGATTCCTGGGATTGGTTGGATTGCCGCAGCGATTGCTGGCGCTGCATTCTTGATCTGGCGCTACTGGTCACCGATTAAGGCGTTTTTCAGTGGCCTATGGGCTGGAATGTCCGCGGGCTTTCAGCCGGCCTGGGCCATATTGCGGCCCGCTCTTGTGCAGCTCGGCCAAGCCTTCGTCGGCTTGCTTCACTCGCTCGGCCCCCTCGGCACCGTGCTGCGCATTGTGTTCGCACCAACGGTCTTTATTTTCCATGCTGCCGCAGCCGGCGCACAAATGCTATGGCATTGGATTTCGGCGCTCTTCACACCGGTCAACAACACGAGCAACGCTGCACATGATCTCGGTATGCGTGTCGGCACGGCGATCGCCAGTGCGTTGCAATGGGTTGCTCGCCTCACTGCCGCGCTGCTCTCGCTCCCAACGAAGTTTCTTCAGCTCGGCGCATCCGTCATCGACGGTTTAGTCAACGGCATTGCTAGTCGGTTCGCCAGCGCGCGCAACGCGATCACGAGCTTGGGCAACAACATCAAGGGCTGGTTTGCGAGCACGCTGGGCATTCACTCGCCCAGCCGCGTGTTTATGGGCTTTGGCGAAAACATCGGTCAAGGCACCGAGATCGGCATCCTCAATCGAGTGTCGGCCGTACGTGGTGCGACAGGACGCCTTTCGTCGGCCGCGATCGACGCAGCGTTGGCGATCGCGCGCAAGCCGCTTCCGGCCTCGGGCCAGGGTGTGGCCACCTCACAGGCTGCAGGCGCATCGCAAGGCGGTGTGACGATCTATTTCTCGCCCACCGTGCATGTGCATGGCGGCAACGATGCCGGCGACCAGGTCAATAAGGCGCTGCGCATGTCTCGCGCGGAGTTCGAGCGCGAAATGGATCGGTACTTCGCGTCGCGTCGACGCGTTTCGTTTGGGGGCTGACGTATGGCGTTCGATCCGATCGCGATGGCCTTGGGTAGCTCGACGCGCGGTTTCGGTCTCGGCAACGTGACCGCCATCGTCGACCAGGCGATGAACGATCTGCTGCAATCGCAGATCGATACTGCGCCGTACATGCTGCTCGGCGACGTGTCGTTTCCCGTCCTTGCATATGTCAACAACGACGAGACGCGCAAGCGCGCAGAGTTCGCCGAGCACAAGCTGCTCGAGGGAAAGCCTCGGCTGCAGTGGGTGGGCGATTCGCTCGATGAAATTACATGGCGCGTGCTGCTGCATGCGTCGTACTGCGATCCCGAAGCGGAGTTGCAGAAGCTCGAGCAACTGCTCGCCTCGCATGCGAGCGCGCCGCTTTTCATGGGAAACGGCGACTACAAGGGCACGTTCGTTCTTACGAGCTGCACGCTCACCACGCGATGGACGTTCGACGACGGCACCTTGATATGCCTCGAAGCCACCGTGGATTTGAAGGAATACGTCCAACCTCCGGTTCCCACGACGCAGACTGCGAGCCAGAAGCCCGTCGCGGCGCAGCAGAGCACGCCGAGCGGTGCGATGAACCCGCCGGGTACTGTTACGGCCGCAGCGACACCACGCCCGACGAGTACGTCCATCACCAGGAATTGATATGACAGCCATTCAGGCCATCCGGCACGTCACGCTCGAAGGCGAGCGCTGGGACACGATCGCATGGAACTACTACGGCGATCCTTTCAACTACGAACCTATCATCGAAGCCAATCCGGCCGCCAACATCACGCCGACGCTGCCGGCCGGCACGGTGCTGCTGATCCCGATCCTGACGCTAGGTGAGCAGGACGCACAGCAAGTTTCAAACGATCTGCCGCCCTGGAAACAATGAGCATGTCATCGCTTTCGTCGGGCGTGCCCGATGCTCAATTCTCAGTTGTGCCCCACGGCACCGTTGTCGTCCTGTACCGAGAGAAGAACATCACGACGGCTATTGCCCCATACCTCATCAGCCTGGTCTACACCGACAAGATCGGAGGCGCGGCCGACTCGGTCGAGATCCAGCTCGAAGATAGCGAACTGCGCTGGCAGAACGCTTGGTATCCCGACTTCGGCGATCAGCTCACGGTGTCGATCGGGTATGCAGGCCAGAAGTTGCTGCCGTGCGGAACGTTCGAGATCGACGAGATCGATCTCGAAGGCCCGCCCGATGTCGTGACGGTCAAGGCGCTCGGCGCGGGTGTCAAGCGTGCCGTGCGCACGCGTGTCGGTCGCGCCTATGAAAACACCACGCTCTCGGCTATTGCTGCGACGGTCGCTCGGCGCAATAAGCTGACGCTCATGGGCACTATCTCGACCATCCACATTACGCGCGTGACGCAAGCATTCGAAACCGACCTGGCATTTCTCGATCGCATCGCGCGCGAGTACGGGTACGAGTTCTCGGTGCGGGCCGGCGTCATGACGTTCTACAAGCGCAGCGACCTCAAATCCAGCGCGCCTGTGCTGACGATCACCCGCCAGGACGTGACGCGTTACCACTTCCACGACAAGGTCCACGAGATCTACGTGGCCAGCACGGTGAGTTGCCACAATGCCAAGGAAAAGCGCGTACACCGCAAGCGCGTCGCCGATCCGTCCGCCAAGCTCTCGGCGTATGACCACTACAGCGTCGACGAGCTGAACCTCAATGTACGGGCGGAGAACGATACTCAAGCGAATCTGAAGGCGCAGGCAGCGCTCGAGCGTGCGAATGATGACCAGACACAGATGACGTTGGATCTGTACGGCAACACTGCGCTCGCCGCGGGCGTGAATGTTTCAATCAGTGGGTTCGGCAAGCTAGGCGGTAAATACCTGATCACCGAGTCCAAGCATCGGTATGCTCGCGACGACGGATACAAGACGGAAGTGCAGATGAAGCGCGTACGGGAGGCCGCCAATGGAGCGCAATGACGCGCGCCCGACGACGGGCGGTGTGCGGTTCAAGACCGGCATCGTGGCGGACGTGGATGTCGACGCCGGCGCCGTCACCGTGAGCTTCGAGGACGTAGGGATCGTTAGTCACTGGCTCACGGTGTGCTACCCAAAGAGCGGCCAGGACAAGGCGTATTGGCTACCGGACGTCGGCGACCAGGTACGCTGCCTCATGGATGAGTACCTCGAGGACGGCGCTGTGCTCGGCTCGATCTATTCGTCGGCCGACGCGGTGCCCTGGGCATCCGGTGACAAGATAGGCTGGCAGTTTCGTGATGGCGGTGGCTTCTCCTATGATCGCTCGACGGGCGAGCTGGACGTCACCGCTATGGGCGTGGCAAATATCTCGGTCAAAGGCAATGCGCAAATCAGTGTCGGCGGGACTACGACAATTCACTCCGACGGCACCGCAACGATCGATGCCGGTCAAACCGTTGTTACCGGCTCGCTGCTCGTGAAGGGGCCAACGATGCTGGCCGGCGGTGTCGGGGGCGAGGCCGGCGCCGGCACGCCGATTCCTGGGAACGTCGTGGCCCAGGACGACGTCATAGCGGGCGATATCAGCCTCACGAAGCACCCGCATACCGATTCGATGGAAGGTCGTACCACTCCACCGCTGGCAT
>DASVLS010000075.1:0-2394 GCA_036384755.1 Trinickia sp. | reverse complement strand
GCTCCTCAGCTCCTCAGCTCCTCAGCTCCGCTAGGATCTGCTCCGCCAGAAAGTCGCACTCGGGGCGATTGGACCGGGCGCTTCGGGCTAGCACGATTTCGAGCGGCGGCAACGGCGGCAGGCCCTGCTGCCGCCCGAGTTCGGCGAATCGCTCGGGCACGGCGCAGCGCGCGATCGGCGCCACGGCCAACCCCGCTTCCACCATGCTGAAAAGCCCGAGCAGGCTCGGGCTTTCGTAAGAGGTCCGATAAGGAATCTTCGCGCGCTTAAGGGCGCGAATGGCGTTTTCCCGGGCGACGCTGCCCGCCGCGAATACGGCGATCGGCAACGGGCGTTCGCGCCACACGGCGGGCCCGCGCGGGGCGCCGGCCCATACGGTCGGCTCGAGCCGAACGCGTTCTCCGCGCACGCCTTTCACGCGCGTCATGCAAGCCAAGTCGACCTTGTTCTCGTGCACGAGCGGTGCAAGCGCATGGCTAGGCAGCCCGATCACCTGCATTTCGACCTTCGGGTAAGTTGCCGAAAACTTGCGCAGTACCGGGGGCAGCAGCGAGGACGCGTAGTCGTCGGGTACACCGATGACGACACGCCCCTTGACCTCGGGATGAACGAGCGACGCCCACGCTTCGTCCCGCAGGGCGAGCATGCGCCGAGCGTAATCGGCAAGCACGAGGCCTTCCTGTGTCGGTACGACATGGCGCGCGCGCCGCTCGAAGACCGGCTTGCCGAGCGCCTGTTCGAGCGACTTGATCTGCATGCTCACGGCTGATTGCGAGCGATGCACGAGCGCCGCGCCCCGCACGAAGCTGCCTGCGTCGGCGACCGCCACGACCATCGACAGTACGTCCAAATCGAGTGTTTTCATCGGCCGATATCCCATCAGAAAAACTGAAGTCAAAATTCAATATAACGCGTTTGTCTGAAGACAGGCTCGGCGGCATACTCGTTCGAACGTATCCGGCTCGGGGTTTCGAGCGGTCGAATAAATTGGACATTGAACGAGCAGACGAACGATGACGATCACTTACGAAGCACTCGAAGCGCTGCGCCTTTCGATCGATATGACGCGCGGCAAGCCCGCGGCCGAACAGCTCGATCTTTCGCAAGCGTTGATCGACGGCGGGCCGGCGATCGGCTACCGGTCGCGCGACGGCATCGATTGCCGCAATTACGGCCACGTGCTCGGTTTGCCCGAAGCGCGCGAACTCGGCGCGGAACTGCTCGGTGTCGGGGCCGATCGCGTGGTGGCAGCCGGTAATTCGAGCCTAGCGCTCATGCACGATGCGCTGGCGTTCGCGATGCTGCACGGCCTGCCGCAAGGCGAGCCTTGGCGGTGCGCGAACGAGGTTGCGGTCATCTGCCCGACGCCGGGCTACGACCGGCATTTCGCGATTTGCGAAGCGCTCGGCATTCGGATGATCGCAGTGCCGATGAACGATGCCGGGCCGGACATGGACCGCGTAGAAGCGCTCGTGGCGAACGATCCGTCGATCAAGGGCATCTGGTGCACGCCGCTTTACAGCAACCCGACGGGGACGATCTATTCGAGCGAAACCGTGGCCCGCCTCGCCAAGATGCCGACAGCCGCGGCCGATTTTCGCTTGTTCTGGGACGACGCGTACCGCTTCCACCATTTGACCGGCGACCGGCTTGCAAGCCCCGACATTGTCGAGGCTTGCGCGCAGGCGGGCCATCGCGATCGTCCGCTCGTCTTCGCCTCCACCTCGAAGGTCACGTTCGCGGGCGCCGGTGTCGCGTTTCTGGCGTCGTCTCGGGCCAATATCGACTGGTGGCAGCGCCATGCTTCGGTCCGTACGATCGGATCCGACAAGCTCAATCAATTGCGGCATGTCGCTTATCTGCGCGACCGTGCGACGCTCGAGCGGCTCATGGACGGGCATCGCGCTGTGCTGCAGCCGAAGTTCGAAGCGCTCGACGCGACGCTGCGGGCATTGTTGAGCGATGTGCCCGAAGTGTCGTGGACGAAGCCGCTCGGCGGCTACTTCGTGAGTTTGTACACGCCCGACGGATGTGCGAAGCGCACCGTCGAACTTGCGGCGCGAGCCGGCGTCGTCTTGACGCCGGCCGGCGCGGCGTTTCCTTACCGGGTCGATCCGCGCGACCGGCATCTGCGCATTGCGCCTAGTTGTCCGAGCCTTGGCGAAATCGAGCGCGCGGCGCAAGTCATCGCGCTGTCGCTGCGCAAGGCGCTCGGTTAGCCTGCGCTTCGCTCGGCGATGAATTCGCCCGCGCGTCGATCTTCGCGAGCGGGCATAATCCATACATCCAGAACCGCGCGGCCTTCGAGCGTCCAGCCGGCGTGGCGTTCGATGCGAATATGGCGCTGGTGGCGTCGAGCTCGCGCGGCTGGAACACGATCCTATGCGGCAGGGC
>DASVLS010000074.1:0-16268 GCA_036384755.1 Trinickia sp. | reverse complement strand
GCATCATCGATACAACGAACATCGCCATCGATTTCGGTGCGCCGAACATCTTATCCATGTGACTAATTAAACCCAGGCTCAATTGGCCTCAATGTCCTCATGGTCGGCCCGCCCGGCGCCGGCAAGTCGATGCTCGCAGCGCGGCTGCCGGCCCTGTTGCCGCCGATGACGGACGACGAGGCGCTCAGCTCGGCCGCCCTGCTTTCGGCCAGCGCACTCGGCTTCTCGCCGAAGCAGTGGCGGCAACGGCCGTTCCGCGCGCCCCATCATTCTTCGAGTGAGGCGCTCGTCGGTGGCCGCAATCCGCCGCAGCCAGGTGAAATCACGCGCGCCGCATTGCAGGTCGACTTCCCGGCCGCCTGCCCGCTCGTCGCAGCGATGAACCCATGCCCCTGCGGCTGGCGCGGCGATCCGGTCGGCCGTTGCCGCTGTACACCCGAGGTGGCCACGCGCTGTCTGCACCAATTGTCGGGGCCGCCCGCGCGGCGGCCCTAGGTTGCTTCACCCCGGCGGTTGCTTTGCGCGACGCGCGTCAGCCGTCGATGCGAACTTCGACGCCCGAGGGCTGATACAGCGGCGTCGCCTTGTGCCCGTCGACCACGATCGAATCGAATTGGCCGGACACTTGGCTCGCATCGATGAGATCGATGACGTCGCCCGTCCGAGGCGTCAAGCCGGTTCCCAACTTGACGTGCAGCGTGCCGCCGGCGAGCGTGACACGCCCCGTCACTGCGAGGCGTCCGGCGTCGCCTGCGTCTCGGTCCAGTTCGAGCGTGCCGTTTTTCAATTGCGTATATTTCCCGGCGATCGAAGCGCGCGCCGCCGACGCGATCGCGACCGTGCCGCCGCTGACATATACGTCTCCCGTCCCGAATGCGTGGACCGATCCGGCGATCAGGACGCCGCCCTGCACTTGCGTACCGCCGGAATAGGTGTTCGCACCCGCCAGCGTCAATGCGCCCGTACCGTTGAACGTGAGCTTGCCGGTCCCGCCGATGTCGTTGCGCCAGGTGTCGGCCGCATTGAAACCGCCTTGCGAGGCATCCATCGAAATCGTCACGCTGCCGTTGAATTGCCCGTAGCCGTCGGCGGCGGCGAATAGGTTCAAGCGCCCCCATCCTTCCGCGTCGTCGAGCATCGGATAACCCGATGGCAGCGCGGTCGTCTTCAGCACGACGCGACGCTGGTCCGCACTCAAATAGGGCAGCCGAGTCTCGAGCAAGACTTCTGCGCCCTTGGGCACGGTGGCCGCCACGCTCGTCGACGCAATTTGATTGAAACCGAAGGTCAGTCGGCGCAGATAGTTCGCCTTGTTGGTCGCGTAGTCGGCGAAGCGGTCAGTCGCGGCCGAGCCCGAATGCGCGTAGGTGGCGAAGGTGGACGCATCGGTGTTCGTGGCCGCGTAGAGCGCGCTATGCGCTTGGGCGAAGGCCGCCTGCTTCAACGTGGCGTTGGCCGGGGCGACGAGGTTCGCGGCAGCCGAAGCCTCGCCGAGCACCCGGCCGCCGATCACGTCCAGGGGCGAATGCATGCCGGCGAGAATCCGGTTTTCGCCGAGCTCGAGGCCGCGGCTCAGCATTTCTTGAAAGCGCTCTGGGACCAAATAGGCCATCGCCAGCGCATCGCGCACCCCTTCGGCCGAGTGGCCGCTCGGGAAGCCGCCGTCGGTCGCTGGCGTCGAGCTCTCGGCCGGCACGAGCGTCGGCGCCACCACGACGCTGCTGCTCCAACGATAGGGGCGCTCGTACTTGTAGAAGCGCTTTGCCGGCTCGGTCGACGCATTCGCCCCCACGGCGTTGATCAGATCGACGACTTTGCCGAAGGTCGCGTTCGACGAGCTCCCGACGCCCGTGTTGTTGCCGCTGTCGTTGTACAGCGTGGTTGTCGCGTCGGCGGGGATCGACGTGATGCTCGTCGTCTGCTGCGCCGCTGCGCGCCAGGCGCTCGTAAGTGGCCCCATGCCGTCGGATACGCTGTAACCCTTGCCGCGACGATCGTCGTAGTAGGCGGCTTGCGCTTGCGCGGCCGTGCGCGCCGTCGTTGCGTCGATGACGTATTGCACGTTCGCGTTCAGTACCGTGGGGTTCAACGCGGTGCCGTTCTGCGTGCCGCCGGTCGGTATGCCCGTCCACGTCGATGTCACGACGGCCGGAAAGCCATCGACGGCAGGGGCGGAGACGCCCGCGTCGACGATATCGGTCAGAGGCTGCCAGAGCGTGCGAAAGCCCGCGAGCACACGCACGCCCGCGTTGGTGCTCATCGTGGCGTAACGCGCGTCGCCACGTTGATTGGTCGCGTAGGTGTCGACGAATGCGGCCACCGCCGGCGCCGGCGCGCTATCGACAAAGCCCGGATCGGCGGGCGCAGCCGGAACGTCGACGCCGGAAGGATCGCCACCGCACGCGGCGGCAAGGAAAGATAAGCACGCTGCTGCCGCAAACGCACGAATTTGAATGCCCAATGATGCAGACACGAGATACCCCCAATGTGTTTCAGTGCGGGAAAACACCGGATGGTAGGGGGCGTGTGTGAAGGTTTTGAGAAAAGTAATACTAATTTAGAGAAAGGAGATGGCCGGGTGTCTCGGTCTCCTTGCTCGCCTGAAGCGCACCCGCTCTTAGAACGAAACACGCGTTCGCTAGACCGAACGGCTAACGCTGCGGCTCAACGCTAGTGGGCGCTACGACCCCTGCGCTACAGTGCTCACCCGCCCAGCTTGCAGGAGAATCCATGTCGCTAGCCGTGGTGCGCTCGCGCGCGCCCGCTTCCGGCCGCGCGCCCGAAGTCACCGTCGAAGTCCATCTGGCCAATGGGCTGCCGTCGTTTTCGATCGTCGGTTTGCCCGATCTCGAAGTGCGTGAAAGCCGCGAGCGCGTACGCGCCGCATTGCAGAACTGCGGCTTCGACTTTCCCGTCCGTCGCATCACCGTCAATCTGGCTCCAGCCGATTTGCCGAAGGAGTCGGGCCGCTTCGATTTACCCATTGCGCTCGGGATCCTTGCGGCTAGCAGTCAGATTCCGGCCGCGGCGCTGGGCGAGCGCGAGTTCGCTGGAGAGCTTTCCCTCACGGGCGCCTTGCGGCCGATGCGCGGAGCGTTCGCCATGGCATGCGGAACGGCGCGCAGCCGCCGAGGTGCGGCACGGCCTCTCGCCGGATCACGAACTCAAGCGCAAGACGGTGAGGCGGCCGGCGTGTCGCTGCGCGACTGCGACGACCCGCTCGATCCGCCCGAACTCTATCTGCCGGCGGCAAGCGCGGGAGAAGCGGCGCTCGTGCCGGGCGTCGCCGTATTCGGCGCCGCAGACCTCCCGTCTCTATGCGCGCATCTATGCGGGGAAACGCAAGCTCGGCTTGCTCCGATTGCCCCCCCTGCGCTGGAACGCAGCGCAGCAGACGCAACGCCACCCGACATGGCCGACGTCATCGGTCAGCAGGGTGCGCGCCGGGCCCTAGAAGTGGCGGCGGCCGGAGGCCACCACGTCTTGATGGTCGGCCCGCCCGGCGCGGGCAAGTCGATGTTGGCCGCGCGCCTGCCAAGTTTGCTGCCACCGATGACCGACGAGGAAGCGCTCAGCTCCGCGGCCCTGCTTTCCGCCAGCGCGCTCGGCTTTTCCCCGGCGCAGTGGCGCCAAAGGCCGTTTCGCGCCCCGCACCACTCATCGAGCGCCGCTGCGCTGGTCGGCGGCCGCAATCCGCCGCGCCCCGGTGAAATCACGCTCGCGCACCTCGGCGTGCTGTTTCTCGACGAGTTGCCGGAATTCGATCGCCACGTCCTCGAAATGCTGCGAGAACCCCTCGAAGTCGGCCGCATCACCGTTTCGCGCGCCGCTCTGCAGGTCGACTTTCCCGCCGCGTGCCAGCTCGTCGCCGCGATGAATCCGTGCCCGTGCGGCTGGCGCGGCGATCCCGGCGGGCGGTGCCGCTGCACGCCGGAAATCGCCGCGCGCTATCTGCGTAAGCTCTCCGGGCCGCTCGTCGATCGCATCGACATTCAAATCGAATTGCCGGCGCTCACGCCGACGGAACTCAGCGCGCGAGCCGCAGAAACGGCGGAGCCGAGCGCGGCCATCGCGGTGCGCGTGGCGCAGGCAAGGGAACGGCAGATTCGACGCCAGGGCAAAACGAATCGGGATTTGACGGGGCGTGAAGCGGATGACGTCTGCCGGTTGGATGCGGCCGGTGAAACCTTGTTGCGTGAAGCAAGCGAGCGATTCGGCTGGTCCGCGCGCGCCTACTACCGCGTCCTCAAGGTCGCGCGCTCGATCGCCGATCTTGCCGGCGACGACATGCCCAATGCGGCGCAACTCGCCGAAGCGATTCAATATCGGCGCGTGTTTCCCGCGGGGTGATCGGCCGCCCGCTTTCAATAGCGTGCTATGCCATTCCGCCCAGCGTCGGCTGTCCCCGATAAGGCTGGGTCGCCGACCAACGAAAGCCTCGTTCATCGACGCCCCCTTTTCTCTCCCCATCGCGATGCCCATCGCCATCGACGTGTGCGGGCCACTCTCGTTCCAGTAATGGTCCAGTGCTCAAGATTTCGCATTTGTTGCCGTAAAACACCCGCCACACCCGAACATTTTCGCCGACCGTCGAGACCTAACGTTCGGCGGAGACAACGCCAACAACAAACCGTAAGAAGGGGTAGTGTCGTGCGCATCACATCCATCAAACTGACTCGTCTGCTCGCCGCCGGTTGCGTCGTAACCGGAGCAGTATCGCTCAGTGCATGCATCTCGCCGCAGCACTACGTGGACCCGACACTGGGCGAAACGCCCTTATCCACGCTAAAAAAGCCGCACGATCCGCAGCCGATCCAGTTGCTGTTCGAATTCAGGACCAAGGGTGTTCCTAATTCCCGAGCGACCATGGCCGTCAAACCGAGCGTGCAAGAGGAAGTCGCTAAAGCGGGGCTTTTCAGTTCGGTGACAGCGGAGCCGGTGCCATCGGGCCGCAAGCTCACGATTTCCATCGATAACGTTCCGCTCGACGGCGAACGCTCAAAGCAGAAGGCCTTCGTCACGGGCCTCACGTTTGGCCTCGACGGCACGACAGTCACGGACAACTACGTCTGCACATTCACCTACCTGGAGCCGGGACACGATCCGGTGAGCAAGCAAGTGCATCACGCGCTGTACACGACCGTGGGCATCGAGAAGGCGCCGATGGGCCTCACACCGGTTCCGATAAAGGAAGGGGTGACGACCGTCGTCAGACAAGTCGTCGATAAAGGGCTCGCCGAGATCGACGAAGCGTCGGACATCGCCCAATGAACGCGACGGCTAGAACACTTGCCCGCTGCGTGCGGCTCAGCACGGTCTTGGCGATCATCGGCAGCGCAACCGTGCTAGCCGGTTGTGCAAGCCCTCTTCCCCCCTATCAGAGCAGCTTCGCAAACCAGGAATCGCTATCGCGGCTGCCGCGAAACGCGCGCTTCCGCGTGGATCCTGTCGGAGAGCCTTCCGCCGTCGAAAGCCAAGTGCGAGCGTACCGGTTCACTGCACCGAACGGCGCCACCTGGGGTTCGTTTCTGAGAGACGGAATTCGCAGCGAGTTGTCCACCTCGGGCAACTTCGACGCCAACGCCGCGGATACGATCAAGGTCACGTTGCTCCGCGTACAGATCGCTGACGGCCACGCGCACGTCTCAGCCCGCTTCGTCGTGCAACAGGGCGAACAGACGCGCTACGACAAAACGCTACACGCCGACGGACATTGGCGAACGTCCGTGCTCGGTGCAATCGCGGTTCCTGCTGCGTCGAGCGGCGCATCGACGGCTTTTCAGCAGTTATTGAGCCGATTCTTCAACGACCCGGACTTCGTCAAGGCAGGCAGCTAGACGATTCGAATATGGCGCGACCGTGGCGATCGGCTGTCAAGCGATCCGCGCGGTCGGCCATACTGGAAAACGCCGCCGAGATTGCATCCGCTGCGCAATCAAGCGATCTCGGCCATCGCCTCGGAGCAGTTCCAAGACGCCTTCAGGCGGCCGCGGATTTCGGCGAGCGTCGTCGTCACCAGCAATTCCCCGTTCCGAAACACCGGCTTCAGCTCGCCGCCTGCGAACTGCTCGAGCGTCTGCTGCTCGTACAGCACGTAGTCGTCGCCTTCCTTCTCCACGCGCAGCAGGCCGCGGGCCGATTTCTTGGTGCCGTCGTCGGTGGCCGGATCCTTGTAGATATCGACCTGTTCGTCGCCGACCTCGGCGTAGATCGCCTTCATCGCCCAGCCGAAGGTGTCGCGCGACAGCATGTTGTAGGTATACGAGCCGATGCCGAACACCACGTTGCTCGAGGCAAAGTTCTTCTCGGCCAATCGCGACAAGATCTCCCACGCGCGCGTCAAGGAGATCGAATCGCCGTAGATCAGCCCGACTTTGTCGTTGAGCATCTTGTAGCCCTTATCCGTCAGCGTGCCGCCGTAGATGTCCCACAAGCACTCGACGGAACCCTTGCGTTCGGCTTCGGTAATGCGCGAACCCGTCGCCGCAACGACATACTTGTCGTCGATCTTGACGAGCGCACCGTCGGCGCCGCGTTCCAGTTCGCCGTCGCGGTAGCCGGCCAGAATGCGCACGGGATCGCCGGAGTCCGGCCGGAAGACGACGCGGCTTTGGCCAAGCGCGTTCGGCTGACGGGCCAAAATGTCGGCCTTCAGTTCCTTGGCGATGACGGTAATGACGTTCCAGTAATCGAACGAGTCGCTCACCAGCGACACCATGCCTGCGGGATAGTCTTGCGTGACGAACTCGCGAACGACTTCACGTTCGGCCAGCCGGCGCAGCGCCTTCTCGTCCATGCCCACGTTCGCCGCGTCGCGCTGCAACCGCTTGAGCGTCGCCAAAATGCGCAGCGTCATGACGCTGTGCTCGGACGCGGGGATCGATCCGCCCACGAGCTCCGTGTCCGCGTCGGCGCCGTAGTAGTCCTCGGCGTAGTCGATCGCCGGAATCGTATCCGTGCCCGTAAAAGAGAGCAGGTGACCGACGCCGCAACGCATGGCGTCGTGCACGCCGCTCATGCCTCGCATCGAAAAATCGTGGCCCTGCCAGTCGACGAACGCCTCCGGCGCACCGGTCTGCGCGGCGAAGTAGGTCAGCAGCTTACGGAATTCGAAGGCTATCGTCGCCACGGTGGACGGCTTCCAAATTTCCGTGCTGAACAGCGTTTCAAAGTAGGTCGATACCCACGGGAACTCGGGGTGCGTGTTGATGAAAATTACCGGCGGCACTTTGATGTTCACGCGCACGCCCTCCGGCAGCGCCCGCAGCTCGAGCGGAAGGTAGCCGAGCTCGTGCAGCGCCTCGAGGCGGTCGACCGGCACCGCGTCTTGGCCGAGCGCAGTGTCCATGCGGCGCTTGTACTTGCGCACGGCGTCAGCCTTGCGGGCCTCGAAGAACTCGCGCTGGAACACGCCGAGGAAAAATTCCTTGATGAAGCCTTGCAAGCCGAACCAGACCACTTTGTCGTCGAAGAACCGATCGAGCACCGGCGCGTACTTGGCCGAGCGCGGCGTGAAGTTCGCAACGAGCCGGGTGGTCGCTGCCGGATACATCGAAGGGTGGCCAGTCTTGTAAAAGTCGGCGAGATTGAAGGGAATCAGTCCGTTCATGGTAGCGCTCCTCGGGGTGTGGTGTCGTTTCGTGTTGTGTCGGGTCACGCCTGGATGGCGCGGGCATCGCTCGTCCAGTTGTTGCGCGTGAAGATGGCGGCATAGCCTTCCAGCAGAGCGTCGAGACCCTTGCTGAAAATTCCGTGCGTCACATAGAGGTAGAGCGAACGACGCGTGGTATCGCCGCCCTGCTTCGCGTGGAGCGCTTGCGCAAGCTCGGTGAAGGTTCGGCCGCCGTCGCAAATGTCGTCGATCACGAGTAACGCGCCATCGGGCAGAGCCCCTTGAACCTGCGTCCCCGTAATGGCGCCCGTCCGGGTATCTCGAACCTTGTCGGCAAACACGGCCGGCACATCGAGCTGCGACGCCAGTTTCAGCACGCGCTTGCGGGCGCCGGCATCCGGCGCGACCAAGGCCACGCTCGAATGACTGCCGCGCAGGCGTTCGACGATACGGCGCAGCGCCGGCAACGGGTCGTCGATCACGACGCGGTCCAACAGCGCCGGCGTCACGTCGCTGTGCGGATCCTCGATCACGACGCGGCGATAGCCTTGGGCGTTGATCAAGTCGCAGAACACCTTGATGCTGAGCGACTCGCCCGGGTTGGCGACGCGGTCCTGGCGCGCGTACGGAACGTAAGGCAAATACAGGTCGATCGGCGTACCGGGGTAGGCGCGGCGCAGCGCGTCGGTCGTCATCAGCAGCGACATCACGGCATCGGCATGCCGGACGTGAGCTTTCACCTCGAGTTCGTCAGCCGGGATGCCGGTTTGCACCGTGACGTGCATTTCGCCGCCAGGGAACTTCACCACTTTGACTTCGACCGGGTTGCGCGCCCGCTGCGACGATTCGAGGAAGGGCTTCGCTACGGTCACCGCCGTGATGGTCAACATCGCGCTTCTCCACTTAGTTGATAACTACGACTAACTTGACGCAAGTATAAGGCGACATAGTGGATGATTGCAACTATGTTTGCTAATATTTGTTCACGTCCAACGAAGCAGGTGCTTTACATGAACAAGGGCTACGAAAAACCGGACGTGAGCGTCGATGTCGTACTGCTGACGTTGTCGGAAGAGGGGCTGATGGTAGCGCTGCACGAGCGCAACAAGGCGCCATACCGCGGCGTGCTCGGGCTGCCGGGCGGCTACGTCCATACCGACGAGGACGGATCGCTGGAGGACGCGGTGCGCCGGATGCTCGGCGAGAAAACGACTATGAAGCCGCGATATATCGAGCAAGTTCAAACGTTCGGCGGCCCCACTAGAGATCCGCGCGGCTGGTCGGTGGCCGTCGGCTATGTCGCGCTCATGTCCTTGGAAGAACTGCTGGCTGCCGGATCGGCGGTGTTCGAGTTTCATCCCGTGGACCGTCTTCCAGCTTTGGCCTTCGATCACGCAGACCAGATTCGCGCCGCCGTGCAGCGCGTGCGAAACAAGTCGAGCTATTCCACGCTGCCTTGCTGGCTGCTCCCCGAGAAATTCACCTTGACCCAACTGCAGCACACCTACGAAGCGGTGTTCGGCGAAACGGTGACGCGCGCGACATTCCGTTCCAGGCTGGGTATCAAAGTGGGCGCCGTGCAGCCCGGCGAAGCCGTCGACGAGGCAGGCGTTCTCATCGCGACCGAGGATTATCAGCTTGGCAATCAGCGCCCGGCTCGCCTATTCCGGGTGGATCAGCTCGGCTTGTTCAAGCGGGCCAGTTGGTAGCCGAATCCTCAGGTCTCGCCTCTTTCCGCTTTCTCGTCAGCGAGCCCTATACAGGCCCATTCGCAGCCCGTCACCGCAAAAAAATCGCTGTCAAGACTTGACTTATGCACATACCCGAGTTTTGCGGTGCGCAACGGTCGTTTGAAGGCGGTGCGTGAGCACAACGCAACAAGTCTTTGATTTTTATTCGTTTTTAGAACTGATGCGTATCCAAGCAATATGCCCGAACGCCCTACGGACGGCCTCCTGCGACCCAAGACGCAGACTTCTCAACAAAGTTATCCACAGGAACTGTGGATAGCTCGAAAACCCGCTAAAAATCCTGGGATTAGCTTCGTTTCTTACGATGGAACCTTCGATGGGAAGCTCCGCGGCAGCGTGACGATTCCCACCGGCCGGACAAATCGCCGCTGCGACCGTCCGCGCCAGCATGCCAGCATGCCAGCATGCCAGCATGCCAGCACGCTATTGCAGCTTCAGCGACCCGAAGAACTGCTCGACCTGCTCTTGCGGCGGCGTATGCTCGGACACGATCGCAGCCTGATAGACATGGCGCCCGCGTCCGACAATCCAAGCATGGATCGTCCGTTGATCGCGCGACTGTCCGGCTTTGCCGGTGACGATCAGTTCCGCGCCGGGGACGGCCGCTCCGCCATCGAGCGGCACTTGTATCGCGTGCTCGACGGGGGAGGCGCCGACATTGCGTGCCAGCGCGCTGCGCAGCGCGTCAGCCACCGCTTCGCGTAGCGGCGCGTCGTCCCGCGGCAAGTCGATCGCGGCGATCGCGAAAACGGCGCCTTGCGTACGCGCCGCACGCACATGCATCGGCAATGTGGCGCCGGCTATGTCGACGCCGCGCTCATCGATAGTCGGCTTGGCCGGCAACTCGATGGTGTAGCCCTCTCCCGCATCGGTCACGGTCCGCCAGTTGTAGGCGGGGGAACAGCCGGCGGCCAACGAAGCGCACACGAGCGCACGCAGCGCGGATGCAGGCAGGCGCAGCACCGGACGCGAAGGCAGCGCAAGCGTCGGGCGGGCGGACCGGCTTGGCGAACGCGGGCGCCGGAGAACGCCCATACCGAAGGTGGGAAAACGCATAAGCAACGAAACGGTTGTGTCGGAAGAACGGCGAAACCCGAATTATCGTCGATTGAGCCGGCACCATTGCGCCGGCTGCACTTCGCCAGCCCGCCCCAAGCCGTTCACGCCAACGGCTCCAGCGACAGGCCGCGAATGGGGCTAAAATAGCGACGCCGCATCGCGCCGCCCGACGCCTGTCCTTCGGCCGTCTCGCCTACTCCGGCGCGATCATTCGCACGAGGTCGTATCCATGAGCCACAGCCCCGCTTCCCCCGGCCGCCGCGCCGGCCCGGTTCGCTATATCGCGTTTGCCGCGGCAGCCGCCGCCATCGCGATCGCCGGTTACTTCACGTTCGGCAGCAGCCAGCGCGTGCCGGACGCGACGTTCACGCTGCTGTCGGGACAAAAGCTGTCCACGTCCGACCTGAAGGGCAAGGTCTACCTCGTCAACTTCTGGGCGACCGACTGCGAAACGTGCATCAAAGAGATGCCGCAGATGGTCGACACCTACAACCGCTTCAAAGGCCGCGGTCTCGAATTCGTCGCCGTCGCAATGAAGTACGACGCGCCGATGTACGTTGTCAATTACACGCAGACGCGCCGGTTGCCGTTCAAGGTGGCGATGGACGACGGCAGCGCCGCCAAGGTGTTCGGCAACGTTCAAATGACGCCGACGACGTTCGTCGTCGACAAGAACGGCACGATCCTCAAGCGCTACGTCGGCGCGCCGCAGTTCGCGGAACTCGATCAATTGCTGCAAAAGGCGCTCGGCTCCGCTTGAGCCTTGAGCCTTGAGCCCACGTCGAGCGCGCATAGCGCTCGCATCGCATCGCATCGCCTTGCTTGCTCGGCGACGCAAAGCAAAGCAAAGCCGCTAAGGATTCACCCCCCTTCCTTCCGAGGCTCGCCGCGTTCCGCGAGCCCATACCGCTTGATCTTCTCGTAGAGCGTCGCCTTGCCGATCTGCAATTCGTCGGCCGCGGCGGAAACGGCGCCGTCGTGCTGCTCGAGCGCCTGGGCGATCGCCGCTCGCTCGAACTGCTCGACCCGCTCCTTCAACGAACATGCCCCCGCCCCCGCGCTCGGCTCGCCGCCCGAGGCGCGCTCGATGCCCAGTACGAGCCGATCGGCCGCGTTGCGCAACTCGCGCACGTTGCCGGGCCAATCGCGCGCCATGAGGTCGGCGCGTTGCCGCGCCGTCAGCATCGGCGCAGGCCGGTCGTAGCGCACTGCGGCGTCGAGGACGAAATGCTCGATCAACGGCACGATGTCTTCCCGCCGCTCAGCCAACGGCGGCAATTCGAGCGTCACGACATTGAGCCGATAGAACAGATCGCGCCGAAACGCGCCCGATGCAACAAGCGCCTGCATGTCGCCCTTAGCCGCCGCGACGACCCGCAAATCGACGCGCACGGGCTGGTTCGACCCGAGTCGCTCGAGCACGCCCTCCTGCAGGACGCGCAGCAACTTCACCTGCAGCGCCAGCGGCATGCTTTCGATCTCGTCGAGAAATACCGTGCCGCCCGAAGCGTATTCGAGTTTCCCGATGCGGCGTTTTGCCGCACCGGTGAATGCGCCGGGCTCGTAGCCGAACATTTCCGACTCGAACATCGATTCGGGCAGCGCCCCGCAATTGACCGCGACGAACGGCTTGTCCTGACGCGGCGATAGCTCGTGCAGGCTGCGCGCGACGAGCTCTTTGCCGGTCCCGGTATCGCCGACGATCAGCACCGCCGCGTCGGTCGGCGCGATGTTGGCAATGAGCCGGCGCACCTCTCCGATCGCCGCGCTGCGCCCGATGATGCGCGGCACGAGCGCGTCGCGCGTCGCCAATTCGCGTCGCAGCGCCTCGTTCTCCAGCACGAGCCTTCGGCGCTCCAGCGCTCGCCGCACGGTATCGACGAGACGCTCCGCCGCAAACGGCTTTTCGACGAAATCGTAGGCGCCGTCTCGCATCGCCTGCACTGCCATCGAAATATCGCCGTGCCCCGTCACCAAGATGACCGGCACTTCCGGCGCACGCTCGCGGCATTGCGCCAGCAGGTCGAGGCCGCTCGCACCGGGCAGGCGGACGTCGCTAACGATGACGCCGCCGAATGCGTCGTCGAGCGAGCCCAAGCCGTTCATCGCCGCTTCCACCGATCCATATCCGGCGACGGCAAAGCCGGCAAGCTGCAAGCTCTGCACGCTGGCGCGACGCACGAGCTCGTCGTCTTCGATGAAGATCACCTGAGGGTTGTCCGTCGTGGTCGCGTTCATATCGAATGAGCAATCAAGTTAGGGGCCGTCGCCGCTCGCCGCAGCGTGAGCACGAAGGCCGCCCCGCCGTCCGTTTCGTTGCGCGCGGCAAGCGATCCGCCGCAATCGCGCGCGATCGACGACACGATCGCCAAGCCGAGGCCAAGCCCCTTGCCCGTTTCCTTCGTCGTGAAGAACGGCTCGAACAACCGAGGCAGGACGTCGGGGGCAATGCCCGGACCGTTGTCGCGCACCGTGATGGCCAGCGCGTCGTTGGCCACGTCGAGGCTGACGATCAAACGCGGCGCGGCAACCGTCTCCAACGCATCGAGCGCGTTGCCGATCAAATTGATGAGCGCTTGCTCGAGCCGCAGATCGTCGCAGTAGGCGACGAGCGACGGATGCTCCGCGGCGACATCCATCGGCCGATAGCCGTTCGCCTCGCTGATCGCTTGGGACGCTTGAGGATCGGGCAATGTCGGACGTTCGCACAGGCGGACGTCGACCGACACGCGCTGAAGCCGCTTTTGCAGCAGATGCAATGCGTTGCGCAGCGCCCGTGCGACGGGCGAGCGCGCATTGTGCGGCTGCGCGCGTCCGACGAACAGCTTCAACTGATTCGTGATTTTCCCCATGCGATCGGTCAACTCGCCGATCGCTTCGAGGTTGTCTCGCGCGTCGGTCAACGCGCCGCGCTCGATCAGCACACGCGTATTGTCCGAAAACGTGCGCAGCGCCGCGAGCGGTTGATTCAGTTCGTGCGTGATGCCGGCGGCCATTTGGCCCAGCGCGGCCAGCTTGCTCGTCTGCAGGAGTTCCTCGTGCGCCGCGCGCAACTCCGTTTCCGCGCGCGTGCGCTCGGCGACCTCGGTCTGCAGTTGGGCATTGGCGGCCGATAGATCGGCGGTACGCTCTTCGACACGTTGATTCAATTCGGCATAGGCCTTTTGCAGCAGTGCGCGGCCTTTCATGATGTCCCGCAGGCGAGCCCGCCGCATGCGCCAATAGAAGCCGAGCAAGCAGAGCGAAACGAAACCGGAGCCCACGGCGATCGTGGTGTTGCGCGCGTCGTCGAGCGCGGACTGAACGGGCGCAAGCGTCATCAGTTGCCACTGAGGTGCGCCGACCGTGCGCTGCGTCAACAAGTAATACGGAGAAAAACGCCGTTCGCCGACGCGGACGATCTGCGCGTCGGGCGAATCGAGCGCCCGAACGCGTTTGATCGGAAGCGTCGTGATGGGCTCCTGCGCATACTGACGCGCTTCTTCGATCGCTGCCGCCGCGGAGCTTGGCAGGTCGCGCACGGCCCGGTATTTCCAGGCACGCACCGAGGAGAGGAAGATCACACCATGCTTGTCGACGACGAAGAGCGGCTCGTTCGCGTCGGTGCCCGGAAACCATTCGAGGTTGAGTTTGAGGACGGCGGCGCCGACGATGCGGCCGCTGCGATAGACCGGCTGCGAGATGTAATAACCGGGCACGTGCGATACGGTCCCGATACCGAAGAACCGGCCGACGCGCGCGCGCATGGCATCGACGAAGTAAGGGCGGAACCGGTACTGCGCGCCGACGAAGCTGTCCTTGCGGTTCCAATTGCTCGCCGCGAGGCAAAGTCCGTCGGCGCGGATGATGTAGGCGACGTCGGCATGGGCGTGCGCATTCGCATCTTCGAGATAGCGGTTGGCGCGTGCGATCGCTTCGGGCTGGCCCGTTTCGAGCGCTTCGCCCACGACGGGGTGGCTCGCGATGAGGTAGGACAGCGATTCGTAGCGCTCGAGCGTATCGCCGAGCGCTCTGACCGTGCGGTCGCCCCGCACGGCGGCTTGCTGCTGCAGAGCGTCGACCCCGCGCCGCCAAGCGATGCGCCAAGTGGCGGCGCAAACCAGGACGAGCGTCGCGGCGAGCGCGAGGACGACGATGAGACGACGCGTCACGGGGGGCGGATTCCGGGCAGAAACGTAAGGCCTATTGTGGCACAGCCGGCCGCGCTCGCTTCTGCCCGGGCCGGGTCAGACGCCGGCGGTCTTCGTTTGCGCTTCGGCTTCGAGGGCGACCGCACCACGGCCAAGCGCCGCACGCAGCTTCGAACGATCGAGTTCTTTCTCCCACGCGGAGATGACGACCGCGGCCACACCGTTGCCGACGATGTTCGTCAACGCGCGGCACTCGCTCATGAAGCGATCGATGCCGAGGATCAGCACCATGCCCGAAAGCGGGATCGTCGGCACGACGGCCAGCGTCGCCGCAAGCGTGATGAAGCCCGCGCCCGTCACGCCGCTCGCACCCTTGGACGTCAGCATGGCGACTGCGATGAGCGTCAGTTGCTGCGCCAGCGTGAGGTCGGTATTCGTCGCTTGCGCGATAAACAGGACGGCCATCGTCATGTAGATGTTCGTGCCGTCGAGATTGAACGAGTAGCCCGTGGGAACGACGAGGCCGACGACCGAGCGCGAACATCCGAGGTTTTCGAGCTTGCCCATCAACTGGGGCAGCGCGGCTTCGGACGAGCTCGTGCCGAGCACGATCAGCATCTCTTCCTTGATGTAGCCGATAAAGCGCACGATGTTGAAGCCGACGAGGCGGGCGACGGTGCCGAGCACGACGAGCACGAAGACGATCGCGGTCAGGTAGAACGTGCCGATCAGCTTCATGAGCGGCAACAACGAGCCGAGACCGTACTTGCCGATCGTGAAGGCCATGGCGCCGAACGCGCCGATCGGTGCGAGCTTCGTCACGATGCGCACGATGCCGAACAACACGTGCGAAACGCTCTCGATGAAATCGGTGACGGGCTTGCCGCGTTCGCCGATCGTCGCGAGCACGCTGCCGAACAGCAGCGCGATCAGCAGGATCTGCAGAATCTCACCCTGCGCGAAAGCATCGAAGAGCGTATGCGGAATGATGTGCATGAAGAAGTCGACGACGCTCTGGCCGTGCGCCTTCGCCGCATACGAAGCCACGGCTTTGCCGTCGAGCGTGTTGACGTCGACGTTGAAGCCCGCGCCGGGCTTGAGCACGTGCGTGGCGATCAGGCCGAGCAATAGCGCGAACGTGGAAATGACTTCGAAGTAGAGCAGCGCCTTGCCGCCGACGCGGCCGACCTTCTTCATGTCTTGCATGCCGGCGATGCCGGTGACGACCGTGCAGAAGATGATCGGACCGATGACCATCTTCACGAGCTTGATGAATGCGTCCCCGAACGGTTTCATGTCGATCGCGAGGCTGCTCGAGAAGTGGCCGAGCAGGACGCCGGCGACGATCGCCGCAATGACCTGGACGTAGAGGATTCGATAAAAGGGTTTCTTCGGGGGACGCATCGTTGTCTCCAAGCATAGGAATTAATCGATAGGCCAAGGCGGCCTTCGTGAGGCCCATCGATTGCAAGGTCGATGCCAGGGCGAGCTGTTGTATTAGCCCTTGATTTTTAACGATTTATTTATTGACGGAAGCGAGATGCGTCCGGGTTTCCGGAAATCCGAATGAGCCGCGTCCGGAGCCCCGGAGGCGTGAATCCATCCGAATTCATATGATCTTTTCGGCAGACGCGTATCCACCGACGCGTTGCGCGACGACGCGATGTCTCGCGGCATGCGTTAGATCTTAGATCGCCGCCAAAAACGAAACGCGGC
>DASVLS010000073.1:0-38711 GCA_036384755.1 Trinickia sp. | reverse complement strand
TTTCAGTGTTGCTAGCGCTGCTGGCGGGCGACGCTCCCTGCGCTACGGTAGAATTTGTTTCTTCGCGCGAGTGCTTGCGCGCCGGCCGCCGATCGGCCGATGCGGGGAACCTGGGCCCAGCGCTGCAACGAAAGGCCGATTGACGATGGATATTCACAAAGAAGTCGATGCGCGCGGGTTGAGTTGCCCGCTGCCCATTTTGCGCGCTAAGAAGGCGCTGGCCGATATGCAAAGCGGTCAAATCTTGAAGGTGCTTGCGACGGACCCCGGCTCACAGCGCGATTTCGCCGCGTTCGCCAAGCAGACCGGCAACGAAATCGTCGAAAGCTCGACGCAGGACAAAACGTTCGTCTTCTTGATGCGGCGCCGGTAGTCTTCCTCGCAATTCCCTTCACCCCTCCTCAAGTGTCTCCCTAGCCGGCCGTAAACCCGCTGGGGGCATGTTCGTGGCCGTTCGGATGATCGGCTTGCGAGTTGGCCGTACGCCGGCGCACGAACTGGTGCGCGTTCGGTGACGCGTTGCGAGTTCGCCGAGACGCGCTGCCCGGTTCTGACGAGTCAAAGGACATTGAAAATGAGGAATTGGATAGGTGCCGTTGCCGCGGGTTTTGTTCTGACGGTCGGTTCGTCGGCGCATGCGCAGGTTTCGCAAGAAGTTTATGGGCAGATCGGTACCGAGGGTGTCGGTATCGGCTACGGCCATGTGCTCGGCTCGATGGTGAATGCGCGAATCGAATTCAACGGCTTCGCGCTGTCGCACGACGTCACCGCAGGCGACCTGGATTACCACGCAAAACTCAATCTGTACCACGCCGGTCTCTACGCCGATTTCTTTCCCGCACCTAGCTATGTGCCGTTTCGCTTGACTGCCGGCCTGCTGATCGGCGGCGACAATATCGATGCCGACGCGAACTCCGTATCGGGCACCTACACGATCAACGGACGCACGTATTCGTCGCTCGGCCAAACGATTCACGCGAAGGCCAGCTATCCGACCGTGCGCCCGTATCTCGGCATCGGTTTCGGCCATTCGCCGCGCGCGACGCGAGGGTGGGGGCTCTTTTTCGATGCAGGCGTCGCTTACGGCCGCCCGCATCTGGACTTCGACGTGCCGCCCGCAATCGTAGCCGAAGCGGGGCAGGCGAACGTCGACGCCGAAGAGCAGCAATTGCGCGACAAGGTCGATCGCTATCGCTTCTATCCGGTCGTGAAGGTCGGCGTGACCTATCGCTTCTAGTTTTCGTTTCGGGCAGGCCCGAACGCCTGAGTCCCGCGCAAAAAAAAGCGGGAACGTTAAACGTTCCCGCCAGACTGTCGAATGGGCCGCTCGCCTCGGCAGACGCCCCAGCGCAGACGCGAATCAGCGCGAGCGGAGGCCCCGCGATCGCTCGTCAGCTATCCATCACCGGCGAACGCGTGCGCAGATAGTGCTCGAATTCCTCGGCCACTTCGGGATGGCGCAACGCAAACTCGACGGTCGCCTTCAAATAGCCGAGCTTGCTGCCGCAATCGAAGCGCGTGCCGTGGTATTTGTACGCGAGCACTTGCTCGTCGCCAAGCAGCGACATGATGCCGTCGGTCAGTTGAATTTCGCCGCCCGCACCGGGCTGGAGCGCGCGCAGGTGATCGAAGATGCGCGGCTTGAGCACATAGCGGCCCACGACGCCAAGGTTCGAAGGCGCCACTTCCGGCGCCGGCTTTTCGACGATGCCCGACATCTTGATGATCGCGTCTTCCCATTCCTTGCCGTCGACGATGCCGTACGAGCGCGTCTCTTGCGGCGGGATCTCTTCGACGCCGATCACCGAGCTGTGATAGTGGTCGAAGACATCGATCATCTGCTTCATGACAGGCGGCTCGGCGTAGAGCAAGTCATCGGCGAGGATGACGGCGAACGGGTTGTCGCCGACGAGTTTCTCGGCGCACAGCACCGCATGCCCCAAGCCCAGCGCTTCGGGCTGGCGCACGTAAAAACAATCGACGTGGCTCGGCTTGATGCTGCGCACGAGTTCGAGCAGCTTTTCTTTTCCGCGCGCTTCGAGCTCCGCTTCGATTTCGTACGACTTGTCGAAGTGGTCTTCGATGGCGCGCTTGCTGCGGCCCGTGACGAAGATCATCTCGGTGATGCCGGCAGCCATCGCTTCCTCGACGGCGTACTGGATCAGCGGCTTGTCGACGATCGGCAGCATTTCCTTGGGGCTGGCCTTCGTAGCGGGAAGAAATCGCGTGCCGAGGCCCGCAACCGGAAAGACAGCCTTGGTGACTTTTAGCATGGCATTACCTTAATTCTCGAGTACTGGTGGGACCACGTGCCCGTTGAACGCTGTTACGCCGGCAGACGCGCGAGTTGCGCGCTGAGCTTGGCAATGGTGTCCCGGTATTGTGACAGCCTTTTCTGCTCTTGCTCTACGACGGCAGCCGGTGCTTTTGCGACAAAAGCCTGGTTTTCCAGCTTCGCCGAGCACTTGGCGATTTCCGCGTCGAGTCGAGCAATTTCCTTGCCCAGTCGCTCGCGCTCTGCCGCCGCATCGATTTCAACGAGCAACGCGAGCTTATCGCCACCGACGATCGCAATCGGCGCGCCTTGAGACTGCGCGTCGAGCGTGGCTTCGTCGGCCATGATGCGCACTTCCGACAAACGCCCGAGCGCTTGTGCGTAAGGTGCGAACGTCTGCCATTGGCCTGCGTCGCCGTGCACCAGCAAAGGGACCTTCGTTGCCGGCGATAGGTTCATTTCACCGCGTAAATTTCTGCAAGCGTCGATTGCGGACTTGAGATCGGCGGCCCAGCGCTCGGCTTTTTCGTCGATTTTTTTCTCTTCCGCTTGCGGGTAACGTTGCGTCATGATCGAGGCTTCGCCGCTCGCCGCGCCCTGCGGATACGCGTCGGTCAACGGCGCCACCTTTTGCCAGAGCGCTTCCGTGATGAACGGAATGATCGGATGCGCGAGGCGCAGCACCGTTTCGAGCACACGTAACAGCGTGCGGCGCGTCGCGCGTTGCTGCTCCGGCGTGCCGTTTTGGATCTGCACTTTCGCGAGTTCGACATACCAGTCGCAGTACTCGTCCCACACGAACTTGTAGATTGCATTGGCGACATTGTCGAAGCGGTAATCGGCGAAACCCTTTTCCACTTCCGCCTCCACGCGCTGCAGCAGCGAGACGATCCAGCGGTCGGCTTGCGAGAAATCGGTGTAGCCGCCGGGGCCGCAATCGCCGGGCGCGCAGGCGCCGGGCTTCGAAAAGCCGCAGTCGTGTCCTTCGCAATTCATCAGGACGAAGCGCGTCGCATTCCACAGCTTGTTGCAGAAGTTGCGATAGCCTTCGCACCGCGCGAGATCGAAGTTGACGTTGCGCCCCAGCGTAGCCATCGAGGCCATCGTGAAGCGCAGCGCATCGGTGCCGAACGAGGCGATGCCTGCGGGAAATTCTTTTCGGGTTTTTTTCTCGATCGAAGCCGCTTGCTTCGGATTCATGAGGCCCGTCGTGCGCTTGGCGACGAGCGATTCCAAATCGATGCCGTCGACGATGTCGATCGGGTCGAGCGTGTTGCCCTTGCTCTTCGACATCTTCTGACCTTCGTGGTCGCGCACGAGCCCGTGCACATAGACGGTGTCGAACGGCACCTTTCCGGTGAAGTGCGTCGTCATCATGATCATGCGCGCGACCCAGAAGAAGATGATGTCGAAGCCCGTCACGAGCACGGACGAGGGCAGAAACGCCGCCAGTTCCTTGGTTTCGTTAGGCCAGCCGAGCGAGGAGAACGGCACGAGCGCCGACGAGAACCACGTGTCGAGCACATCGTCGTCGCGCACGAGCGCACCCGCGTAGCCGCGCGACTGCGCTTGCGCGCGCGCCTCGTCTTCGGTGCGGGCGACGAACACCTCGCCGTTCTCGCCGTACCAGGCCGGGATCTGGTGACCCCACCAGAGTTGGCGCGAGATGCACCAATCCTGAATGTTTTCGAGCCATTGGTAATACGTGGTCGTCCAGTTCTCCGGGACGAATTCGATCTCGCCGTTGCGCACGACGTCGAGCGCGACCTGCGCGATCGATTTGCCCGGATGGAACGTGCCTTCGGGCGCCGGCTTGCTCATCGCGACGAACCACTGGTCGGTCAGCATCGGCTCGAGCACGACGCCCGTGCGGTCGCCGCGCGGTACCATCAGCTTATGGTCTTTGACCGATTCCAAGAGGCCCTGCGCGTCGAGATCGGCGACGACGCGCTTGCGCGCCTCGAAACGGTCGAGTCCGCGATAGGCGGCCGGCGCGTTGTCGTTGATCTTCGCCTCGAGCGTGAGAATGTCGATTTGCGGCAGGCCGTGGCGCTGGCCAACTTGATAGTCGTTGAAATCGTGCGCGGGCGTGACCTTCACGACACCCGTGCCGAACTCGCGTTCGACGTAGTCGTCGGCGATGACGGGAATTTCCCGGTCGGTCAGCGGCAGCTTGACCTGCTTGCCGATCAGGTGCGCATAGCGCTCGTCCTCGGGGTGGACCATGACGGCGACGTCGCCGAGCATCGTTTCGGGGCGCGTCGTGGCGACCGTCAAATGACCGCTGCCGTCCGCGAGCGGATAGCGGATGTGCCACAGATGGCCGCTTTCTTCCTCGCTGGCCACTTCGAGATCGGAGACGGCCGTCATCAACACCGGATCCCAGTTCACGAGCCGCTTGCCGCGGTAAATCAGGCCCTGTTCGTAGAGGCGCACGAAGACGTCGCTGACGACGCGGGACATTTTTTCGTCCATCGTGAAGTATTCGCGCGACCAATCGATGGAAGCGCCCAGGCGCCGCACCTGGTTCGTGATCGTCGAGCCCGACTGCTCCTTCCACTCCCAGACGCGCTCGACGAACTTTGTGCGGCCCAGATCGTGGCGCGAGACGCCCTGCTGATCGAGTTGGCGCTCGACGACGATTTGCGTGGCAATGCCGGCGTGATCGGTGCCGGGCAGCCAGAGCGTGTTCTCGCCGAGCATGCGGTGGTAGCGCGCGAGGCCGTCCATGATCGTCTGGTTGAACGCGTGGCCCATGTGCAGCGTGCCCGTGACGTTCGGCGGCGGCAGTTGAATCGAGAAGTTCTTTGCGCCCGCTTGGAAAGCCGGCTTCGCGTATCCGCGTTTTTCCCATTCGGGGCCCCAGTGGGCCTCGATCGTCTGGGGCTCGAAACTCTTCGCCAGCGTGGTGTCGGTCATGGTTGGAAATCCGCCGAAAAATGCCTGAGGTGATGTGAAATCGCGTAGTCGAGGCCCGCGCGAGCGCCGAAGCGGGTCCGGGGCGCGGGCTCGAAACCGTCGATTATAAGGGGACGGCGGATGCGCCAGTCGCCCGGCCTTATAATGATGGGCTCGCGAAGCGTTGCCGCATGCGGCCGTGCTGCGCTGTCCTCCCGTCCGAAGTCGCAGAGAACCGCTTTCTCCATGCCCGAACTGCTCGCCAACCTGAACCCCGAACAACACGCGGCCGTCACGCTGCCGAACGAACCGGCGCTGATTCTGGCCGGCGCAGGCAGCGGCAAGACGCGCGTGCTGATCACGCGCATCGCGTGGCTGATTCGGCAAGGGTTCGCCTCGCCGGCCACGGTGCTTGCCGTCACCTTCACGAACAAGGCTGCGCGCGAAATGATGGGCCGGCTCTCGGCGCTGCTGCCGATCGATACGCGCGGCATGTGGATCGGCACGTTTCACGGCTTGTGCAATCGCATGCTGCGCGCCCACCATCGCGACGCGGCGCTGCCCGCCACGTTCCAGATTCTCGATACGGCCGATCAGCTTTCGGCGATCAAGCGGCTGATGAAGGGCCTGAACGTCGACGACGAAAAATATCCGCCGAAGAACCTGCAGTACTTCATCAACAACGCGAAAGAGCAGGGCTTGCGCCCCGATCAAGTCGATGCGAGCGACAGCTTCAACCTGAAATTCGTCGAGCTCTATCGCGCTTACGAGCAGCAGTGCCAGCGCGAGGGCGTCGTCGATTTCCCTGAACTGCTGCTGCGCTGTTACGAACTGCTCGCGCACAACGCTCCGCTGCGCGCGCACTACCAGGCGCGGTTCCGGCATATTCTCGTCGACGAGTTTCAGGACACGAACAAGCTGCAGTACGCCTGGCTCAAGCTGCTGGCGGGCAACGCGAACGCCATCTTCGCGGTCGGCGACGACGATCAGTCCATCTATGCGTTTCGCGGCGCGAATGTGGGCAACATGCTCGACTTCGAGCGCGAATTCAACGTGCGCCACCTCATCAAGCTCGAGCAGAACTATCGCTCGCACGGCTACATCCTCGATACGGCGAACGCGCTCATCGCGCACAACTCGCGGCGCCTCGGCAAGAACCTGCGAACGGACGCGGGGCACGGCGAGCCCGTGCGCGTCTACGAAGCGGCCACCGATTCGCAGGAGGCGGCCTGGGTCGTCGAGGAAGTACGCGCATTGATGAACAACAGCGGCCTCGCCCGCAGCGAGATCGCGATCCTTTATCGAAGCAACGCGCAGTCGCGCACGATCGAGCACACGCTCGTCAATGCGGGGATCGCTTATCGCGTCTATGGCGGCTTGCGCTTTTTCGAGCGGCAAGAAGTCAAGCACGCGCTCGCTTATTTGCGCCTCATCGACAATCCCAACGACGACACGGCGTTCGCGCGCGTCGTCAACTTCCCCACGCGCGGGATCGGCGCGCGCTCGATCGAGCAGTTGACCGATGCGGCGCGTCTGTACGGCTGCTCCATGGCGGCGGCCATACCGTATGTGACCGGCAAGGCGGGCACCAGTCTGGGGGCGTTCGCGAATCTCGTCGCCAAGATGCGCGCGGAAACCGAGCGCATGAGCTTGCCCGAGACAGTCGAATACGTCGTGCGGGCGAGCGGCTTGGCCGATTTCTATCAGAACGAGCGCGAAGGTCAGGATCGTCTGGAAAACTTGCAGGAACTCGTCAACGCCGCGACGGCGTTCGTCAGCGAAGAGGGGTACGGGCTCGATACGCCCGCGCGCTCGATCCGCCTCGCGCCGGGCGCAACGAAGGCGCCCGAGCTGGCTGGCGCGTCGGCGCAGGACGAAACCGTGGTGCTCGACGCGGCGAGCCTTTCCGATCCGGCGCAAAACCCCGATACGATGACCCCGCTCGCCGGTTTCTTGTCGCATGCTTCCCTCGAAGCGGGCGAAAGCCAAGCGCAAGCGGGGCAGGATGCCGTGCAGCTCATGACCGTGCATGCGGCGAAAGGCCTCGAGTTCACGGCGGTGTTCATCACGGGGCTCGAAGAAGGGCTGTTCCCGCACGAAAACAGCGCGACGGAAGCCGACGGGCTCGAGGAAGAGCGTCGCCTCATGTACGTGGCCATTACGCGTGCAAAAGAGCGGTTGTATTTGTCGTTTGCGCAGAGCCGCATGCTGCATGGCCAGACGCGCTACAACGTACGTTCGCGTTTCTTCGACGAATTGCCGGAGGCGACGCTCAAGTGGCTGACGCCGAAGGTCGAAGCGGGATCGCGCTGGGGCGGGCGTGCCGAGCAGGCCGCATGGAATCGGGACTGGTTCGCTCGGCCCGATCGCGGCGGCGTATCGGCCAACTTCCAGGCCGCCCCGCTACCGGCGTTCGCCAACGAGCAGCGTGCGGCCGATACGGGCTTTCGTGTGGGGCAGCAGGTGTTTCATACGAAATTCGGCGAAGGCGCGATTACGGCGCTCGAAGGCGCCGGCGCCGATGCGCGCGCGCAGGTGCGCTTCAAGCGGCATGGCGAGAAGTGGCTGGCGCTATCGGTCGCCAAGCTGCAAGTCGTCGAGTGACGAAAACCAACCTATTCTCGAGCACCATCCGATGAGCACGGACAACGACAGCTACAACGCTGCGAGCGGCGGTCGCGTCGGGGCGCGGCCCCTCGGCGTGTTGGCGGCGCTGCCGCAGGAACTCGGCGATCTCGTCGAACAGATGCGCGCGGAAGGCGAGATGCGCACGGTCACGCTCGGGCGGCGCGATTACCACGTGGGCGCGGTGCATGGCGTGCCGTGCGTCGTGACGTTGGCTCGTGTCGGCAAGGTCGCGGCCGCAGCCAGCGCGAGTGCGCTGATTCACGTGTTCGGCGTCGACGCAATGGTCTTCACGGGCGTGGCAGGTGGCGTTGGGCTGGGCGTGCGCGTAGGGGATATCGTCGTTGCGGATGCGCTGTTGCAACACGATCTGGATGCCTCGCCGCTGTTTCCGCGTTATGAGGTGCCGCTGCTCGACCTGACGCACTTTCCCGCGCACGCGCCGTTGGCCGAAGCGCTCGCCGCTGCCTGCGACCGCTTCGTGGCCGAGGAGGGTCCGGCGCTTGCGACTCGCTTCGGGCTCGGGCAACCGCGCGTGCACCGGGGCCTGATCATCAGCGGCGACCGCTTCGTGTCTAGCGCGGATGAGGTGCGTGCGCTGGCTCAGGCGCTACCCGAGGCCATGGCCGTCGAAATGGAAGGGGCGGCAATCGCGCAAGTCTGTTACGAGCATGAGGTGCCGTGCGCGATCGTGCGCACGATCTCGGATACGGCCGACGATCATGCAACGGCTTCGTTTACGAACTTTCTGACTGATATCGCTGCCGCTTATTCGTCGGGCGTATTGCGCAGGTTCTTGATGGCGTACGCGCAGGCGTAAACGGCCCAACGAGATAACGGGAGACGGCGGCTTACAGCCGGTCGTGGGCGCGTCGGGCAGTCGTTTCGTCGCACGGTGCGCGTGAACCGCACAAAACGAAGCGCCGCGGAAACTTACACGGTTCCGCGGCGCTTTTTGTTGGCGACGCCGGCGCATCAACCGTTCGCGCGCTTCCCTTCGAGATTTGGCAGGAACATCGTCAAAATGCCGATCAGCGGCAGGAACGAGCACACCTTGTACACGTATGCGATGCTCGTCGCATCGGCCAAATCGCCGAGTACGGCGGCGCCGACGCCCCCGAGGCCGAACGCGAAGCCGAAGAACAGGCCGGCGACCATGCCGACGTTGCCCGGGATGAGCTCCTGTGCGTAGACGATGATGGCCGCGAAGGCGGAGGCCAGCACGACGCCGATGATCACCGTCAGCACGCTCGTCCAGAACAAGTTGGCGTAGGGCAGCAGCAACGTGAACGGCGCCACGCCCAGAATCGACACCCAGATCACGTACTTGCGGCCGATGCGGTCGCCGACCGGGCCGCCGATGATCGTGCCCGCGGCCACGGCGGCGAGGAACACGAACAGGTGGATCTGCGCGGCCTGGACCGAGAGATGGAATTTGTCGATGAGATAGAACGTGAAGTAGCTGTTCAGGCTCGCGAGGTAGAAGTACTTCGAAAAAACGAGCAGCACGAGCACGCCGACCGCGAGGATGACGCGCGATTTCGACAGCGACGGATGCACTGCGTGCGCGACGGCCTTTTTCTTCGTCGCAGGGTGGCGGCTATACCAGCGGCCGATATTGGCCAGCACGACGATCGCGACGAGCGCGGCCACCGAGAACCAGGCGATGCTGCGCTGGCCGTGCGGAATGACGATGAGCGCGGCGAGCAGCGGCCCGAGCGACGAGCCGGCGTTGCCGCCTACTTGGAACAGCGACTGCGCGAGCCCATAACGCCCGCCCGAGGCCATGCGCGCAACGCGCGACGATTCCGGATGGAACACCGAGGAGCCGCAACCGACGAGCGCGGCCGCGACGAGCAGCACGCCGAAGCTCGAGGCCATCGACATCAGCACGAGCCCTGACAACGTGAAGCCCATGCCCACCGGCAACGAGTACGGCTGCGGGCGCTTATCGGTATAAAAGCCGACGAGCGGCTGCAGCAGGGACGCGGTGATCTGGTAAGTCAGCGTGATCAGGCCGATTTGCGCGAACGAGAGGGAAAAGCTCTGCTTGAGCATCGGATAGATCGCGAGGATCAGCGACTGAATCATGTCGTTGAGCAGGTGCGAGAAGCTGATCGCGCCGAGCACCGAGTACGCCGTTCGCGCAACGGGGCTCGCCGTGCTTGGCTGGGCGGCCAAGGAATTTTTTTGGATGGTCGATTGCATCTTGGGCGTCGAGGAAAAGAGGAGCGCAGCCGGCGTGCAGCTGTCGCTGCTCGGGCCGGTCATGGGTCGGTTCAACTTGGTACCGTACGAGTGTAGTTTGTCTCGAAATGAATAATCGGACAAACTTTGTCGCAAACGAGACATGCGAATGGAATCGGTCCTATCGGCGGCGTTGCCCGAAGAACCCTGGGTAGGGACAGATCAAGGCATGAAAATCCGGCGGGGCAGGCGGCCTTTGGCCGCAGCCGACAAGCAGGGGAAACCCGCTCCATCGCATGTCGCCGTACCGTCTTTTTGGCGAGGTATAAAGCCCTCGGCGTGCCACGAGCCGCCACACCGGGTATACATCGATCGCCGCCGGCTAAAGAAGGAGGGGCCCGATGCCGTTGATCCGAGAAGGCACACAAGGCTTTTGCCGCTTTACCCATGGCGGCAAGTGATAAGAAGGGGAAGACATATGAAGGCAGTATCGCTGGGCAGACGTTCGGGCGCGGGGTTCGTTCCGGACGGCACGGGGGCCGGCGGCCGGTCGCGCAAGCGCGCGGCGAAGAGCAGGTTGAGCGGTTTGTCGGTGAAGGCGTCGCTGCGTCTCGCGTTCGCCGTCATGCTCGTCGGCACGCTCGTCATCGGCGTGTTCTCGCTCACGCAGATCGAGCGCTTGAACGGCTCGATCAAATCGATCTACGAACAGGGCCACGTCGCGAGCCGCGCGGCCGAAGAAGTGCGCGCGAACGTCTTGCGCGCCAGCCGGGCGCAGAAAACGCTGCTGACGGCCACGACGGCCAAGGAGCGCGACGAGCTTGGCGCCGAAATCGATAAGGGACTCTCCGCCATCAATGGCGAAGTGGCGACGCTGCAGCAATATACCGACGCATCCGACGGCGACGCGCTGGCCGAGCAGAAGAAACTCTCGTCGGCCGTCGACGCCTGGGCCGGCCACCTGCGCGATTTCGTCACGCTCGTGAAGGCGCAGTCGCTCGATTTGTCGCAGATGAATTGGCAAGTCGGCATGCAGGACGTGTCGCTGCTCGTCGAAACGGGCAAGCTCGAAAAGCTCGTCGACGATCTCGTCACGCGCCGCGGCACCGAAGCGAAGGCCACGATCACCGCATCGGCGTTCATCTTCAAATCGTCGTTCGTCATGATGGCGGCGATGACGGCCGGGCTGATCGTGCTTGCCTTCGTCGTCAGCGAAGCCGTCTTGAGACGGCTCACACGCCAGCTCGGCGGCGAACCCGGCTATGCCAAGGACATCGCGAGCCACATCGCATCCGGCGATCTGTCCAACGACATCCAACTCGCGAAGAAGGACAACTCGAGCATGCTGTACGCGCTTGCCGAGATGCAAACGGGCTTGGCGGCGACCGTCGGCGAAATTGCGGCGAGCGCCGAGGCGATCTCCTCGGCCGCCAGCGAGATTTCGATGGGCAACCTCGATCTGTCGCAGCGCACGGAAATGCAGGCCGTTTCGCTCGAACGGACGGCGACCAGCATGGAAGAGCTCACGTCGACCGTGAAGCAAAACGCGGACAACGCCAAGCAGGCGAGCTCGCTCGCCGACAACGCGTCGGAAATCGCCTCGACCTGCGGCGACGTCGTTTCGCGCGTCGTCACGACGATGGGCGAAATCAACGATAGCGCCAAGAGCATCGGCGACATCATCGGCGTGATCGACGGCATCGCGTTCCAGACCAACATCCTGGCGTTGAACGCGGCCGTCGAAGCGGCGCGGGCGGGTGAGCAAGGCCGCGGGTTCGCCGTCGTGGCGGGCGAAGTGCGCAGCCTCGCGCAGCGCAGCGCCGCGGCGGCCAAGGAAATCAAAACGCTCATCAATACGTCGCTCGAGCGCGTCGCGAACGGCTCCAGCCTTGCGCAAGACGCGGGACAGACGATGGACGAGGTAGTCAAGGCGGTCAGGCGCGTGACCGACATCATGGGAGAAATCTCCGCTGCGTCGTCGGAGCAAAGCGCCGGCATCGAGGAAGTGAATCTGGCCGTCACGCAGATGGATGCGGGTACGCAGCAAAACGCCGCGCTCGTCGAAGAGGCGACGGCCGCCGCGCGCTCGCTCGACGATCAAGCGCAAGCGCTCAAGCGCCTCGTCGGCAAGTTCAAGCTGCACGCGAGCCGGTGACCGGGATGCGGGCGGCCGAGCGCCCGCCCGCATCCCGCGCTTCTCTTACTCCTCATTGCGCTGCGCGGTCAGCGCGCCGGCGACACGATGACCGTGCAGGTCGTCCCCGCGGCGAGGACGAGCCCGTCCGGAATCTTGTCGATGTGGATCCGCACGGGCACGCGCTGCGCGAGGCGCACCCAATTGAACGTCGGGTTGACATCGGCGACCAATTCGCGGCTTTGCGGATTGTCGCGGTCGTAGATGCCGTGCGAGATGCTTTCGACGTGACCCTTCAGCACGCCGCCGCTCATCAGCCGGATTTCCGTCTTGTCGCCGATCCTCACGCGCGGCAGCTTCGTCTCCTCGAAATAGCCGTAGACCCAGAACGAGTGGCTGTCGACGATGGCGAGCTTCGGTGCGCCGGCGTTTGCGTAGTCGCCGCGGAATACCGATAGATTCGTTACGTAGCCGTCGACGGGGGAGACGACCGTCGTGCGCGAGAGGTTCAGCTTCGCCGCGTCGAGCGCGGCGACGGCTTGCCGATACAGCGCTTCGGCGCTCGAAGCGGCGCTGGTCGCGTTTTCGCGGTTTTCCTTCGACACGACGAGGCTGTCCATGTCGGCCCGCCGCGCGGCATCGGCGCGGCGCATTTGCCATTGCGCCTTGCGCGCCGCCACGGCGGCTTCGGCTTGCTCGACGGCCACGCGGTAGTGCGCCGGATCGATGCGCATCAGCACTTGGCCTTTCTTGACGAACATGTTGTCGGCGATCGGCAAGTCCACGACCGCGCCCGATACGTCGGGCGCGACGTTGACGATTTCCGCGCGTACGCGGCCATCGCGCGTCCACGGCTCGTCCATGTAGTGCACCCACAGGGTGCGGCCGATCGCCACCGCAAGCACGGCGATGAGCGCCGTCGCGATGAATCCGATGATGTGTCGAAGCGTCATGATGAGGGCTTAGCGAAAGGGCGCTCAGCGGTAAACGGCGAGCCCGAGCGCGCCGCAGACGCAGGCGAGCAGGCTCGCGCGAAACAGCGCGGGGTGCCAAACGAAACGGTAAAGGCCGACGCTCGCCAGCAGGCGATCCGCAAGCCACGCGAGCGCCGCGCCGCCGATGCAAAGCGGTACGAGCGCAGGAAAATAGGCGCCAAGGACGGCGATCTCGCGGGACATGACGTGCTCCTTCAGGCTGGCGCCGCAAAGTCGCGGCGCGCTGCGCCCGCGTAACGCGCGAGCGGCGATTCGGGATCGATGAGCGCCGTGCGCACGAAGTGCAGATAGCTCAGGATCCGTTGCAGACGGTGCCGGTCCTCGCGCGGCGGCGCGAACGCGGCGAGCGCTTGCTGCGTGGCCGCGATTGCATCGAAATTGGCCGCGAGGGCCGCATCGAGGCGCGCGTCGGTGGGCCGCGCGAACAGCGCGGTCAGCGCTTTGCCCGACTGCGCGATGCTGCGTCGCCAAGGCATCGTGGCGGCGTAGCGCGCGTCCCTGGGCAGTGCCGACAGCTCGCGGCGCAGGTCGATGACGGCGTGACCGACTTCGAGCACGGCGATGAGCCATGAGAGCGCATCGCGCCGCGCATCGGGCTCCTGTTCGAGCAGCGCGTGCGCTTGAAACGCGAGGTCGCGCGCGCGGCTCTCGAACCGTGCGCGCACGCGCGTGAGCGGCGCGCGGCACGCGAGCACGACTTGGCGCCGCAAATCGGCGAGCAAATGCCCGCGCAGCCAGGGCGTGGACGGCGGCAGCAGCACGGCGAACGCAATCCCGCTCGCGATCATCGACAGCACGAGCGCGAGTGCGTTGTTCGCGAAACCGGCCGGGTCGTACCGCACGACGTTGTCGGGTCCCGCCAGCACGCAAAAGAAGATGCAATAACCGGCGCCGTAGCCCGCTAGCTTCGGTCGCGTCGTCATGACGATGCCGAGCGCGAGCGGCGGCGCGAGGGCCGCGCAGAGCAACGCGAAGCCGTCGATGTGGGGATAGACCCAGAACACGACGATGAAGCCGGCGAGCGTGGCGAGCAGGGTGCCGGCCGTCATCTGAAACGCCATGCGCGTCGGGCGCGGCGACGACGAGGCGAGCGCGCATACGGCCGCTGCGTTCAGCACGAGCGTGCCGCCGTTCGGCCAAGCCGTCGCGATCCAAAAGGCGCTGAGCAGGGCCATCACGACGGCGCCTCGCACGCCGGCGACCGCCGTCAGCACGGCGTTCGTTTTCGGCTCGTAGCGCTCCGGCGAGCGTTCGCGCTCGTGCGTCGCCGTCGCGAGCGACGCATAGGTGAGCGCATACGCGTGCATGTCGTCGACGAACCGATAGAGCAGTTCGGAGGCCGTGTCGAAGTCGAGCAGCGGGAAACCGTGCCGCGCGGCCAGCGCGGCGCGCGTCTCGCGCACGCGCCGCGGCAGCGCCGCCTTGAACGCCTCGAGCTTGCGTGCGGAGCCGGCGGCATCGGCGGCCGTGAGCACGGGTTCGCCCGGCGCGGCGAGCAGCGGTGCGAGTGCTTTGAAATACGGTTCGAGGGCGTCCACGGCCTGCGTCGCCCCCGCGCTGCGCAAGCGGTTCATCAATTGGTGGAGCGCATGAAAGCGTGTCGAAGCCGTCATGAACTCGCTGTTCAAGCGTGCGAGCCTGCCGCCGCGGCCGCGCGTTTCGGGGCTTTCGAACACGGCGACGCTGCGCATCGCCTCGAAGCCGACGATCTCGGCGAGAAACCGCGCGTTCGTGCGCTCGATTTGCCCTCGCTCGACGCGCCCGGACAGTGCGGCGGCGACGTATTCGACGAACGCGGAAAACCGTGCACGCACCGCCGTGCGCATTTGCAGGCTCGCATGCTGGGGTAGGACGAGCGCGCTGACCACGCCCGCGCACAGCACGCCGAGCGTGACTTCGGCCGCGCGCGTCAGCGCCGAGAGGAAGGCGCCGTCGGGATGCTGGGCGGCGGGAATGCCGATCAATGCCGCGGTGTAGCCGGCGAGCAGGAAGCCGTACGAGCGAAAATTGCGGTTGCGCGCCGCGCCGGCCGTACAGACGCCGGTCCACAGCGCCAGCGCGCCGAGGAACAACTCGCGCTGCGGTGCGAACAGCGCGATCAAGAGCAGCGTCGCGACGAGGCCCACGAGCGTGCCGCCGATCCGGTAGAAGCTCTTGGCGAGCACAGCGCCGCTTTGCGGCTGCATGACGATGAACACGGTGGTCATGGCGGTGCGCGACTGTGGCAGATCGAGCCGCATCGCAATGCCGAGCGCGAGAAACGCGGCGGTCAGCGCCTTGAACAAGTAGATCCAGGTGCGCCCATCGGTGCGCACCCATTCGATGAATGCGGCTTGCAGCGCCGGAAGCGTGCGCATCGCGGGAAGCGAGGGAAGCGAGGGATTCGCCATGGTTCTCGTCCTATCGCATCTCGCCGGGGGACGGTCCATCGGCTGGCGCCGCGAGGCCGCCGCCGAGCGCACCCATCAGCGAGGCGTAGGCGGCGAGCCGTGCCGCGTGGATTTGCGCCACGCGCTGCCGCGCGCCTAGCCATTGCGTTTCGCTCACGATGACGTCGACGTAGTCGCTCAGGCCGCGCTTGAAGCCCACTTGCGCAAGCTCATAGCTGCGCCGCGCGGCAGTCGCCGAGCGTTGCGCCTCGCGTTGCTGCGCGTCGAGCGAGCGCAGCCGGACGATTTCGTCGGCGATCTGCTTGAGCGCCGAGACGACCGCGGCGTTGTAATGTTCGACGGCTTCATCGTAGCCGGCCGCCGCGGCGCCGAGCCGGCCGCGCAACGCACCGCCTTCGAAGATCGGCAGCGACAGCGCCGGGCCGGCGGTCCAACCGCCGTTGGCCGCATTGAGAAACTGAAACAAAGGGCCGCCGGCCGCGAAACCGCCGAGCGTCGCGACGAGGTCGATGTTCGGATAGAAGGCCGCATGCGCGACATCTACGCCGCGCGCGGCGCCGGCCACGGCCCAACGCGCCGCCACGACGTCGGGGCGATGACCGATCAGATCCGCGGGCAACACCGAGGGCAGGGCGGCCGGAGCGTCGAGCGCGAGCGTGGGCCGCGTCAGCGCAGCGCCCGCGCCCGGGCCTTTGCCTGCCAGCGCCGCAAGTTGATTGCGGTCGAGTTCGATCGCTTCGTCCAGCGCTTCGATTTGCCGCTCGTATTCGGGCAGCGGCGCTTGCGCTTGACTGACCTCGAGCTGGGTTCCGATGCCGCCTCGAAGCCGGCGCGCCGCGAGATCGGCAAGCTGATGCTGACGCGCGAGCGTATCGACGGCGATGTCGCGCAGCGCGTACTGTTTGGAGAAGTCGACGTAGGCTCGCACGAGATCGACTTCGAGCTCGAGCCGGGCGGCCCGCGCGTCGGCGGCGCGCGCTTGCGCGACGTCGAGCGCCTGCTCGCGCGCGTGCTCGTCGCCGCCCCAGAGATCGAGGCGATAGGAAAATTCGAGCGTGCCCGTGTTGTTCCAAGTGTTCCGATCGGCCAGCGTCCCCGGCCCGTAATAGAGTGGGTTGTCGGGCCAGTGTTCGCGCTTGACCGATAGATTTCCTTCGACGTGCGGCGCGAGCGCGGCGGCGGCCACGCCGGCGAGCGACTGCGCCTGCCGCACGCGCGCGTCGGCAGCCGCGAGTGTCGGGCTGTCGGCAACGGCGCCGGCGACGAGGGCATCGAGTTGCGCGTCGCCGTAATTGCGCCACCAGTCGGCGTCGGGCCAGCGCGCGCTGCGATCGGCCGCGCGCACGGCCGCGCCGACGTCGAACGAAGACATATCGCGCGGTTGCCGCTGCGGAACGATTCCGCCCGTGCTTGCACACCCGGTCATTATTAGCGAGAGTGCAAGAAAGGCGGATGTGATGCGCAGTTTGCCGGCCGGCAATCGCACGATTTTCTCCTTCGGTGGCGTGATTGGACGCTATCGATTATATTTTTGCGGCGATTGTCGAATAAGCCGTAAGAATGTAATGGATCTTTACCTCGCTTGAGATAATCGATGTTGCCGTTCATGCAACAATCGCGGCGCAAGAGTACGAGAGAGGTGGGTAATGGATACGCTCCAAAACATGCGCGTCTTCGTGCGCGTGGTCGAATCGGGCAGCTTCACGGCCGCGGCGCAGCACTTGAACACGACGACGGCGTACGCATCGCGCGCCGTGTCGGACTTGGAAGCGCATCTTCATACGCGCCTGCTCAACCGGACCACGCGGCGAATCGCGCTGACCGAAGCGGGCGAGCGCTATCTGCAGCGGTGCCAGCAGATCCTTGCCTATGTCGAGGAGGCCGAGGCCGAAGCGGGCGACGCGCACGCGCGGCCCTCGGGCAAACTGCGTTTGCACGTGATGGCGAGCTTCGGCACGCACTACATCGTGCCGGCGGTCGGTCGCTATCGACGGCGCTACCCCGACGTCTCGGTCGAGATGACCCTTGCCCAGCGAATTCCGGACCTGCTCGACGAGGGTTTCGATGTCTCGGTGGTGCTCGGCTACGACCTGCCCGATTCGGGGCTGATCTCGCAGCGGCTCGGCAGTGTGTTCAGCATCGCGTGCGCCGCGCCGTCGTACTTGGAGCGCCGCGGCGTGCCGCGCACGCCGGCCGACCTGGCCGATCACGACTGTTTGCGGATCGTCACGCCCGCGTCGGTTTTCGACAAATGGAATTTCGACGGTCCGAACGGCACTGAAACCTTCAATGTGCCGGCGCCGACGTTTCAGGTGAATGGCGCGGACTCGATGGCCGTGGCCGTGCGCGAAGGCATGGGCATCGCCGTACTGCCGACTTACTCCGCCATGCGTTGGCTCACGAGCGGCGAATTGGTCTGGATATTGCCCGAATACACGTCGATGCCGTTGAATATCTACGCGCTCTATCCGTCGCGGCAGTATCTCGATGCGAAGATCCGCACGTGGGTCGATTTCTTGCACGACGAATTGCCGGCGACGCTCGCAGCCGAGCAGGCGGCGTTGAAGGAATTCGCGCGCACGTAGCCCCTCTGCGCGCGGGGGCGCGCAGGCCTTGCCGGCGCACTAACGCCGGCGGACAGCCAAGCACGGCGTTTAGTGCCGCGTACGGCGCCAGTCGAGCATGTGATGCTCGGCCAACCAGTGGTGGATCATGCCTTCGCCATTGTGATCGCGCTTGTAGGAGCGCGCTTCGAAGACGGTCAGCGCAAGCAGCACGAGCAGCCCGACGGCGAGCCCGACTAGCCCGGCGATCGATTCAGCGTCCATGGCAGCCTCCTTTCGCGATGGGAATCGCGCACATCCATATTAGGACACGCCGCGAAACGGAGGGTGCGGCGCCGTTAGTCGCGTTCTTGCACGCAGACCCACGGCGAAACGACCACGGCCCACAAGTTGGGGTCGCGCGCGGCGAAATCGGCCGCCGTTTCGGATTGCATGCGTTCGACGAGGCCGGACGAGAGCCACTGCGTGACCTGCTCCTTGTCGTCCTCGGCGATGGCGGCCGCCACGGTCACCAAGTCCAAGTCGCGGGCGACGCGCAGCAGCATGCCACGCGCGAAGAAGCGCTCGAGCTCGGGCCAGCCGATTTTCGCGGTTTCGGCAAAGAGCTTCAGGTAGACGGGGCTATGGCCGGCGTCGGCGGCGGGGCGCTCAGGGGAAGTCATAAACGAACGTGCGGTAAGCGAGCAGCAGGGGCCGTCACTATAAACCATCGGCGCAATCGCACGAGCGCGGCGGCCGATCAAGGATGCCTTAAGGTTTGCCGCATACAATCGGTGCCAATTGCTGCGGCTTGCCCGATCGGCCGGCACGCATTTGATCATCCGATTCGAATTCGTCTGTGTAAAGGACATCCATGATTCGTCCCATCGTCGTTTCCAAATACGATCCGTTTGCCCGCTTGCTTCATTGGCTCATCGTGGCGCTGCTGGTGGCTCAATACGTCGTCGCATGGACGATGCCGGAGATCCATCGCGGCACGCAGCCGGTTGGCCTCGTCGCCGTTCATCTTTATTTCGGTGTCGCCATCGTCGCCGTCATGATCGTGCGCGCGCTGTGGCGTTTGCTGCGCAAGGGACCCGGCATCATCGAGGGCGCTGCGTCGACGCGTCGCGTGGCGTACCTCACGCACGGCTTGCTCTATCTGCTTTTGATCGTGCAACCGCTGATGGGGTGGGCGAACGCATCGTCGCGCGGCTGGAAGGTGTCGCTGTTCGGTATCGAATTGCCTGCTTTGTCGCCGCCGGGCTCGCCGATCGGCCATGAACTCGGCGATGTTCACGGCGCGCTCGCGTGGGCCGTGCTCGCGCTGATCGGGTTGCACGTCGCGGGCGCGCTCTACCACCACTTCGTGCTGCGCGACGGCGTGCTGCGCCGGATGGCGTAGCACGCCCGTCGGCGGGAAGCGTTCAGTCCAGCGTGCGCAGTTCGCGGCGCACGATTTTGCCCGTCGCCGTCATCGGCAAATGGTCGACGAACGCGATTGCGCGCGGATATTCGTGTGCGGCCAGACGCGTGCGAACGTGTTCTTGAATCTCGCGCACGAGTGCGTCGCTGGGCGAAAACCCTTGATTGAGGACGATGAACGCTTTGACGATCTCCGTGCGTGTCGCATCGGCCACACCCACGACGGCGGCCATCCGCACCGCCGGGTGGCCTAGCAGGCAGTCTTCGATGGGCCCCGGCCCGATGCGATAGCCGGCGCTCGTGATGACGTCGTCGTTGCGGCCGACGAAGCGGATGAAGCCGTCGTCGTCCATCACGCCGATGTCGCCGGTGACGAGATACTCGCCGGCAAACTTCTCGCGGGTGGCTTCGGGATTGCGCCAGTAGCCGAGAAACATGACGGGATCGGGCGAGCGAATGCCGATGTTGCCTTCGACGCCGGCAGGCAATACACGGCCTGCGTCATCGACGATCCGCACTTCATGGCCCGGCACGGCCTTGCCGATCGAGCCGATGCGCGGCTCGAACAGCGTGCTGCATGAGCTGACGACGACATTGCATTCGGTTTGGCCGTAGAACTCGTTGAGCGTGACGCCCAGCGCGGCGCGGCCCCACTCGATGAGTTCTTCGCCGAGCGATTCGCCGCCGCTCGAGACGGCCACGAGCGAAAGGGCGTGGCGCTCGCGCGGCTGCGCGACGGTGCGCAGCATCTTCAATGCGGTGGGCGGCAGAAACGCATGCGTGACGCCGTGCCGTGCCATGAGGTCGAACGCCGCCTCGGGGTCGAACTTCTCGAAGCGACGCGCCAGGACCGGGACGCCGTGATGCCAGGCGGGAAGCAGCACGTCGAGCAGACCGCCGATCCACGCCCAATCGGCCGGCGTCCACATGAGCTTCGCTTGCTCGGGAAAAAACGCCAGCGGCATCTCGACCCCGGGCAGATGACCGAGCAGCACGCGATGCGCGTGCAACGCGCCCTTGGGCTTGCCCGTCGTGCCCGACGTGTAAATGATGACGGCCGGATCGTCGGCGTGCGTATCCGCGGGGACGAACTCGCCCGCTTCCCGTTCAAGCGCCGGCCAGAACGGGAGAGCGCCGGACGCGTCCACGAAGGACGCGTCGCCGTCGATGCAATAGATCGTCAGGAGATCGGGCAGGGAGTCGCGAATCTCGGCGATCTTTTGCAGGCCCGCGGTATCGGTGACGAGCGCGACGGCGCCGCTGTTCGAGAGGCGGTATTGCAGCGCCTCGACGCCGAACAGCGCGAAGAGCGGCACGGCGACCGCGCCGAGCTTGTAAGCGGCCAAGTGCGAGAGCGCCGTCTCGGGTGCCTGCGGCAAGAAGATGCCGACCCGGTCGCCACGCGCCACGCCGTGTCGCTCGAAGCTGCGGGCGAGTCGATTGGACAGCGTCTTGAGCTCGTCGAAGCTGTAGCGCACGATGCCGCCGTCGCGCCGCTCGTACACGAGGGCGAGCCGGCCGCTGCCGTCGGCCCACTTGTCGCACGCATCCACGCCGATGTTGTAACGCTCGGGAATGCGCCACGCGAAGCCTTGGACGAGCGCTTCGTAGCTGCCGGTTCGGGTAAGCATGTCGCGTCTCCTCGTTTCCTCTTATGTTCTGGTGAACGTTAATTTTCCGAAAAAAAATCGCCAAAAATGCAGATCAATTACGCCGCGACCGGTTACTTCAGCCGATTGCCCATTAATCGAACGATTTCCGGGAATCGTGCCAGCCGAACTCCGCTCTCGCTGCACGGCTCGTCACACGCGGCGCAACCGGCGCAGTCCCGCCGCACGACATGCAATTGCATCGGCCACCCTGTATTTCTATGACATTATCTCTGCACTATGTGCCAATTGCCGCGTTTTCTTCAATAAATCGATTGTGAATGTATTGCAGAATCGTTAAATTTGTAATCGGCGCATGGCGAACCGGTCCTTTGCCTCACTGCGCCGAACCCCCGTTGGCCCGGCTACCACGTCGGGCCTCTTTTTTTGCGGGCGCCCGCACGTGCCCGCAGGCCACTTCAACGCGACGGCAGGTAGCGGGAGGGATCGATCGATCGCCCGCCGTAGCGCAGCTCGAAGTGAAGCGCGACACGGTCGTTGTCCGTGTCGCCCATCTCGGCGATCGTTTCCCCTTGCGTGACGCGATCGCCTTCCTTGACGAGCAGCTTGCGGTTGTGCGCGTAGGCCGTGAGGAAATCCGCGTTGTGTTTCACGATCAGCAAATTGCCGTAGCCGCGCAGACCGTTGCCGGCGTAGACGACCGTGCCCGAGGCGGCCGCGACGATAGGGGTGCCGGCCGCATTGACGATGTCGATGCCCTTCGAGTTGACGCCGTCGAATCCGCGCACGAGCTTGCCGGAGGTGGGCCAGATGAGAGAGATGCCGCGCGCGGGCGGGGCGGCGTCGGGCAGCGCACGCGGCGCAGCGGCTGCGGGTGCAGGGCTCGCCGCGGCCGCGCCCGCATTGGAGCGCAGCGGAGCGCCGCGGGCCGCGCCGGAGCCGGGCGGGACCACCCGCAGCACTTGTCCGACTTCGATCGAATCCGGGTTAGCCAGATTGTTCCAGCGGGCGATGCTACGCACCGATTCGCGATGGCTGCGCGCGATCTGGGTTAACGTGTCGCCACGCTCGACGCGATAGTACCCCGGAGCAACGGGCGCCGACCCGCATGCAGCCAGCGCCGCCACCAGCGGCGCGCACGCGAGCCGCGTCATTATTTTTTTCAACATTGAACCTCGCTCGACACCTTCGAAACGCGCCGCCGCACCGGTCTGCGGCGCGGCGGACAAAACGTCTGATTGTAACGGCGGTAGGTCGACGAATGTGCGCAAGGACGGCGAATCGGACGGCGAGAGCGCCCGATACGGCCCGGCGCGCGCCATGAGCGGCGGCGAGGCCCGCTCGGCGTGCGCCCGCGCTCGCGCTGTCAGAGCTTGGAGACGACGATGCGCAGCGACGCCGTTTCGGTCCCGCCCGCCTCGAGCCAGCGCAGGCCCCGGCCGTTGTGGATGGCGTCGGGCAAGCCGAGCCACGGCTCCACGCAGTAGAAGTCCGATGCGTCGGTTTCCGTCCAGGTGGTCACCGCGTACCAGGGAACCGAGCCGGGACGGTCGAGGCTGATCTCGATGCGCCGGCCGAGCGATGGCGTATCGATCCGGACCGGCTGTGCCGGAAGGCCTTGCAGACAGTGGAAGCGGTCGTAGATGAGCGGGTCGTCGAGCGTATAGCGTGCGGCGCCCGTTTCCGGTGCGCTGATCGCGCCGTCCTCCAACTGCCGGCGGCGTTCGGTCGGCGGTAAATCGAGCGTCGTCTCGCCGCGCAGCGTGTGCGGCAACGCGAAGTAGAAGTGATGGCCGGCGTAGTAGGGCAGCGGCGCATCCCCGAGATTGGAGGTCGTGAACGTAACATCGAGCGTGTGCGCGTCGGCCAGCCGGTACGCGGTCTCGAAGCGGAAGGCGAACGGATATTGGGCGCGCGTGGCGTCCGTGTCGGTCAGGGTCATCCGCACGCCATGCCCGTCGGCATCGACTTCATGCGAGAACGGAAGATTGCGGGCGAAACCGTGCATGGGCAACACGCGCACGACGCCTTGAGCGTCGCGCCATTCCCCGATGCGGCCGTCGACGCGGTGCCGCCCGAGGAACGGGAACAGCAGCGGATTGCCGCCGCGCACGTGCGCGACGTTGCTCCAGTCGGCGCGCTCGGGCCAATAGATGACGGTTTCATCGCCGATGCGCCAACTGAGGAGCCGTCCGCCGAACTGCGGGGCGAGTTGGAGAAGCGAAGGACCGTGCGCGACATCGACGAACGTGCTCTGCTGGGGATCGGTCATAGTGGGCTGCACTCGATGGTAAGAAAAGGGTGACGGTGACGATCTCGAGCGTTGCGTTGGGTGGGCGGCGCGGCGACTTCCGTGCCGGGCCGGCGCAACGCGGCGAACCGCGATTGTGCCTCGGGACGGGCTCGGGAAAAACCCTGCTCGGGAAATTGCCGCTTCCGGCGGCGTCCGAGGCTCGCCATAATGGCGGCGCGTGTGGGTGTTTTGTCTTTTTGAGCCGTGGCTCGGTCACCGTTCGTTCACGAACCGATCGTCTCCTCCGCCGTCGTCAGGTTTGCCCGCCCGCGCTCGCCTTCGATTGCAATCCATTCCGGAGCCAGCATGGATCTTGCCATGGCAATGGGCCTTGCGCTGTTCGGCATCTTCACCGGCAGCACGGTCCTGTTCTTCTACCGCTTCGCGCGCTGAGGCCGCGCGGCGCGGTCCCAAACGGCGTCCCCTGTCGCTGCACCGAGCCGCGCGCGGGGCAGCCCTGCGGCGAGTGCGCCCCGTTCCCCTCGTTGAAACGTTTGCCGATAAGCCGGCTCGGTGGCGTGTGTCCCGTTGACGTAGGTCAAACGGCCGCCGCGTGGTTTTTCGTATCGTAGGACGGTTCATTTTTGCCTCGACGGCCCGTCCCAAACCATGACCGAGCATTTGACCACGCCAGACGAGGCGTATCGCTTATCCGAGCGAGACGTCGGCATTTCGCGCACCGATACGGCGGGGCGCATCGTCTACGTCAACGAAGCCTTCGTGAAAAGCAGCGGCTATACGCGCGAAGAATTGTCCGGCAAGCCGCAAAACATCGTCCGGCATCCCGACATGCCGCCCGAAGTGTTTCGGGACCTGTGGGCCACGATCGGGCGCGACCAGCCTTGGACGGGGCTTCTCAAGAACCGGCGTAAGGACGGGCGAGCCTATTGGGTCGTCGCGAATGTGACGCCCGTATTCGAGAATGGGCAAAAGGTCGGCTACATGGCCGTGCGCACGAAGCCCACCGATGCGCAGATCGAAGAGGCGGTCCGCCTGTACGGCTTGCTCGGTGGCCTCGAGGATCACGGCATGCGCCTCGAAGGCGGCCAACTCGTGCACAGGGGCGTACGCGGGGTCGTCGACCGTGTGCTTCGTCTGCCCGTCGCGCTGCGCTTATGGGGGGTGATGGCGCTGCTCATGGTGTTGTTCGCGTTGCAGAGCCTGGCGGCGGCGCGCGCCTTCGCGCCGGGCATGTCGCCCGTTGCCACGAGCGCTGTGCTGGGTGCGGTCGGGATCGTCATGGCGGCGACGACGGGGCTATATCTCATGCGCGAAGTGCTGACGCCGCTCAAGGCGCTCAACGACAGCGCGCTGAACGTGCTTTGCGGTCACATTCAAGCGTTGTTTCCCGAGCGCGGCGATGCGCAGGCTAGGCGCCTCGCGCGCATGCTCAATCAGATGAACGCCAAGCTCGTCGGCATCCTGATCGACGCGAAGGTGTCGATCGACGTGATCGAGCGTGCGACGCAGGAATTCGCCAACGGCACGGCGGACCTTGCCGGCCGCACCGACGAACAGGCAAGCGCGATCGAGAAGACGACCGCGAGCCTCGCCGAAATCACGCAAACGGCCGAACGCAATGCGCAGGGCGCCGAGCGTGCGAACGCGACCGGGCACGAGACCGCCGAATCGGCGGAATCGGCCGCACGCGAAGTGCAAAGGACCGTCGAGGTCATGGCGCAGGTGCGCGACCACTCGCGCAAGATCGCCGAGATTACCTCGCTCATTGACGGCATCGCGTTTCAGACGAACATCATCGCGCTGAACGCCTCTGTCGAGGCCGCGAGAGCGGGGCAATACGGGCGCGGTTTCGCGGTGGTGGCCACCGAAGTGCGCAATCTCGCGCAACGCGCCGCGAACGCGGCCCGCGAGATCAGGGACATCGTCGAGCGCTCGATGGACACGGTGACCACGGCCACGGAGACGGCGACCCGCGCGGGCGATACGATGAACACAGTGGAGCGGTTCGTGACGCGGCTCACCGACACCCTGCAGGAGATCGTGCTCGCGAGCCGTGGGCAAAGCCTGCAAATCGCGCAGATCAACGACGCCGTCGGTCAGGTGTCGGAGCTCACGCAGCGCAATGCCGCGCTCGTCGAGCAATCGGCGGCGGCTTCCGTGGGGCTGCGCCAGCAAACGCAGTCGCTGGAGTCCGCCGTCAGCGTCTTTCATCTGGCCGGGGACGCGTCGCGCGTTCGTTGACGCGACAGACTCAGCCGCGCCCGTCGGCGGCCGATCGGCCGTGCCGTTCTCGCCATGGCGGGAACGAACGACGGCGATGCCGAGTGCGCGGTGATTCGTATGGCAAATAGCGAGGACCCGCAAGCGGTTGTCAATGGCCCTGTGTGGCCAACGCTTCGCTTTCGAGCGCGGCAGCCGGCTTGCTCGAGCTTTCTTCGTCGCGCCCTGCGATCGCCGGATAGAGGATCCCCGCGACGACCGCGCCTAGAATCGGCGCCGCCCAAAAGAGCCACAGCTGATCGATGGCCGCCCCACCGGCGAACAAGGCGGGCCCGGTCGAGCGGGCGGGGTTGACCGACGTGTTGGTGACCGGAATCGACACGAGATGAATCAGCGTGAGACACAGCCCGATCGCGATCGGGGCGAACCCGGCGGGCGCGCGCTTGTCCGTCGCGCCGAGGATGACGAAGACGAAAAAGCCCGTCATGACCGCTTCGCACAGGAAGGCGGCCATCATCGAGTAGTGAGCGGGCGAGTAATCGCCGTAGCCGTTGGCGGCGAACCGGCTGGAGGCCGCATCGAATGCCGGATTTCCGGCCATGATTTGCGAGAGCAAGAACGCGGCGAAGATCGCGCCGATCAATTGGGCGGCGATGTACGGGAGCACGTTGCGCACGGGAAAGCGGCGAGCCACTGCCAAGCCGATCGTGACGGCCGGGTTCAAGTGCGCACCCGAGACGTTTCCGATGGCATAGGCCATCGTCAAGACGCTGAGTCCGAACGCGAGCGATACGCCGACGAGGCCGACTCCGATCTCGTGCCCGGAGGCGCTGAGGCTTGCGGCGATCAACGCGCAGCCGCAGCCGCAGAAGACAAGCCAGAACGTACCGAATGCTTCGGCGATAAAGCGCCGCATTGCGACCATGGTGAGCACTCCTTATGGGATCGATAGGGGGGGCGATCGACATGCGTCGACCGCCTCGTGGTGGTGCGATCTTATGGGCATGAACGCGGTCGCGATCAAAACTATTGTGAAGAGCCTAGTGCATGAAAGCGGCGATCGGCGGCGCACGCGGCCCGTCGCGCATTGGAATTCTTCGAATGTGGGATCGGTCCGCATGACCGTTGAGCATGCGGAAGGTTTTCGCCGCCAGTCGTTAGAGCGCGACTGGCATGCGTGCGAGGAGGAAGGGGGCGGCGTTGCTTCGCCGGTGCGCTCGGCCTCAGTCCCCCGTCTTGCCCGGCGGCGGCTGGTCGGGCTCGGGCTCCGGCGTGCCGATGTCGGGCACGTCGGGCGTACTGGGGCTCGGCGAATCGGGGATCACCGGTTGATCGGGGATCGGCGGGTCGGGTGGATCGCTTGCAAGCGTATTCATGGGCGGCTCCCGGTTTAGCCCCGCGGTTGGGAAGTCGCGCCCTGCGAGCGCGGCGACGTCGTTCCAAAAGGTTTTCATGCGCGTCTCTCCGGTATCGTCGATGCGCGGTTCGCGCCTAACGGTCTCTCTGGGTTTCGCTGCCCGTTGCGCCGCAAGCGCCATACCGCCCGCCGGGGCACAATGCCTGCTTCGCTGAAGCGAGACATCGAACCTTGTCGCATAGCGGAAGGACTCGTCATGACCGAACGAAGCGGTTACTCGAAAACGGCGCCGACGCGCGCCGAGGTGGACGCGCAGGCAGGCGCGACCGTACTCGAATTCGGCACCGACTGGTGCGGATATTGCCAAGGCGCACAGCGTCATATCGTCGAGTCGCTCGATCGCGCCCCTTCATTGCGCCATCTCAAGATCGAAGACGGTCCGGGGCGTCCGCTCGGGCGCTCGTTCAAGGTCAAGCTATGGCCGACGCTGATCTTCTTGCGAGACGGCGTCGAGGTCGCGCGCGTCGTCCGGCCGACGGACACGCGAGCGATCGACGAAGGCGTCGCGGCGCTGTCCTCGTCAGCCTAGCTCGTGCCTCTGTTCGGCAGCGCGCAATCTCCGTGCCTTTTGTGCGAAGCGGGGGCTTAGACGAGCCGTCCACCCGCTTTCAGCCCGTTTCCGAGATTGGCCTATCGATTCCCCATTCTCGGAATAGAAAAATTCGGAAAGAAAGATCTTTATATTTTAAATTGACGATTTGCTTACGGTTTACTGTGAATGAACGTGGTGGCGTAAATTAACGAATCAATAAGACGTATCGAAAAGTCCATCGCATAAACGGACGAAGACTAGAGAGCGAGCGGTTCGTAGACCAAGCATCGCCCGCTTGACAAGCCTTCGGTTCCGGCCTAATTTTTTATCGCCGATCTCATCGGCATATTCTTACGCTTTTGCATCCGCATTATCCTCCGAATTCTTGTAGTAAAGACAAGCGTTTCATCGGCGTTTCGTTCTACGCGGCATTATTTCGTGCGGTTCGATAGGCAGGCTCTTGGTCGTGATCGAGAAGAGGGCTGAGTGTCGGCCGTCGTCGGCTATTTGCGTCCCGTAATACGCGGTGCGCCGTGCCGGCGCGGTCATCGAGAACGGCAACTCAACTACCAAGGACAAAAATGAAGAATCGAGATAGGAGTGGTATCTCCGGTCTGGGCCGCCGCTTGCGCGGCGGACTTTGGCCCAGTGCAATCGCGGCGGCGGCGCTCGTGCTGGCGGGCTGCGGCGGCGGTGACGGCGCCTCGTCCATGGGAACGAGCGCGAACGCCCAGCAGGTAGCGGCCGCGCAGTCTCAGGCCGCCCAGCAGGCGGCCGACCAGCCGTATACGGACCCGATCGCCTACAAGACGAGCGCGGCCGACAGCCTCGATCCGACTCAGGTGACGGAGAAGGCCGCAGTCATGCACCACGTGTGGAAGTCGGGCCGAAAGACACTCGACTACACGACGACGACGGGCCATTTGACGGCATCGGACCTCGGCGGCAATGCGGAAGCGACGATGTCCTACGTGGCCTATACGGCGCCGAGCAGGGACGGCAAGCCTCGGCCCGTCACGTTCTTCTATAACGGCGGCCCCGGCTCGTCCTCGATCTGGCTGCGACTCGGCTCGTTTGCGCCCACGCGCGTCGCGACGCCCGATCCGCTGATGACGAACTGGCCGAACTATCCGCTCGTCGACAACGCGGAGAGTCTCATCGACACGACCGACATGGTCTTCATCGATCCGCCCGGCACGGGCTTGTCCGAGGCCATCGCACCGAACACGAACAAGCGCTTCTGGGGCAGCGATTCCGACGTCACGGTGATGCGCGATTTCATCCGGCGCTACGTCTCGGTGAACCATCGGACGGCTTCGCCGCTGTATCTATTCGGCGAATCGTACGGCACGCCGCGTACGGACATGCTCGCGCTTGCGCTCGAATCGGCCGGTGTCAATCTCACGGGCATCATGCTGCAGTCCTCGATCCTGAACTATTTCGCCGATGCGATCGAGGCCGTCGCGATCTTGAGCACGGATACGATCGACATGAACGCGCTCAAGCTCGACACCGATACGGTGAGCGGCTACTACCCCGGCTACGCGGCGGTCGCGGCCTATTTCAATCAGCTCTCGGCGCCGGCGGTCGACCCGGGCCTCTTCGCGTTCCAGTCGGAATTGTTCGCGACGATGCACTACCACGAGTTCAAGAAGTACGCGCAGTCGTGGGTGCTGAGCCAACTCGGGGTGCCCACGTTCCTCGGCACGCCGGTGTTCCCGAGCACGCCGAAACTGGCGTCGTGGACCTGGTCGTCCGGGTTGTCGTATCAGGCGCTGAACGGCTATTTCAACATCGATCCTTTCAACAACGAACTGTTGCCGGGCACGACCATCGGCCGCTACGACGGGCGCGTTTCGTTGCCCGATTCCGATCCGCGCCTGCAAACGGACGGCGATCCGTCGGACATTTTGATTTCGCAGCCATTCACGGCGGCGCTCGCGACGCAGATGCCGACCTACCTCGGCTACACCGCGCCGAACGCGACATATATGCCGCTCAACGACGAAATCATCTACGCGTGGGATTTCTCGCATGGCGGACAAGCGCTGCCCGATACGATCCCCGATCTGCTGGCGGCAATCGAGCTCAACCCGCAGTTGAAGGTCATGGCGCTGAACGGGTATCACGATCTCGCCACGCCGTTCTTCAACACGGAGAAGCAGCTCGCACGGTTGCAGACGGTGCAGGGGCTCAATGCGAACCTGCAGGTGACGTTCTACCCGGGCGGCCACATGATTTATCTCGACGATCAGGCGCGGCCCAAGATGAAGTCGGATTTGCGTCACTTCTATGCCGGCGAGCCGGCGCCCGGCGCGCTCGGTTTGTGGATGCTGCCGCCGCCATGGCGCGACGAAGCGCCGCCGACGGGCACTTCGACCCTCGCGGCGCAATCCGTCACGCAATGACTGGCGATGGCGCGTTTCCTCGGCTAATTTTCTTATGTGAGCGGATCATGTCACTTATCGATATGCGAAGTCTCTTTTCTTTCATCGCGTTGAGCGTGCTGGCCGGCGCTGCCCATGCGGCTACGCTGCAGGCAGTTGCGCCGGTGCATCTGCCGTTTCGCGGCGCGGGCGTCGACGGCCCCTATTTCCCGCAAAAGCGGGCCACCGCCGTCATGCCCACCACGGGCAACGACCTTGCCCAGCAGGCGCAGCAACGGCTCGATGCACGGCTCGGCGCAAACACGGTGCTCAGCAACGGCGCGGCGATCACGAAGGCCCAGGCTCAAAGGAACGGTCTCGGCTACATCGCCAAGCATTTCGACGAAATCGACACGGCCCATAGCGGACGCGTGACGATGAGCGACGTTAGACAGTACCTGCAACAGCGGCAACGCCGGTAACGGCACGTGCGTGGCGGCGCTCGATTACGCGCCGCTGCGTCGTTCGATGGCCTGGCTGAACAGGAAGCCTAGCTGCCCGCATGGGGTTCGCGCATGCGGGCAGCGTCGTTTCATGCGTGGCGGACGCGCACGCTACCGGGCATGAGCGTTGCATAAGGAGCGGTGTGCCAATCGTTCCACCGGAGGTTCACCATGCCAGAGCGCAAAACGCTTTCACGCGCGCAAGCGGACAAGCAAGCGGGCAAGGCCCCCTCGACGCAGGCCGGCGAATTCGTCAAGGAGGAAATGGATCATGTGCGCAGCGGCAAGCATGGCGTGCGCTCGGCCAAACAAGCCGTTGCAATCGGCTTGTCGAAGGCGCGTCGTGCCGGTGTCGACTTGAAGCCGCCCAAGAAGGGCAAGACGAGCGAGGCCACGCGTAAGAAGGCCGCGAAGGACATGGCTGCGGGGCAGGGCAAGCCCAAGCGTTCCACGAGTACCGAAACGAAGGCCAAGCGTTCGCGCACGAGCGAGGCCGTGCTCAAGCGTGAAAGCACGCGGGGCGCTTCGCACGCGGCCGTGTCGAAGCAGGCGAAATCGGCGGCGGCCAAGCGGCCGGCGGCGAGCCGGTCGGCGGCGGCGAAAAAAGCCGCGCAAACGAAGGGCGCCGCCGCGCGGTCGGCCGCGGCAAAAAAGGCCGCACGCACGCGCGCCGCGCGCTCGCACGCGCATCGTTGAGCCGGCGATTCGGCGATTCGGCGGCGCATGAAAACGTAGCGCTAAAACACGCGCCGCCGTATTGATCCAGATCAATGCAATCGACAGAGCGCTGCCTTTGCGCCGATCGAACGCTGCGTAATCGACCGTAGACGATCGAGCCATGGCGTTCCAATCGTCGCACTGGCGCGACGCGCGTGTCGATGCGCGTTTACCTGATCCGAAAAGGTGCGGCAAATCGGCCGTTCCGTCTAAAGAACGGCTTGCCGCGCGTCGTTAACTGGCGCAAGAGCCGATCGAAATGACGGCTCCCTGTCTCGCCCGCTGAGTGTCGTCGGCGAGGGCAAACAAGAATCCAAACGGGGAAAGCACCTTGAACCAGCAACGATCGTCATGGACGCGTACGGCCGCGCCCGGCGAAGTCATCTACTCCGAAGGGTTCTCGGGGGAGGCCGTTCTCTACGTCATCACCGAAGGCAAGGTCGAGCTATCGACGCGCTGCGACGATAAGAAGGTCATCCTCGCCACGCTCGGTAAAGGCGAGTTTTTCGGCGAGGCGGTGCTCTTGCAAGCCGAGCCGCGCGCGCATACCGCGAAGGCCCTCGCGTTTTGCCAACTGACGGTCGTGCATGCGAGGATGGTCGAAGAAGACCTCGAGCGTGCGTCGCCGCTGCTGCGCCATATCGTGCGCACGACGATTCGCCGCAGCCGCAAGAAGGACGATTTGCTGGCGACCTACACGCATGCCGATTTTCTGCCGGGCGTCGTGTCGTATGCGCACGTACTGGCGCTCATGGCAGGCGCCGTCGGCTCGGATGCCATGGATGGACGCGCACGCCGCGGCCAGCCCGAAGAGGCATCGGTGCCGCTGCCCGAAGTCATCAAGAAGTTCCGCGCCATCGCGGGCCATTCGCGCCCTCACGTCATGACGATGCTCGGCCGCATGGAAAAGCTGAACCTCGTTTCGTTGGGGACGGGCCGCGCCGAACATTTGAGCGGCAACGCGCGAGCGGGCCAGGACGCCGTATCGAATCGCCAGGTCGTGACGTTCGACCCGTTGCGTATCACCGAACGCGCGCAGCAAGTGGCCGACCAAGATCTCGATATCGCCATCAACAGCGAGCTCGAGTTGATCGAACTCTCCGATCTGGAAGCGTTGATCGGCGTCGAGCGAAAAATGCTGCTGAGCAAGCTCTCGCACGACGAGATTGCCGAGGATCTGTTCGCTTTCCGCAAGACGAAAGTGCTTCACTACGTGGAAGAGAAGGGCGTGAGCTACTTCTCGAAACGCGCGCGCGGCAACGGGCAGATCTCGTCGTTGGAAGACATCGATTTCGTCGATCATCGCACGCTGTTCGACGCCGTGAGCGCGATGGATACGTACGATCTTGCGAAGCTGTCGGCATCGACGGGCGACTCGGCGATCGTCGATAAGTTGTTCTCGGTGATGACCGAAGCGCGCAAGAAGGAAGTGTCGTGGGTCATGCGGCGCGACCTGAAGCTCGATCAAGTGGAAGTGGACGAGATCGAGCAGCGCTTCCTCGAAACGATTCGCACGATCAGGGCGGCCAGCGGCCATGCATCGTTGCCGATGAGCCGCGAGGCGTAGCGATTCGCAGGCGCGAGGAAGGAGCGGGCCGGCTCACGTCCGAGAGGGCATGGGAAGGCGAAGGGCGATTAGGGCCGGGAAGCCAGTAACGAGATCATTGGGAGGGCGCATGGATCTGCTAACCGTCATCGGCGCGCTGTTCGGCGCGGCGGCCATCGGCGTGGGGTTCTGGCTCGAAGGCGGGCATTTCGGCACGCTCGCGCAGGGCGAGGCGTTCGTCATCGTGTTGGGCGGCACATTGAGCGCCGTCATGATTCAGAATACGTGGTCGCGCTTCTTCGACGGCATGAAGCAATTGCACCTCGCGTTCAAGAAGGCGCGGCACGTCGATCGCGACAGTTTGTCGACGTTGCTCGAATGGGGCGATCAGGCCAAGCTCAACGGGATGCTCGCATTCGAATCGATCGACGCAACGGGGATCAATGCGTTCGCCAAGCGCGGGTTGGAACTGCTCGCGAACGGCGTCTCTACCGCGGTGCTCGAAGATGCGCTGCACCGGGAGCTCGTGGCCTACGAGCGCAATCGCATGGCGGCCGCGCGCATTTGGCATCAGGCCGGCGGCTATGCGCCGACGTTCGGCATCCTCGGCGCGGTGCTCGGCCTGATCCATGTCACCGGGCACGTGCTCGAACCGGCCCAGCTCGGCGCCGGCATCGCGACGGCGTTCACGGCGACGCTGTACGGCTTGGCACTGGCTAATCTCGTCTTTCTGCCCCTTTACGGCAAGATCAAAGCGCAAGTCGACAGCGAGTTGCGTTTCAGAAGGCTGTATATGGACGGGCTGCTCGCGATTTCCCGTAAGGAGTCGCCGCAGACGATCGAGACGCGGCTCGCGGCGGAAGTGCGCGAGCGCGCGGCGGAGTCGCTCGGGTAGCGGGCGAGGCCTAACTTCCTCAAGCGATGTGAACGGAGCGCGGCTATGAGCCTTCTTGCGGATAGTAAGCGTCTCGCCGCGGGCGAAACCGGGCATGACGTGCATGAGCCGGGGGACGAGCAGTCCGAACGTTGGCTGATCTCGTACGCGGATCTCATTACGACGCTGATGGTGTTTTTCCTCGCGCTATACGTGCTCGAACTCGCGAAAGACCGCGATCTGCAGACGAAGCAGTTCGAAGCACAGGCCGCGAGCTTGCGGGCGCAGACGATGACGAACACGGCGGCCGACGCCCGCAAGGCGGCAGAGGCGAAACTCGTGGCGTTGCTGGCTCCGCTTAGCGAAACGCACGCGGTCACCGTCAACGAATCGCGGCAGGGCGTGGAGATCGCGATCAACGCCAAGGTGCTCTTCAATTCGGGCGACGCGCGTTTGCTGCCCGATTCGATCGACGTGCTCGATCGCGTCGCGAAAGTACTCGCCAGTCAGTCCGACAAAAACATTCTCGTCGAAGGCCACAGCGACAGCGTGCCGATCTCGACCGGCAAGTACGAGTCGAACTGGGAGCTCTCGGCGGCGCGAGCGGGCGCCGTCGTTCGCTTTTTCGTCGACAAAGGGATCGAGCCGCATCGGCTTGCGGCGGTCGGCCGCGCCGACAACGTGCCCCTCGTGCTCGGCGAGGATGCGGCTGCGCGCGCCGCCAATCGGCGGGTGACGATTCTCGTCCAATATTGATGCCGAATTTTGCATGATTTTGTGCGGTCTCACGCGCATCGGCCGCCGGTTCTCTTTCGTCGTCGGGTAATAGCGACAACGCATTTCTGAGCGTGCCGCCGGGCGGCTCGCCCGACTACCGCTACGAGATACCGCGCGATCATCCGGCCGGCACGTTCTGGTATCACTCGCATCGGCATGGATCGACAGCCATCGATGTCGCGAGCGGCATGAAGGGCGGGCTGGTCGTGATTCCCTATCGCGGCACGTTCGGCGAATGGTGCGAGTCGGCGCTGGCGAGTGCTGGCGAGTGCTGGCGAGTGCTGGCGCCGCGGCCCGTTAGCAGGCCGGCTGCGGCCGCCGATGCAAACATCACGCCTCAAAACCCGAAAATGCGCGAAAATTCTGTCCTCGACAGGCCGATCCGGAAGCCAAAAGATTAAATTTCACTCGCGGCAACCGCGGACACTAACGGCGTCTGGGCTAACGGCGCGGCGCACGGCGCGCCCCTCAATTTTTCACACAGTTATGGGTATCGCACATGTTTGAACACGTCGAAGGCTATCCCGGCGATCCGATCCTCACGCTCAACGAGGATTTCCAAAAGGACCCGCGAGAGCGAAAGGTCAACTTGAGTATCGGCATTTATTTCGATGCCGAGGGCCGGATTCCGGTCATGGACGCCGTGCGCGAGGCCGAAGCGACGTTGCTGCGCGACATCGGCCCGAAGTCGTACTTGCCGATGGTCGGCATGACGGCATACCGCGACGCGGTGCAGTCGCTCGTGTTCGGTGCGGAGCACCCGGCGCGCACGGCGGGCCGCATTGCGACGTTGCAGACGCTGGGCGGCTCGGGGGCGCTGAAGATCGGCGCCGATTTTCTGAAGCGCTACTTCCCGGAATCGGAAGTGTGGCTAAGCGATCCGAGCTGGGAAAACCACCGTTTCATCTTCGAGCGGGCGGGCTTCAAGGTGAACGTGTACCCGTACTACGACGAAGCGACGGGAGGCTTGAAGTTCGATGCGATGCTCGCGGCGATCGATGCGTTGCCGGCGCGCAGTATCGTGCTGTTGCACGCCTGCTGCCACAATCCTACGGGCGTCGATCTCGATGAGGGTCAGTGGTTGCGCTTGATCGACGTGATCGAGGCGCGCGGGTTGTTGCCGTTCGTCGATATGGCCTATCAAGGCTTCGGCACGGGCCTCGACGCAGACGCGTTTGCCGTGCGCGAACTGGCCCGCCGCGGTTTGCCCGCCTTGATCGCCAACTCGTTCTCGAAGAACTTTTCGCTGTACGGCGAGCGTGTCGGCGGCTTGAGCGTGGTTTGCGAGGATGCCGCCGCGGCTGGACGAGTGCTCGGGCAACTGGCTGCCTCGGTGCGTTCGAACTACAGCAATCCGCCGATTCACGGCGCGAAGATCGTATCGACGGTGCTGGGCACCCCCGCGCTGCGCACGCGGTGGGAAGAGGAACTCGCGGCGATGTGCCGGCGTATTGCGCGGATGCGCCAATCGATCCACGACAGCTTGCGCGAGCACGTGAGCGGCGAGGCGCTCACGCGCTACGTGAAGCAGCGGGGGATGTTCACGTATACGGGGCTCAGCGAATCGCAGGTGCATGCGTTGCGCGAAGTGCACGGCGTCTATGTCTTGCGTTCGGGCCGGATGTGCGTCGCGGCCTTGAACGATTCGAACGTCGAAATCGTTGCGGACGCGATCGGCCAGGTGCTCAAGAGCGGCGTTTGACGCAGAGGCGTCCGCGCGCGGCGGGTACGTGCGGGCGCCGCAGCGGAGGCGACGGGCGCTTGCCTGTGCTCGACGGCTCCGAGCGTGCTCGGGCTGATTTTCGTGGCGCTGAATTCGATTTATACGACGCTCGTCGTCTTGTCGATTCGACCGTTGGGGCGGCTCGTGAAGCGCATGTCGTGGATCAGCCGGTGGCAAGGCAAGATCATCGGCACGATCTTCATTTCGCTTGGGCTGAAGGTCGCGACTCAGCACCGCTGAGGGGCGTGCGCCGGCGAGTGGTCTCGCGGTGCAAGTCGCAGCGCCTGCGGCGAAACTGTCATGCGTCAGGGTTTCCCATTGATCGTCACCAGATAACGGGCAATATCTTCAATACTTTCGGGTGGAAGGGGCGCGCCGTAGACTGCACGCATCTTGGTCACTTCGGCTTTCCAGTCGTCAAACGTCAGCGGCGGTTGGCGGATCACCATACCCGCAGAGTGGCACATCAGGCAATGCTGGTTCGCGAGGTCCGATCCGGGCCCTTGCGGGAAAGGGTTTCCCGCGGGCAGCGAAACCTGCACGGTGTCTTCCGCAACGCTCGCCGGCGATTTGGCTGCTACCACGCCCGTCGCGACGGCACCTGCGAAAGAGAGGGTGACCCACGCCCATGCTCTCATGATCCGCTCCTCAGGCCGCAACGACGGTCATCGATTCAATCACATTACGCATGTAGCCGCCGGGATTCCAGTTGGGCTTGTCCGGCTGCTGAACGCCGTTATCGTTGACAGCCTTCACTTTCAGCACGAGTTGCCCCGCATGCCGCGGAAGGAACGACGCTTCCCAGCGACGAAAGCTGTATTTTCCGTAATCCGGCCCAAGCTTTGCTAGCGTCCATGTCATCCCGTTGTCTACCGAGAAATGTACCTGCCGAACGCCGGCGTCGCCCCCGAACGCAATACCGCGTATAGCCTGCGGCCTGCCGACATCCACGACAGCGCCGTCGCTCAGGTTCGTGATGAATGAGCGTGGCACCATCCGGTTGATCGGGACGGTCTTGACTCCGCTTTGGCCCGGTGACACGTTCGCATGAGGCGTGTCTGGAATCTGATACGCCTTGGCCATCCAGAAGTTGGTATCCAGCGTGTCGATGACCTCGATGTCGTCGAGCATCTTCACCCAATAAGTCGAATACCACCCGGGCACGACCAATCGTAGGGGGAACCCGTTTAGAAGCGGCAACGGCTTGCCGTTCATTGCGAATGCCACCATCACTTCGCCATCGCGCGCGTGATCGACGCTCAGTGTCTTGACGAAGTCGGGCGTCGCCGCAATCACGCCTGCGTCGGCCCCATTGAAGCGGACCTGAACCGCGCCCGCCTTCACGCCCGCGCGGTCCAGAATGTCCTTGAGGCGCACGCCCGTCCAGCGGGCGTTACCCATCGCGCCATTGCCCCACTCGCCGCCTGCAACGCGGGGATTGAAGAAGCCGCGCGAGTTCCCCGCGCACTGGTTGACGGCGACGACCTCGACTCGCTCGAACTCCCTGGACAACTCTGCAAGTCCGAGTACGACTTCGTGCTGCACCGCTCCATGAATCCTGATGCGGAAGCTGCGCGCGTCGACGCGCGTCGGTATGTCGGCCACGTGCCAGCGCACAAAAAACCGATCGTTGGGTGTGAAAACGCCCTGATCGAAAACAGAGAATGGTGTCTCCAGCAACGGCGGACGGCTGCGCACCAGCAGCATCTCGCCTTTCTGCGGAAACGCCGTGGTCAATTCCCGCAGCCCGTTTTCAAAGGGCAGCGTGATCGCATTCGCCGCTCTTGCAACGTCTGACAGCCCCCAAGTAAGGCAACCCGCGCTTGCCGCCATGAGGGATTGCAGCAACTGACGACGCCTGATGTTGTATTCGTCGATCATCGCTTTCTCCGAGTCCGCGAACCGGTTGGCATTTTCGTCGCGCCAGGAAGATTCAGCCTGTACCCAAATTAATATATGCGCCTCGACGGTGAGGCTCTACGGGGAGTTACCCGCGAGTTTTATCTTCTCGTTCGAACTGCCACGGACCTGTATGCGCGGCATGGTTGAAACGGCCGCCCGATGCTACGTTTTAGCGGCGCGGATTCTTACGGGGACCCGAAGCCCAAAATAAGGGGCCACGGTACCGTGCCTCGAGTTCACGGCGCGACCCCCGCGTTTCGCGGCCGAGCAAAAAGCGTATCGGCAATCTGATCGATCAACTTGCCAATCGGTCAGGAGAATCCTTTGAGATGGCGTGATACCCGAGCCGACGTAGTGCTGCGTTGATTGCTGCTTCGCTCATCGGACGAAGTCTCGACCGCGCGCCCGGGAATACGTAGCGCCCTTGCCCCGTGAGGGCATGCGGTTCGAGCAAGCTCGTAATCGCCTGCGTGGCGAGCGTTACGAGGTGCTCGGTCTTCGTCTTGCTGATGAAGTAGCGCCTTTCCCCCTTGTCCAGATTGAACTGCGACCAATCGGCCTGTCTCGACTCGCCGGGTCGCACGAATAGCATCGGTGTCAGTTGATGGCGTCACTTTTTTCCGACACTACCGCCGAGTTCCTGAATCTCTGAAAGATCCACGAGATTCGACGGCATCGCTAGATTGCGGAACATGCGTTTGTTTTGACGGGGGTAGTCGCAAACGTCGTGGGGGAGCCGTTCTCCGACGACGATACAACGCAAGATCTCAGAACCGGTATTTCTGATCGAATGAGGCA
>DASVLS010000072.1:0-14704 GCA_036384755.1 Trinickia sp. | reverse complement strand
GCTGGCCAACGGGCGCATCGTCACCCGGAGAGGGTAGCGGCGCGCATGCGGCGCTCGCGGGATGGAAGGCTTTAAGGAATCACGACGTAATTGCTGAAGCCGCCGTCGCGATCCTTGAGGCCGGAGATCGCTTCATTGACGCGAGAAAGCGGGAATTTGCGATGTTCGAGATACGAAAGGTCGAGCGCGCCCGTGCCGACCATATCCGCCATTTCCTGTCCTTGTGCCGTCGTGAACCAGTTCGAGCCGATCAAGTGAACCTGTTCGTCCATCAACCACTTCACGTCGATGGGCAGATCCTCGGCCACGCCGCCTACGTTGACGATCTTGCCGCCGCGTCGAACGCCCTTCATCGAATCGAGCATCGTCGACGCGGGCGCCTTCGCGCCGAGTGCGCTGATGACGAAGTCCACGCCTTCGCCGCCCGTCAGCGATTTCGCCCAATCGCCCACTGAACCTTCGCCGAGCCGCATGACTTCGATGCGATCGGGCGAGAGCGCCTTGATGCGCTGGAGCAGATGCTCGTCGCGGCCCGTGCCGAGAATGCGCGTGAGCCCCATGGCAAGGCCGAGCATCGTCGCGGCTACGCCCAGGGTTCCCGTGATGCCGTCGATCAACGCGACTTGCCCGGAGCCGGCGCCCGCATTCTTCAGCGCACCGTACGACGTGCCCAGATAGCCGAAGCGCCCGGCCTGTTCGAAGCTGAGGTTGTCGGGAATATTGACGAGCGCGTATTCGGGCGCCGTCATGTACTCGCTGAAACCACCGTACGGATACAAATCGAAAATGCGCTGACCGTCGCGGCTCGTGCTGAAGTAGCCGTTGAGGGTGTAATAGCGGCATTCGCTGCGACGGCCTGCGCGGCATGCCTTGCACGAACCGCAGGAGCGCAGCGGGCTCACATAGACTCGATCGCCAGGCTTCGCATTGATGACGGCTTCGCCGACTTCTTCGACGACACCGGCCGGGTCGAGCCCGAAAATCGCCGGAAACTTCGGCAACGGCTGATGCGGGAACCACGTCGGCCAGTTGTTGATGACGTTCGCCATGTTCGGCACGATGCCGCATGCCTTCACCCTCACGAGCACGTCCGTGGGCCGCGGCTTCGGAATGGGAATCGTGTCGAGCGTCATTGGCGTACCGAGAGCGTGCAGCCGCGCTGCAACCATTGTTCGTTCCATGTCTACCTCTTTGCTTGTCAAATCGCCGTGCTTGTTCGTTCGCTTGCCTGAGCGCTGTGCTACGCCATCGCGTATTACCGATAGCCGTCTTCGAGTTCGATGCCGAGCGCGCCCATGATGCGCACGCCGGAGTTGTACCAAGCGACGTTCAGCGCCAATTCGACGAGCTGACGTTCGTCGAGAAACGCCGCCACGCGCTGCCACGTTGCGTCGCTGACGGCCACACTCAGCGTCGATTCCTTGGCCACCGCCATCACGGCGCGTTCTTCCTCGCTAAAAAGAGGCGACGTCTCGAAGTCGGGAATGGCTTTCAATTGCTCGGCGCTGATGCCTGCCTTCAGGCCATGCGATTGATGATGCGCGATCTCGTATTCCGATCCGGTGCAGTGGCCCACTGTCAGGATCGCCATTTCGCGAAGTTTGGGGCTGATCGAGGATGCGCGAATTGCGTTGGCGTAAGAGAGGAATTGATCGAGGATGTCCGGTGCGTGCGCGAGCGCGCGAAAGATATTCGCGGTCGGTACCTTTCGCTCGCGTTCGAGACGATCGAACAGGGTGTCGTTGACGCCGACGAGGTCGGAACGTTGAAGATATTTGACGCGTGCCATTGAGTCGTTACCGTTTGTGAGTTCAGTCGAGAGTCGATTGTTTCTTGACGTAAGTCTCGAGCGTTTCGGGATTGGGCTTCCTCGGCGTCTCGACGATTTCGGCGCCCTCGAACCGCGAAGCCTCGAAGTACCACCGGTGCGGCGCGGGCAGTCCCCAGCGGACGCTCGTATTCAGCGAAGCCGCATCCCAGCGAACCGGCTCGACCTCGACGTCGATCGTTTGATAGTGGCCGTCGCACAACTCCACGCGGTGGCCGTCAGGATCGCGCAGATAGACGAACAGCATGCCGCCTGGGCCATGACGTCCGGGGCCGCGCTCGACTTCATGCGCATACCCGTAAATGCCCGCTAGATCGCAGGCCGTGAAAATGTTGTGCGACTCGGGCACGATGTACGCAAAGTGATGCATGCACGGCCCGTCGTTCTGCACGATGGCCAAATCGAGGCATGTGCCCTTGCGATACATGAACGCGCCGAGCAGCGTTTCGCCATGAGCGAGGTACTCGGAATTGCGAAAGCCGAGTTTGCTGTAGAACTCGCACGACTTGTACGTGTCGGGCGAAAAGATTTGATAGTGGTCGATGCGCTGGGCGTGCGCGCCCTTGAACTTGTCGCGGTCGAGGTAGAGGCGCGGCCGCGTTTCCATTTGGGCGCAAAGCTCGATCTCCGTGCCGAACGGGTCTTCGACGTGCAGCGTCCGCCCTTGGTGCGCGACGTCGACCCATTGCGCCGGCAACCCTTGCTCCTCGAAGAAGGCGTACGCGAGGTCGAGGTCCTCGTCGAGAAACACGCGAAAGCCGATGCGTTTGCAGGTGGCCGCGGCTTCCTTCGATTGAATCAGCACCAGGCTGTGGTGGCAAGCCTCCGACAACCCCCTCAAATAGCAGGTGTCTCCGGTTTCTTCAGTGACGACCAGGCCGACTATGTCGACGTAGAACTCGCGGCTTTTCGCCAAGTCGGCGACGTTCAATACGATGTGGCTCGCGCGTGTAATGTTGAACGGCGGCTTGAGATTGACGGTGGGTAGCATGGTGACCTCGCTAAATGGGCGTGCAAGCAAATCGTGCAAATGATGGCTAACGTTAGCACTGAAAGCGGACGTGGCCCGAGGCGGTGGCGGGCGATGCGTGAAAGGGCAGCGCCGCCCATCCGCTAAATAGCGCTTGTTTCCCGAGCGCTTCTTCGATGCGCAGCACTTCGTTCCATTTCGCCATGCGTTCGGAGCGCGAGAACGAGCCGACCTTGAGCTGTCCGGCGTTCCAACCGACGGCCAGATGCGCGATCGTCACGTCTTCCGTTTCGCCTGAGCGTGCGGAAACGATCGTGCCGAATCCGGCTTTCTTTCCCGCGCGCAACGCGGCGTGCGCTTCGCTGACGGTGCCGGCTTGGTTGGGCTTGATCAGCACTGCGTTGACCGCGCCCGACGATGCGGCAGCGTCGACGCGCGCGGCGTTCGTCACTAGAAAGTCGTCGCCGATGATCTGGCAGCGCGATCCGTAGGCCTGCGTGAACTGACGGAAGCCCATCTCGTCGTCCTCCGCCAGCGGGTCCTCGATCGATACGATCGGGTAGGCGTCCAACCAGCGTCCGAGCATGTCGATCAACTGAGCAGTGTCGAGCGTGCGGCCGTCGAGCGCGAGCGTATAGCGTCCGTCGCGGCCGAATTCCGATGCGGCGATGTCGAGCGAGATGCCGACGTCCTTGCCGGGGCGCAGACCGGTATCCGAAATGGCGCGCGTCAGCGCTTCGAGTGCTTCCTCATTGCTGTCGAATGCGGGCCAGTACCCGCCTTCGTCGGCGACGCCTTGCAGTTTGTTCGCTTGTTTCATGAGCGCGCCCGCGGCGCGATACACTTCGGCGGTCCATTCGAGCGCTTCGCTGAAGCTACTTGCCGACGGACACATCACCATGAAATCCTGTACGTCGACGCGGCGGGCCGCGTGCGCGCCGCCGCCGAAGATCTGGATTTCCGGGAGCGGCATGCGCACGGGGCCGTCGCCGGCCAGATAGCGCCAAAGCGGTTGACCGCTGCTTGCCGCGGCCGCGTGCAGGACCGCCATCGAAGTCGCGACGATCGCATTACCGCCGAGCCGGCTCAAATTCGGCGTGCCGTCGAGTTCGACGAGCGCTGCGTCGATACCCGATTGATCGTATGCGTCTTTTGCGCGAAGCGTGCTCGCGATCGGCCCGTTGACGCCGGCCAATGCATTCGTGACATCGAGCCCGCCGAAAGCGTTGCCGCCATCGCGCAGATCGACGGCTTCGCCGGTGCCCATGGACGCGCCGGCCGGCGCGATGGCGCGGCCGCTCGCGCCGTTCGCCAGCGTGACTTCGACTTCGACGGTCGGCCGGCCGCGTGAATCCCACACGCGGCGCCCGCGTAGGTTGGCGATCGTTGCATCAGTCATAGGTGTTCTCTTCTCGTCTTTATGTATAGGGGCGTTGCGTAGTGGCAGGTGGGCGCGTAAAAGAGCTTGGTGTGCAGCGTTTATTCGCATGACATGCGACGCCCTTAGCGCGCCGCGTCTTTGGCGGCGCCGATCAGGACAAAGGCGAGCGTCGCCGAGCGATCGCTCTTGTTGCGCCAGGCATGACGGGTCCCGTTTTGAACGACGACGTCATGCCGGCGCAGCAACTCGGCGCGCCCGTTATCGAGTTCGAGCCAGATTTCGCCGTCGAGCACGATGCCGTAATCGACGGTCGGCGTGGTATGCATGCCGTCGGCTTCGAACAATTCGGCAAGGCCCGGGCTGATGGCCAGATTCTCGGCGGCGGCGGCTGCCGGATCGAAACCCGGCGCGCCGAATACGCTGTCCGGCGGAAAGGTCACCACGAGAAAGCGGGTGCCGGCGCGCGGGGGGACGATGCTCGTGACGGACAAGGTCGGGTCGGTGCCGTCGCACGGCAGCGCGGGCGCTGGCTCCGTGGCCCAGATGAGCCTGGACATCATGCCCGGAACGTGCCGGAATGCGTCGGAACGGGGCGCAACGCCGTCCTGCGCCACCATCGATGAGCCGCGTTCGTCGTGCCCAGTGACAACGCGGCGGATCGCCAACGGCACGCCGTCGGAAACAGGCAGATTCGATTCGCTCACAGTTATTCCCCTGATGTAAGGCGTAGACGACGCGAGGCCGCAAGGGTTAGCCCGCTGGAAAGGCTTCGGTGGGCACGATGGAGGGGCTGCATGACTCGTCTCCGCGATTGCTAACGTTTGCATAAATTCTGGCAGAGCGGCGTTCGGTCTGTCAATAGCCGATGTTGCCGGTTGTATTGCAAAAGACGGATTGACCTTGCCTAGCGGCGCTGCTAACGTTAGCAAAACTATGATCAAGGAGAATGTCAGTGCCATCCGATCGGATTGTTCGTTATGCGCTTGATGGAGTGGTTCGCTACGGGGTGATGTGCGACGAAGCCACGATCGCGCGCCTGGCCGGTTCGCCGTTCGACAGCTTGGACCGAAGCGGCGAGCGCGATCGATTGAGTGATGTTCGTCTTTTGGCGCCGGTCGAGCGGCCGCGGATTTTCGGTCTCGGCTACAACTACAAGGCGCACTCCAACGAGGTCGGCAAGCCGGTTCCGGATCTGCCCGTGCTGTTCATGAAGCCGAGCACGGCGGTGATCGGCCCGGACGAGTCGATCGTCTATCCCTCCGATGGCGAGATCGTGCATTTCGAAGGCGAATTGTGCGTCGTCATCGGCAAAATGGCGCGGCACGTGCCTGAAGCTCGGGCGCTCGACTACGTGCTCGGCTACACGTGCGGCAACGACGTCAGCGATAGAGTGCTGCAACGGCGGGAGAGCGCCTTCGGCTGTCTTTTCGCGGGCAAGGGCTACGATACGTTCGCGCCGCTTGGCCCGGCTATCGTCACGGGGCTCGATCCGTCGAATGTGCCGATCGTCACACGTGTGAACGGGGAGGTGCGGCAGAACGGCAATTCGGCGGACCTTTTGTTTCCGGTGCCGTATCTCATCGCCTACCTGAGCCGATACCTCACGCTGCTGCCGGGCGACGTCATCATGACCGGCACGCCCGCGGGCGTGGGGCCGATTCACGTCGGGGACACCATCGAAATCGACATTGCGCCGATCGGCGTGTTGCGCAATAGCGTCGTGGCGGAGACCACCATTTGCGGCCGAAGCGAGTGAAACTATCCGTCACGGCGCCGCGCCCAAGAGCTTGAACGATTCGACGAGTTTCGCCAATTTGCCGGCCTCTTCCTGCATGCGGCGAGACTCGAGTCCGGCTTGATCCACGAGTTTCGCGTTGCGCTCGGTCGTATGCTCGACTTGAGCCAGCGCTTCGTTCACTTGCACGATCCCGTTGCTTTGCGCACCGCTGGCCGCCGATATGTCGCTCAGCGCCATCGCCACGCGTTCGACGGCGGCGACGATGTCCGTCATCGTCTCGCCCGCGTCGCTCACATGTCGACCGCCGGCGTCGACCGTCCCGGCCGCATTGCCGATCAAGGTTTTGATTTCCTTGGCCGCGTCCGCGCAGCGTCGCGCCAGCGTGCGAACCTCCTCGGCGACAACGGCGAAGCCGCGGCCTTGCACGCCGGCACGCGCCGCTTCCACGGCCGCGTTCAGTGCGAGGATGTTCGTCTGAAACGCGATGCCGTCGATCACGCCGATGATGTCGACGATCTTGTGCGAGCTGTCTTCGATCGACTTCATCGTCTCGATGACTTTGCCGACGGCCAGCCTACCTTTTGCCGCAACGCTCGACGTCGTCGTGGACAGCACCTTCGCTTCGCGCGCGCTTTCCGAATTTTCGGCGACCGTGGCCGTGAGCTTCGCCATGGAGGCCGCGATCTGCGTCAATGAGGCGGCTTGCGCTTCGGTTCTGGCGGAAAGATCGGCATTGCCCGAAGCGATCTGCGCGACGCCGTTGCCGACGAGCGCCGTGGTTTCCTTGATCTGCGAGACGAGCAGCTTCAGATTGATTTGAAGAATGCGCAGCGCGTGCCGGATCCGCGCGGCTTCGTCGTGACCGTGCGCTTCGATCGTCTGCGACAAATTGCCTTCGGCCAGTGCATCGATATGGTCCTTGAGCCGTGCGAACGGCTCTGTGACGCCGTGTCGAAACAGCAAAGCGGTCAGTAGGCAGCATACGATTCCGGTGACCGCCGACCCGATGGCCCATCGGTGTACGCTACCGCCGTCGTGCGCGAGGACGGCCAAGTCGCCGGCGAAGAGCACGGTCGCCAGCGCCAAGAGCGCGTTCATCTTCTTCGAGACGGAAAGCCGCCCCCCCACGCGCAAGCGCCGGAAGAGGGATCGTCGGACGAGTCGTCCCTGGTCGATGTCGATTTCGGCGCTGCCGCGCTTCATCGCGGCGTAGGCCTCGCCTACCGCGCGAATCTTCTCGGCGGACGCTTTGCCGCGAATCGTGATGTAGCCGGCGATGCGGCGATTCACATAGATCGGCGCCGCCGTCATCTCGACCCAGAAGTGATCGCCGTTCTTGCGAAGGCCCTGGGCGACACCCGTCCACGTTCGATTCGACCGCACGGTGCGCAAGAAATCCTCGAACACTTGATGAGGCGTGTCGGGATGAGCGAGCAGGCTTTGCGGCGCGCCGAGCAGTTCGCTTTCGGCGTAGCCGCTCACTAAAATGAAATCTCGATTGGCGTAAGTGATCTTGCCGTCGAGATCGCCTTTCGAAATCATGGCGGTCGAATCGTCGAGCACGTATTCGATTCCGCTGGCCGTTCTGTCAGCGTGCATGGCCGCCGGTCTCCGTCGTTATCGTTCGTCGATTCGGCGTTTGCCGAGCGCGAGGCCGACCTCGAAGCCGCCTAGCGGCCGATGCCCTCGACCCATGCCGCCGCGACTTGGTAAAGATGCTCGGTGGGTTCGTGCAAAAGCGGCACGGCGATCCAGCGGACCTGGTCGCGAAGCCGCTCGTCGGTCAAATACTCCACCGGCGATTTGCCGTCCACGCGCGCAAGCAGCAAGGCCGGCAACAGCGCGGCCGCACGGGCTTCGAGGCTAGCGCGCAGTTCCCAATCGGCTTCGTCGAAGTAGGCCTCGGTCAAAGCCTTGAAAGCCATGATCAGGGCCTCAGTCTTGTCGGGGCGCACGAGGCACTTGAGCAGCAGATGATTGAGGCAGAACGCGAGATCGAACGCCGGATCTCCGAACCAAGCGCATTCCGCATCGAGCAGCACCGGACCTTTAGGGCCGACGAGGATATTCTTCGGACTCACGTCGCCGTGGACGAGCGCCGTGCGTATGGAAGCCGTTCGAGTCGCAAGCGTTCCCAGCCTTTGCGCGATGGCAGGGTGCCTCGCGGACAGCGCGATGAGGTAAGGATCCAGACGCAGCGCATGAAAGTTCTCGCCGGTGTCGAAAGCATCGGCGAGCTCGCTGCTGTCCGCGCTGGCGCTATGCAAGCTGCCGATCAAGCGGCCGACTGCCTTTGCCGTCTCGATGGCGACTTCGCCCGCCATGAGTTGCTGCTTCCAAACCGGATGCTCCGCGGGGGCGAGGAACGACATCGCGAATACCCCGAGCACCGGGTCGTGCGCCAGCGGCGTGGGTACGTTCTCGGGGCAGTGCCGCGCGGCGAATTGTATCCACGCCCATTCGTAAGCGTTGCGCGAGACGGGCGCTTCCCATCGCGCGGAAACCTTCAACGTGGAAAGCGCACGCTTGACGCACAGCGATCGTCCGGGCAGGTCGACGCGCCAGATATCGGACGATACGCCGCCCGTCAGCGCGTGCCAGGACGCAGGTTCGTTCGCGGCCGCAAGCCGATGCTCGATGAGGAAGGCGTCGAGGCGCGGATCGGGGCAATTTCGTTCGTTCATCGTGTGACAGCAGTGGTGGAGCATCGAAACGGCATGCTTGCCGTTAAACCTGACGCAAGTTGCAAGGGTTGCGCGGCGCGTCACCGCGTAAGACGCGGACGACTTCTTGCGCCGCACGTTCGCGCAATTCCCGCAGCGACGCGTCGGAGGAAAACGCCACGTGGGGAGTCAGCAGCGCGCCAGGCTGCTCGAGCAAGCGCGCAGGAACGTCGGGCTCGGATTCGAGCACATCGAGGGCCGCCCCGGAGAGTCGGCCGCTTTCGAGCGCTTCGACTACGGCATCCGTATCGACGATCGCACCGCGGCTCACGTTGACGAGCAGGCCGCCGGGCTTCATGCGCGCGAGCCGCTCCCGATCGACGAGGTGGTGCGTGCCCTCGGTCAGCGGCGCATGCACGACGAGAACGTCGCTCGCTTCAAACAATTCGTCGAGGCTAACAGCCTGCACGCCGTCGGCATCGGCGGGCATGAACGGGTCGTGCGCCAGCACGCGGCAGCCGAAGGCGGCGAACTTGCGCGCGGTCGCGCGCCCGATACGGCCATAGCCGATCAGTCCGCAGGTGAGCGACGACAGGCGGCGCAGTTTCGCGTCGGCGGGAGACCACCGTCCCGCTCGCACTTCCCGGTCGAACGCAACCAATCCGCGCGTCCAGGCCAGCGCGAATCCGATCGCATGGTCGGAGACTTCCTCGACGCAGTAGTCCGGCACGTTCGTCACTAGCACGCCTTGCGCCGTGGCCGCCTGAACGGCGATGTTATCGAGGCCGACGCCGAGCCGTGCGACGATTTTCAGATTCGGGGCAGCTGCGATCGCTTCTGCCGATACCTGCGCCCAGCATGTCAAGATGCCCGCGGGGCGATGCTCGCGCGCAAGGGCTTCTATCGACGAAGCCGGCGCCGGCGAGGCAGGCCCGCTGACCAGCCGCAAGCCGGCCGATTCGATGATGGCGCGCTCCACGCTGTCGTCGGGCCACGCGTAATCGGTGAGAAGAACGGTGTCGCTCATGAATGACCTTGCTCGTAAGAGACGAATGAACTTTCGGAGGAATTTGTTCAAACGTTAGCATGAGAAGTGATGCCTGCCAAGCGCATCGGCGACGCGTGCAACCGAGCATTTCGCCTCGGCCTTTCCAGGCAGGCGTAGGCACGCGGCTATCGAAAACCCCAATGTCGTTAGTTGGGCAGCCGAAATATGCTGAATGTCAGTGCTAACGTTAGCGCACGTCGGAATCCACGACGTGACGCATTCGGTCGCACCCGACGACACGGACAACAACCAGGAGACAAGGAATGAAGCGGCAACTCGCACTCGCGATCGGCGGCTGCCTTTGTGCGGCGGCGCATGCGCAAAGCTCGGTCACGCTGTATGGCCTCATCGACAACGGCATTTCGTATGTCAGTAATCAGCGAGGCCACAGCGCCGTATTTGCGTCGACGGGCAACATCGTCGGGGACCGGTGGGGCCTCGCCGGCAGCGAAGACTTGGGCGATGGATTGAAGGCCATCTTCAAGCTCGAAAACGGCTTCACGGGCACGAACGGCACCTTGCAGCAAGGCGGGCGCTTATTTGGCCGTCAAGCATGGGTGGGCATGTCGAACGCATACGGTGCGGTGACGCTGGGCCGCCAGTACGATTCTGTCGTCGATTTCCTAGCGCCCAGAAGTTTGGCGCAGAGTTTCGTCGGCGGGCTCGAGTTCATGCACCCGATGGACAACGACAATTTCGGCGATTTCTTCCGGCTCGACAATGCGGTCAAGTTCGCGAGCGCGGATTTCAGCGGTTTGAAGTTCGGCGGCCTGTACGCGTTTTCCAATAAGGCGGGCGCATTCACCGACAACCGTGCGATGAGCGCCGGCGCATCCTACAACCGAGGGCCCTTTACGGTCAGTGCGGCGTACATGCGCATCGATCGTCCCGGCGACGGTGCGGCCGGTGCGCTCGATGGCTCGTCGACTTCCGGCGACGGCACGTTCCACGCGTCCACGCAGCAGGTATGGGGCCTTGGGGCCGGCTATACGATCGGGCCGGCGACATTGGGGCTCGTTTGGAGCCATTCTCACTACGGCGCCGCGACGGCGGTCTATCGCGGCAGCACGCTCGCGCCCGCGGCGACGGGATCTCCCACGGATCTGACGTTCGACAACTACGAAGCGAATATCCGGTACCTCGTCAACCCGATGTGGGTCGTGGCGGCCTCCTATACGTTCACCGACGGCAGTTACTCGAACGCCTCGGTGCATGCGAAGCCGCGATGGAATCAATTCAACGTGATGACGGCCTATTCGCTGTCCAAGCGTACCGATCTTTATCTGATGGCCGAATACCAAACCGTCAGCGGCGCGGGGGCGACGATATTCAACGGGGCGTTCATCGGCGGCAGCGGCGGGCCCTCCGCGACGAACCATCAATTCCTCACGAGCATAGGCCTTCGGCACAAGTTCTAAGCGGCCGTAGCGGTGCAGGGCGCGCCGGCAGAGTTGCCGGCTTGCGCTTCGATCCAGTTGCGGAACAGGACGAGCGCCGCGTTTTCGGCTTTCTCTTCGGGATACATCAGATAATACGACCGGCTGCTCGGCAGCTCGTGCGACGATACTTGCACGAGTTCGCCGAGTTTCAATTCGTCCTCGACGAGCAGGCGAGGCATGAGCGCAATGCCCATGCCATGCTTGGCAGCCTCCACGAGCATCGAGAACAATTCGAACCGCGGTCCCGTCATGTCGCCCTCGACCTCCATGCCGCGAGACGCGAACCACTCGCGCCACGCATAAGGCCGCGTGCTCTGTTGCAGCAGCCGGAAGCGCTTCCAGTCGCCGCGGCTCATCGATTTGCGCGGCGCGATGAGCGCCGGGCTGCAAACGGCAATGAGGCTTTCGCCCATGAGCCGAACGCCCTCCGTGCCGGGCCAGATCCCAGGGCCCGCATGAATCGCGGCGTCGAACTCCGTGCCTTCGAATAGGAACGGGCGCGTCTGCGACGTCAGGTTCACCGTGATGTCGGGATGCATGTCGTAAAAGCCCGGCAAGCGCGGCAAAAGCCATTTCGTCGCGAACGTGGGCACTACGGCCAGCTCGAGCGTGGCGCCTTGCCCGCCCTTGGCCATGAGTTCGAGCGTATCGCGCTCGAACTCGTCGAGACGTGCGACGACCTTGCGGCTATAGGCCACCCCGGCTTCGGTCAAAGCGACCCCGCGGCGGCTTCGGCGAAACAGCTTCACGCCCAAAAAATCTTCCAACGTACCGATCTGACGGCATATCGCGCTTTGCGTGACGGCCAACTCGTCCGCTGCTTGGGTGAAGCTCTGATGGCGAGCGGCCGATTCGAACGCGCAGAGCGCGCCCGTGGACGGAATCTTTCTGCGCATGGCGGTCTCCGGTGTGGCGCTGACGAGTGAGATTTTCGCACAGATGAGTGAGAACAAATCGTTTGTGCAGGCGCGCGTGGGTGAATAAAGTGACAGGCACTCCTCCTCTTTCGTGGGTTCGAAATGCGTGTACAGCACAAGTCAGTCAGCTTCAAATGGGATGATCCGTTGCTGCTCGATCAGCAATTGACGGACGAAGAACGGTTGGTGCAAGAGTCGGCGCGCGCATACTGCCAAGAGCGACTGTCGCCGCGCGTGCTCGACGCGTTTCGCCGCGAGCAAACCGACGTCTCGATCTTTCGCGAGATGGGCGAGCTGGGTTTGCTCGGCGTCACGATTCCCGAGGCATACGGCGGATCCGGGCTGAACTACGTGAGTTACGGGCTCGTGGCGCGCGAAGTCGAACGCGTGGATTCGGGCTATCGGTCGATGATGAGCGTGCAGTCCTCGCTCGTCATGGTCCCGATCGATGAGTTCGGCAGCGAGGCGGTCAAACAAAAGTACTTGCCCAAGCTCGCGCGTGGGGAATGGATCGGATGCTTCGGGTTGACCGAGCCGAACCACGGCTCCGATCCGGGCAGCATGGCCACGCGGGCGAGAAGGGTCGACGGCGGCTATCGTCTGACCGGCAGCAAGATGTGGATCACTAACAGCCCGATCGCCGATGTCTTCGTCGTATGGGCGAAGGACGACGAGGGCGCGATTCGCGGCTTCGTGCTCGAAAAGGGTTGGAAAGGATTGTCGGCGCCTGCGATCCATGGAAAGGTCGGCCTTCGGGCATCGATCACGGGCGAGATCGTGATGGACGAGGTGTTCTGCCCCGAAGAGAATGCCTTTGCCGAAGTACGAGGCTTGAAAGGGCCGTTTACTTGCCTGAACAGCGCGCGGTACGGCATTGCATGGGGTGCGCTGGGCGCCGCCGAAGACTGTTGGCACCGGGCGCGGCAATACGTGCTCGATCGAAAGCAGTTCGGCAAGCCGCTCGCCGCCAACCAATTGATCCAGAAGAAACTGGCGGACATGCAGACCGAAATCACGCTCGGCCTGCAAGGGTGCTTGCGTCTCGGCCGGATGAAGGACGAAGGCACGGCGGCCGTCGAGATTACGTCGATCATGAAGCGCAATTCGTGCGGCAAGGCGCTCGAGATCGCGCGTCACGCGCGCGACATGCTGGGCGGCAACGGCATCAGCGACGAGTTCGGCGTGGCGCGCCACCTCGTCAACCTCGAGGTCGTCAACACGTACGAGGGCACGCACGACATCCATGCGCTCATTCTCGGGCGCGCCATCACCGGCATCGCTGCGTTCTGAGCGGATATGGACGATTTGACACGACAAGGCGCGTTGTCGGGCCTAAGGGTGCTCGATCTGTCGCGTGTTCTGGCGGGGCCGTGGGCGAGCCAGTTGTTAGCCGATCTCGGCGCGGATGTCGTCAAGGTCGAACGTCCGGGCACGGGCGACGACACCCGCGCATGGGGGCCGCCGTGGCTGAGCGATGTCGACGGCGAGCCGACCGGCGAGTCCGCCTACTACCTGAGCGCGAATCGCAACAAGCGTTCCGTGACGATCGACATGGCGCAAGCCGACGGGCAAGCATTGATCCGTCGACTGGCGGGCAAAGCCGATGTCGTTCTCGAGAACTTCAAGGTGGGGGGGCTGGCGCGTTACGGACTCGACTATGCGACGTTGTCGGCGCTCAATCCGCGGCTCATCTACTGTTCGATTACGGGCTTCGGTCAGACGGGCCCGTACGCTGCGCGCGCCGGCTACGATTTTCTGATTCAGGGCATGGGCGGTTTGATGAGCCTGACGGGACGGCCCGACGGCGCGCCTGGCGAGGGCCCGATCAAGGTCGGCGTGGCATTGACCGACGTCATGACAGGGCTGTATTCGACGGTGGCCGTGCTTGCCGCGTTGGCGCACCGCGAGCGGTCGGGGCGCGGCCAGCACATCGACCTCGCGTTGCTCGACGTGCAGATTGCGGCGCTTGCCAATCAAGCCGCCAACTATCTGATCGGCGGCGATGTGCCCCGGCGAATGGGCAATGCTCATCCCAACATCGTGCCTTACCAGGATTTTCCGACGGCCGATGGGTACATGATCGTCGCGGTGGGCAACGATTCTCAATTCAAGGCGCTATGCGAGGCGCTCGGCCGTCCGCAGTGGGCGCACGATGACCGTTTTCGGAGCAACGCACAGCGAGTGAAGCACCGTGACGAACTCGTCGCATCGTTGTGCGGCGTCACCGCGGAGCGCACGACGGCGCAGTGGGTGGCCATGCTCGAAGAACGCGGCGTGCCGTGCGGTCCCATCAATCGAATGGACCAAGTATTCGCCGATCCGCAAGTGCAAGCGCGCGAAATGCGGATGGAAATGACGCATCCGGTAGCGGGAAAGGTGCCGCTCGTCGCCAATCCGATCCGGATGTCGGAGACGCCGGTTCAGTACCGCCGCGCGCCGCCGACGCTAGGTGAACATACCGACGCCGTGCTCGACGAATGGCTGGCGCTCGACGTGCGGGAAGTGGCTGCGTTGCGCGATAGGAACGTCGTTTAAGGATGCATGAAGAGGAAATAGCAGGCATGAAGATACTCGTACCCGTCAAGCGCGTGGTCGACTACAACGTCAAGGTCCGGGTGAAGTCGGACGGTACGGGCGTCGACATTGCGAATGTGAAGATGTCGATGAATCCGTTCGACGAAATCGCCGTGGAAGAAGCCGTGCGTCTGAAGGAAGCGGGC
>DASVLS010000071.1:0-13495 GCA_036384755.1 Trinickia sp. | reverse complement strand
AATCAGGGGAACGTGCCTTACCGGGCGCAGTGCGGCGTCGTTCCTCGTTGCAATAGCTACGGCTATTGCGCCTCGTCACTTCTTGCCCTGCGCCCGGTAAGGCACGTTCGCAAGCCTGGAATTAGCGTGAACAGGCCCTAGGGCGGCAGCCGGCGAATCATAGGGAAGGCAGCCGGCGTCAGCTTGTGCGCGCTTCGGTGATACGATGCTCGCACTCGATCATGAGCGGAGCGCTTCCATGGCCTTGCGTCGCACGCCCGTCACCGCGCCGGTTCAATGACTGCGCCCCGCGCGACCGGCAGGCGTATTCACGTTTTCGTCAGCGACGCATCGGATGTCGATTGGGCGCGACAGACGGCGCGGGGACTGGCGATGCGCCAGGGCATGACCGAAACGAAGGCCGTTGCCCTCGCCACAGCCGTTTCCGAAATCGCTCGCAACATCGTCGTTCATGCGGGCAGAGGACAGCTGTCGTTTCATCCCGTCACCGACGGCAGCCGTAGCGGCATCGTCGTCGTCGCAAGCGACGAAGGGCCCGGTATCGCCGATATCGAACAGGCCATGCGAGACGGGTATTCGACCAAAGGCAGCCTGGGCTTGGGACTGTCGGGCGCCAAGCGCTTGGTGGACGAATTCGACATTGTGTCGGCGCCGGGAGCGGGCGTGACGATTACCCTCACCCAATGGCACGAAGGCGATTCGCTCGATTGACGACCGAAGCCGGGCGTCGAGACCACGCCGGCCCACCGGCCCACCAGTTCCCCGCATGATCGCCCCGGCTTCGCGTCGCGCGAATCCGGCTCATTGCCCGTCATTTTCCTCGATGGACGCCAGCGGCAAGACAGCGGTCAGCGCGAATCCCGCGCCGGGCTGCGTGCTGATGCGCACCTCGCCGCCGAGCAGCGCGGCGCGCTCGCGCATGCCGAGCAGCCCGAACGAGTGCCGGCCTTTCGGTCCGTTGTGCGCCGCGCCGCGGCCATTGTCGACGATGCGCACGATGCAGTGCGGCTCCGCGCGCAGAATATCGACCACGACTTCGGTCGCCCCCGAATGACGCGCGACGTTCGTCAGCGCTTCCTGCACCATCCGGAAGATATCGATCCTGCACTTGCGGTTGAACGCGATCGAGGATGGATCGAGATGGCGCACGACGCGAATGCGATAGCGCGCGGCAAACTCGTCGATCAAGACGTCGATCGCAGGGATCAAGCCGAGGTCGTCGAGCATGACCGGATGCAGATCGGCGGCGATATGGCGGACCGATTGAACGAGCTCGTCGATCATCGCGTAAATGCCCTTTAGCGAATCGTGTGTCACCGATACGAGCGCGTTACCGTTCGGCTCCAACAGCGAGGTCGCCATCTTGAGCGCCGTCAATTGCTGCCCCAGGTCGTCGTGCAGTTCGCGAGCGATGCGGGCCTTTTCTTCTTCTCTCACTTGCTGGATGTGCGCGGACAAGCGCCGCATCTCTTCGCGCGACGACCGCAGCGCTTCTTCGTCGCGTTTGCGGTCGGTAATGTCCAAGATCCAGCCGACCATGCGGTATGCGACGCCGGCTTCGTTCCAGAGCGCTTGGCCGCGCGAGTGAACCCAGCGGAATTCGCCCGTTTTCATGCGCACGCGATATTCCACGTCGTAAGGCGTGCGCACTTCCACATGCGACTTCAACGATTGCGCCACGCGCTCGGCGTCGTCCGCGTGAATCGCACCGAAGTGAGCCTGACGCACATTGGGCAGCTCGCTGTCCTCGTAGCCCATGATCCGCTTGAAGTGCGCCGAGAAGTAGATTTCGTCGGTTTGCGGATTCCAATCCCATAGCCCGGCCGTGGCGCCGCTGACGGCAAGCTGGAAACGCTCTTCGCTGGCAGTCAAGGCGGCGCGATAGCCTTCGATCGACAGCTCGAACGGCGCAAGCAGCTCGTTGAAGAACGCGGTTGCCGCTTCCATGCGCCGAGGCTGCTGCGCCGGCGCCCCCGACAGCACGAGCGCATCGAGCGCGGCGCGATGAAGCGCGGCCATGTCGAGCAAGCCGTGCTTGTTCATCATCGCGCGGCGGCCGAGCTCGTAGGCGTGTGCGAGGCCGGCTTCGCCTTCGTCTTCCATATACGCGCGAAGCCCCGACAGGTACTCGGCGCGCAAGGCATCGAGCTGCGCCGTCACGATCGGGCTCCGAGATAGCGCGCAACCATGACGTGGGCGTCGTCGTTTCCTTTCGCATACCGGACGAGGATCGATTCGGCGATCTCCTGAGCGGTGAACTGCGTCACGATGCCCGAACTGAACGTGCTGCGGATACCGTCCGTCGCCATCACCAGCAAATCGCCGGCGGAGACGGCATGACATTCGGCGCGCAGCGTCGGCAGCCGATAGCCGACCACTCCGCCGCGCGTCGAGATTGCCTCGTTGCGCGCATGCCGGTTCGCGGCGCCGCGTATCAAGACGCTATCGACGTTGCCCACGCCCGTCCATGTCATCGAGGCGTCGTTCGCGTCGAACCACGCTACGGTCATGACCGCCCCGCGCGTTTTGTGCAAAGCGTCATGGCACTCTTGCACGAGCTCGACCACCGAGGGTCCGGCCCGCGCTTCGATCACCGAAACGGCCTCGCGCACGGCTTGCGCGGCTTCGAATCCATGCCCGAGCCCATCGAGGAGCGCAACGAGCACGCCATCGTCGCGTTCGACGACGGCATGCATGTCGCCCGACGGCTCCACGAGCGCGCGGCCGGCCCAGCCCCATTCGATCACGGACCTTCCGGGCGCTTCGGCATCCGTCATCGCAGCCACCTCGTCATTCGGACGGTCGTGCCTTTGCCGACCGTAGACGTCAGTTCGAACTCGTCCATGATGCGCTTCGTGCCCGGCAACCCCACCCCGAGGCTCTTGGCCGTCGAATAGCCGTCGCGCATGGCTAGCTCGATGTCGACGATGCCGGGGCCCTCGTCCTCGGCGATGATGAGGACGCCTACGCGTAGGCCGTCATCGACGCGGCGCATCGTGACTTCGCCGCGGCGCGCGTAGCTCACGATGTTGCGTGCGATTTCGGATATCGCCAGCGCGATGATCGTGCGGTCCGTATTCGAAAACCCCGTCTCGGCGGCCAGTTCGCGGCCCTTTTGCCGAGCGACGACGACGTCTTCCTCCCGCTCGATCGGCACTTTGATTTCAGCCTCCATAACCGGGGCTCCCGCTGACGGTCTTGCGCAGGAGGTCGAGGCCCTCTTCGAGATCGAGCGCCGTCGGTACGCCGTCGAGCGCCAACCCTAGCTGCACCATCGCGAACGCGACTTCCGGCTGAATGCCGACGACGACCGTCATCGCGCCGCGCAGCTTCCCGACGTAGGCGATGCTGCGCAGCGTGCGCGTGGCGAACGAATCGAGGACGTCGAGCGCGGTCACGTCGATGATGACGCCCTTGGTGCGAAACTTGCCGATCTTGTCGGCGAAGTCCTCGCGGAGTTGAACGAGGTCTTGATCGGAGAGCGCCGACTGAATCGAGGCGATCAGCACGTCGCCTTGTTTGAGGATAGGGACGGACACGGTGTCAGCTCACTCCGTTGATGCGGCCATCGAGCGGTTCGCCTTGAATGACGCGATAGCCGAGATTGCGCTCGGCCACTTCGATGCCGCCTTGTAGGTCGCTGACCGTGTCGAGCCCACCGAGCTCGATGCCGAGCGAGACGAGCGACTGGGCGACGGGCGCGGAGATGCCGGTCACGAGCACCTTCGCGCCCATGAGGCGCGCGGCGGTCACGGTCTGCAAGATGTGATTTGCGACCCGCGAATCGATCGTCGCGACGCCGGTGACGTCCATCACGACCACCCTTGCACGATTGGCGCGAATGGCTTCGAGCAAACTTTCGGTGATGAGCCGAGCGCGATAGGTGTCGATCACGCCGATGATCGGGAGCAGCAGCAGCCGGTCGCGCAATTGAAGGACGGGCGTCGAGAGTTCGCGGATCGCTTCCTGTTGCTGACGGATCACGCGTTCGCGCTGCGAAATCAGGACATCGATGATGAGCCCGATGTCGAAGAACGCCACCTTCTCCAAAGACATGAAGCCCTCGAACGCCTGGGCGGGAGAGGGCTCGCCGTGCTCCATGACTTGCGTGCCGATATGCCTGAGCAGGTTCAGGAACGCACCGAGAAAAACGCGCGCATCGAGGCCGGCCGCGGAGTAGAGCAAGCCGAGCTCGATGCGCTGCTCCACGTACCTCACGCCATGGTCGCCCGATACGAGACCGGCCAGATGCTCGAGCTTCATGCGCTTGGCCTTTTCGTACAGCGCTCGGTTCTCCAGCAGCGGACGTGCCTCCTCGAGCGACGCTAGATGTTCGAAGAAGGCGGCGCAATAGTCGTCGATTCGCCGCAGTACGATGTCCTTGATTGCGGCGATGCGCCCCAAGTCGGCCTGACCGAGGCCTACGATTTGCTTGCGGCGCTCGATCGCGCCGCCGTTCAACCCCATTTGGTGCATCAACGCAAGCGATTCGCGTTGCTCGAACTGGTCTGCCATTCGCGCCTCCTCGGTTTGATCTCCGGGGTCGGGGTCGGGGTCGAACTCGACCGAGTCGGACATGAGTTGCGGGGATACGACACAGCAGCCCGGCGTTGGTCAGCGTGTCGACAGTTCATCGCGACCCGCTTGGGCGCGGCGCCGCGTTCGCGTTACGCAATTCGTTCGTTGATCGCGGCTATGACTGTGGCTTCGTGACGACGGTGTATCGAACCGAGCTTTCCGCCTCGGTCGTTCTCTCAGACTGTATGAAGTATAGCCAGCGTGGCTAAACTGGCAAGGTTCATGCAGGTTGGGTTCATGGGCGCCGAACTGGTGGGCGCCACGACGCATTTTTTCAATGCGTCGCGTATCGGATCGATTCTTTCCGGCGTACTGTCGGGAGCGGTCGTCGCGGCTTTCGGTTATCGCGCTGCGTTCATCGCGTGTGCGGCGCTCGCCCGCCTCACGTGGAAGGCGCTTGCGAAGAGACGACGTCGGTCGTGAGCTGACTGGGCGACACGTTGAGGATGTGCATGGTTCGCTCGGCGATATCGGCGAACGCCGGTCCCGAGACTGCGCCGCCGAAGTGCGAGCCCTTGCTCGGCCGGTCGATCGATACCGCGATGATCGCGCGCGGAGCGCGCGCCGGCACGATACCCACGAACGATGCGCGATACTGGCTGTGGTCGTAGCCCTTCGCCGTCCAGCGGTAAGCGGTGCCGGTCTTGCCCGCGACCGTGTAGCCCACGACTTTCGCCTGCGGCGCGGTGCCGTCCTTCGACACCACGCTCTCGAGCATCGCGCGCACCTCGCGTGCGACGCGGGCCGAATAGATGCGCCGGCCGTGCACGGACGCGGCGTCGCGTGCGTGAATCGTCGCGGGAACGAACACGCCATCGTTCGCGAAGATGGTATAGGCCTGGGCAAGTTGCAGCAGCGAGGCGGAAAGGCCGTAGCCGTACGACATCGTCGCCTGTTCGATGCGCCGCCAGTGCCGATACGGGCGCACGTTGCCCGCCGCCGCACCGGGCAGCCCGGCAGCGGGCGCGCGCCCCAGGCCCACCGCGTGGAAATTGCGCCACATGTCGCGCGGCGTCAACTGCAGAGCGATCTTCGTCGTGCCGATGTTGCTCGACTTTTGGATCACCTGCGAAACGGTTAGCACGCCGAAGTCCGCATCGTCGTGAATGACGGCGCCGTCGAGCCGCATGCGTCCGCCGTCCGTGGAGACGAGCGAATTGGGAGAGACGATGTGGCGCTGCAGCGCCAGCGCGATCGTCAGCGGCTTGAGCACGGAGCCCGGCTCGAAGACGTCGGTCACCGAGCGATTGCGGATCTTTACGCCATGGCGCGCGGCGCGCCGGTTCGGATCGTAGGTCGGCCAGTTCGCCATCGCTAGGATCTCGCCCGTGTGCGCATCGAGCACGACGGCAGAGCCTGCTTTCGCACCGGTGCGCTGCACCGCGTCGCGCACCGCCTTGAAGGCTGCGAACTGGATCGACCGATCGATCGATAGCCGGATGTCCTGGCCCGGCTGGGGCGGGACGAAATGCAGCGTATCGATGACTTGGCCGCGCGCGTTGCGCAGCACGCGCCGGTTGCCGTCGGTGCCGGTGAGGATTCGGTCGTCGACGCGTTCGACGCCTTCCTGACCCTTGCCGTCGACGCCTGCAAAGCCCGTTACCTGTGCGGCGACCGACGCTTCCGGATAGAACCGGCGATAGTCGCGCTCGGCATAAAGGCCGGGCACGTCGAGCTGCAAGGCCGCTTTCGCGGTCGCGAGCGGCACTTGCCGCTTCAGATAGGCGAATGCGCGATGCTCGCGATAGGCGTCGTCGATACGGCGCCTATCGATGTCGAGCAACTTGGCCACCGACGCGAGCTTGCTCTCCGGGACGCTCGGCACATCGCGCGCATCGACCCATAACGTACGGGTGGGCAGACTCATCGCGAGAATATTGCCGTTGCGATCGAGAATGCGCCCGCGCGCCGCGTGAACGTCGAAGTCGCGGATCTGGCGAATGTCGCCCTGACGCTGGTAGAAGTGGTCGTTGATGCATTGCACCCAGAAGGCGCGCGCAATCAACGCGAGGAAAGCAAGACCGAGTGCGCCGCCAAGCAGCGACGATCTGAACCGAAGCCTGAGGTAAGCGCTGTCGCCCAGCAATTCGGACTGCTTGTAGCCATGCGTGTGGCGCGGTGGGTTCATGACTGGGGGACGGCGGGCGTGCCGTCCGCTCCATCGCTTTCGCCAGGATGCAAACAATCGCGCACCATCGCCCAGTAAAGCGGGTTGGCGTGGCGACGCCGGAAGTATTCGACGCGCGTTTGCGGGCCGTCCCGAACGACGCGCAAACCGATCGGTGCGCCCCTGAACAACGATTCCGCGCGCAGTGTAATGGCCTCGCCGCGTTCACCGCGATGCACACGCCGCGCGCCCTGTTTCCAGCGATCTGCGACGCACCCTGCGACCTCCGATGCGGGAACGCTGGAGTGCGCCGTGAATGCGGGCGACAGCGAGAAGATGCTTTCGCGGTGCGAACAGGCCACGAGCAGTATGCAGAGCGCCGCTGCCATTGCCATGTGCCAAGCGTTCAATGGTGTTCTCCCGATGTAGTGCGGCCACACGTCGAGGCCACCGATGAAACTCATCGCAGTGTGACATAAAAGCCCGTCACTTCGAACCCGCGCGACAGTACGCGCCCGGTGCGGGCGCGTGCGAGTTCACCGATGGCGGCGTTCGAGCAGCCAGCGCCGCAGGCGGATTGCGTCCAAAAAGTGCGCTCGAGGCGTTGGGTCGCCGAGCAGCACGATGAGCATCATGTGTCCATGCACGGGTGTCATGACGATGAGGCAGTGCCCCGCTTCATTGGTGAACCCGGTTTTTTGCAACGCCACGTGCCAGCTGACCTTGCGCACGAGCGGATCCGTGTTGTGGTACATCAGCGGTCCCGCGCCGCCGAGCACGAGCTTCCCGTGCGACGTCGAATAATGGCGAATCCGGCGGTATCGATACGCAGCGCGCGCGAGTCGCGTCAGATCGCGCGCGGTCGATACATTGTGCGGCGAAAGCCCGGTCGGATCGACGAAGTGGCTATGCCGCATATGCAGACGGCTAGCCTTGCGGTTCATCGCGCGCACGAACCCGGCGCGTCCGCCCGGATAATCCCGGCTCAGCGCAAAGGCTGCGCGATTCTCGGATGACATCAGCGCGATGTGCAGCATCGTTCGCTTGAGCAGCAGCGAGCCGACCGGCAGGCGCGAGCGCGACCACTTGAGCCGGTCGACGTCGGCGCGCGTGATGCGAGCCGGCTTGACGAGCGAGCGCTTGGAGTCGATCGCGACCATCGCCGTCATCAGTTTCGTAAGCGACGCGATCGGCAAGCGCTGATCGGCATGCTTGGCGTAAAGCGTGCGCCCCGTTGCGAGGTCGACGACCATCGCGGCTCGCGCGAGCACCGCGGGGCGCGGCCGATGCGTCCGCATGTTCGCTCGCGGGCGCGCCAACGCGTGACCGGTGAACGAGAACAGCACGATAAACAGGATCAGCCAGCTACGCATCGCGTTCGGGCTCAAGACAGCGCGGCGAGGCGATCGCGCTGCTGCACGAAACGTTTGCCCTTGAAGGCGAGGCCGACTGAAATGAATGTGCGAACAGGGACGGTTTTGCCGATGCGCGTCATAGGCGCGACGGGTGCGGGAAAGGCCATGGATGACGATGGGAAAAGCGGTAAGCAAAGCGGCGACGGGCTCGGGCGTACGCCTCGTTGCTCCGGGCGCCGCAAAGTCGGTCTGAAGGAAGGGCTTACCGTAGAGAGCGAGGCTTAAGTGAAACTTAAAATGGTCAACTATCAACTATAAACGCGTGGCGTGTTCCATTTGATCCGGTTGCAGACGCCGCACAATGGCCGCAGGTTCAGGAGGGAATTGCGGCAGGCATTTTCGAGTTCCTGCATGCCTCCTGGGGCACGCCACAACAAGCTCAAAAACGCATTGCCGGCCTCGGAAGCGGTGTGTCGGTTGAATTTACTTGGTTTTGCAAACGGGGCGTGCGGACCGACATATGTGGGTCCTCGCACGAGCACGGCTATTCTGCCCTTGGCCAGCTTCGCATTGCCCGGGCCTCCTGTGGCGTCGTCGCCTCCCGCGAGGTGATTTGCGCGCACGGCCGTGCCAAGGGGACCCTTCGGTCCGCTGATGGTCAGCCCGAGGCTACGAAAGACCTTGAGAATTGGAGGCAAGGCGCTTCCGTCTTGCGGATGGAGGTGATCGATCTGCAACTGCTCGAGCGGCAGGCACAAGCCGCACCCGTTGCATGGGGCGGAGTCCAGCGCCTTCGGCGTTCCGCCGGGATGCCCCGTGAGCACGTGAATGAAATTGCGCGGTCCGGCGCCGTAAAAGCTCCGCCATTCTTGGTCATTGATGACGTTGCGATGGGTGCCGACCCCTTGATTGAGATGATCGATACGGGCGGCATGGGCATCGATCTCGTCTCGCGACATGACGAGATCGAAACCTTCGAAGATGCCATGGGGCTCCAGGAAGTAATCTCTCCCGTCGGCAGCGAGCCGCGCGCCCGAAATCGCAATGCGCTTGAACTGGTTTACATTCGAATGGAAAAACGTGTTGACCGTCGCGGCTAAAGTCATGTCATTCCCCGGCTGATGTTGTTTTCATGGGGCGGGCTAACGCCGCTCCTGGTCCCCTTCGGCGGCTAGTTTAGGACACTGGACAGTGAACCGCAAACCGCGCTTCGGTCGGAAGGGCGCAGGGGCGCAGGGGCGCGGTCGGCGCTTGTCACATCCCTGACACGATGCTCGAGATAATGAACGCCTGCGTTGCCGCCGTCCGGCGCAACACCTGAAGCGCCTCGATGGGCAGGAGATACGTATGGACGAGCAGAACCGAAAGACCGACGCCGAATTGTTCTCGGAGCGGCAACGCCGCTTCGAAGAAGATCTCGTCGACGCATACGACGAGGAACTCGAGATGGAAGTGGACGACCGGATCCTCGACGGTGCCGACGCTTTTACGCTCGAAGCGCGCAGCTTGCGTAGGCAGTACTTCAAGGAATTGTTCCGCTTGCAAGGCGAACTCGTGAAACTGCAGGACTGGATCGTGCAGACAGGGCATCGTCTGGTCGTCATCTTCGAAGGGCGCGACGCCGCGGGCAAGGGCGGCGCCATCAAGCGCATCACGCAGCGCCTGAACCCTCGCGTCTGCCGCGTCGCCGCGCTGCCCGCACCGAACAGCCGCGAGCGGACGCAATGGTATTTCCAGCGGTACGTCGCGCATCTCCCAGCGGGCGGGGAAATGGTGCTGTTCGACCGCAGCTGGTACAACCGCGCGGGCGTCGAGCGCGTGATGGGCTTTTGCAGCGACGACGAGTACGAAGAGTTCTTCCGCTCGGTGCCCGAGTTCGAAAAAATGCTCGTGAGAAGCGGCGTTCAGATCCTGAAGTATTGGTTCTCGATTACGGACGAGGAGCAGGAGATCCGCTTCCAGGCGCGCATTTACGATCCGCTCAAGCAATGGAAGCTGAGCCCGATGGACCTCGAAAGCCGACGCCGCTGGGAAGCCTACACGCAGGCGAAGGAGGTCATGCTGCAGCGCTCGCACCATGAGGACGCGCCTTGGTGGGTCGTGCAGGCCGTCGACAAGAAGCGGGCGCGCCTCAATTGCATCCACCACTTGCTGAGCCAGGTGCCGTACGGCGAAGTCGCGCACGCGCCGATCACGCTGCCCGAGCGCGTGCATAGCGAGGACTATATCCGCCAGCCCGTGCCGGCGGAGATGATCGTGCCCGAGATCTATTGAAACGGAACTGGAACGGTCCGCCCGGGGTTGGCCAACAGCATGGCGGGGGTGTAACGGCCGTTCGTGTCGTAGAACGCGCTGACGGCGCCATTGCTCTTCGACCAGTCGATCGTTCCGTTGTCGATTACGCGGCGCGCCGTGCTTCGATTGATCGTTAGCGAGGTTCCCGATTGCGCGATCGAGCCGCTTCCCGCGACGAAATGGCCGTGGTCAGATCCAGCTCAACGCTTCGGCGATGACCTCCGTTGCCCCGCTGCCCGCGCACTCGCCATGTGCGATCAGGAGCCGATCGGGTTTCCAACCGAGTACTTTGTGGCGCGCCTGGCGCGCTGCATCTCGAGAAAGAAAGCTCATCCGCCATTCGCGCGGCGTGCTGCCGCGCGGCCCTACGAGGCCGTCGAGCCGCATCAGCACGCCTTTCCATCCCGTGGCGTCCGCATGGGGAAAGCGTTGGATGAGATCGCCGAAGATCGCTGTGCGCGAGGCGCGATGAAAGAACGCCACTTCGTCCATCGCAATCGATCCGCGAAACACGGCCTGATCGATGTCCATGGCCCATGGCTGCTCCGGCTCATCGCCCAGTTCGCCGTCGAAGCGAAGCGTCTTCAGTTTCTTCGCCAGTCCCGGCGGCGCATACAGTCTCGCCGCCGGCCAGCGGCTCTTCCACGCCTGTAGCGCAAGGTAATGGAGCTTGTTGGGCGACACGACGTAGGCGACCGGCCCGACTGCCTCTATGGCATGGGCTAACCCCTCCGTCAGCTCGATGGGCGACCACACCCACGTCTCGCCCGAAGACAGTCGCACGACCGCCATGCGGGTCGGGTACGGGAAGCCGTGGAACGATACGTTCGGTCCATCGACAACGTAGAGGTTCTGTCCGAAAGGAGTCAGCATTTGGAAGAGAAGAGATATCTGCCAAGAAAAGAGATCGAAGCCCGCGCCATGCGCTTAGATCGGCCTTGATGCAGCGTAGGCAAATTGAAATAAAGCGAATGACAAAATGCAAAGTTGGCCCGGTATACTCCCCATTTGCGCAAAAATATCGAGTCATGCAAATCCGAGTCCCGACGGACAAAATATCCTTTCAGCACGCCTACAAGCTCTGGCTTCACTACGGGGTGTTTTGGATCGGCGCCATCGTCGCGGGGCTGATCGCCGTGCTCTATGCGCGCTTGATCGATTTCGGATACGACCTTTTTCTCAATCGCGTCGCGCACAATCGTTGGTTGCCATTGCTCGTGACGCCGATCGTCAGCGCTGCGTGCGTCTGGATCACGAAACGCTTTTTCGAAGGCGCCGAAGGCAGCGGCATTCCTCAGGTGATCGCTTCGCTGCATGGCTCGCAGAGCCTGGGACAACGTCTGCTCACGATCCGCATCCTCGTCGGCAAGATTTTGGTATCGTTCCTTGCCATCCTCGGCGGCCTGACGATCGGGCGCGAGGGGCCCACGATCCACGTCGGGGCTTCGCTGATGTTCAGTTTGCGGCGGTTCTACCCGACGCGCTTTCGCGCCATCCACGGCGCTTCCCTCGAGCGCAAGCTCGCATTGGCCGGCGCGGCGGCCGGCCTTTCCGCCGCTTTCAACGCACCGCTTGCCGGCGTCGTCTTCGCCATCGAGGAACTGACACGCAGTTTCGAATCGCGTACGAGCGGGGTGCTCATCACCGCGATCATCTTCGCGGGGGTCGTTTCGCTGGGGCTTCAAGGCAACTACGTCTATTTCGGCACGATCGACGTCGGCCCGCACCTTCCCGATCTGCTGGTCGCAGCGGTGCCGCTCGTCGGGCTGCTGGCAGGCATCGCGGGCGGCATCTTCTGCTGGTCGCTGCTCAATACGCAGCGCTGGATGCCGCAAGTGGTCCTGCGCCTGCGTGCGCATCGTCCCGTCGTATTCGGCGCCGCGTGCGGCTTGCTGATCGCCGTGATCGGCATCGCCACTTCGGGACATACGTTCGGCAGCGGCTATGCCGAAGCGCGCTCGATGCTGGAAGGGCACGGGCAAGTCAGCGCGGTCTATCCGGTGTTCAAGATGATCACGATGGTGGGTTCTTACCTGCCCGGAGCACCCGGCGGGTTGTTCGCGCCGTCGCTGGCGATCGGTGCGGGGATAGGCAACGCGCTGCACATGCTTTTCTCGCAGATGCAATTGCCGATGCTGATTGCGCTCGGCATGGTCGGCTACCTGGCTGCGGTCACGCAAAGCCCGATTACGGCGTTCGTTATCGTGATCGAGATGATCAATGGGCACGCGCTCGTGATTTCTCTGATGGCGACGGCGCTGATCGCAAGCCGCGTGTCTCGGCTCTTTGCGCCGCCGCTCTACGAAGCGTTGTCCGAGCGCTATATGCCGCGGCATCATAGCAGCGCCGCGGAGTAGCCCGAGTGCGAGCGCCATCGCGCTATAGGCCGATGAAATAGATCTGCACGCCGGCGTCTTCGGCCCAGGCGCGCACGTCTTCGATGCCCGCGAACTCGAGCGCCTCGCCCGCATGCAGGCAGCAAAAGCCGTGCTCGGTTTCGTACGCGATGACCCAGGGATGCGGCCCGTGCTCTCGTTCGATCGCATCGTGCATTGCGCCTTTCATGGCGTCCCAGTGCAGCGTGCTGCCGATCCAGTGACGAGCCGCATCCAGCCATTGAATTTGCCGCATGATCGTCCTCCTTTGCCCCTGACGCACCCCCGTCAGTGCTTGCCCGGGAATATCCGAATGCTTCGCGCGACGGAGTCCGCCACGTGCTCCTTCGCGATCACGCCGAGCACGCGCACGGGCGATTGCGGATCGTCCTGCTCGGCGACTACCGCCATGGCTCCATGTTGCTTCCATAGCCTCGATATGACTCTGAAGGCGATTTCGTGCCGCGTCACGACGATGAAGTTGCGTTGTGCGAGTTCCGCAAGCGTGATGTCGGAATCCGTCTGGCTCGCGGCGCGACGCAGGCCGAGGTTGATGCGCAGCACGCCGAGGATCCTGTCGTCCCTCGTCACCACGACGTGGCGGAACTGAAGGCCCTCGGAGCGCGGCAGAATTTCCCTGAATGGCGCCGGTGCCGCCGCCGACCATTGCGCCCATGCCGACCATCGCGAACGCGGGTGCGCTGATCGGCGCGCCGGGCACGACGGCAGAGATCAGTGAAGCCAAGGCCGCACCGAGCATGGCGCCAATGAACAGAGACGGCGAA
>DASVLS010000070.1:0-46940 GCA_036384755.1 Trinickia sp. | reverse complement strand
ATAGGAATACGATCGAGCGCCTTTCGCCGCTTTCGCGACAGGGCTGTGACGAGCATGAGCAGAAGGCCGGACCCCTCGTCCATGAAGTAGCGCCCGGACGCGAAATCACCTTCGTCAACCTTGAAGCGGGCAAAGAAGGCTTCCATGAACATTTCGCCCTCCATGCCGGTGATGCCGAGGTCGTCTTCAAGCGTCGTTGCGGTCGTGAGGACCTTGCTCTTCGACAAGCCGCGCTCTTTGCGCACGAACGATTCGACTTCTTCGAGCAGCAGCGAATTGCTCATAGGCGGTCCTCGGGTTTCACGAGCTGGTTGTAATGAACGGCGATGCGGTAGCTGATTACCGACACGTCGTAGGCGAGGATGACTTCGCCGATGATCGGGACGGTGCGACCGACGAAGACGCCGATGTTGCGCGTCCAAAGAATTTTGAGGCGCCGGACGCTGCCCAGCGTTAGCGTCGGCAGGATGTCCTTCTCTATTTTGAAGTCGAGGTGCCTGCGGGCCACCCGTGACGCTATCGATGTACCGATCGTCGCACCTTTCGGCTTACGCCTCGTTGGAAGAAATGGCCAGCCGATGATAAGCAACGCCAGCCCGGTCAATTCGTCAACGCCAAAGTGCTTCGCGGCCTCGTCGAGCATGACGAGGAAGAACAATTGCGGCGGCGTAAGGTTCGTGTGTATGCCGTATGTGTAGGTGTTGCTCGGCACGTTTCTGGTCCTCGGAGTCAATCAAGGCGAGAACGTATCAGAACTCGATTCGTCTGAGAATAGACAGGCCGGGCTACTCCGTGCAAGCGCGTCGGCTAGCCTAGCCGCCGTGCCTCACACCGCCGCTACGTCGAGTGGGATGCCCCCTCGGCATTTCTTCTTGCCATATGCCCGCTGTTCCTAGAGTCCGTCCGCAGCCCCCCGGCTGAGCGAGAGGCTCGCGCTTCGGATGTAATCAGTCCGCTGTGCGAATGCCGTTCCTTTATGCTCGCGAAGCCTTCGCGCATCGATCCTGCATTTCGCCGGACAATGCGGCACTTCAAACAGGCTCGGGCTAGCATGGCGCTTCTCTTTTATCGGTTACGACAGCAGGAGCGCGGAAATGGGGATAGACATCACTCGCACTCACGGGGCGCACCAGATGGCTTGCACTACGGGCACGAGCCAAACATCGTCATCGAATGCCGAGGGGGCGTCCGCGTCTAGTAGTCGGCGAGCATCGACGGACGCATACCTGCAAGGGCTCCCCAGCAGAGGTATGATCGCCGCCCGACCGGCCGCAACGGCTAAGCCCAACTCCTGGGCTGCTATTGCCACGCACATCCGAAATCCGGCCAACGATCCGCGGGTATCGAATCTCGTCGCGAAACTCGAGGTGCTCCACGAGCGATCCCCGACGTTTCGCGCGCGCATGAAAAAAATAGTCGACGAAGGCGGCGTCACGATCACGGTCGCGAGAGCCGACCATTTGCCCAAAGCATTTACGCACCCCGGCCTGCGTCGCATCCATCTTTCGGAGGAAGTGGCAACCGATGCCCCGGGCGCTGCGCACCGGTCGCTGCCGGCGCTCGCGGTGGAGATTTCCAATCTATATCGGCGGGACGAGTTCGATGCGCTCAACCGGCATTTCAAGAATGGACGCCTCGGCATCGAGCATGCCGCTCGCATGAAGGAAACGGCGGAATATGGCTCCGTGAGCGATATGGTCAAGTTCTTTTCCGAAGCGCGTCGGGGCCTGGAGCAAATGGGCTTTGGCAATCCCTCCAGTTGGTACGCCCGTATCGGACCATTCGGCGACGTTCGCGGCGCCTACCCGACGGTGAACGACTACGTGCGCGCGGCCGTGAAGTCCGGCCATACAGCGGCCTACGAGCGGCAGTTCGCGAACATCGCGGCGGAAATGAAACGCACCGCCGATTCATCGGCGAACAACGATTCGACTTCTTCGATCAGCAGCGAATCGCTCATAGGCGGTCCTCGGGCTTCACGAGCTGGTTGTAATGAACGGCGCTACGGTAGCTGATTACCGACACGTCGTAGGCGAGGATGACTTCGCCGATGATCGGGACCGTGCGACCGACGAAGACGTCGATGTTGCGGCTGGCCCGACGGCATGCCTCCGGCTGGCCGTCGTTCCATCGGGTCTTCTCGCAAGCCCTTAGCCTGGCGACAGGCGAACCGAAAAGCGGCGACACCCCGACAATGCCGCCACGCTGAGCCCGCCGCTAATTTGCCGACGTGCCGTAGATAATGCCGCGGCCGCTGGCTGGCGCGACGTAGACGGTACCGAACACCTTGGGATCACCAACGACGAAGCTATACCCGCCCCATTGATGCTGCGCGTCGTTGATTTGGACCCAAGTCGTTCCGCTATCGGTCGATCGGAAAAGCCCGGTTACGCCGTTGACGGTCCCCGCCAGGTACATCGCTGGATACCATTTGCCCCGTGCCGCTTTTCCGAAACCGACGGCGTTCGCCGAGCTGATGCTGGCCGAGCCGAAGCGCGACCAACCCCAGCCCGACGTTGTGCTCTTGTACAGCCCCGTCGAGGTTGCCAGCCACAGCTCGCCTCCGACACCGGGGACCGTGGACATTCTGCCGTTGGCCGGCAGCCCCAGGTTGCCAGGTGCGAGCCAGTTCGCGCCTTTGTCGCTACTCACGTAGAAGGCGCCCGTCGCCGCGTTCCACGCGTACATCAAGTTGGCGCTATAGCTGTCCGACAGCACTTGCACGCCCGTCGGAAGCTTACCCGTAAGCGACGTCCACGTCGTACCGTTGTCGTTCGAGTAGGCTGGCGCGACATCGGAGGGCGCCCATACGATCATGCTTGCGTCCGCCGAAATCGCCACCGAGCCGCCGCCTTTCACGGAGCCCGCCTGACTGGCGAAGGGTGTCCAAGTCGACCCGCCATCATGCGAAACGGCGCCGAACGCCGAGCCGGACGGAGCATAAGAGCCGACGCGGACGATCGTCGACGGCATATTCTTCGCGTAATCGAGCCCGGTCGTGTTACCGCAGCTCGGATTTGAGAATTGAGCTGTCGGTGCCGCCGTCAGGCTCGTATGCACGAACCCGCAGACATCGCCCAGTCCGCTGATCAGCGGCACGCCCGAAGTGGGCGAAAGCAAGGCGAGGACAGCCGTTTCCTCGAGGCCGATCGAGCCCACGGTCCAGTTCGTGGCCTGCCCGCGATCCGCCGCCGTGAGGTTCGACGTGACCCAGATACCGCCACCGAACGTATAGAACGAATGCGCCGGATCGAACGGATCGATGACGGCCTGGGCCCAGTTACCGAAAGTCGGCTGCGATTGGCCCTGCGGCGTCATCCAGGGCGCCAGGCTCGCATTGCGCGTTGCCAAGGCGCCGACGTCGGTCCAACTCGTTCCGCCGTTCGTGCTGCGGTACATCGTGTCTTGCGGCCACCAGTGGTCCATCGTTGCGACCATCAGCGTGCCCGGATTCGAAGGATCGAGCGCGAGCCCGCTAAAGCCTGACGGGTAATGATACGGATCGGGCGGCGTAATGTTTTGCCAAAGGTTCGAAGCGATGCCATATTTCCATACGGCGCCGGCTTTCATGCCGTTCGGGCCGATGGCATCGCCATAGGTGACATAAAGGTTGCCGTCCGCTCCGATGAGCCCGCGCTGCGGCATGAGTCCTGTCGGTCCGCCCGCTACGGGCGTCCAACTGTCGCCGCCATCGACGCTCTTGTAGAGCGTGGCGCCTGCCGCGGCTGCACCGCTCGTCGACACGCCGACGAAAATGGTCTGCGTGCGTGAGCCCGCAGTGCCGGACGGTTTATAGAACGCAACGAACGCCACACCGGCGCCTGTGCCATCGTTCGACAGCGCGGTAAATCCGCTTACGCGGTTCCATGTCGAACCGCTGTCGACGCTTTTCCAAAGACCATTGGTCGCTGCTTGCGACGCATCGTTGAACGTACCGTACAGCAGCGTCGATCCCAGGTTCGGATCGACCTGGAGCCGCTCGCCTACCTGGCGCCCATCGTCATTGCCGCCGACGCGGAAGCTGAGCGGATGAGCGGTGAAAGTCGCCCCTTGATCGGACGACACGAGCACTGCGCCGTTACCGTCCCACCATTGCTGGGTATAAAGCCCGGCGACCAGGTAAAGCATCTTCGGGTTGTTGGGGTCGATGGCGAGGCTCTCGATTCCCATCCATTGGTTGTTCGACGGCGAAGTCCAATCGTTGAGCGGAGTCCAGGTTGCTTTCCCGGCGTCATAGCGGTATGCACCGCCGATATCCGTACGAGCGTAGAAGAGCCCTTGCTGCGCGGGATGGGCGACGATGCCGTCCACATATCCGCCCGCAACGATTTTCACATTGCCCCACGTATACGACGGTGTTGATGTCTGCGCATGGATGTTCACGCAGGGTGCCAGGAAGAGGGCGGCCAGCGCGCCGCAAGCAAGCCCCTTCGAGACGACGCGATGTAGCGTTCGGACCATTGAGAGATTCTCCGGTTGACGGTCTGATTCATGGGCGCAATGCAGCTCGTTTATCGCTGCTGCGCGTACGCACGACTAGTGCGATCATCCGGAAAATGGGGTAGGAAAATCCTTAATCCCGAGGCGCTGGCATTCAGCCGGTCTCACGCCGTTCCGGCGCGTGCCCTTGCCACTGCGTGACTTCGGCAATGTCTTCTGCCGGATAACCGCATCAACTCCTCACGGTCTGCTTCCAGGATGGACCGGACCGACGTTGAAGGCCGGCGCCTAGCTCGATCAAGGAGCGCGCGATTGTCGAGGCGGCAACGGCTCATGTCGTTATCAGTCGAGTGACACGGTGAGTCGTTCGATCACGGCCCGCGTCTCGGGTCGCACGCCGCGCCACCAGGCGAATGCTTCCGCGGCCTGTTCCACTAGCATGCCGACACCGTCCGCGACGCTCGCCACGCCCGCATTGCGGGCGAGTCTCAGGAAAGGCGTCAGTCGCTTGCCGTAGGCGAGTTCATAAGCCACACCCGCGGGGCTGAAAACGCTCGGCGTAACCGGCGGCAACTCGCCAGTCAGGCTGGCCGATGTCGCATTGACCACCAGGTCGAAGCGTCCCATCGCTTCAAGCTCGCTGTAGCCGCAGGCGATCAGGGGCCCCCCGGCGGCGACTTGCGCCGCCAGGGCCTTTAGCTTGGCGATGTCCCTGTTCGCGATGACCAGTTCGGCAGGGCGAGCCGCGATGAACGGTAGCAATGCGCCACGCACCGCGCCCCCCGCGCCAAGAACCAGCACGCGCTTGCCGGCCATCGGCAGGTTCAGGTTGACTTCAATGTCGCGCACCAGGCCGACACCGTCGAAGTTCTCGGCAACGATCCGTCCGTCCTTGAAGCTCAGCGCGTTGGCCGCGCCAGCGAGTGCGGCGCGCTCGCTGCGCTCATCGGCGATCGCGAACGCCTTCAGCTTGAACGGCGCGGTCACGTTCATGCCCTTGCCACCGCCCGCGACGAACGCATGGACGGCCCCGGCGAAGGCATCCTGCGGCTCGACCGGCCCCTCGATGGCCGTATAGGACATGTCCTGCTGTGTCTCTTGCGCAAATAGGCCGTGAATCAGCGGAGATTTCGTATGGCCGATTGGATTGCCGATCACGGCGTACTGGTCAGTCATCACGGCCTCAGCTTTGAATACAGCACACCATCGGTTTGCATTGCGTCGATTTCGGCGACGCTGAAGCCCAGCGACTGTGCGACTTCCGCGTTGTGTTGACCGAGATCGGGCGCAACCTCGCGAATCGTCGTGTCGCAATCGGAGAATCGGAACGGCAGGTTCGGCAGACGCAACTTCCCGTAACGCGGGTGCTCCTGCTCGACGACCATGCCTCGCGCGACGATCTGTGGATCGGTGAGTACTTCGTCGATGCGTTGCACCTTCGCACAAGGCACGTCAATGCCATCGAGCAGGTCCAGCACCTGTGCGACCGGCTGGCCGGCCACCCAGGGTTTCACGATGGACAGAATCTCCAGCCGGTTCGTATTGCGTCCCGCGAGGGTGTGAAAACGCGTGTCGGTGCCGAAGCCAGCGGGGCCGCCATGTGCTTCGATCAGCGCTGCGAAGCGCTTCCATGCATCGTCTACTTGCGCGGCGATCACAAGGTCGCCATCAGCGGCACGGAACACGCCGTAGAGCGTCGACGTCGGCATGTCGTGGCCGGTCTGCTCCGGGACGATGCCTTGCATCGTGTAGCACTGCACCGCGTACTCGTGCATCGACACCAGCGTGTCGTACAACGCCATATCGATGTGCTGGCCTCGGCCGCTCTTCACACGACCGAGCAGCGCGGCGTTGATTGCCGCCACCGCGTGAATGCCGGTGTACATGTCGCCGAGCGAGATGCGCATCAGCGGCGGTGGCTCGCCGGGATGGCCGATCATCTGCATGATCCCGCTCTTGGCTTCGGCAATCAGGCCGAAGCCGGCGCGATGCGCGTCCGGTCCCGTATGGCCGTATGCCGAGATCGAGCAGTAGACGAGGCCCGGATTGCGTGCGGACAACTCGTCATAGCCGAGCCCGAGCTTGTTCAGCGCGCCGGGCCGATAGTTCTCGATAAACACGTCCGCCGAGTCGCACAGGCGCTGGATAAATTCCTTGCCGCGCGCGTCCTTCATGTTGGCGCTAACGCCGCGCTTGCCCATGTTGAGCTGCAGGAAGTAGCCGCTCTGCTCATCGTCGAGCACGGTGGCGTGTCGACGTCCAGCGTCGCCGCTGACCGGACGTTCGACCTTGATGACTTCGGCGCCGAGCGCCGCGAGGCAGCGCCCCACGTACGGGCCGGCCAGAAAGTGGCTGTAGTCGACGACGCGAATACCTTCGAGAGGACGGGCTTGCATCAGAGCGCTCCCGGTCGGCGAGGCACCATCAGACGATGTTCGCCGTGCTGGACGACCTGGCCATCCTGATTGATCAGTTCGGAGGGCAGCACGACGATGCCCCAGTCTGGACGGCTTTTGCTCGCGCGCATCGCGCCCACGCGGAATTTCACGTGCAGCCGATCGTTGACCTTGATCGGCAGGTTGAAATCCCACGTCCAGCCGAGCGATATACCGGGCAGGAAGCGGTAAGTGCTTTGGGTCTTGAGGCCATCTGCGATAGACAAGCCGAACAGACCGTGTGCGACGATCGATCCGAAGTGGCTCGCGTTCGCGTATGCCTCGTCTACGTGGACCGGCGTGTGATCGCCGGTGAGGTCGGCGTAGGCCAGAATGCGTTCTTTGGTCACCGCGTAAGTCGGGCTCACGCATTCGTCGCCTTCGCGGGCATCGTCCCAGTATTTATCGACGATGGTCATGTCACACCTCCGCGCGCGGGTTGATGTTCAGTGCACGCGCCACGCACGAGGCTGGCTTGGCCTGAATCAGTTCGACGGCGAGTCCGTCCGGCAGGCGCAACCAGTTGCGTCCCTGCGGCATTTCGCCGACGTCGTATCGATGCGCGGCGGCGAGCGCCGCCTCCATGTCTTCGCACATCACGCCGAGATGGCAGAGCCTGCCTTCAGGCGCGTCATGGTTGGGGTTATGGATGAACTGCAGACCGCCGAGCGTCCAGTACTGCCGGGGTTCCTCGACCGTGCCGTCGACCTCGCGCATCGTCATGCCGAGCACGTCCTCGAAAAAACGGATATGCCAGTGAATATCTTTCACCCAGATGGCGACGTGCTCCAGATAGGCCTTGCTACCGTTCATGCGGTTGTCTCCCTATGTTGTCGGTCGGTCATGGCGCGCTCGATGCCCTTGACGCAGGCCACCAGCGTCGCGTTGACCGGGGTCGGCACGCCGTGCCGTTGTCCCCAGCGCACGACCGCGCCGTTGATAAAGTCGATTTCGGTGATGGAGCCCTTCTCGAGGCTTTGCAACATCGAGGTCTTGAAGGCAGGGGAGAGTCCTTCGCCGGCGAGCGTCCACGGGCGTTCGGGATCCGTGGTCGAGAGCTTCACTCCGGCGGCGTGAGCGACCGCCATCGCCTCGGCGACCGCTGCGAGCGCGGTCGTCTTCAGAAGCGCTTCGTCGTAGAGTTGGCCGTACGTCAGGCCGGTAATGCCGGTCAGCGCGCCAGTCGCAACATTGACCAGCAGCTTGTCCCACATCGTGCCGACGATGTTGTCGCTGACCGTGGTAGCCAGTCCGGCGGCGTTGAAGGTGTCGGCGAGCGCCGTCGCGCGGGACGTCATCCGGCCGTCGAGTTCGCCGATGTAGGTGGCCTTGCCGGCGATGCCCGACTCGACATGGCCCGGGTTGCGCATCACGCCGCCAACGTATGTCTTGCCAGCCAGCACGCGTTCGCGCCCCACGATGCCGGCGAGCACGTCTTCGTGCCCCAGGCCGTTCTGCAACGACAGGACCAGCGTTTCGGGCTCGATCAGCTCCGGCGCGCCGCGCATCGCGGCATCGGTATGAAATGATTTGACCAGCACGACAACCAGGTCGACGCCGCCGGCCTCGGCCGCCTGCGTCGCCGCGCGGACCTTCACGCGACGGGAGCCATTCGCATCGTCCACCTGCAGACCGTCACGCCTCATCGCCTCCACATGCACCGACGAACGGTTCAGCAACCAGACCTCGTTGCCGCCTTCGGTCAGCGCTGCGCCAATGGCGCAGCCCAGCGCCCCCGCACCCAGAATCGCAATCTTCACCGCCGTCTCCTTAACCTGGAGCCCAAGATACGAGTCGACGCGCATATCGGCAATGCAATGAATACAATGTCGTCATTGCGGAGGGAAATAATCCTATGAACTCGGCCGAACTCCCTGATCTGAACCTGCTGCAGCTTTTCGACCTCCTGTACGACGCCCGCAGCGTCACGCGTGTGGCCGAGCAGCTCGGACAAAGTCAGCCGACGATTAGCATCTGGCTCGGGCGTTTGCGGGAGCATCTACAGGACCCGTTGTTCATACGTACATCGGGCGGTATGGCGCCGACGCCGCAAGCCGATGCGCTGATCGGTCCGTGCCGGGAAATTCTCGAATCGCTGCGGCGCTTCACTGCCTGGGAGATCGCGTTCGATCCAGCTACCGCGAAGCGGCGGTTCCGTATCTGCATGACCGACGCCAGCCACGTAACGCTGCTCCCACGGATCCTGGCGCACGTGCGCGCGCAGGCGCCGGGCCTACGCCTCGAGGCGACGAGGATTGACGGCAACACGGAGCGGGCGCTGGAATCCGGTGAGGCCGACCTTGCGATCGGCCATGTGCCCTGGCTTGGCGATGGGATTTACCAGCAGCAGCTATATCTGCAGGACTGGGTCTGTCTGGCGAATCGCCGTCACCCGAGGGTAGGCGCCAAACTCGGCCTGAAGCACTATCGCACCGAGGGACATGTCGCGATCACGGCTGGGACGGGAGCGCAACTGCTCGAACAGGCGCTGGTGCGCGAGCATATCGATCGCGACGTGGTGCTGGAGTTACCTGGCTTCCTCGGCCTCGGAGCGATCATCGAGAGTACCGACCTGATCGCCACGCTGCCGCGACACATCGGTGAGACGCTTGCAAAGGTCAATGATCTGGCGGTCCACCCGTGCCCGGTTCCTGTGGATGGTTTCGCGGTTCGACAGCACTGGCACGCCAGATATCACCACGAAGCGGGCAACCGTTGGCTGCGTGGCCTGATGGTGCAATTGTTTGGAGCCTCGGACTAATCAGGCGCATACCTCGAAGGGTCTCGAATCGATCTGTTGTCGATGCGCCGGCGTGTGAAAATTGGCCCGCGACGACGCACATCGAGCCATGCGTCAATGGCCGCGCCCGCTCGTGCGCTTGCGGATCTCCGAATCGAGAATAAGCCGGCCACGCAACTTGCCCTTCATCCGCTTCACATAACGCGGCGCCTCGGTCATGTGAATCACCATCAGTTCGCGCACCTTCTCAGCGTCCCGCGCGCGCGCCGCTTCCGTGATCGCCTTGTGGATCTTCACGTTGGCGCGGCCGAAGCGTTCATGTTCGGCCTGCGGCGTATCGTTCCGGTACTCGATGAGCTGCCGGATCATCTCGTTGATGAGCTCGCAACTGAAGCGCAGAAAAGGATTGGGATTTGCGGCGGCGAGGATGTCGTGAAAGTTCACGTCCTCCTGACGCTGCCTGACGATATCGTGACCCGCGTGCGCCGAGGCCGGTTCACCGCAGCACGCGATATTCGCTTCGAGCGCGGCGAAGTCCGCTTCGGTGAGATGCGGCACCGCACCCGCCGCCAGCTCGGGCTCGAGCAATTGACGCACCGTGTAGATGTCGTCGATGGTCACGTCCTTGAAGAACAGATAGTTTTGCAAGAGCTGCAAGGTGCGGTCGAGCGGCACTTCGACGATCGTGCCGCCACCCGATGGCCCCGTCGTCACCTTGATGAGCCCTTGCACTTCGAGCGACTTGAGCGCCTCGCGTATCGTGCTCTTGCTCACCGAGAAGAGCTGCTGCAATTCGACTTCGCGCGGCAGCTTATCGCCGGGCTTTAGGTTCTTCTCCGTGATCAGCCGCTTGATCTCCTCGGCGACCAGATCCGCGCGCTTGGGCTGCTTGATCGGCTGCTCCGCGATTTCGATTGCCGCGCTGGCGCGCTTGGCACGCTCCATCACCATTTCGATGCTCCTCTCGTATCGCCCGCCGTGCGTGTCCGCTTCGTGCGCGCGCATGCGCTATCGCGCAGACCGGAATATTGCCTTATTGACACCGGAATTTATTGTACCTAGGATCAGTTCATCCTATTTATCATGATAAATAGGATGAACTGATCCAATGCATGAACGTACCACGAAAAAAAGCGCGGCGGTCGCGCAGGTCACTTCTCAAGGAGCGTCAATTTTGAATCGCCGAAACATGTTGAAGCTGGCCGCGCTGTCGGCCATTCCCGGATCGTTCGAAGCGCTCCTGGCAAGAAGCGCCGTCGCGCAGGGCTCATCGACCTCGCCGATCCAGTTCGCCTGTCCGGTTCCGATGTCCGGCCCGTTCGCGGCTAACGGCAAATATGCCGATCTCGGCATGAAGCTCGCCATCGAGCAATACGGCAAAGTGCTCGGCCAGCCGCTCGCCTACACCACGCTCGATACTGAGGGAAAACCCGCAACTGCGGTGCGGCGGGTTCAGGAAATCGCGCAGCAGAAGAACGCGCGTTACTTCGCAGGCGGCATTCTGTCGTCCGAAGCGCTCGCGATGGGCAAGGAAGCCGAGAAGGCCGGCGGCATCTTCATCACGACGGCGGGCGCGGATGAACTGACCGGCAAGGACTGCAACAACGCGACCTTTCGCTGGTCGGTGCCGACCTTCGGCGCGATCGAGCAGACCGTGCGGCCGCTCATTCATTCGATGCCCAACGCCAAACGGTGGTACACGATCACGCCGCAATACGTATTCGGCGATGGCTTGCTGTCCGCCGCGAAGAACATCTTCAAGGAGAAGGGCATCGAGCATGTGGGCAACAGTTATCACTCGCTCAACGAGAAGGAGTTCAGCGGCTATCTGACGAATGCGGTCGCGGCCAAGCCCGATGTCCTTCTGATCCTCAACTTCGGCTCGCAGTCGTCCGACACATTGCGCCAGGCCGTGAGCTTCGGCATGAAGAACAACTGTACGATCCTGCTGGCTTGGGCATCGGGTCTGGAGCAATTCGAAGCGCTCGGGCCGGACATCTGCGAAGGCGTGTATTTCGGCGCACAGTACTGGCATGCGATCGACACGCCGCTCAACCATGATCTGGTCAAGCGCGTGAACGCGGCTTACAAGTCGAACCCGAACTACAGTCTCGCGGGCTCGTACATCTGCACGAAGATCCTGCTCGACGCCATCGTGAAGGCGGGCACCGCCGATCCGAAGAAAGTGACCGCGGCGCTCGAAGGCATGAAGTACGCGGGGCTGACCGGTCCCGAAGAAATCCGCGCGGGCGATCATCAGGTGCTGAAGAACTACTACCTGCTGAAGGGCAAGGCCAAGAGCAAGATGAAGGACAAGGACGATTACGCCGACATCGTGAACTCCGGTCAGTCGTTCCTGCCGCTCGACAAGACGCAGTGCAAGCTCGCGTGATCTCGTCGCGCTTCCGCATCCCATGCGAATGCAGGCAAGGTCTGCGTTCGCGTCGCCACCCCTCTGAAGCAAGGCCATGAACGTTTATTTGTTGCAGGTCGTGAACGGCATCGGCGTGGGCATGTTGTACTTTCTGCTCGCGGTAGGTTTGTCGATCGTGTTCGGGCTGCTGCGCTTCGTGAACTTCGCGCACGGCGCGTTCTATTTGCTGGGCGCGTATTTCTGTTATCAGGCGATGCAGTGGTCGATGAATTTCTGGACCGCGCTCGTCGTCGTACCCATCGCCGTCGGCGCATTCGCGTGGGTCGTCGAGAAGGTCGTGCTGCGGCATGTCTACGCGCAACAGCACGAGTTTCACATTCTCGCGACTGTCGGTCTCGCGCTCGTGATTCAGGAATGCTCGATCATCGCGTGGGGGCCGCTCGGCGATAACGTGGCCGTGCCCAGCGTCCTCAACGGCGTGGTGATGTGGGGCAGCTTCATCTACCCGAAGTACCGGCTCTTCGTGATCGCATTGACGGCCGTGCTCGCGGGCATTCTCTGGTGGGTGCTCGATGGCACGAGGCTCGGTAGCGCGGTGCGCGCGGGTAGCGAATCGAGTGAGATGGTGTCCTTGCTCGGCATCAACGTAACACGCGTCTTCAGTCTCGTGTTCGCGCTGGGCGCGGGTACGGCGGCGCTCGCGGGCGTGCTCGCCGCGCCGATACGCGGCGTCGATCCGTTCATGGGCATCGAGGCACTGGGCGTGGCGTTCGTCGTCGTCGTGGTAGGCGGCATGGGCAACTTCCTCGGCGCGCTCGTGGGCGGCCTGCTGGTTGGCATCGTGCAGAGCGTGATGAGCACGCTGTGGCCCGAAGGGGCGCGGCTCATGATCTACGTCGCGATGGCCGCGGTGCTGTTGCTGCGTCCGAACGGATTACTCGGGAGGGCGGCGTGAATTCCAAATTGACTTCAGATGCGCTGGACGTGAGCGTGCCTCGGCGATCCCTGCGAAATTCGCTGCATCGCTATCGCTTCTTGCTGCTCGCAGCGCTCGTCGTCTGCCTACTGCCGATGACGATGCGCTCCGGCTCGCTCGCAACCGAAGTGTTGGTCTATGCGCTCGCCGCGCTCGGCTGCAACCTGTTGCTCGGGCATACGGGCTTGTTGTCGTTCGGGCAAGGCATCTTCTTCGGTCTCGGCAGCTACAGCGCAGGGTTGATTCTCACGAAGTCGGGGCTTCAGGTTCCCGCCGCGCTCCTAGGTGCGATCGTGGTCGGCGCCGTGGCCGCGGCCGTCGTCGGATGGTTCTCCATTCGGCAGCGCGGCGCGTACTTCGTGATGCTGACGCTGGCGTTTGGGCAGATGTTCTACTTCCTCGCGTACACGACGCCCGATCTCACCGGCGGCGACAACGGCTTGCTCGACATTGCGCGCCCCGCGTTATCGATCTTCGGGCAGCCGCTCGTCTCGATCGCCTCGCCGTGGCAGTACTACGCGTTCGTCGCAGCGCTGTTTCTGATCGCTTTCTGGCTGATGCTGCGCGTGTCGCATTCAGTCTTCGGCCGTACGCTGCTCGCGATCCGCGACAACGAAGCACGCGCCGCGGCGGTGGGTTACAACGTGCGGCGCTTCAAGCTCGCGGCGTTCGTCGTATCGGGGGCGGTCACGGGGCTGGCCGGCGCGCTGCACGCGATGATGACCGGCATCGCGCCGCTCTCGAACATCGACTATCACACGAGCGAAATGATTCTCGTGATGACGGTGATCGGCGGCACAAGCAATCTCTTTTCCTCCGTGCTCGGCGCGGCCTTCTATGTGTTGTTCGCCGACTGGCTCGCCACGCTTTGGCCGCGCTGGCTGCTGTTGCTCGGCCTTGTGCTGATCGCCGTCAGTCTATTCATGCAGCGTGGTTTGTGGGGGCTGGGCGAGCGTATCTGTCGCGCGGTGAAGCGCGACGAGGGAGAGTCGGCATGAGCGCGATACTGGAAGCGAAAGGCGTTGGCAAGCGCTATGGCAAGTTCGCGGCGCTCACGGATGTGAACCTGCGCATTGCGAAGAACACGGTGCATTCGGTGATTGGCCCGAACGGCGCGGGCAAGACCACGCTCTTTCATGTGCTCACCGGCACCGTGCCGATCACCATGGGCAATATCGTGTTCGAGGGTCATGACGTGACGCACGAGCCCGATCATCGTCGAGTGAAGCGCGGTATCGCACGATCGTTTCAGGTGACCAGCCTCTTCGCGAACTTGCCGGTGCGCGAGAATCTGCGGCTCGCCGCACAAGGCGTCGATTCGAAGCGCGCGCTCAACGCATGGACGCCGCCACGCGGCGCGCTCGAACATCGCGATACGGTCGATGGGATTCTCGAGCGCCTCGCGCTGCAACGCTTCGCATCGACGCAGGCCAGCGCGTTATCGCACGGCCAGCAGCGTCGTCTCGAAGTCGGCATGGCGCTCGCCGCAAGGCCTAAAGCGATCTTTCTCGACGAGCCGACTTCCGGCATGGGCATCGACGATCTCGACGACATGAAGCATCTGATCCGCAGCCTGCGCGACGAGTACACGGTCGTGCTGATCGAGCACAACATGGATATCGTGATGGATATCTCCGACACGATCACGGTGATGCAGCAAGGCCGCGTGCTCGTTGAAGGCAAACCCGCCGACATTCGCGGCGACGAGCGCGTACGCAGCGCCTATCTCGGCAACATGATCACCGGAGGCCGCGCATGATGCTCGATGTCGACAACATTCACGGCTATTACGGCAAGAGCCATATTCTGCAAGGCGTATCGCTGAGGATAGCCGAGGGCGAGACTGTCACGTTGCTGGGCCGAAATGGCGCGGGCAAGTCGACGACGCTCAAGAGTATCGCGGGGATCGTCACACCGCAGCCAGGCAGCGTGAAGTTCAATGGCGCACAGATCGCGAAGCTCCCGCCACACAAGATCGCGGCGCGCGGGGTGTGCTTCGTGCCGGAGCATCGCGGCATCTTCAAGTTGCTGTCCGTCGAAGAGAACCTGCGGCTCGGCGCGCGCAAGGATTCGCCGTGGCAACTTGCCGATATCTACCGCATCTTTCCGCGTTTGAAGGAACGCAGAACGAACGGTGGCGGCCAGCTTTCCGGCGGCGAGCAACAGATGCTCGCGATCGGCCGCGCGCTGATGAATCATCCGCGTCTCCTGATGCTCGATGAACCGGTCGAAGGCCTCGCGCCCGTGATCGTCGAAGAGATCGTCGCGCAATTGAAGCTGATTCGCCAGGCGGGCGTGACGATCCTGCTCGTCGAACAGAATCTCGAAGTCTGCACGCAGCTCGCGGACCGGCATTACATCATTGAGCAAGGGCGCATCGTGTACGAAGGCGCCAATGCGGCATTCATCGCGGATGAATCCGTCAAGGACCGTTATCTCGGTGTCGGCGTCGTCTGATCGCCGCACGCATTGCACATCGTTAAGGAAACTTGGAATGCAAGCTCACGATCTGCCGGCGCACGCCGGCTTTCGCATCGATGGTGCGCGTCTCTGGAACAGTCTGATGACGCTCGCGCGGATCGGCGCGACGGAGAAGGGCGGCGTATGCCGTCTCGCGCTCACCGAGCTCGACCGGCAAGGCCGCGATCTTTTCGTCGCGTGGGCCAAGGAAATCGGTTGCACGGTGCGCGTGGATGCGATCGGCAACATCTTCGCGCGCCGTGCGGGCACGCGCGACGATCTTCCGCCCGTGGTCACCGGCAGTCACATCGATACGCAGCCAACCGGCGGCAAGTTCGATGGCAATTACGGCGTATTGGCGGGCCTCGAAGTGCTGCGCACGCTGAACGACAACAACGTGCGCACGCAAGCGCCGGTCGAAGTGGTGGTATGGACCAACGAGGAAGGTTCGCGCTTCGTGCCGGTGATGATGGGCTCGGGCGTGTTCGCCGGCGCGTTCACGCTGGAACATGCGCTCGCACAGGTGGATCGCGAAGGCGTGTCGGCGGGCGATGCGCTCGCGGCGATCGGTTATGCGGGCGAGCGTGTCGCAGCGCATGAGGTAGGCGCGTATTTCGAGGCGCACATCGAACAGGGCCCGGTGCTCGAGGCGAACGACAAGGTGATCGGCGTCGTGCAGGGTGCGCTCGGGCAGCGCTGGTACGACGTGATGATCGAAGGCATGGAAGCGCACGCGGGCCCGACGCCGATGGAGCTGCGCCGCGATGCGCTGCTCGTTGCCGCCGATCTGATTCGCACGGTCAATCGCATCGCGCTCGATCATGCGCCGCATGGGCGGGGCACGGTAGGCTGGGTGGACGTGCATCCAAACTCGCGCAACGTCATTCCCGGGCGCGTGAAGCTGACCGTCGATCTGCGCGCCGCCGACGATGACACGCTGCTCGCGATGGATCGTGCATTGCGCGATGCATGTGCGCGAGCAGGCTTGCCTGTGACCGTAGACGAGGTCGTCTACTTCGCGCCGCAGCCGTTCGAGCCGTCGCTGGTGGCGTCGGTGCGCGAGAGCGCCGATTCCCTTGGCTTCTCGTCGATGGATGTGGTGAGCGGCGCAGGTCACGATGCCGTTTATCTCGCCCGTGTCGCGCCCGCCGCCATGATCTTCGTTCCGTGCAAGGACGGCATCAGTCACAACGAGATCGAGGAAGCACGCGCCGATCATCTCGAAGCGGGCTGCAACGTGCTGCTGCAAGCGATGCTGCGCGCGGCGAACGCGACTGCCGTAGGGGAGCGCGCATGAAGATTCTCGTCGCGCGAATGAATCACGAGACCAATACGTTCTCGCCCGTGCCGACGCCGCTCGAAGCCTTCGGCCGCGACGGTCCGTCCTATGGCGACGACGCGTATCGCGAGAACGCGGGCATGCGCACGGCGATGTCTGCTTTCATCGATGCCGCGCAGCGCGAGCAGGCCGAGATCGTCACGCCAATTTCGGCGTCGGCCAATCCGAGCGGGCGCGTCGCCGCGGCCGCTTACGACGCGATCTGCCAGTCGATCGTCGACGCGGCTGAAGGATGCGATGCCGTGATGCTCGATCTGCATGGCGCGATGGTCGCTGAAAATTCCCCCGACGGCGAGGGCGATCTGCTCGAGCGCGTGCGGCGCGTGCTGCCGCACGCGCCGATCGCCGTGTCGCTAGATCTGCACGCGAACGTCACGCAGAAGATGATCGACAACGCGGATGTCATCACGAGCTTCAAGACCTATCCGCACGTGGATATGTACGAAAGCGGCGAGCATGCGGCGCGGCTGTTGCTCGATCTCATTCACGGCCAGACCAAGCCCGTCATTGCCTGGGCGCAGCCGCCGTTGCTGACGCACACGCTCAGGAGTTCGACCGCGGAAGGTGCAATGAAGCGCGCGGTCGATGCCGCGCGCGCCGCCGAAAAAGTGAATGGCGTGCTGGCCGTGTCGGTATTGGCGGGCTTCTCGCTCGCGGATATCGCCTCGCCTTGTATTAGCGTTGTCGTGGTCGCGGACGGCGAGCGCGCGATGGCGCAGGACGTCGCGGACCGGATCGCGCGGCAGATTTGGAACGAACGCGATCGCTTTGTGTATCGCGGCGCGCCGCTCGCACAGTCGATTGGTGAGGGCGCCGCCCTCGCGCGCGCGACGGCGAAACCTGTGCTGCTGCTCGATCACGGCGACAACTGCATGTCGGGCGGCACGTGCGACACGACCGACGCATTCGAAGAAGCGTTGAAGCAGGGGCTCGACGGCATCGTAGTCGGGCCTCTGTGCGATCCGGAAGCGGTGGCGCAACTGTTCGCGGCGGGCGAGAACGCGACGGTCACGGTCGGCATCGGCAACAAGATCGCGAGCGTGGCTTCACGCGGCAAGCCGCCGCTCGAAGTGACGGGTGTCGTGCGCGCATTGACCGATGGCGAATACGTCATCAGCGGCCCGACCTATACGGGGCAGCGTGCCTACATGGGGCGCGCGGCGGTGCTCGAAACGTCCGCGGCGCGCATTCTTCTGACCGAGCGCACACACGAGCCGTGGGATCTGGGCGTGTTCGAGAGCGTCGGCATCGACCCGCGCGGGGCGCGTTTCCTGATCCTCAAATCGCGCATGTATTGCCGGCCCGTCTTCGTTCCCCTCTCTGGCGGACTCGTCGAGTGCGATAGCCGCGGAGCCACGAGTTCCGATTACGCGCTGTTCGCGTTCGCTAACCTGAAACGACCTGTTTTCCCGCTTGATTCGAACGCCGAGTACTGACCGAAAGTCCTCGCCGAAGACATCCGCGGTGCCCGGCAGCGTGTGCACGATCTCCAGCCCGCGAGGATCTTTTACGTCGATGACGATGCGCTTGGGTTGCGGTTGAAGGTGCTGAAGAGACCCGCTCCTGAACCGCGGGGGCCCAATGCAATCACTCCCCAAGTTGCCAGCGCAAAATCGGGTGTGTGGCGCCGGCGGGCATGGCCCACGCACCCGTCGCACTGAAATCGTATGTCGGAAAGGAGGCGGTATTGCTCATTTGCGCGGTCGTATAACCATTCGCCGCGGGCACCGGCGTCCCGTAAACTACACCGACAGTGGCTGTCGTCGTGTCCTTATTCCAATACACGTCTGGCGCGATCGTGCCGTCATTCGCTCGTGCGATGCCGATGGGTCCATATAGCGGTTGCGTCACGAGACCCGTCGCGAACGACTGGCTGATGACGCCTTCGTTATCGACGACCAGTGCGCCGCCGCCACACGGTGTACCGACAGAGCCGCGACAGTAGCCTTGCAGCACGGTCGGGCTGGTCGAGTACGACTGGGTGATCGTTCCCGGGTTGGCACCGACGAGGCCGCCAGCGCCGTGGTTGATGTAACTGAGCGACTCAACCCGGCCACTCGAGGACGACTGCATGACAAGCCCGCTGTTGTATCCCACGAGGCCGCCCACGTTCCCCCCTGCCACCACGCCGACGCCGCTGGAAGAACGCAGAATGGTGCCGTCGTTGACTCCCACTAGCCCGCCCACTACCGTGTAGTCCAACCCGGAATCAGTTGCGCCGGTATCGATCGAGCCGGACGCAGTGACGCGAAGGAGCGTCCCGTTGTTGCTCGCGGCCGCTATGCCGACATAGCCGAGCTGGGCCCCGAGGACGTACGGCGCACCCATCGTGCCTTCGATATTCAGGTTTCGGACGATGCCTGTTCTGCCCACCTCGCCGAACATGCCGATCAATGGGGAGTCGTCCGGGTTAGGCGAGAACCAAGGTTGAGCCGTGAGCGAACTGATCAGATGACCTTGCCCGTCGAACTGCCCAGTGAACGGCGTCAAGGTGTTGCCGATCGGGACATACGGTTCTGTGCTCGTCGCACTGGCATCGAGATCTCTGCCGAGCGCGTAGTTGCCGGCGAGGTCGTGCCCAACGCTTTGCAGATCGTCGAGCGAGTTGACGAGCTTATAAGCGGTGATTTGCGTGAGCAGGCCCGAGTAGAGGCCCGGCGCCCACGCGCTGTTCGTCCGCTGTGTGCCGGCATCGTAGCGGCCGTTCATATCGTAAAAGGCGCTGATCGCACCGGTGCTTCGCGACCAGTCCAGCTTGCCGCGATTGACGACGCTGCCGCCGTTGTCGAGGCCCGACGCGTCGGCGCGCAAAGTCAGAGTGCCCGCTCCCTTGTTCGCGATGGTCACGCGCGGGGCCACCGAGACGTTGCGATATGCCGCGAGCGACAGCGACGCGTCACCATGCCAGGTAAGGTTCGCGGTCACGCCGATATTGCCTGTTGTGCCGCGCGCCCCCGTTGTCGCGACACGGACGTCTGTCCCTGCGTTCAAGCTGCTTCCCAGTGCCCTCGCCGCCGTAGCACCGAGCGTGAACGTAGGAGCCGTGATGTTCCATTGCGCAGCCGTGACGGTTGCCCGTCTGCCGAAGTCGAGTCGCGCCGCCTCGGTATCGACGGTGCCTCCCCCGCCGTTTGCGTTGTGCGCGCTCACTGTGCCGAACTGCGCGACGCGGCCATTTTCGGCGACGAGCCACACATGCCCGTCGCGATTGGCTGTGCCCGTCGCGCGAATCGCGTCTTTCTTGCCGGCCAACGCGTACACGTTCCCATCGGCGGCTTGCAGGCTGATCTGCGCGGCACGGATTCGCCCGCCGTTGACAACGGTGCCGCGACTGCCCGTCTGAACGAATAGCTGTTTGTTATCCGCCGCATCATGCAGCAGGACGGTCTCGCCGGCGGCCATTTCGGCGGTGCCGCGGGGCGCCGATACGGTGCCGGCGTTGATGACCGCATCGCGCGCAATCAGGAAGATATCGCCACCGCTCGCGCTTATCTTGCCGAGGTTGACGACGCTCGCGTGCGTCTTGCCGCTGTACGTGAGCGCATTGCCGCCCTTCACGAAGGCGTCGTTGCAGACATCGAGCGTGGAAGCGACGAAGCGTCCGCCCGTCGTGACGACGCCTGTTCGACCGATAACGATGCCTTGCGGATTGATCAAATAGAGGCTCCCCGTGGCGCTCAAATTCCCGAGGATCGCCGACGCGACGCCGCCCGTGACGCGGTTCAAAGTGGCGCCGGCACCATTGTCGAACGTCACGCGGTTGCCTCTGCCGATCGAGAAGCTCTTCCAGTCGACAATGCCCTGCGTGGAGCCGGGCTGCTTGATCCGCAGCGTCGAGCCTTGTTGCGTGATCGTCCCGGTGCCCGCGACATATCGACCGGCTTGCGGCAGGATGCCTGCCGCGAAAACCGACGGCTCGAAGCATAAGCCGGTCAGACAAACGACTGTCGCGAAACGGGCGTTCGAGGCCCAGCGAGGCCGCGCGCCGGGGGTAGGTATCGATGTGCCTGAATGTGCCATACGACCTCCGTGCTGTTTGAAGACGGAAGGGGGAGAGACATCGCAAACGGGGAGCCCGTCGTGCCGAGCTAGAAATGGTCTGATCAAACGATAGCAGCCGAGTGGGCGAAAGTTGTTCTTTTTTCGGGGGGCGATGCGGTTCGGGTAATAGCGTCCAGTTCCTTCAGCTATTCACGACCGGTTCATGCCCTCCGCTCGTACGAAACCACTCACCCGGGTCGCGCAGCGCTCGCCACGCGACAAACGAGGTGCCCGGCCCGGCCATGCACCAAAACGATGAATGGCTGCACCATGGCGAGAGCGTTTCCCGGTGCATCAGGGTACACTGTCCCCCGAGCGGCCCGCCTCACAATGCTTGGCCCGCACCTTGCTTGATGCATCGTCAGCGCACCTGCCGTAGCACGGCACGTGCCTATCTCCGCCTACTCAGATCAGGAATCAAGATGGAACACAAGCCGCACCGCACCGCTCGCCGCCGCTGGCTCGCCGCACTCGTTGCCCCCGCGCTCGTTTTCTTCGCTGCGCAAGCCGCGCATGCCGACGCCCTCGACGCCATCGCTCAGCGCGGCACGTTGCGCGTGGCGGTGCCCGCCGATTACCCGCCGTTCGGCTCCGTCGGCGTCGACATGAAGCCGCAAGGCTATGACATCGATATGGCCGCGCTGCTCGCGAAATCGGTGAACGCGAAGGTCGAGCTCGTTCCGGTCACTAGCGCGAACCGCATTCCGTATCTGCAGACCAACAAGGTGGATCTCATCATTTCATCGCTCGGCAAGACGCCCGATCGTGCGAAGGTGATCGATTTCTCGGAGGCGTACGCGCCGTACTTCCAAGGCGTCTTCGGTCCGGCCGACATCAACGTCAAAACGCCGGCCGACCTCGACGGCAAGACGGTGGGCGCGACGCGTGGCGCGCTCGAGGAAATTGCGCTAACGGCGATGGCGCCCAAGGCCACGATCCGCCGCTTCGACGACAACAACGCCACCATCCAAGCGTTCCTGTCCGGCCAAGTCCAATTGATCGCGGCGGGCAACGTCGTCGCGGCCGCCATCATCGCGAAGCATCCGCCGCGGCTGCCCGAGATGAAATTCATCATCAAGGATTCGCCTTGCTTCGTGGGACTGCCCAAGAACGAGCCGCGCCTGCTGGCGAAGATCAACGCGACGATCGAACAGGCGAAAAAGGACGGTACGCTCGAGGCGATGTCGAAGAAGTGGCTCGGCCAACCGCTGCCTGCCAACCTCTGACACGCATGGCAAACGCTCGCTGCTTTGCGTGAGCAGTCTCGTCGTTCGTTTCAACGGTACCGTTCATGACCTATCACCTCCAGTTCGGCGACCTGTCGGCTTATGCCGGCATGTTCGCCGACGGCGCAGCCGTCACGCTCGCACTGACGGCGGCATCGACGCTGCTCGGCGTGGGCGTCGGCGTGCTCGGCGCGGCAGCCGGCGAAAGCCGCCATGCGGCGCTGCGCAGGCTCACCTTCGCCTACGTCGAGGCCATCCGCAACACGCCGTTTCTCGTCCAGCTCTTCTTCGTCTTCTTCGGTCTGCCTGCGCTCGGCATTCACATCGGCGAATACACGGCGGCCATCGCCGCGATGACGCTCAACCTTGGTGCATATTCGGTGGAGATTTTGCGCGCAGGCATTCGCGCGGTGCCGAAGGGACATCATGAGGCCGCCGCGGCGCTCGCGATGTCGCCGCGCGAAACCTTCGTGCATGTGCTGCTGCCGCAAGCGTTCGCGAAAGTCTTTCCCGCGCTCGCTAGCCAGATCGTCATCACGATGCTCGGTTCGGCTGTCGTGTCGCAGATTTCCGTGGCCGATCTCACGTATGCGGCCAGCTATGTGCAATCGCGAAATTTCCGCGCGTTCGAGACGTATTTCCTCATTGCGGGCCTCTACTTCTTGATGGCGCTCGTCCTGCGTGCGGCGCTTCATGCCGCGGGCCGCAGACTCTTCGCACGCAACCTGCGAGGCGCCCGATGATCGAGTTTACTTTCGGGCAGGTGCTAGAAGCGCTGTTGCTCGCGGCGCGTTGGACGGTCTTGCTCTCGCTCATTTCGTTCTGTGCGGGCGGTGCGGTCGGGCTCGTGCTGCTCGTGATGCGCGTCTCGCGTTCCCGCGTCCTGCGAACGTTGGTGCGCGTCTATATCGAGGTGTTCCAGGGCACGCCGCTGCTGTTGCAACTCTTTATCGTGTTTTTCGGTTTGCCGCTGGTCGGCATCGACGTTTCGCCTTGGGTTGCCGCGACGCTCGGACTGACGTTCTTTACGAGCGCGTATCTGGCCGAGATATGGCGCGGTTGCGTCGAAGCCGTGCCGAAAGGGCAGTGGGAGGCATCGGCCAGTCTCGCGATGAACTATTTCGAGCAACTGCGGCACGTGATCCTGCCGCAGGCGGCGCGTATCGCAGTGGCGCCAACCGTAGGCTTCGGCGTGCAAGCGATCAAGGATACGGCGCTCGTTTCGATCATCGGGTTCTCCGAGCTCGCAAAAGCAGGCGCCGAGATATCGAATGCGACGTTCAAGCCTTTTCTCGTCTACGGACTCGTCGCGCTGATCTACTTTGCGCTTTGTTATCCGCTCACGCATTACGCAAGATCGTTGCAAAGGACTATGTATGGCCCTCGTTGAGACGTCGGGTGTCGAAAAGCAATTCGGCGCGAACCATGTGTTGAAAGGAATCGATTTTTCCGTCGAGCGCGGACAGGTCGTTTCGATCATCGGCCGCAGCGGGTCGGGCAAGAGCACGTTCCTTCGTACGCTCAACGGGCTGGAGAGTATCGATGCCGGCTCGATTCACGTCGACGGCGCACATATCGACGCGCGTCATGCCGATTTGCGCGCGCTTCGGCTCAAGGTCGGCATGGTCTTCCAGCAGTACAACCTCTTTCCTCATCTCACGGCGGGCGAAAACGTCATGCTCGCGCAGACCGTGGTCAAGAAGACGCCCCGGCAAGAGGCGCGCGCCCAAGCCGAAAAAATGCTGGAGCGGGTTGGCCTGGGCGAGAAGTTCGGCGCCTATCCCGATCAGCTTTCGGGTGGGCAGCAACAACGGGTGGCCATTGCGCGCGCACTGGCCATGAATCCGACCGTGCTCCTGTGCGACGAAATCACGTCGGCGCTCGACCCCGAACTCGTCGGCGAGGTGCTGAGCGTGGTTGAAAGTCTCGCGCGCGAACATATGACCCTGATCATGGTGACGCACGAGATGCGCTTTGCTCGCGCGGTCAGCGACAAGGTCGTGTTCATGCACGAAGGGCGCGTATGGGAGAGCGGTTCCCCGGAAGCCATTTTCGATCGACCGTCTACGGTCGAGCTTCGTCGTTTCATTCAGTAGGGGCGGGGCGTTCGAACGCGCTACTCGTTCGCGGTCGTCTTTTTTCTCGAGTGGATGGCCTCGTTCGACGACTTCGGCGTCGTTCCGGGGCGATCGGAAAACAGCGTCGAGAAACAGCGTCGAGAAACAGCGTCGAGATCCACCCTGCGGCCCGATCCAGGGCTCCCCATTCGGCGAACAAGCGATTGTTCGCCCAATCCTCCATGTCAATTCGCCTGAAGCCACTTTATCGGCGGGCGGAGACTGCCTAGATTGGATGCACCGCAGGCCGGTCGGCTCCGAAAGCCGCCGGCTCCATTCACTGCATCGAATCGATTGGAGAAAGGGATATGGGTAAGCTCGCAGGCAAAGTCGCCGTCGTCACCGGCGCATCGAAGGGGATTGGCGCAGGGATCGCGAAGGCACTTGCGGCCGAGGGCGCTTCGGTAGTCGTCAACTACGCGAGCAGCAAGGCCGGCGCCGACGCGGTCGTGGCTGCGATCACGTCGGCCAACGGCAAGGCGATCGCGGTCGGCGGCGACGTGTCGAAAGCGGCAGACGCCAAAGGGATCGTCGACGCCGCGATCGAAACGTATGGCCGCATCGACATCCTCGTCAACAACTCGGGCGTCTATGAACTCGCGCCGATCGAAGAATTCACCGAAGATCAATTCCACCGGCAGTTCAACATCAACGTGCTTGGCCTATTGCTCACCACGCAAGCCGCACTGAAGCACTTGGGCGAGGGCGCTAGCATCGTCAACGTGAGTTCGGTGGTGACCACGATCACGCCGCCGGCGACCGCGGTGTATAGCGGCACGAAAGGCGCGGTCGATGCCATTACGGGCGTGCTCTCGCGCGAACTCGGGCCGCGCAAGATTCGCGTCAACGCGATCAATCCGGGCGTCGTGATCACGGAAGGCACGCACGCGGCGGGGATCGCAGGGTCCGACTTCGAGGCGATGGCCGTGACGCAAACGCCGCTCGGCCGTGTTGGACAGCCGGACGATATCGCTTCGATCGCCGTGTTCCTTGCATCCGACGATTCGGGCTGGCTGACGGGCGAACACATCGTCGCGAGCGGCGGCATGCGTTGAAGGTCGTACCTACGCCGCAACAGTAGTCGTTATCGGGTGCGATGAAGGTGCCGTATCGAATACGTCGAAAAACGGAGAATCATGCCGGATCGGCGTGTAGGCGGGCGTGACCGTTGCGAGCGTCATGCGGGCGCCTTCAACCCTTCCGCCTTCATCGCTTCGCGTACCGCGGGCCGCTGACCGACCCGATCCATGTAGCCGCGCACATTCGCGTACGGCGAGAGATCGACGTCGACATACTTCGACCAGCTCACGACCGTGAAGAGATAAGCGTCGGCCACGGTGAATCGATCGCCCGTCAGGAAGGGGCCCCCCGCGGCCAAGTGTCCGTCGACGTAAGCCAGCCGCTCCGCGATTTTCTTGCGCGCTACCGTATGGGCCTGTTCGCCATACTCGGCGTGAAACAGCCATGGGCTGTACATCTTGTGAAGCTCGGTGCCGATGAAGTTCAGCCACGATTGCACCTGCACGCGCGCGAGCGTTCCGGCGGGCGGCGCAAGGCCGCTCTCGGGCCTCAAGTCGGCCAAGTACTGCACGATGGCCGGGCCTTCGGTCAAGAGCGTGCCGTCGTCGAGTTCGAGCGCTGGGACGTAGCCGTTCGGGTTCACCGTCGAAAAATCGACGCCCGACACGGTCGTGTGCGGCGTTTTGCCGATGTTGACGCGCTCCAGTTGCAAGGCAATTCCTGCCTCGGTCGCGACGATATGCGGCGAAAGGGAACATGCGCCAGCGGAGTAATAGAGCTTCATAAATGGCCCGTTGCAATTTCGATTGAAGGAAAGACGCCGGAAACGGCGAAGACGACGCGCTAAGGTTATGTGTGCGGCTGCGCAAAGTCTATTGCCAAAATGCCGCCACGGATTGCACAACTGCAAGCATTCGTTTAGCGTTGCACCATGAACGACTGGAACGAATTGCGCCTCGTGCTCGCCGTGCATCGTGCCGCGAGTTTGGCTGCCGCCGCGCAGCGGCTCAACATCGATCATTCCACGGCGTTTCGGCGGTTGAAGGCGCTCGAAACGCGGCTGGGCCTGCGGCTGTTCGAACGGCTCTCGGGCGGCGTCTATCAGGCGACGGAGGCCGGCCAGCGCATGGCGGCCGCAGCGGAGCGGATGGAAGACGAAGCGCTCGCACTCGACCGCGACCTCACCGGCCGCGATCACCGGGTGAGCGGCCGGCTGCGCGTCACTTCGTCGGAAACCCTCGCATACGGCCGCTTGACGCGGCATCTCGCGGTATTTCGCCAGGCGCATCCCGGTGTCGTCGTCGAGCTCGCCATCGACAATCGCGTGCTCAATCTCTCGCGGCGGGAGGCCGACGTCGCGCTGCGTCCGGTGCGCCCGAGAGATGGCGATCTCTGGGGGCGCAGGCTCGCGCAAATCGCATGGGGCCTCTATGCCACGCCAGCCTATCTGGCCGAACACGGCGGTCCGCTTTCGACCAAGGGCGCGCTCGAGCGCCACGCGTTGATCGGATGGGAGGACGGAACGACGGACATCCAGGCGGCCGAATGGCTGTCGGACGCAGCGCCGGAAGCCGCCTTCGTCTATCGCGCGAACAGCCTCGTGAATCAACTCGTCGCCGCTCGCTTGGGCATCGGGCTCGCCTTGCTGCCCTGCTATCTGGGCGACGACGACGAAACCCTCGTTCGGGCGATGCGCGAACCGGTGTCCGATCTCGAAGGCGAACTGTGGATCGTGGCCCATCCCGATTTGAAAGGAACGGCTCGCGTGCGCGCGTTTTTCGACGTGGTCGGGGAAGGGCTTTCGCGCGAACGGCCTGTGTTCGAGGGGCGGGGCGTCCGATGACCGTACTTTTATGACATTTTGGTGAATTTTTGCCATGAGAGGATCATGCGGGGATCCTCCGGCTCAGGCAGACAGGGGGCATGCGATTGTTTAAGGAATAGGGGGCAAGGTGCAGTGAATGGTTTCGACGACGCAATTCTGACGTTCTTGACGCAACACGCGTTTCATTCCGCGGTTGTCAACCACGCGATCCGCGCAGTGACCGGGTTCTACACTGTCAAAGGATTGGTGTTGATCGCGGTGCTTTGCTGGATATGGTTCGCGCCGAGCAAGCGCGCCAATTGGCATCTCGAGATGGTGATCGCGACGATCGCGAGCGGATTGATTGCGCTTCTCGTCGGCCGGCTGCTCGCGCATTACCTGCCGTTTCGAATCAGGCCGATCCACGATCCGAGTCTGCACCTGCAATTCCCGGAGGCCACTTATACCGAAACCACACTGCGATTCTGGAGTTCGTTTCCGAGCGACCATGCCATGCTGTGGGGTGCAATTGCGACGGGGATCTTTCTCATGTACCGCATCGCCGGCGTGCTCGCCTTGCTCTACACGCTGATTTTCATCTTGCTGCCGCGGGTTTATCTCGGGCTGCATTATCCGAGCGACGTCATCGCAGGTTTGGCGCTCGGCATCGCGTTGGCGTATGTGATGACTCGCGACGCCGTGCGCAGCCGGATCGCACATCCGGTGCTGCGCATCATCGAACGGTTTCCGGCATTCGGTTATACGTTCGCATTCGTCCTTTGCTTCGAACTAATTACGCAATTCGACGACATCAGAATCGTCACCGCTGCCGTAAGAAAAGCGCTTTTGCATTAGGCCGACCGCCGGCGACGGCGCGTGCGCTCTTCCGCGGCAATCCGTAACGCGCTATTGTGTCGCTTCGGTGCGCGACGGCCGTTTCATTGCGGCATTGATCGGCCTTGGCCGCGCACGGGAGATGGCATGCCTCCTTCAACCGCCCTAGCTCGACGCTAGTGGCTGATGATGCCTACCCATTCCCCGATCCGGAATCGGTAGGCGTTCGCTCGTGCGTCGCGCCCGCCTTCCGGTTCGATCCAAACACGATTCGAACTAGGACTGCACGTTGATCTACTCGATTCTCTCCATCTTCATCGGAGCCGGCCTGGGCGCGATTCTGCGCTGGGCCTTGAGTCTCGGCCTGAACGCGCTCTTCCCGACCATTCCGCTCGGCACGCTCGCCGCGAATTTGATCGGCGGCTATCTGATCGGTGTCGCCGTCGTGTACTTTGCGGCGAAGGCCGGCTTGCCGCCCGAATGGCGGCTTTTCGTCATCACGGGATTCATGGGCGGCCTGACGACGTTCTCGACGTTCTCCGCCGAAGTCGTTACGCTGGCGTCGCAAGCTCAATTCGGCTGGGCGCTCGCGGCGGCGGGCCTGCATTTGATCGGCTCGTTTTCGTTGACCGCGCTTGGCATGTGGACGGCGCGCGTCTGGCTGCTCGCCGCTTGATGCGGCCGGCCGCCGCGGCTGGCGGCGCGTCATCCGTCCGGGGGCACGAAGCTCGCTACGGCATCGTCGCCGTTGTGGCATCGGAAGGCCGGAGGCACAATCGTGGCATAGCGCCTGAGCGCCGGGAGGACCTATGCAATCCGAGCAATACGTATTGTTGCGGTTTTACGTGCATGAGAATCATCGCGTACACGGAAGGCCGCTTTGGGAGTGGTTGCTTGCCTGCGCCAAAGGCATGGAAATCATGGGCGGGTCGGCGTTTCGTGCGATGGCGGGCTTCGGCGCGCATCGCGTCTTGCACGAAGACCGTTTCTTCGAACTGCAAGGGTCGCTGACCGTCGAGGTCGAATTCATCGCGACGCAGACAGAGGCGCACAAGCTGATCGAGCAGGTGTCGAAGGAAAATGTGCGCGCCGTCTATACGGTCATCCCGGCAACGTTCGGCATCATCGGCCCCGACGCCTGACCGGCGTACGATCGCTAACTGACCGGCGCGCGAGCGCAGGGCTCGCGACGCCGGTGTGCGACCGTCAAATGCCGAACAGCGTGAGCGACACGGCTGCCCGCGTGACGACCATCAGCAGAACTTGCACGATGACGAAGAGCAGGATCGGCGAGAGATCGATGCCGCCGAGGTTCGGGATGACGCGCCGCAGCGGGTTCAGGAACGGCGCCGTCAGCTGATAGAGAATCGGCATCGCCGGCGAATGCGGGTTCAGCCAAGAAAGCAACGCCATCAGGATCGTCAGCCAGATGACGAGGTTCAGCGCCCACTTCAGCATGGTCAGCAACGATACGATCGCGATGACGGGCGCGAGCGAGAGCGGATCGACCCCGGCGATCGCCACCATCGAGACGACGTAGACGAGCGCTGCCAGCAGCGCCGCAACGAGGCTCGCCACGTCGACGCGGCGCGCGCTAGGCAGCACGTGGCGCAGCGGCAGCACGAGCCAGTTCGTCGCCTGGAAAATCGCGTTGGACACCGGGTTGTAGGGCGGCAGACGCACGACTTGCATCCACGCGCGCAGAATCAGCGCGGCGCCGAACAACGTGAAAACGGTATTGAGCAGAAAGCGGGCAATATCCCCGAACATCTTCGATCCTTTCTTTCTTTGGGTGTTTTGGACGGCATACGCCGGACGAGGGCGCCAGCGCTCCATGCGGGCGCGACGGTCCCATCCAGCGGGGACGCCGAACGTCAAACGTTAAAAAACACGGCTTAAATAACCGCCGTCAAACATAAATAACCGCCGTCAAACGCTCTTGACGATTTCGCTGATCAGGAACTGCGGCTTGCTGTCGGTGTAGTTCGGAATGTCGGCGACGAGTTCGGCTGCGACCGGTTCGAACACCCGCTTGAAAGCGTCGACCGATTCGAACAAAAAATGCCCCGTAGCGACGAAGGCTGGGGCCGAGCCCGGTTCGCCGGCGCTCACGCATTTGTCGACCGACCACCCCTTCAACGCCGTTCCGAAATGCTTGGCGGCAAGCGTCATATGCTTGTCGCGATAATAGTCGATGTCGAAACGAACATTGTCTCGATACGGGTAGAGGATGCTGACCTTGATCATTTGCGTTCTCGTCAGGTTGCTGGGCGGCGCCGGCTATGGTGACACGTCTAGCCGGCGCCGGTCGTCACCATATCACGGCTTACCGGGCGCTTGCACCCTGGGGGAGGCAGCGCTCGAGCGTCGCTTCGACCGTGCGCGTCATGGCCTCGATCGACGCGGGCGGCTGCGGCCGGCTGCGGGCGAGCGATAGCGCGCGGCGCGTGAGCAGCGCGTATAACGCTGCGTGATCCGCACCGAGCGATTCGAACGCGGACAGCTGGCGTTCGAGGACGGCCGCGTCGCCGCGCGAGACGGGTCCGGCCAGTGCGCCGGCCAAGCCTTTGGCTCGCGCCGCTTCGACGGTGCCCGCCAGCATCGGCAACAGCGCGCGCAGCGATTGCTCTTCCGCGAAGCCGAGCGTGCGCCATACGTCGACCGCTTCGGCAAGCGCCGCGAGCGCAAAACTCGCCGCGTAGTGGGCCGCGCCGTGGTAGAGCATCCGGTGTTCGCCCGGGAGCGTCAGTACTTCGCAGCGCAACGAACGGGCAAGGGCATCGAGGGTGGAGGCAAGCTCGCCCTGCGCTTCGATCGTCACCGAGCAACCGGCGAGGCGCTCGATGTCGATCGGGTCGCCGCTGAACAGATACAGCGGATGGAACCCGCCGATCAACGCGCCTTGCGCCCGAGCCGGCGCAAGCACGTCGACGCTCGTGGCGCCGCTGCAGTGAACGAGCGCAATCGGCCGATCGTTTGCAGTGTCGAAGCTCAAATTGTTCGCGATCGTACCGATGCCGTCATCGGGAACGGCTAAAAAGACAAGCTCGGAGGCATCGACGACGGCCTGCGCATCCGTCACGGCACGGCACTGCGGCAGTGCATGCGCGAGGCGTTGCGCGGAATCGGCCGAACGGCCGGCGACGGCCACGACGGGATACCCCGCGCGGGCAAACCCTACTGCGAGGCAGCGCGCAAGGCGGCCGGCGCCGATGAAACCGAGACGTGGAAGTGCAGGTAAGGGCATGGTCGGACAGGACGATGCGGGCGAGCCGCATTCGTGCGAGAAGCGACGAAGCCGCCAGTATCGCGCATCGCGTCGACGGCGGGGCGATCCGGGGCGATCCGGGGTGATCCGGGGTGATCCCGGGCGATTCATCTCGCCTACCTCGGCGCGCGCCGTTGCGCAACGGGGGTTCGTGCCGATTCTCGCCGGTCCGTTTCGGGCGTCGTATTGAGATACGCGATCGATCATGATGTTTCGTGGCCCGGTAGGGTCCGGCTGAGCGGTCCGCATTCGTCTGCGCTTTTCGTTCTTCGTTCTTGCGTCGCAGCTATGCATGGGAGGTTACGATGAACGTTTTTTCCTACCGCAAGCACTTGCGGTTCCTCAGCCGCGCTCAGCGGCGCCTCTGGTGGGATCAGAAAAAGCGGCTGACGCCGCGCGTGAAGATCGGCGAAGCGTACGTGCCGCCCAGCATCACGCGAGAATTCACCTACGTCAAAGTCGGATGACGGCCGCTGCACCGGAGCGGCTTTCCGCTCGGGGCGCGCGCGCAGCGAATTTGTAATTAAACATTACCGAAGACGTGCGAGCGCTCGGCCAGGAGGCGGTAAGTTTGCCCCGATCGCGCGTCGGCGGGCTTGGCCTGACCGCGTCTTGGCGGCCGGCTTCTCGGCGCTCGGATTGCAATTTGCAACAAATCGCGCGCCCCTCGGCGGTGCTTTTTCTATACATTTGGAGCGTAGGGTGCGGTTCGTGTCTTCGGCGTCTCGTGGGCATGCCCGCCCGTTCGCCAGAGGAACAGAAATGAAAAAGCTCGCTTCGCTGATTGCCGTTGCAGCATTGAGCGCGGGGTTCGCCGCGACGGCACAAGCGCACGTGTCGGTCGGCATCGGGATCGGAATTCCGGTGGCGCCCGCCTACCCTGTGTATGCGGCCCCGCCGCCCGTGTATTACGCACCGCCGCCTCCCGTCGTCTACTCGCCGCCTGTGTATTACGCGCCGCCGCCTGCCTACGTCGGCGGTTATTACGGACGCGGCTATTACCGCGGCTGGCATCACCATCGCCATTGGCGTCACTGGTAAGCCAATGGCCGCCCGGGCCGAGTCCGCCTGAGCGCGAGCCCGGCAGGCAACCGGTATTCCCGACGGCGCAACGCCGGCAACACGCCGCGTTGCGCCGTCGGCGTTTACGGGCTGCCGCGCCTGCGTTAGCCGGGCAGCCAGTCTCGCAAAACGCCGTCGAAGCTGGGACAATGCCGCTTTACCGACCCTCGTCCGCTCCGCGGATTTCATCGCCCATGCAAGCGCTTGCTCTCCCAACTTACGACGACGTCGTCGATGCCGCTTCCCGCATCGCCGGTGTCGCGCATCGCACGCCCGTTCTCACGTCCCGTACGTTCGACGAACGCGTCGGCGCCTCCGTCTTTTTCAAGTGCGAGAACTTCCAACGCATGGGAGCGTTCAAGTTCCGCGGCGCTTACAACGCTATCTCGCATTTCGATGAGCAGGCGCGCGCGGGCGGCGTCATCACGTATTCGTCGGGAAACCATGCGCAAGCGATCGCGTTGTCGGCGCGGCTCGCGGGCATTCGCGCGACCATCGTGATGCCGAAAGACGCGCCGGCCGCCAAGGTGGAGGCGACGAAAGGGTATGGCGGCGAAATCGTCTTTTACGATCGCTATACGGAAGATCGCGATGCGATCGGCCGCCGTCTCGCGCAAGAGCGCGGCATGACGTTGATCCCGCCTTACGATCATCCGCACGTCATGGCGGGCCAGGGCACGGCCACGAAGGAACTCATCGAGGAAACAGGGCCGCTCGACGTGCTCGTCGTGTGTCTCGGCGGCGGCGGGCTGCTGTCGGGCTCCGCCTTGTCGGCGGCGGCGTTGAGCCCGTCGTGCGAGATCGTCGGCGTCGAGCCCGAAGCGGGCAACGACGGTCAGCAGTCGCTCGCGCGCGGCGAGATCGTGCGAATCGACGCCCCGCGGACGATCGCCGACGGCGCGGCTACGCCGTTCCTCGGCAACTACACCTTCCCCGTGATCCAGCGGCTGGTCTCCAAGATCGAGACGGTCAGCGATGCTCAACTGATCGAGACGATGCGCTTCTTCGCCCAACGCATGAAGATGGTCGTCGAGCCGACGGGCTGTCTCGCCGCGGCGGCCGTCATGCACGGCATCGTGCCGGTCGAAGGTAAGCGCGTCGGCGTGATCGTCAGCGGCGGTAACGTCGATCTACCGCGCTACGCGGAATTTCTCGCATAAGGCGGTTCGCCGGCCATCGCCCGCGACGTTCATGCTCGACGGGCCACGGGCGATCTTTCCTTTGCCGTCGCACGTCGGCTGCGTGTCGACGCGCGGAGCAGGCCGCTCGCCGTCTCGCCGTGTCTGCTCGTTAAACGGCGGCGCGCGAAGCGTGCGCGATGAGGTCGCGATAGCCGTCGACGATGACGCTGTACGAGAGATATGCGAAGAGCAGCGCGGAAACCACGTGGCATCCGCGTAACAGCGCGTCGCCCGCATGCTTTCGGCCTTGGCTCGCCAGCGCGCAGATGAACACCGTCCAGGCGAGGCCGCCTAGAAAGAAGCCCGCGAGGAACATCGATGCCGTGCTCGTGCTCGTCGCGCCGGCTTTGGCGATGAGCGCGCCCCCGACGGCCGCGAACCAGAGAATCGCGGACGGCGACGACATCGCCAGCGCGACGCCGCGCGCAAATCCGCGCATAGCGCTCGCGTCGGGTTCCGGCGCCACGGTGCTGCGCGCCTGAGCGGGGGCGAGCGCTTCTCGCGCCATCTTCCACGTCAAGAACAACAGCACGGCGGCGCCCCCGATCCAAACGACCCATCGCACGGTGTCGAATCGCAGCAGCGCCGACATGCCTGCGAGCGCGAGCGTCGCATAGACGAGATCGCCGATGCACGAGCCGAGGCCGAGCCAGAAGCCGGGCTTGAACCCATGCGAAAGCGTGCGCGACAAAATCGCCACGTTGACGATGCCGATGTCGAGACACAACGACAGCGAAAGAAAGAAGCCGTTGGATAAGAGCGATGCCGAATGCATGTTGAGTGGTGGCGCGAATCTATATAGAGGAGGGGCCTGCGACGGCACCGGTTGCCGTCGCTATGCCTTTGCTGTTGTCCTATCGCCGGGGACGTGCGCGGCGCTTAGACCGAGCGGCCGAGCGCGAGTCGTTCGTACAAGGCGTCCACTCGCGTTTTCACGGCAGCATCCATCGCAATCGGCCGTCCCCATTCGCGGTCGGTCTCGCCGGGCCACTTGTTGGTGGCGTCCAATCCCATCTTCGAACCCAGTCCGGCAATCGGAGAGGCGAAGTCGAGGTAGTCGATAGGCGTGCGCTCGACGAGCACAGTGTCGCGCGCGGGATCGACACGCGTCGTGATCGCCCAAATGACTTCCTTCCAATCGCGCACGTCCACGTCGTCATCGACCACGACGATGAACTTCGTATACATGAATTGCCGCAGGAAGCTCCAGACGCCGAACATCACGCGTTTCGCATGTCCGGCATAGCTCTTTTTCATCTGCACGATGGCCATGCGATAGCTGCAGCCTTCGGGCGGCAAATAGAAATCGGTGATTTCCGGAAATTGCTTTTGCAGCAGCGGCACGAAGACTTCGTTCAGGGCGACGCCGAGCATCGCGGGCTCGTCGGGCGGTTTGCCGGTGTAGGTCGAGTGGTAGAGCGCATCGCGCCGCAGGGTGATGCGCTCGACGGTGAAAACGGGAAACCACTCCTGCTCGTTGTAATAGCCGGTGTGGTCCCCGTACGGGCCTTCGAGCGCATGCTCGTAGCGCGCCGCCGCGCTTTGCGACGGACGAGGAGGGGCGCCGGCGGGCGCCGCATCGGGCTCGCCGTCTTGCGGGTAAATGAACCCTTCGAGCACGATTTCGGCGCGCGCGGGCACCTGCAGCGTGTCGACGCCGGGCGTTAGACAGCGGGCGAGCTCGGTGCGCGCACCGCGCAACAGCCCGGCGAATTGATATTCCGAAAGCGTATCGGGCACGGGCGTCACGGCCCCGAGGATCGTCGCCGGGTCGGCCCCGAGCACAACGGCCACCGGGTACGGCTTGCCCGGGTTCGCCAGCGCGAATTCCCGAAAATCGAGCGCGCCGCCGCGGTGCGCGAGCCAACGCATGATCAGTTTGTTGCGGCCGATCAACTGCTGACGATAGATGCCGAGATTCTGCCTCGGCTTGTTCGGCCCGCGCGTGACGGTGAGCCCCCAGGTGACGAGCGGCGCAGCATCTTGCGGCCAGCAGGTCTGAATCGGCAGGCGCGCCAGGTCGACGTCGTCGCCTTCCCACACGATCTCCTGGCAGGGGGGAGCGCCGACCGTTTTCGGCGCCATGTCCCAGACTGCCTTCGCCATCGAGATGAGTTTGCCCGCGTCTTTCAGCCCCTTCGGCGGCTCGGGTTCTTTGAGCGCCGACAGCAGCCGCCCGACGTCGCGCAGCGACCGGAGCGCAGCACCTTCTTCGGCAGCGGCCGTTTCGTCGACGCCCATGCCGAGCGCAATCCGGCGCGTCGTACCGAATAGGTTGCCCAGCACGGGCATGCGGTGGCCGGTCGGCGCCTCGAATAGCAGCGCCGGCCCGCCGGCTCGCAAGACGCGATCGCAGAGCTCGGTCATCTCGAGCACGGGCGAGACGCTTTCCGAGACGCGTCTTAGCTCTCCGAGCGCTTCCAGTCGGCCGATGAAGTCCCGCAAATCCTTGTATTTCATAGCTTTTTGATGAACTGACGAAGTCGCGGCGTGCACTGGGCGACGCCCCTGGGCCTGGCAGCCGACGATTTTACCTGCGGTTGGCAAGCAACAGGTCCGAGGACGGGGCGCGATGAGAAATCGTGCAAACGCGCGCGGGGCGCGGATTGTAGCCCCGCGGACCGGTTCCTTTATTACATTTTGTTATTGTTTTGTGATTTTGTAGCATTGACGATCTATAAAAGCCTGCTAGAATCCGTCCCACATTGGCTGCAGGGCCAAGTAGTTTTGAGTCATTGCCCCGGCCCAAGCTCGCGACGTACAGCGTCGCGTCCCCGTACGCCGCCCTGCACGGCGCTCTACGGTCCAACTTAGCTGTCTTTCCGCCAGCGCATTGCCGCTGGCTTTTGCGTGAGAGCCACTGCGTGCGTGCCTTACCAAGGCATGTCGCCGGTCCTTTTGCTCCGATGTGGCCCTCCACACGGTTCGTTGCCGTCATGCACGGTAGCGTGCCGTATCCCGGCGTTGCCGCAAGCCCCGACCAAGGCTCGCGACGCCTTGGCTCGCTCGATAGGCGCAACCGCGCCGCAGTACTCCTCGAGACGCGCCATGCTCAATGGGAGATCTGAATGAATACTTGGTTATCGTGGCGTCCCGACGGCAGCTTCGCCTCAGCGGTCCGAAGCGCGCTGCGCCGTGGGACGCGTGTCAGTCACCATCTGTTCAGCGTCGTCGGCGCGTGTGCCGTTCTCGTCGCCCTGACGCTTTGGTTGTTGCCCACCGTGCGTGGCACGTTGGCCGCCCGGTTGATGCCGTTCATTTCGGCCGCCGTGCAGGCGGGTCCGGCGCGTCTGCTGAGCGGTCACCCGTTGCCGGCGTTCGGCCCGGCCACCCCCGACAACGGCGACGATGCGCCCGGCGCCATTCCGGGCATGGAGAACGCGAGCTACGACGGCGCGTTCGACGGCAGCGGCGCAAGCGGTCTTGCGCTGACGGCCACGAGCGCCACGCCCTTCGTCGACGCGCATCTGCCGACGAGCCCCACGCCGTCGAACTTGTACCTGCTCGCGAAGATGATTTCGTCGCAGCGCGTCTCGGCCGACGCGCGCGACGACCGCGTGCTCGTCTCGGCACGCGAGCAAGCGCTCGTCACGTCGTACTTGGCTCGCCGGTATCACGTGGCGCAGGAGCCCGTGGGCGAACTCGTCAGGGCCGCGTTCGATACGGGCCGCCAAGTCGGTCTCGATCCGCTACTGCTGCTCGCGGTGATGGCCATCGAATCGGGCTTCAATCCGTACGCCGAAAGCGGTGTCGGCGCGCAGGGGCTCATGCAAGTCATGTCCAAGGTTCATTCGGACAAGTTTCAGTATTTCGGCGGGCCGGGTGCGGCGCTCGAGCCGCTCGCCAACATTACCGTTGGCGCCGTCGTGCTGAAAAACTGCATCGCACGCGGCGGTTCCCTCGCGGACGGCCTGCGTCTCTACGTCGGATCGACCTCGCCGGACGACGGCGGCTACGGCGCGAAAGTGATGGCCGAGCGCGGCCGGCTGCGTGATGTGGCACGGGGCCGTTCGGTGCCGATCAACGCGCCGCAAGCGCCCGTGAAGCAAGTCGTCGTCTCGACCAAGCGCGTTCAAGTTGCGCTCAACAGTAACCACGCGCCGAATGCGGAGACAAAGCCGAACGCGAACACTGCGGGCACCTCGGTCCCGGCATCGGGTTCGGACGATGCCGCGAACGCCAGCGCATCGCGGCGCGGCGTTCAGGCCGAGTTCGGCGCCTAAGCCGACGCGGCCGGTTGACGCTTCCCGCGAGAGCGGACAAAAAAGGGCACCTTCTGAACTGCTCCCATGAAGTTGGACATTGATCCAACCTTTGGGATGCAGTTAAGAAGGTGCCCTTTTGTTCGTCGGCTTCCCGATCCGTTGCCTTATCCGTTCCCAGCCGGTCAATGGCCGAACAATCGAGCGAGACGCTCGACGGCCTCCTCGAGCGATGCATAGGCGGTCGCATACGACAAGCGAATGTACTCGCGCGGCGCATGCGTGCCGAAATCGAGTCCCGGCACCAGTACGACTCCGGCGTCGTGCAACATGGCTTTCGTCAGCGCTGCGCTGTCGGCGGCGGCCGGGTGAGGCACGCCGCGGCAGTTGGCATAGACGTAGAACGCGCCGTCGGGCGTGACGGGCACGGAAAAACCCAGCCGCTCGAGGGCCGGCACGATGAAATCGCGCCGACGTTTGAATTCGAGGCGGCGTCCTTCGTAGATCCGGATCGTTTCGGGCTCGAAGCAGGCGAGCGCGGCATGCTGCGCGAGCGCCGATGCGCAGATGAAGAGGTTTTGCGCGAGCTTTTCGAATGCGCCGATCATCGAAGGGGGAACGACCAGCCAGCCGAGCCGCCAGCCCGTCATATTGAAGTACTTCGAGAAGCTGTTGACGGTCACGACGTCGTCGCCGAACGATAGCGCCGAGACCGGCCGCGCGTCGTACGAGAGCCCTTGATAGATCTCATCGACGATCGTGAAGCCGCCGCGCGCGCGGACGGCCTTGACGATGCGCTCGAGCTCCGCCGGCTCGATCGACGTGCCTGTCGGGTTCGACGGCGACGCGAGCAGTACGCCTCGCGTTCTTTCGCTCCAGAGGCGATCGATGTCGGCGGCCGTCAGTTGAAAACGCGCTTCGGGACCGCTTGGCACGAGCACGGGCTTGCCTTCGGTCGCGGCCACGAAGTGCCGATTGCATGGGTACGACGGATCGGGCATCAGCACTTCATCGTCCCGGTCGACGAGCGCCGCGCAGGCGAGCAGCAAGGCGGCCGAAGCGCCCGCCGTGATGACGATGCGCGCCGGATCGATGGAAAGCCCGTAGGTGCGCTGGTAATACGCGGCGATCGCTTCGCGCAGCGGTGCGATGCCGAGTGCGCCCGTGTATTGCGTCACGCCGCGCCTGAGCGCTCGCTCGGCGGCTTCGATGACAGGCTCGGGCGCCGTGAAATCGGGCTCGCCGATCCCCATGTGAATGATATGGCGGCCTGCCAGCTCCAGCAGGCGGGCCTCCTTGACGAGCTCCATCACGTAGAACGGAGCGATTGCGTCCACGCGCGACGCCAGCTTCGTGAGCGGTTCTGCGGCGAAATTCATGGTGATGTTCCGATCGACGCGGGCCGGGGTAACGGCGCACGCGCGAAAGCAATGACCGGCAGGGCTTAGCGGTTGGCGCGCCCCGCCTGTGTTTCGGTGGCCCGCAAGTTCAGTGCGAGCTTGTCCAACACGCCGTTGACGTATTTGTAGCCGTCCGAGCCGCCGAAGGTTTTGGCCAGTTCGACGGCTTCGTTGATGACGACGCGGTACGGAATTTCGACGTGATGCTTGAACTCGAACGCGGCGACGAGCAGCACGGCGCGTTCGACGGGCGAAAGCTGCTCGATCGGCCGGTCCAGGCACGGCGTGAGATCGGCCGACAGCGCGGCGTTTTCTCGGATCACGCCATGCAACAGCGCATCGAGGTGCTCCTGGTCCGCTTTGTCGAAGCCTTGTGCCCCGCGCAGCTGGGCGTCGATTTCACCGGCGGGCGCACCCGACAGCAGCCACTGATACAGCCCCTGCGTGGCTAACTCGCGGGAGCGTCGGCGGGCGCTCTTCATGCCTCGTCCTCTTCGGCTTCGTCTTCATCCTCATCGTCGTCGCCGCCGAGCTGTTCGAGCGCGACCGACAAGTTCGCCATCTCGACCGCCACACGCGCGGCGTCGCGGCCCTTTTCGGTCATGCGGGCGACGGCTTGCTCGTCGGATTCGGTCGTCAGCACGCCGTTCGCGACGGGAATGCCGAAGTCGAGGCCGATACGCGTGACGCCGGCGCCGCTTTCGTTGGAAACGAGTTCGAAGTGATACGTTTCGCCGCGGATCACCGCGCCGAGCGCGATGAGCGCGTCGAACTGGCCGCTTTCGGCGAGCTTTTGCAGCGCGAGCGGAATTTCGAGCGCGCCGGGCACCGTGACGAGAAGCACGTCTTCGCCGGCCACGCCGAGGCGCTCGAGCTCTTCGATGCAGGCATCGACGAGGCCGTTGCAGACGGGTTCGTTAAAGCGCGATTGCACGACGCCGATGCGCAGGCCGTCGCCGTCGAGATTCGGTTGGTATTGTCCGATTTCCATAAGGAGGTCCGTAGAAAGTTTGGAAGAGGCGAATGCAATGCGTTGGCGGGGATTATGCGCCGGGCCGCGCGGGCGCGCCCGGCATTGGCACGAAACCCGTTACTTCGAGGCCGTAACCCGACATGCTGCCGAGGCGGCGCGGATTCGACAACACCTGCATCTTGCCGACGCCGAGTTCCCGCAGGATCTGAGCGCCGACGCCGTACGTCTTGAAATCGACGGGCCGCCGCTTGAGTTGGGCCGCCTTTTCCTCCTCATCGAGCGCCTTGAAGACGTCGATCAAGTGATCCTTCGTGTCGCCGCAGTTGAGCATGACGATCACGCCTAGGTCGCGCTCGGCGATTTCCTTCATCGCCGCGTCGAGTGTCCACGAGTGTGTGGACGTGCCCACTTCGAGCACGTCGAGAACCGAAAGCGGTTCGTGCACGCGCACGGGCGTGTCGACGTCCGGGGAAGGCGTGCCGCGCACGAGCGCGAGATGCGGCGAGCCGCTCGGTTGATCCTGATAGAGGATCGCGCGGAACGGGCCGTGTGCCGTTTGCATCGTGCGTTCGGCCACGCGCGTGACGATCGATTCGGTGCGGCTGCGATAGTGGATCAGATCGGCGATCGTACCGAGCTTCAGCCCATGTTGGGCGGCGAATTCGATCAGATCGGGCAGGCGCGCCATCGTGCCGTCGTCCTTGATGACTTCGCAGATCACCGCGGCCGGGGTGAGCCCCGCGAGCGCCGTGAGGTCGCAGCCGGCCTCCGTATGCCCCGCGCGCACGAGCACGCCGCCGGGCTGCGCCATGATCGGGAACACGTGACCCGGCTGGACGATCTGCTCGGGGCGCACGTCGCGCGCGACGGCCGTGGCGATCGTGCGGGCGCGATCGGCCGCCGAAATGCCGGTCGTGACGCCTTCGGCCGCTTCGATGCTGACCGTGAACGCCGTGCCGTACTGCGTGCCGTTCCGGTACGTCATGAGCGGCAGGTTCAGCAGCTTGCAGCGCTCTTGCGTGAGTGTCAGGCAAATCAGGCCGCGGCCGTAGCGCGCCATGAAATTGATCGCTTCCGGCGTGACGAAATCGGCCGCGAGCACGAGGTCGCCTTCGTTTTCGCGATCTTCTTCGTCGACGAGGATCACCATTCGGCCGGCTTTGAGCTCGGCGATGATCTCGGGGGTGGAGGCGAGAGACATGTCGTTGGATGCGGATGGCGTATGGTAAAGCGCGTATTTTACGCCACGGCGGGACGCGCAGTGCCCCTATTCGCGCGTTCGACGGTGGCCGAGCGTCGCGTTCCGGTCTGTTCTAACGTTATTTTCGAAACGAAGATCGCGATCGCCGTTCGCTATTCGCCCGGTTGCGTCAGCACCGCCAGCTTCGTGATGCCCGCATGCTGGAGTGCGGCAAGCACTTTGGCGACGTTGCCGTAAGGTGTGTCTTCGTCGCCCTGCAGCGTGACTTGCGCATCGGGATGCTCGGCATGCAGCCGCGCGAATTCCGCGTTCCGGTTGGCCTGCGCGATCGGGCGTTTTTCGATAAAGACGGCGCCGTTCTTATCGACGCTGACCGTCACGGGACGATCGGGCGCGCTCGAGGTCGCTTCCGTCTTCGGTAATTTCACGTCGATCGCGTTGTTCAGTAGCGGCACTGTGACGATGAACGCCACGAGGAGCACGAGCATGACGTCCACGAGCGGCGTGATGTTGATTTCGCTGACGACGTCGTCGTTGTCCGATTGAGTCGAGAACGCCATTACGCGACGGCCTCCCGCGCCGGATCGTTGCGATGCAGAGGCGAGGCGGCGTGCACCTTGCCTTGGCGGTGCTCGACGCGCAGCTTGAAGCCTTGCCTTTCCGCCAGCGTGAGCAGATCGTTCGCGAAGTCGTCCAGCTCGGCCGTCAGCGACTTGCTTCGACGCACGAAGAAGTTGTAGGCGAGCACGGCGGGCACCGCGACGGCAATGCCCACGCCTGTCGCAACGAGCGCTTCGCCGATCGGGCCGGCGACCACGTCGATGCTCGCCGAGGCGCGGTGGGAAATCGCCGTCAACGCATGAATGATCCCGAACACGGTGCCGAAGAGGCCGACGAACGGCGCCGTGGCGCCGATCGATGCGAGCACGGCAAGACCCTTTTCGGATGCGCGGCGCTCCTTGCGGATGCGTTGCCCGAGCGTGCGCTCGCAGAGGTCCTTGCCGTACGCGTTCTGCTCTTGCGCGGACGGGACATGCGCCAGCGCGCGCAAAAATGCCGCGGCGACGTTCGACTTGGGGCCTTCCGCCGTGGCGGCGCCGATCAGCCGGGCTGCCGAGTCGAGGTCGGCGGCTTCACGCAGCGAACGGTCGAAGCGTCGATCCGCGCGTGTGGCGCGTACGGCTTGCAGCGCCTTGAGCACGATGAGGGCCCAGCTCGCGACGGAGAAAGCCAGCAAGATCCATAACGCGGCGTGGGCGATGGATGACGAAGCATATTCGGACATAGCGGAGTACTCCTTCGAACGAAAGCGAAAGCGAAAGCGAAAGCGAGGGCGAGAACGAGAGTCAGTTCAAACGGAAATCGAGCGGTACCTCCACCCATCCGTCGATGGCGATCGAACCGCGTTTGGCGGGTACGAAGGTCCAACGGCGAACGGCGGCGAGCGCAGCCTTGTCCAGTACGTCATGGCCGCTCGACTGGCGGATGTCGACACTGGCGGGATGTCCGCTCGCATCGACATGCACGCGCAGCACGACGCGTCCTTCCCAGCCTTCTTCCTGAGCCGCCTCCGGATAGCGCGGCGCGGGGTTATGCAGGTAGGCGGCATTGCCGACCGGCGGCGTGACGGCGGGCTCGGACGGCGCTGGCGGCATGGGCGGCATGGGCGGCATGGGCGGCATGGGCGGCATGGGCGGCATGGGCGTGGGCGCGGGAACGGCCGCCGGCGCGGGCGGTGTGCTCTCGCCCTTGGCGGCGGCGGTGTTCGGCGGCTGTGTCGCCGCGTGCTCCGCAGCTTGCACGGCCTGGGCGACCGGCGCACGTGGCTTGGGCGGCGCAGGTCTGGCGGCGCGTTGCGGCGCCGGCTTGGGCGGCGGCTTGAGCGGCTGCGCGAGCGGGGGCGCGACGATCGGCGCAGGCTTTGCCGGCGCGACGACCTCGATCGCGATCGGCGGCACGACCGGCGGCTCGACGGCTTTCGTGCCGAACCGGCTGACGAGCACGGCTGCCAACGCGCCGTGTGCGAGTGCGGAGACCGTCCAGACCGTCGCGCTCGCCGTGCTCCACCGGCGCGCGACGGCGGCATCGGGTGCACGCCCTGCCGGCCAGGGCGCGTTCCTGTGCAGCGCGCTCATGCGGACCCCGCCCAATCCGCGAGGCCGACCGATCCGGGCAGGAGCGCTGCTACGAGCGTCTTTCGTCGATGAAGCCGCGTCCAAAGCGGCACGCCGCCCCATAGCCCGACCCAGCCGTGCACGTCGCACAACCATTTGATGGACGTCGCACGCCGGCTGCGCTTCGGGCGCAGGCTCGTCACGGGCGCGTGAGCCGTGCGCAGGGGCGCGGCAACTTCCGATACGGTCATGATTCGCTCTGAAGACGCAAACGGCTGTCGCAGCCTTCCGCAGCCTTGAATGAGTAATGCAAATGAGAACGATTAGCATTACATACATTCGTGGCAGTTTCAAGCGGTTCCAACGCGCGTCGGCAGTCTTGGCCAACCCGTTTGCGCGGAGAGACGCGCCGGGACCGGCGCAGCGAGCCGCGTTCGCTGCGCCGCCGACGTCGAGTTGGAGCGTGGGCGCCTTCGCGTCAGACGACCGTTTCTCGTTCGGGCGTCGCGCTGATCTTGTGAATCGACAGGTCCGCGCCGTCGAATTCGTTTTCATCGTCGAGGCGGATGCCTACCGTCGCTCGCAGGATGCCGTAGACGACGGCTCCGCCGACTGTGGCGATGACGATGGCGGCCAGCGTGCCGATCGCTTGCGCGACGAGCGAGACGCCCCCGGCGCCGCCGAGCGCTTTCATGCCGAAGATGCCGGCGGCGATTCCGCCCCAGGCGCCGCACAGGCCGTGCAGCGGCCAGACGCCGAGGACGTCGTCGATGCGCCAGCGGTTCTGCACGCAGGTGAACATGTAGACGAACAGCCCGCCGGCAATGGCGCCGGTGACGAGCGCGCCGATGGGATGCATGATGTCGGACCCGGCGCATACGGCGACGAGTCCGGCCAGCGGGCCATTATAGGCGAAGCCCGGATCGTTGCGCCCCGCGAGGCAAGCGGCCAGCGTGCCGCCGACCATCGCCATTAACGAATTGACGGCAACGAGGCCGCTGATCTTGTCGATCGTCTGGGCGCTCATGACGTTGAAGCCGAACCAGCCTACCGCAAGCACCCAGGCTCCGAGTGCGAGAAACGGAATATTCGACGGCGGGTGAGCCGAGATACGTCCGTCGCGCTGATAGCGGCCCCGGCGTGCGCCAAGCAACAGCACGGCCGGCAGTGCGACCCAGCCCCCGAACGCATGCACGACGACGGAGCCGGCGAAGTCGTGAAACTGCGCGCCGAATGTCGCGCCGAGCCACGACTGCCAGCCGAATCGATCGTTCCATGCGATGCCTTCGAAGAACGGATAGACGAACCCTACGAGGACGAACGTTGCGCAAAGCTGCGGGTTGAACTTCGCGCGTTCGGCGATGCCGCCCGATACGATCGCGGGAATGGCCGCCGCGAACGTGAGCAGGAAGAAGAACCGCACGAGCGCGTAGCCGTTGTGCTCGGTGAGCGTGGCCGCATTGCCGAAGAACTGCACGCCGTAGGCGATGGTGTAACCGATGAAGAAGTAGGCGATCGTCGAAACGGCGAAGTCGACGAGGATCTTGACGAGCGCATTGACCTGATTCTTCTTGCGGACGGTGCCAAGCTCCAAAAAGGCGAATCCGGCATGCATCGCCAGCACCATTCCGGCGCCCAGCAGGAGGAATAGTGTATCGGCGCCCGATTTTAGGTCGTTCATAGATCTTATGTGTGCACGAAAACGGGCATAAGGAGCAAGACTCGTACCAATTCGGTGAATGTTCATCTCATTTTTGTGCAGCACGACGCCGTGCGGCCCCTCGCCGCCGTTGCGGTTAGCCGAGTGGTTTTCTCGAGCCGGGGGCATGCGCACAGGTCGAGTGCGGTTGATGCACGGAAATGGAGCGCCGACACATATCGTGTGAGCGCGGTGCACTGAAAAGCGACGTTCGCAACCGGATCGTAAGGTGAGCGATCTTACTTGCTCGCCGCGCCCGCAACGGCCAGCGCTTCGGAACCTGTCGTAGCGACGGCCACGCCCCATCCGATCAGCAGCAGTCCCGCCGCAAAAGAAAGCCATCGCGCGTGCGGCAGCATCTTTTCGAGCAATACGTAAATCGACAGAGCGGCGATCCATAGCATGTTCATGACGCCGAACACGAACAGCAACGCCATCAACCAAGCACAGCAGCCGACGCAATAAGCGCCGTGGCGCAAACCCATGATCCAGGCGCCGCGTATGCCGTCGCGCCATTGGTTCAACAGAAAGCCGAGCGGCGAGGCGCACTTGCTCAAGCACGCGTGCTTGAGCGGGGTGAACTGAAAAACGCCGGCGCAGACCAGGAGCGTCCCGGCGAACAACGGTGTCGCGCTCGCCATCATCGGCGTGATTAGCCGCGCGTGGAGCAGGCCCCATTGTGCGAGCGTCGCGAGGACGCTAAAGCCCGACCATACGGCCAGATAACCCAATACGAACGCACTCGTGCGGACATAGCGCGTTCGCGGCGCTTGTCCTCGAAGGCTCAACGTTGCAAAGGCGAGCACCATCGGTGCGATTGACGGAAGCATCATCGCGGCCATCATGATGGTCCACATCGCGAGCACGAGCAGCAGATCCAGCGCGCTCCAGTCGATCATGCGCGGCATGATGATCATGGCCGCGCCCGCGTCCATGTGCGCCATGCCCCAGCTCATGTACGACACGTACATCCAGGCGAGCGCCGCGACAGCGGTCAGTCCGAACAGCACAAGGGCGCGGTCGCGCATAGTGGGCGGCCGCACCGCTTGTGAACGCCGAAGGCCGTTCTCAGCCATGGTAGGCGAATGGCGAATAGAAGCCGTTGCGATCGGAGATTTCTCTGGAAAAACCGTGGTCCGTAAACAGAAAGCGCGTCGATTTCCCGATGACCGCGGCGAAGCCGGGGCTAGGCGTCAGCGGATGATTCTGGATCGTGACGTCGCCGCCGTCTTGCCCAGGCAACGCTTCGATTTCGACGTCGGCGACGTTCGGTATGCGCAGGCTCCGGCGCTTTCCTTCGATGCGGTATTCGATGGCGGCCGGCTTGACGCCCATGACTTCGCCGATCAACGGGCCCAATGCCGCCAGCGGGCCTCCGGCTTGACCGGAAAAGATCTGACCCAATGCCTCTTGCTGCTTCGCGCTCGCTTTCTCGTCGAGATACAGCGCGACCTTCCATTTGTTTTGCAGCATGTGGCCCGGTGAATACGCGAAGAGCGCGATGTTCAATCCATCGAGCGTCATGCCGGCAAACTCGCCTTGATCGACATGCCAACCGATCAGGACTGCGCAGTCCTCGTCCGATGGCGGACTGAGACAGACGCAACTGCACGGGGCGTAGCAATTGCAGCTTTCGAAATAGGTACCGGCAACCTTCCAACTCTCGGCCATGGTATCGACCTCCGTCGTTCGGCGCGGAGCAGGGCGTGCGTACCGTCAAGGTGGCGTCCTGACGCGTGTAAGGGTGGGGCGGGGATTTCGGGCACCGGTTGCGGTGAGCGAAACAATAGAAGTCTAGGTCGAATCGCCTCCGAGGGAAGGGCCATCCGTCCGACATCGAATTTCACTGGACGCCCGTACCATCTTGCATCTGACGGATACCCGCTGCGCGAGCGCCCACATGCGGCCCTTGGCGTGCGATCGGTTGCGCGTCGGCCGATTGTGCCGCACAGGTGGGGCCGCGAAAACCGACGAGTACGCCGTCAGCAATACCGTCACTTAACTGCTTCGGTACGAAGAGACGGTAATGGACGG
>DASVLS010000069.1:0-22676 GCA_036384755.1 Trinickia sp. | reverse complement strand
TGGATCGCGCCGGCCCACGCATGCCCGCCGCTCGCGCCCACCGGCGCGCTCGGCTGCGCATGCGGTGCGGCCTTCGCGGGCGTATTGGACGCGGCAGGCGCAGGCGCCTTCGCATTGGCATTCGCCGTGCCACCCGTCGTTGCGCTCGCAGGCGCCAGCGAAGCGGCAGCCCCCTGTCCAGACGCGGGTTTGGCTGCCTGGGCCGCGCTTGCCGTCGCCGCGGCAGCGGTCGCCTGCGACGCCGCTGCGCTCGCGGACGCCGAAGGCACCCCATTGGATGCCCCCCTCGCCGCCGAGGCCGCCGAGGCCGCCGGAGCGGCCGGTTCGGCCGTCACGGCGGCACCGGTCGCGTCGAGGGGCGGCACATTCAACGTCGCGCCGAGCTTCAACAGACTCGGATTGCCACGCATGAACGCCGACGGATTCGCGTCGAAAATCGCTCTCGCGGCACGACCGAGCACCGTTTTGTCATGCGACTGCGTGACGAGAGCGGCGATGTCGGCGAGCGATTGCCCGGGCTTGACCGTGTACGCGGTCGCAGCAGAACCCGCCGGCGCACCCGGCGCCGCGGGCGCCGAAGCCGGCGCGGCGGCGGCCGGTGCGGCCCAGGCAGGCGATGCGTCGGTGAAGCCGGCGAGCGCCAGCCAAGCGCAGGCGATTGCGAGCGGTGCGGCGCGACGCGTCGAACGTTTGGTCATGGAGGTGTTACGCGCTCTCGAGCGCGCCTCGATATGGCAATTGGGAGTAAGCAAGGATCGCAGCACCAAGCAAAAAAGGCGTCGCGGCATGGCGACGCCTTTCGTGGGCTCCTATGCGTCGTAGCCGCATAGTTTACGTGAGGAACCCGGTCAAAACCACTGCGCAGCGCCGAACGCAGCCTCAGGCGGCGGGCGCGCGGGACAGCTTACTTCTCGAGCAGGATGCGCAGCATGCGGCGCAACGGCTCGGCCGCCCCCCACAACAGCTGATCGCCGACCGTAAAGGCCGACAGATATTCGCCGCCCATCGCCAGCTTGCGCAGACGGCCGACCGGCACCGACAACGTACCGGTCACAACGGCAGGCGAGAGATCGCGCATCGACGCTTCGCGCTCGTTCGGCACGACCTTGACCCAATCGTTCGCCGCCGCGAGGATGCCGTTGATCTCGTCGAGCGGCACATCCTTCTTGAGCTTGATCGTCAGAGCCTGCGAGTGGCAACGCATCGCGCCGATGCGCACGCACAGGCCGTCGACCGGAATCGATTCGGGCTGCCCCATGGCCGGCTTGCCGAGAATCTTATTCGCTTCGGCGCCGCCCTTCCACTCTTCCTTCGACATGCCGTTGCCGAGATCCTTGTCGATCCAGGGGATCAGCGAGCCGGCAAGCGGCACGCCGAAATGCTGCGTAGGCATCGCATCGGAATTCATCGTCTCGAGCACGCGGCGATCGATGTCGAGAATGGCCGACGCCGGATCGGCCAGTTGCGCTTTGACGGCGTCGTGCAGCGTGCCCATTTGCGACAGCAGCTCGCGCATATTCTGCGCGCCCGCCCCCGATGCGGCCTGATACGTCATGGCCGTCATCCAGTCGACGAGACCTTCGCTGAACAGGCCGCCAAGCGCCATCAGCATCAAGCTGACCGTGCAGTTGCCGCCGATGAAGTTCTTCGTGCCCTTGACGAGGGCATCCTTGATCACGTCGAGGTTGACCGGGTCGAGCACGATCACGGCGTCGTCGGCCATACGCAGCGACGACGCGGCGTCGATCCAGTAGCCGTTCCAGCCCGCGGCGCGCAGCTTCGGAAACACTTCGTTCGTGTAATCGCCGCCTTGGCAGGTGATGACGACGTCGCACTTCTTCAGGTCGTCGATGCTCTTCGCATCTTTGAGCTTCGTCTCGTTCTTGGCGAACGACGGCGCATTGCCGCCCACGTTGCTGGTGCTGAAAAACACCGGTTCGATCAGATCGAAATCGCGCTCCTGCTGCATCCGTTGCATCAGGACGCTGCCGACCATGCCGCGCCAACCTACGAGACCTACGTTCATGACTAACCCTTGGAGTGGACGCTTCCCCGCAACTTGCCCGGCGTGACCGCGCGGGGAAGTTGAGCGGGCACGACGGACGATCAGCGTTTCGTGATCGTTTTGGGGGTAATCGTAATAATGGCGATCGCGCCGGCAATGCCGACCGCGACAGCAACGGCGAGCCCGCCCACACGGGCCGTATCGCCGTGCAGGTTTTCAATCGAGGAGATTTGGGACAGTTTCGCCATCGCGGCAGTCTACACGAAATATCGAGACAGCGCGCTAACAGCCGCATGGTTAGTTGTGCTGATAGCCGCCTCTACATAAGGTTTGTCATCTGGCACTTTATCGCAAACGAGCCGCCACGCTATCGTCCGTACAATGCACGATCTTTAACTGACACGCAGCAGGACATATGTTGTACCGCCATCCGACCTTGCTGAACCGCCCCGTCCGTTGGCTTTCATGCGGGGGCACCAACGATACAGGCGTCCAAGCGGCCATCGACGTCGTTCCAATGACATGGCAGTCGGCTTGGTATTGGCACCGTCAGGTACAGCCTCTCATCGATAAGCACTACATACGCGAACAAGATCGGCGTCCGGACAAGGACGTTTTTGCGGGTGTGCGCGCCGACGTTCGGTGGCGTTGGCCCACGTACTTTGCACTTGCGGCCGACTGGAACCGAGCACGTCCGGGCGCGGCGCCAGCCGAGCGAGCCGTCGCATGGTGCGTCACAGCCGCGACCGAGGACGGTCCGATTCCGATCGGCATGCTCACTGCTGTCCCGGCGTACGCCTCGCCCTATTTAGGCGAACATGCGAAGCTGGGTTTCGTCTGGTTTTTATCCGATGCGCCGGCGGAGCACTATCAACTCAACGGCCTGCCGAAAATGTTCGGCGTAGCCTACACGCTGCTTGACATTGCAGTCCAATCCAGGCTTGATCTCGGGGAAGACGCCTCGATCTTCCTCCACGCGGATCCTGCGGGCGGGCCGAAACTCATCGCCTTTTACGAGACTAAATGCAGGATGACTCGCTTGTGGCATGAAAAACGGCTCTCGGCTGTGCGTAGCATCGTCCCAGGCGAGTATTTCGCGATGACAGCGGAGCAGGCCAATGAGTTTTGCGCGCGGTTCGATGCCTTGCGCACCGAGTAGCACACGGCGTCGGCATGAACCCCGGAAGCAGCTATGACAAACCCATCTGATCTGGAAGCGGCACAACCCACCCTCTCAGACCCCGAGTTCAATGTGTTGCTGCGCGCGCTCAAGATTGATGGCGACGCCAAAAATGAGCATGACCGGGAGCGCGCAATGGAGACACTGAACGCGGTGCTGCTCGATTCCAAGCGATCGGACGAATTGCTCGCAGCGCTTGAGGAAATCGCTGGAGCAGCCGCCAACTCAATGCTCGGCGAGGTGGTTTTTGCCGGCCCGAATGCCAAGCCGATTACACGCCGAGTCACAAACGTTGAAGCGGCAACGGCAATGATAGACGACGTACCGTCGACCGGGCGATTGCTCAATGCGCTGCATGACCGCACAGCGCTTATGGCAGAGAAAACCGGCGCCCCCGAAGTCGTCACTCCGGAACCGACTCACAGCTCCAACCGGTCGACAGAGGGCATTGAACGGGAATTTTTCCCTGGTCGGAGTGCGGTAGGGCAGACAGAAGCCGAATACGCCCCGTTCATCCAAGCGCAATTGCTTGCCTTCCTTGCTGAAGCGCGCGATGCACTGCCGAAACGGTCTCCCTCCTGGCTGGAACGGCTCGCGCAAGCCTATGAAGCAATGAAGGGATCTGGCGCAACGTCGTGGCAAGCGGCAAATTTTGTGATGCACAGTCATCTACATCATTTCGAAGGTCAGTTGCGGCACGGCCCTCGAGAGTGGCACGTCGAGGTCCAGTTCCTAGAACCCAAAGTGACCGTATCGGTAACGAACGTAAGCACCACCGTCATCGAACGCGACGTGGCTAGAAGCAAGCCGGAGGATTTTTCGCGCACACTTCTCGATGCGTTCGACGGTGACGTTAGTTCAACGCGAATGGCGTTAGACGCCGTACAACAAGCGCTCGCCATCGATGGGCGCGCAGTGCACTAACCGTCCACGCAGATCGAGGGGCATGCTCCGATTACCGCGCGCCTCATCCACGATGCACCCCCTCCCCCGACCCGCAGCAATAGACGGCTACTCGTGCCCCATCGTTTCGCGGTAACCAGCCAGAAACCCGTCCACGCGAAACGATGCCGGAACGATCAGAGCGCCGCGCGCACCGCGTCGCCCATTTCCACCGTGCCGACTTGGCGACAGCCCGGCGTCGCGATGTCGCCCGTGCGGTATCCAGCCTCCAGCACTTTTTGCACGGCCTTTTCGATGCGATCGGCCTGCTCGGCCTTGTTCAGCGAGTAGCGCAGCATCATTGCAGCCGACAGAATCGTCGCCAAAGGATTGGCGACGCCCTTGCCGGCGATGTCGGGCGCCGAACCGTGCGAAGGCTCGTAAAGACCCTTGTTGTTTTTATCGAGCGAAGCCGAAGGCAGCATGCCGATCGAGCCCGTCAGCATCGCGGCCTGGTCGGACAAAATGTCGCCGAACAGATTGCCCGTGACGATCACGTCGAACGACTTCGGGGCCTTCACGAGTTGCATGGCCGCGTTGTCGACGTACATGTGCGAGAGCTCGACGTCCGGATACTGCTTCGAGACCTCGATCATCACGTCCTTCCACAACTGCGACGTTTCGAGCACGTTCGCCTTGTCGACGGACGTCAGCCGCTTGCCGCGCTTGCGCGCCGCTTGAAATGCGACATGAGCGATCCGCTGCACTTCCGGCTCCGTGTAACGCATCGTGTCGAAGCCTTCGCGTGCGCCCTCGAACGGGCCGTCCGGCGCGGTGCGCGTGCCGCGCGGCGTACCGAAGTACACGTCGCCGTTCAATTCGCGCACGATGAGAATGTCGAGACCCGACACGATCTCGGGCTTGAGCGAGGACGCGCCCGTCAATTGCGGGTAGCAAATAGCCGGACGGAAGTTCGCGAACAACTGCAGGTGCTTGCGCAAGCCGAGAATGGCTTGCTCCGGGCGCAACGCGCGTTCGAGCGAATCGTACTTCCAATCCCCCACTGCGCCGAACAGGATCGCATCGGCCTCTTTCGCGAGCGCGAGCGTGGAATCGGGCAGCGGATGGCCCTTCGCTTCATAGCCCGCGCCGCCGACGGGCGCCTCTTCCATCTCGAACGTTTCGCCAAGCGCGTCGAGTACCTTCACCGCTTCCTTGACGATTTCCGGGCCGATGCCGTCACCGGGGAGCACTGCAATCTTCATTAGGGGTCCTATCGAGTTGTCGAGTTACCGGGTTTGCCGAATGGCCTGTCGACCGCGGCCCTCGCCCCGGTCGACACGCAATGACATCGTCAGCCGACGATCCGGTGACCGAGCCACGGTTGCTTGGCCATGCGCTCGGCTTCGAACGCGCGAATCTTGTCCGCATGCCGCAGCGTGAGTCCGATGTCGTCGAAGCCGTTCAGCAGGCAATACTTGCGGAAGCCGTCGACTTCGAACGCGTATTCGCGGCCGTCGGGCGTGCGCACGACTTGCGCCTCGAGATCGACCGTCAGCTGATAACCGTTGAACGCGTACGTTTCGTTGAACAGATGATCGACCTGCTGCTCGGACAGCACGATCGGCAGCACGCCGTTCTTGAAGCAATTGTTGAAGAAAATATCGGCGAAGCTCGGCGCGATCAGCGCGCGAAAGCCGTACTGCTGCAATGCCCAGGGCGCATGCTCGCGCGAGCTGCCGCAGCCGAAGTTCTTCCGCGCGAGCAGCACCGATGCGCCTTGATAGCGCGGCTGATTCAGCACGAAGTCGGGATTCAGCGGGCGGCGCGAATTGTCCTGACCCGGCTCGCCGTGATCGAGGTAGCGCCATTCGTCGAACAGGTTCGGGCCGAAACCCGTGCGCTTGATCGACTTCAAGAACTGCTTCGGGATGATCGCGTCCGTATCGACGTTCTCGCGATCGAGGGGCGCGACGAGCCCCGTGTGCACGATGAATTTGTCCATGTCTCTCTTACTCCGCAGCCTTTTTGAGGGCGTGGCCCGCATCGCTCATGTCCTGACCGAACCCCGCGACGGTATTGCAACCCAAGAGGCTCAGCAATGCGCCGGCCAGCGCGACCGATGCCGCCCACCGGCACAACATCCGTGCATTCATGGCCTCACCCCAACTTGCGAATATCGACGAAATGCCCTTCGATCGCGGCGGCCGCGGCCATCGCCGGGCTCACGAGATGCGTGCGTCCGCCCGCGCCTTGGCGTCCTTCGAAATTGCGATTCGACGTGGATGCGCAGCGTTCGCCCGGCTCCAACCGGTCGGCGTTCATCGCGAGGCACATCGAGCACCCGGGCTCGCGCCATTCGAAACCTGCATCGACGAACACCTTGTCGAGGCCTTCGCGCTCCGCTTGCGCCTTTACCAGGCCCGAGCCCGGCACGACCATCGCAAGCCGAATGTTCGACGCCACGCGGCGTCCCAGCTTCTTGACCACGTAGGCCGCGGCGCGGATGTCCTCGATGCGCGCGTTCGTGCACGAGCCGATGAACACCTTGTCGACCTTGATCGATTCCATCGGCAGGTTCGGCTCGAGCGCCATGTACTGCAGCGCGCGTTCCATGGCGTCGCGCTTGACGGGATCCTTCTCGCGCTCGGGATCGGGCACGCGGCCGTCGATGGCCGTGACCATTTCGGGCGACGTGCCCCAAGTGACCTGCGGCACGATCTGGCTCGCATCGAGCTCGACGACGCGATCGAAGTGCGCGCCGGCATCGGAGACGAACGTGCGCCAGTATTCGACCGCGTGATCCCACTCGACCCCTTGCGGCGAGTACGGACGGCCCTTCAGGTAGTCGATCGTCGTGTCGTCGACGGCGACCATGCCCGCGCGCGCACCGGCTTCGATGGCCATGTTGCAGACGGTCATGCGGCCTTCCATCGACAGAGCGCGAATGGTCGAGCCGCCGAATTCGATCGCGTAGCCGGTGCCTCCGGCGGTACCGATCTTCCCGATGATGGCGAGCACGATGTCCTTGGCCGTGCAGCCGCGCGGCAACGGGCCGTCGACCTTCACGAGCATGTTCTTGCTCTTCTTTTGCAGCAGCGTTTGCGTGGCCAGCACGTGTTCGACTTCCGACGTGCCGATGCCGTGGGCAAGCGCGCCGAACGCACCGTGCGTGGACGTGTGCGAATCGCCGCAGACGATCGTCATGCCCGGCAGCGTCGCACCCTGTTCCGGGCCGATGATATGAACGATGCCTTGACGCAGGTCGTTCATCTTGAACTGCGTGATGCCGTAAGCGTCGCAGTTGGCGTCGAGCGTGTCGACTTGCAGCTTCGATACGGGATCGGCAATGCCGTGGCTGCGATCGGTGGTCGGCACGTTATGGTCCGATACGGCCAAATTCGCGCTGACGCGCCACAGCGGGCGCTCGTGCATCTTGAGCCCTTCGAATGCTTGCGGGCTCGTGACTTCATGCAGCAATTGACGGTCGATGTAGAGGAGCGTCGTGCCGTCCTCTTCCGTGTGGACGACGTGCGAATCCCACAGCTTGTCGTAGAGAGTCTTTGACATGGTATGCGCGGTAATGATGGCAACGGGCAATCCCGGTTCGGTCGATTATGCCACGCACACCGCCGCAGCGACATCGCCCGGCCAGAAAAAATCGATAAAAAACAGTGAGTTGAGTGGTAGTGTCAGTACCAGGTTCACAGGACGGGGGTGCAAGCACCCCCCTCGCGACGCAATGAAAAGCAGAATGCCGGTACTCGCTCGGGACGCAGCGCGCCCAACCGTGCGCGGCTTGTCTGCCGCGCGAGCCGCACGGCTTCAACGGACATCGAAGCGCGAAATCATGCGTCTTTCAGCAGCGGTCCGACCGCGTCGAAAATGTTGGTCATATCCGAGGAGGTAAACCCGCGCATGCGAGCCATATCGTCCTCCAATGCAGACCATTGATCGGTGCCGCGATATGACGAATACGGACGTGATTGCCTAAGTAGATCGGCCTTCGCGTAACTGATCGCCGCCCACCTGGAGTGATCGGAATCCCCGAAAAGATCCCAGAAGCCGTCGCGGTTCCAATGGACGGCGGCTCGCTCGTCGATGCGCTCGCTCAGCACGTCGGTCGTATAGAGCTTGCGCTGCTCGGAAATGCGGCCCGTGATGCCGGGAGCGCTGCCGATGACAATTCGGGAATAGGTGATGCCCGCGTTGCTGAATCCGGTCATCCGGGACCCCGAGCCGGAGCCGGCGCCTTCGAGATAGAAGGTCTTCATGCCGAGCAGCGCCATCGATTCGAGCATCCCGCTGCGCATGCCGATGTGTATGACGTTGTACTCCTCAGCCAGATACTTATAAAAGGCAAATTGCGCGAGAAACTTGGCGTCGCCGAACTGCTCCTTCCAGACCGGGTCTTCCCACATGTCGGATACGCTGATCACGTTGTCCATGCCCGGCAGGTTCGCGAATGCGTTCAGCTTGTCGTTGCGCTCGTCGCCAGCCAGCAGCACGGTCACGGGTTTGCCGCATTTGAGGAGCGCTCGCGTAAGCTGGCGAATGCCCTCATAGCTCGAATCGAGTTCGGGGTGAGCACCGCCGCGCTTGCCGCTTTGTCGGCTCCACAACACGACGATATTCGGCTTGATGTCGAAATTGTTTTTTTGAAACTTGCGGCCCATGTACCCATACAAAGCGAATTTTTGCTCGGTGGGCAGTCTGCCGACTTTCCACGCGGTCGCGATAGCCGCGCTCGTCCCGTCGGGGTCGGCCTTCCACTTCGACGCGAGCAGCCCGGTGACCGCCGTGATCGAGCGCGGCCAGCCGACCGGCATCTGGTCGTAATAGAGCTTGCTCGCGGTGGTGGGACCTCGCCGTGGCGCCGGCATACGTGTCGCGTAGGCATCCTTGTAAAGTTTCCACAGATCGTTCACGCGCAGATCGCCGGACGAGATGTCGAGCAGATGGACGCGCCCCATGACGCCGCCTTCGCCGTAGATCTTTTGAATTAGGCCGCTCTTGTCCGCGTATTGGCCCGTGGCCCTCGTATCCTTGACCAGAATGACACGGACCGTCGTATCGGCCGCCAGCAAGGCGGCCGCGGCATAAGTGTCCCCGGACATATATCCGCACTGCAAGATCTTGTCAGCCATGCCGATCCCCCGTCAGGTAGGCGTAGTCGCACGCGTGCTCTTATTGAATATTGAATATTGAATGGCGTCGTGCGCGCATATTGCCACATCTCGGTGGGAACTCAGGTGCGCTCGAACGCCCGCGGACAAATCGACAGGCTGAACGCCGCCCCGAGCGCGTTCGATTCCCCGGGCATGCTAGTCATCGCGCGACCGGGGCTCGGCGAACGTGCCGAATTCGACAGGCAGCCGAAAAACCTGCGCAACGCGCATTGCGGCGTACGTTGCCCTGCCCGCGCTTCCGAAATCCAGAAACGGATGTTCTCCGCCATCGCAATCGAGCAGGTAGACGCCGTAGCATTCGCGTCGCTCGCCCTGCACGCATGACGAAGCTGCCGGCCGCCGAAGAACCGCATGGACGACGACGCGCCTCACCGCGGGCAGCAACGCACGAAAAGCCAGGATGCGCACGTCGCCCAACGACGGCATTGCGTCGGAACATTCAAAGATGTCGACGGGAAAATCGACGACACGCTCGCGCTCGGTTTCGAGCGTCCCCCGGCTGTCGGGCGCTGGCCGCGAGAGCTCCGGCGCAGGCATCGACGCGGGACGAGAAAAAGAAGCGCGACCGGTGGGCGAACCGGCCGCAAAGCCGCCTGCATGGGGGGCCGAGGAGGCGCAGGCGGGGCGCGGCGCGCAAGCGGGCCGCGCGCACGAGAGATCATGACTGCAAGACATGGCGTCAAGTGCAGAGCATCGGGTTTTGCACACGCGTGCGGCGAGCGCATGGGGGAATAAATAGCGTCACGCACAACCCGCGAGCGGGACCGCTTGCGCGTGACGAGACCGCCTGCTTCCGAGGCCGGAGCAATACTTGTCTAGCAGGCGGGACACGACGCGAAACGCGCGTGCCATGAGGGATGAGGGAAAGGCCACGACGGCGCGCCTCGCGTTAAACGTTGCCGCGCAACGGCGCCAGCCCTCCCGCCGGCGCACCACGCTCGCCCGCCGGCTGCAGCGGCTCGCCCGACACGCGCAGCGCCACCGCCGTCGCGACCGTGCTCGCGTAGACGTTCAGCGCCGTGCGGCCCATATCGAAGAACGCGTCGATACCGAGAATGAGCAAAACCGCTTCCGCCGGCAGGCCGATCGCCGCGAGAATCACGGTAATCGCCACGACGGCGCCCGAAGGCACGTTCGCCGCGCCGTCGATCATGATCGTGGTCAGCACGATGATCGTGAACACGAGCGGCCAGCTCCACGTCACGTGATAAACATCGGCGAGATAGCCCACCGCCAACGCCGTGTAGAGCACCGCCCCGTCGCGGTTGAAAATGTAGGAAAGCGGCAGAATGGTCGAGGCAACCGACTGCGGCACGCCCATTTCGGTCAGCTTCTTCAAATGCAGCGGAAACGTGATCTCCGACGAGCGCGTCGTAAAAGCGAGAATCAGCGGTTCGCTCACGTGCTTGACGACAGCGCGCGGCGAAAGCCCGGTGGACTTCACGATCAGCGTGAGCAGAATCGCCAAGATCGCCATGCCGAGATAGGCGACGCCGAGCAGCTTGAGCAGCGGCAGCAACGCGGACACGCCCTTCGATGCGAGCAGCCCGGCCAACGTCGCGAAAATCGCGACCGGCGAGAATGCGACGACCCATTCGGTCAGCTTGAACAGTGCGGCCAGCATCGAATCGAGCACGGCAACGAGCGGCCCCGCCTTGTCTTCGACGGCAGCGAGCGCAGAGCCGAGCAAGACGCCGAATACGAGTACCGGCACGGAGTTGCCCGATGCGAGCGCCGAAACGATATTCGCGGGCACGAGATCGACGACGAATTGCATCCAGTCGACGCCGCCGGCCAAGTTCTTCGGCATGGCGGCCGTTTGCGTCATGCTGGCGCCGACACCGGGATGGAACAAGAAATTGAGCCCCAGACCGAGGGCCGCGGCCACGAAGGTCGCCGCGATGAAAAACGCGATGCTGAGCACCGCCGTCCTACCGAGATGGCCGCGCTGCACCGCTGCGCGAAATGTGCCCACCGTTACCGATAGCAAGATGAGCGGCATGACGACCATCTTGATCGCATGCGCGAAGATGGCCGATAGAAACGACAGCTTGCTCGCGAACGCCGGGACGAGCACGCCGAATAAAGCACCCAGCACGAGCCCCGCGATCATCTGAGCGGGAACTGAAATTCCTTTACGTTGGTTGGTCATTTTGGCCTCGGATTAGTTTGATTCTTGCGTCGGTGCCATCCAGAATGTGGTTCCACATGTGCCGACATGCCGCTTCGGGCTCTTTTGATTGGATTGATGCGTAGATGCTGAGGTGCTCCAACGTGCCGCGCCGCACCGTCGCGGCATCGTCTCGATGCAATTCGTTGAGGGCGAGCCCGGTTTGGGCGCGCAACATCCGGTACGAGGTATGAAGCCGCTCGTTTTTCGCGGCCACAAACATTTCTTGATGAAAAACCCAGCCGATCCGCTGCTCCGTCATCAGATCCGTCGAATCTTCATCGACAACGCGGCGCAACTGATCGGCCGCAGCCGTCAAGCCGTCTGTCGCGCCGTTCACCGCGGCCAAGTACGCAGCCGTGCTCTCCAATGCAAGTCTGACCTCGAAGATTTCGCGCAGATCGATCTTGGTCGGCGCCGTGACATAGGTGCCCTTGCGCGGAATGACTTCGACCAAGCCCTCGACGACAAGACGCTGTATGGCGGAGCGCACCGGCATATGACCCAGCATCAGTTCGTCGGCCATATTGCGGGGCGAAACGGGGTTGCCGGGTGCGAGACGCCCTTCGAGAATTCGAGAACGGATCTGTGTATAGGCCGCTTGCGTATCGGATTGACGGTCTTCCGCCATCTGAGATCTCAATTAAGTTGTTATACCGAAAAGGTTGAATCGGCTCGCCCAGAGATTACCCCACCGCGCGTCAAGGCGGACCTGATATTTTTGGGAGTATAAACGTTTCGCGAATTGAGGTAACGCCGGAGAAGCGCCATACGTGCGCCATACGTGCGCCATATGTGCGCAATACGTACGCAATACAGGCGCAATACAAGCGCTAGACAAACCAAGCCCAAGCCAAGCCTGGCATCGTGCGAGCCGACGAATAGTGAGATAGGAAAGAAGGGGTAGTCGACTATGATTTGATCGCCGTAAGATAGCGCAATCTCGAATAGACAATTCCGTCCCCTCGATTCTTAACAAATCCAAACGAATTCGGCATACCGACACGTTTCTGACCGACGACCGAACACTTATGCCTGATAGCCGCGTGCTTTTTTCCACCCATGCCGTCTCGGCCGAACACGTCCTTCCGCTTCGCCGTAAGATCCTGCTGGACAATCAGTCCGATTCATGCCGCTTCCGGGGGGACGACGATCCAACGACGCTGCACGTGGCTGTCTATCAAGGAGATAGGACCGTGGCGGTCGCCACCGTGTGCCGCGAGGCACTACCCGGCTCGCACAGCGACACCGCATGGCGCCTTCGGGGCGTGGCGGTCGAGCCCCATGCACGCGGATACGGCTTCGGGCGCACGCTCATGAAGCTATGCTTCGACCACGCACGTCGGCACGGCGGCCGGCTCGCCTGGTGTACGGCGCGTGAATCGGCACGGGGCTTCTATGAAGCGCTCGGCTTCGCCTCTTCATCGCCGCCTTTCAAGCTGCCTTCGAGAGGCGATCTGCTCTTCTATGAAATGCATTACGTATTGCCGGGCGAACCGAGTTCGGACGTTGAATAGTCAGGCATGAAACAGCGACGCCGATATGCCAGTTCGCCGTCGCCTAAAGACGCCCTTGGCCGATACGCGCTCTCATTCGTGCCGCCACGCGCCATGACGGCCGTCACGCGACCAGCGCAAGCAATTGCCGGTTGATGCGAGGCTCGATTTCGCGCGTTTCCTTTGCCAAATTGACCTGCTTGGTCGATTTGGCGACATCGAGCAGCTCGCTGCCGATGGAATAGCCGCCTCGATTCGCGAGCCAAACGAGCACATCCGACAGGTGCCATACCGACGGATTGCCCTCATGGACCGGCAACGGAAACTGCGACGGATGCGCGAGCATCAGTTTGCGCATGTTTTGACGCGTGACGCCGGCGACATCCGCAACGTCGGTCAGGCCTACGAAATCGGGACCCGCCTCGACGAGCCGCGCCGACGCAATCGCTTGCTTGACGTCGCGCAGCGCCGTGTAGATCGCCGACCAGGCATCGGTGCTTTCGCGCCGGAACGCCAACGCGATTCGCCCCGGCTGACCGACGCCGACCGTCGCGTCGTCGCAGCCCGCCTCGAAAAGGCGTTCGACGATCCGATCAGGATCGCAATCTTCGTCCGCCAGTTGATACTTGAGCGTAAATACGTATTCCATCAGGACTCCTAAATTCTTGCTCGTCTGCTCGATGTCGAATCCAACGGACGCCGTGCGGCCGAGCAATGATCGACCACGCGCTTCAAAGTTCTTGCGTGACTGGCCGCGCAGCGCGGCGTGCTCCAGATGCTGCTGATGCAAAACTCTCCGCAGCGACAATCGGCATCGTTGTACGGGCATAGCATCTTGCCCCAGGCATGCCCATTTCCCTTGCACGGCTGAACCCGCCAGCCACGGGCCTTCGCATACACGAGCGCTGCTTCGATTTCCTTCTTCGGGTGTGGTCGGTGCATTCGTCAACGCGGCAAGAATACCGCTCGCAGTGAAGGTTGTCAATTGACAACCATAGGTTATCGACGAATGTAGCGTACAGGCTGCGGCGGCCGAGGATGAATACGCCGAATGGGATAGGCCTGCGTCGGATACGACGCGTATCGACAAAAAAAGCCCCGACGGTGTGACCCGTCGGGGCTTTTTTTGTCGACCGGCGCGGCGCGCAGCCGCAGGCCCGCGCCGGCGTAAGTAACGGTATCAGCCGCGCTGGCCGATCGGCTTGGCTTCGCGCGGCGTTTCGCCGATGAAGAGCTGCCGCGGACGGCCGATCTTCTGCTCGGCTTCGGAGATCATCTCGTTCCACTGCGCGATCCAGCCGACCGTACGCGCCATCGCGAAAATGCAGGTGAACATCGACGTCGGGATGCCGAGGGCGCGCTGCACGATGCCCGAATAGAAATCGACGTTCGGGTAGAGCTTGCGCGACACGAAGTATTCGTCCTCGAGCGCGATCTTTTCGAGTTGCATCGCCAGCTTGAACAGGGGGTCGTCATGCAGACCGAGCTCTTCGAGCACCTCGTGACACGTTTCGCGCATGAGCTTCGCACGCGGATCGTAGTTCTTGTACACGCGATGGCCGAAGCCCATCAGCTTCACGCCCGAATTCTTGTCCTTCACCTGCTTGATGAACTCGGGGATGTTGTCGGACGAGCCGATTTGCTCGAGCATGTTCAGCGCGGCTTCGTTCGCACCGCCGTGCGCCGGACCCCAGAGGCAGGCGATACCGGCAGCGATACAAGCGAACGGGTTCGCGCCCGACGAGCCGGCCAAACGCACCGTCGACGTCGACGCGTTTTGCTCGTGATCGGCGTGAAGAATCAAGATGCGATCGAGGGCGCGCACGAGCACGTCGTTGATCTTGTACTCTTCGCACGGGTTCGAGAACATCATGCGCATGAAATTCGCGCTGTACGACAGGTCGTTCTTCGGATAGACGAACGGCTGGCCGATGCTGTACTTGTACGCCATCGCAACGAGCGTCGGCAGCTTCGCGATCATGCGAATGGCCGATACGTCACGGTGATGCGGATCGTTGATATTCAGCGAATCGTGATAGAACGCCGACAACGCGCCGACCGACGCGACGAGAATCGCCATCGGGTGCGAATCGCGACGGAAACCGCGGAAGAAGAACTGCATCTGCTCGTGCACCATCGTATGGCGCGTCACCGTGCTGACGAATTCGTCCTTTTGCTTGGCGGTCGGTAGATCGCCCTTGAGCAGCAGGTAGCACGTTTCGAGGAAGTCCGCGTTTTGCGCGAGGTTGTCGATCGGGAAGCCGCGGTACAGCAGCTCGCCCTTGTCCCCGTCGATATACGTGATGGCCGAGTTGCACGATGCCGTCGACATGAAGCCGGGGTCGTACGTGAACTTGCCGGTTTGGCCGTACAGCTTGCGGATGTCGATTACGTCCGGGCCCATCGTGCCCTTGTAGATCGGTAGTTCGACGCTCGGCGAATTGTCGCTGAACGAGAGCGTGGCTTTAACATCTGACGGAGTCATAGCATCCTCAATCGAAGTTGGAACGGGTTTCCGATCATGCGCGCGCGGCGCGTCCAGCATTGCGGCGCTCAAACGGCGCGCAACAGCCCCAGCACCCGGACGATATCCGGGTCGGAAAGGTCGCCTTCCGGTTCCTTGCGAGCGAGAAGCAAGTCCATCAGGTCGTTGTCGCTCAGCTCGAACAAGCGGGTGAGCGCACCCACGTCGTCGTCGCTGAGGCTATCTTCGTATCGGCTGAAAAAACGCTCGAAAATCAGGTCGTTTTCCAGCAGACCGCGCCGCGCGCGCCAACGCAGGCGCGCGCGACGCAGCGGATCTGACTGATGCGAGGACGCACCAGTATGCGCCGTAGCGCCGCCCGACGCCCCGAAGGATTCGTCGGGCGGCAGCGAATGAAGCGAGCGCAGGGAAGCGAGTCTCATGCTTTAAACCGCGCGGCGCACCATCAGTTCCTTGATCTTGCCGATCGCCTTCGTCGGATTGAGGCCCTTCGGGCACACGTCGACGCAGTTCATGATCGTATGGCAACGGAACAGACGATACGGGTCTTCAAGGTTGTCCAAGCGCTCGCCCGTCGCTTGGTCGCGGGTATCGGCGATGAACCGATAGGCCTGCAACAGACCCGCCGGCCCGACGAACTTGTCCGGGTTCCACCAGAAGCTCGGGCAGGACGTCGAACAGCTCGCGCACAGAATGCACTCGTAGAGGCCATCGAGCTCTTCGCGCTCTTCCGGCGACTGCAAGCGCTCCTTCTCGGGCGGCGGCGTATCGTTGATGAGGTACGGCTTGATCGAGTGATACTGATTGAAGAATTGCGTGAAGTCGCAAATCAAATCGCGCACCACAGGCAGGCCCGGCAGCGGACGCAGGACGATCTTTTGCGGCAGATCGTTCAGGTTCGTGAGGCAAGCGAGGCCGTTCTTGCCGTTAATGTTCATCGCGTCCGAACCGCATACGCCTTCGCGGCACGAGCGGCGGAACGACAGCGTTTCGTCCAGCGCCTTCAGCTTGACCAGCGCGTCGAGCAGCATGCGCTCGCCCGGGCCGATCTCGAGCTCGTACGACTGCATGCGCGGTGCGGCATCCTTGTCCGGATCGTAGCGATAGATTTCGAAAGTACGTTTTGCCATTTCGCGTGTGTCCTTTAATACGCCGGCTTAGAAGGTACGTGCCTTCGGCGGCACCGATTCGACCGTCAACGGTTGCATGTGCACCGGCTTGTAATCGAGGCGATCGCCTTCGCTGAACCACAGCGTGTGGCGCAGCCAATTGACGTCGTCCCGTTCCTCGTAATCGCTCTGTGCGTGAGCGCCGCGGCTTTCCTTGCGCGCTTCCGCCGACACCATCGTGGCGCGAGCGACTTCGATCAGGTTCGCCAATTCGAGCGCTTCGACGCGAGCCGTGTTGAACACCTTCGATTTGTCCTTCAGGTGCACGTGCTCGACGCGCTCGGCGACTTCCTTGATTCTCTCGACACCTTCGGCAAGCAGCTTCGACGTGCGGAACACGCCGGCGTGCGCTTGCATCGTCGAGCGGATATCGCCCGCGATCGCCTGCGTGTATTCGCCCGAGCTCGACTTCTCGAGCTTGTCCAAGCGCGAGAGCGCGAAATCGGCGGCGTCGGCCGGCAGGGGCTTGTGCTCCTTCAGGTCCTTGACGTGCTTGACGATGTGGTTGCCCGCGGCGCGGCCGAAGACGACGAGATCGAGCAGCGAGTTCGTGCCGAGACGGTTCGCACCGTGCACGGACACGCACGAGCATTCGCCCACTGCGTAGAAACCGTTGACGACTTCCTCATGGCCGCGCGGCGTGCCGACGACTTGACCGTGGATGTTCGTCGGAATGCCGCCCATTTGGTAATGGATCGTCGGCACGACGGGGATCGGCTCTTTGATGCAGTCGACGTTCGCGAACTTCAGCGCGATTTCGCGGATCGACGGCAGACGCTTCATGATCGTCTCGGCGCCGATGTGCGACAGGTCGAGCAGCACGTGATCCTTGTTCGGGCCCACGCCGCGGCCTTCCTTGATTTCCTGGTCCATCGAGCGCGACACGAAGTCGCGCGGCGCCAGATCCTTCAGCGTGGGCGCGTAGCGCTCCATGAAGCGCTCGCCGTTCGAGTTGCGCAGAATGCCGCCTTCGCCGCGCACGCCTTCGGTGATCAGCACACCCGCGCCGGCCACGCCGGTCGGGTGGAATTGCCAAAACTCCATGTCCTGCAAGGCGATGCCCGCGCGGGCCGCCATGCCGAGACCGTCGCCCGTATTGATGAACGCGTTGGTCGACGCCGCGAAGATCCGGCCCGCGCCGCCCGTGGCGAACAGCGTGCACTTGCCTTCGAGAATGTAGACGTCGCCCGTTTCCATTTCGAGCGCCGTCACGCCGAGCACGTCGCCGTCGGCGTCGCGGATCAGATCCAGCGCCATCCACTCGACGAAGAATTGCGTCTTGGCTGCGACGTTTTGCTGATAAAGCGTGTGAAGCAGCGCGTGGCCGGTACGGTCGGCCGCCGCGCACGCGCGCTGGACGGGCTTCTCGCCATAGTTGGCCGTGTGCCCGCCGAACGGGCGCTGATAGATCGTGCCGTCGGCGTTACGGTCGAACGGCATGCCGAAATGCTCGAGCTCGTAGACGGCGTTCGGCGCTTCACGGCACATGAACTCGATGGCGTCTTGGTCGCCGAGCCAGTCGGAGCCCTTGATCGTATCGTAGAAGTGGTAGTGCCAGTTGTCTTCGCTCATGTTGCCGAGCGATGCGCCGATGCCGCCTTGTGCGGCGACCGTATGCGAACGCGTCGGAAACACTTTCGAAAGCACGCAGACCGACAAGCCTGCGCGCGCGAGTTGCAGCGAAGCGCGCATCCCCGAGCCGCCCGCGCCGACGATGACCACGTCGAAGCGGCGACGCGGCAGAGAATTCTTGATTGCAACCATTCTTTTACACTCTCCAGAGAATCTGCGCAGCGTAGCCCGCACACGCGAGCAGCCAGACGATCGTCAGCGCTTGCAACACGAGGCGCGCGCCGACGGGCTTCACATAGTCCATCCAGATGTCGCGCACGCCCACCCATGCGTGATAGAAGAGCGAGAGCAAGGTGACGAACGTTGCGAGCTTCATCCATTGAGTGGCGAAAATCGAAGCCCAGCCGTCGTAGGAGAAGTCTTGCGCGCCGAAGAACCAGGCGAGCAGGATGACGGTGTAGACCGCCATGATCACAGCGGTGACGCGCTGCGCGAGCCAATCGCGCAGGCCGTAGTGCGCGCCGACGACGAGGCGCTTCGAGCCGATTCGGTTGTTGGCTGCCATTTTCTTAGAAAGCTCCGAACAGTTTGAGCGCGAAGGCGATCGTCAGGACCGACGAGACGACGAAGACGACGATGGAAGTGCGCTTACCCCTTTCCTTCGTCACCGCATCGTGATTCGTATCCATCAAAAGATGGCGAACCCCGGCGCAGAAGTGAAAGAGGAAAGCCCACGCCAGCCCGAGCGTGACGATCTTGACGATGATATTGGACAGAAAGCCCTTGAAGACTTCGAAGCTGAGTTCGGAGGTGAGGCTCTGACTGAAGAGGTACAACAGGAACGGAAGGAAAAGGAAAAGTGCCGCACCGCTGACCCGATGCAGGATGGACACCTTCGCCGCCAACGGTAGGCGATATGTCATCGTAATGTCGCCAATCCCGATGTTCCGGAACTCCGGTCTCGGTTTTTTTACGGCTTCTGCCATGCTAGACCCCTACTATGTAGTCACACTAACCCGCAATTTTAGCGCCTTTTTATACCGCGGCGCAGCGAAAACCGGAGAACACCGTTGCATGGGGTGCAACGAACGGGCCCACGCTGCGCCGTTTGGAAGGCGCTGGGCCGCTTCAGCTCAGGTCGTTCTGATAGTAGTACCCGGTTGTGACATACCAACCGCGGCGCACTTCGACCGGCCGATCTCCGTAGGTATAGGACACGCGCTCGACCGACAGCAGCGGGAAGCCGGCGGCCACCCCGAGCAGTTCGGCCACCGCCGGCTCGGCGGCCACGGCCCGGATCTTTTCGGACGCCCGGATCATGCGCGTGCCGAATTCGGCCTCGAACATCGCGTAAAGCGGCCCCTTGTATTCGCTGAGCCTTTCCACCGTCAGCCCGCGGAACACGGCCCCGGGCAGCCAAATCTCGTCGAACACCGTCGTCACGCCGTCGAACTGCAGCAGGCGCTTGATGAGGACGACCGGGTCGGCGCTCTTCAACTCGAGCTGACGCGCGATCTCGGCGGGCGCCCTCAGGCGGCGGCACTCGAGCAGCTTGCTGACGTGGGGATGCTCGGCGCCGTCATCGGCCAGTAACCGAAGGAACCGAAACTGCGCGCGATCCTCGTTGTGGGTCGCAACGAACGTACCCTTGCCCTGCCGACGCACGAGCAAGTTCTCGGCTGCGAGTTCGTCGATGGCCTTTCTGACGGTGCCTTGACTGACCTTGTAACGCGCGGCCAGCTCGACCTCGCTCGGTATGATCTCCCCGGGCTTCCATTCGCCGGATTCGAGGCTCTGCGTAATGAGCCCCTTGATCTGCTGGTACAGCGGACTGAACGTAGGCGAAGCGCCGCCCGCGGCCGGGCCCTCGACGGGCTGGACGTTCGGATTGCTCGCGCTGGCCTGGTTCGCATTCATCCGCGCATTTCAACACAAAGAGCGCGCACCCGTCCAGGTTTTCGTAGGAAATTCATATGTCTTATATAAGACATAAGATACGGTTGACTTTGAGCAGCCCCGCTCCTACACTCCGACGCGAGCAAGGGTTTCGCCCTAGATTCGGCCTACACGCTTCGCGTAACGCGCATAAAATAGCGCTTTTCCCAAGCGTAGACGCATTACACGCACCAACGCATCCCTGGAGAGTTCAATGGCTAAGTCCGCAAAGCGCGTTGCCGTCACCGGCGCCGCAGGTCAAATCGGTTACTCGCTGCTGTTTCGCATCGCCAACGGCGATCTGCTCGGCAAGGACCAGCCCGTCATCCTGCAACTGCTCGACCTCCCGCAAGCGCAAGCCGCGGTCAAGGGCGTCGTCATGGAGCTCGAAGACTGCGCGTTCCCGCTGCTCGCGGGCGTAGTCGTGACGGACGATCCGAAGGTCGCGTTCAAGGATGCCGACGTCGCGCTGCTCGTCGGCGCCCGCCCCCGCTCGAAGGGCATGGAGCGTAAGGACTTGCTGTCGGCCAACGCCGAAATCTTCACGGTTCAAGGCCGCGCCCTGAACGAAGTCGCGAGCCGCGACGTCAAGGTGCTCGTCGTCGGCAACCCGGCGAACACGAACGCCTACATCGCCATGAAGTCGGCGCCGGATCTGCCGAAGAAGAACTTCACGGCCATGCTGCGCCTCGACCACAACCGCGCGCTGTCGCAACTCGCCGCGAAGTCGGGCAAGCCCGTCGCATCGATCGAAAAGCTCGCCGTGTGGGGCAACCACTCGCCGACGATGTACCCCGATTTCCGCTTCGCGACGGCCGAAGGCCAGTCGCTCACGAAGCTCATCAACGACGACGAGTGGAACCGCAACACGTTCATCCCGACCGTCGGCAAGCGCGGCGCGGCGATCATCGAAGCGCGCGGCCTGTCGTCGGCGGCGTCCGCTGCCAATGCGGCAATCGATCACGTGCGTGACTGGGTGCTCGGCACGAACGGCAAGTGGGTCACGATGGGTATTCCGTCGGACGGCTCGTACGGCATTCCCGAAGACATCGTCTACGGCGTGCCCGTCACCTGCGAAAACGGCGAGTACAAGCGTGTGGAAGGCCTCGAAATCGACGCTTTCTCGCGCGAAAAGATGGATTTCACGCTGAACGAGCTGCTCGAAGAGCGCGACGGCGTGCAACACCTGCTCGGCTGATCGTCGCAAGCCGGCCACGCCCGTGTAAGCGGGCGTGGCCGGCGAACGGCACGAGCGTCCGGCGCCGAGCCCCTCCGCATGCCAGCGTGCGGGGGCCGGCGCCGGCGCCTCATGTCGGATTCGCGCGTGCTTTGCGACGGTCGTCGCCATGCGCGCGGCAGAGCCCGCCCGAATCCGGCTTTCTTGGATCGATTCAAGCTCCCGACGCCGACCATGCGCGCCCTCACTCCAGCGGAAGTGTTGTTTGACGGCGAAGCGCCCCCCGCGCTGCTGCCTGTTTGCGATCACTATGCGGGCAGCGAGAAGCTGATGCTGAAATCGCTGGCGCTTCAAGGCCAGCTCGGCCCCGTTTTCGACGTGACACTCGACTGCGAGGACGGCGCCGCGGTAGGTCACGAAGCGGAGCATGCCGAACTCGTCGCTTCGCTCATCGGCGGCGAGCACGACCGCTTCGGGCGCGTGGGCGTGCGCATCCACGATTTCGCCCATCCCCATTGGCGCGACGACGTACGCTTGATTCTGCGCGCGGCCAAGCAAGCGCCGGCTTACGTCACGGTGCCCAAGGTGCGCAGCATGGCCGATGCCGCCGAGATGTGCGCCTTCATCGAAGCCGCTCGCCGAGAGCTCGGCATCGAGAAACCGGTTCCCACGCAGTTGCTGATCGAAACGCATGGCGCGCTGGCCGAGGTCTTTCGCCTCGCTTCGCTGCCCACCGTCGAAGCGCTCTCGTTCGGCTTGATGGATTTCGTTTCGGCGCACGACGGGGCGATCCCCGATGCCGCGATGCGCTCGCCGGGCCAATTCGATCATCCGCTCGTGCGGCGCGCGAAGCTCGAAATCGCCGCTGCCTGCCACGCGAATGGGCGTGTGCCGTCCCACAACGTCAGCACTGAAATCCACGACATGTCGGTCGTGGCGGCCGATGCCGCCCGCGCGCGCGACGAGTTCGGCTATACGCGGATGTGGAGCATCCACCCGGCGCAAGTGCCCGTCATCGTCGCGGCCTTCGCTCCGCGCGACGAAGCGATTGCGACGGCCGCCGAGATTCTGCTGGCCGCGCAAGCCGCCCAATGGGGACCGACGCGCCACGGCAATACGCTGCACGATCGCGCGAGCTACCGTTACTACTGGTCGGTGCTGCGCCGCGCACGGGCGACGGGCCGGCCGCTGCCGCCCGAAACGGCGCCGCTGTTTCCCGCCCACGTTTCCTCGAAAGGGACATCATGACTGCCCACTCATCGGCCCGCGCCGCCCCCGGCGCGGCCTTCCGTGCCGCCGTCGCCGCCGAACAGCCGCTGCAAGTGGTCGGCGCCATCACCGCCTATGCCGCCAAGATGGCGCAGGCCACCGGCTTCAAGGCCGTCTACTTGTCCGGCGGCGGCGTGGCCGCCAACT
>DASVLS010000068.1:0-1779 GCA_036384755.1 Trinickia sp. | reverse complement strand
TCCGCCGCTACCTGAAGCTGTGGACGTCGATGCCGCTGAATATGGTGCCCGCGAACAAGGGCATTCAGGGCTACGCCGACAGCATGGACGTGCTGACGTTCCTCGACGGCGAATGGATACGGGCGGGCATCGTCGCGTGGGGTGGACGCAACGGCGGCGAGCCCGCGTCTGCGTGGACTTCTCGGGTCGGGGCTGCGCAGTCGTGACGGACTGGCGGGCAGTGTACGCGACCATGCAGGACCTCGATGCACGGGTGACCCGCTGCGATCTCGCGATGGACTTCCTGCACGGCGAGGTGACGGTCGCTCAGATCGACGCGATGTACGGCGCGGGCGAGTTCCACTGCAGCGGGCGCATTCCGGACTACCGCAAGATCGAGAGCGGCAACGCGGCTGCGCGTGGTTGCGGCGGCACGACGCTCGAAATCGGGCTTCGTAGAAGCGGCAAGCTGGTGCGGGCCTACGAGAAGGGTCGGCAGCTTGGTAACGTCGACAGCGAATGGGTGCGTGTCGAGATCCAGTTCGGCAACAAGGATCGAGAGATACCGCACGAGATTGTGCTGAAGACCGATCACTACTTCGTCGGCGCTCACAAAGCACTGGAGCCATTCATCGACGTGGCGGCGCTGCGCTGCCGCACCGATCAGACCGAACGCGAGACGACGCTCGAAACACTAAGCGTGCGATCCGCACGCAATTCGGCAAGGTAATCAACCAGGCGTTGATCGAGAACGGCGAGGATTTTACCGCACTGGTGGTCGATGTACGTCAGGATGGCGTGCCGCCACGAATGCAAAAGTCTGCACTGGCAGTGCACGTGCACGGCGCGCACGAACCTGCGCCGAGTCTACGGGAGTAGTGGCGATGGAAATGTTGGCTCGTGTAACAGTTAGGGGTGCTAAGTACTTTCTCGGAAACATCGACGGTAAGGAATTGGATAGCGCTTCGATCTTCGTCGATGTGGAGCTTCGCGGCGAGACGGCGAACGGCATGTGCACGAATGAGTTAAAGGTCGAGAGCTCGGATATCGTCAAGAGCGTCTTGCACAACCCGATGCCGTTTGTCGCCAAGGTGACGATGGTGCAAACGACGAACGGCAAGTCAAACGGCGACCGCAATATCGTGACAAGCATCAAGCCGATTGCGCTGGAGAAGGGCGCAAAGGGGGCGTGATGCTTGTCGTCTACGTAGGCGATTATTGCTTGGGCAAGGCTCGATCTGTCGAGCGGGCCGAGGACATGGTGATGAGCTACATGGAATGGCTCGACACTACCGGCAAGTTCGACGTAGGCATCACGGTTTCCGGTCTGGTGTGCGTGCCGTACGTGTTCAAGCTGAATGGACGTATCGCGTACGAGGGCCAGGCCGAGCTGACGGTGAAGACGTCGTCAGTTCAATTCGCCAGTTGACTACACTCAGTTGCGGGGGCAGCTATGAAAGAAGAGGTTACGGTCGAAGATAGGTTCGAAGGTGTATCGCGTATGCTGATGGCGCTCCAAGCAATCGCCTCTGCGGCATCGATGGCGGCAGCTCACTCTTCCTCGAACGAGGGTGTTGCCATAAGCGAGTTCAGCGGTGGCGTGGAGGTGATTTGCGACGCGCTGCAAGAGCGAATGGAGCTGCTTTGGCAGGCGATGCATGCTCATAAAGCGAATACGGACAATAATTCGGAGTCCGAAGTTTCGCATGCGAAAGCGGAGAGTGTTTCGCACGTGGTGCGTGCAGCGGCTTAGAATGCGCGACGCGTGAGGACAGAAGAATCAGGGAGCGGGCCGGTCAA
>DASVLS010000067.1:0-9915 GCA_036384755.1 Trinickia sp. | reverse complement strand
TAACAACTAACCCTCTATACCGGTGTGGCATGTCCATCTGGTGTGAGGGAGGAAAAGCCGGCGCAAGCCGGTTTTTTCGTTTCTGGAGGCGGGGTTATGCAAGTGGAGGGGCAATCGCGTAGCTTGCGGACCCGAATCTATTCTGACGGGGGAACTGCGCGAAATTACGCAGCCAGTCCCTTTGCTTTGGGGAGATGCAGACCCAATCAGTCCCGTCGCGGTGGGCCAGAAACTGCTTGAGCTGCTTCCGGATGCGGGTTTGCACGTGATCGCCGGTGGCAATCACGATCTGGCGTGCAATCACGCGCTCCAAGTGGCGCCCCTAATCGATGCGCACCTAACAGGTAGCAGCCTTTGTGACTGAGCATCTGATCTGCCGATGTTGACGCTCCACCGCCCGCGGCCACAAGCGAATGGCCGATCCGGGAAAGCCGAACGTCGGCATCCGCGGGCTTACCGTTCGCTAAGGTGCCTGCCTCAGACTTCTCGTTCGAAGGCGAAATCAGGTCTTATACGAATACGCTCGCGTACGCGAACCATCACGATGCCAACGGAGAGGATTAAGTACACACCCAGGAATTGGAGGGAAGAGCGAATCGTGAACGTACTCACAATCGCGCCGAAAATTGACGCGAGCAGCAGCACGGCCGATACGGTCATGGCGCTGGCGAGTCCTGATCGTCCTGGATGGACACGTAAAGATTTCGCCATATAGATCGGATAGACGAATCCCATCATGAGGCAGTCGGCCAACACGGACGCAATCCATATCGCGTGTACACCAGGATAGCTCCACTGAAGCGCCACCGAAACTGCGACGCCAGCAAGCGTGCCCCCTGCCGCCCAGGTCAAGAGCCGATCTTCGGACCATCGCCGCGCCAGCAACAACCGCAATATCAGATTGCCCAGCAGGTACCCGCATCCGACAACGAGGCCGATATTGCCGTACGTCGCCGGCGAAAGCCGTAGCGCCACCTGCACGAAGTACGGACCGACCGCTCCATAGGTGACAAGACTCGCGTATGCGCAGCCCATGGCGAAGACCGGCAGAAGAAAATCATTGTGGGCGACAACTTGCACGACATCGCGTCGAAATCGAGCGACGCGAAAGCGCTCTCGATGTGCGTTCGTCTCGGGCAGCCCCCATGCAATCAGCGCAGCAAGCCCACACCCATAAGCGCCCAAAAGATAAAAGCACGACTTCCAGCCATACGCGGTCACGAGCACCCCACCGATCCAGGGCGCGAATATCGGCCCCATGCCCCATACCGTGGTGACATATAGCGACTTCCTCGTGATCTCCGTCGGCGAAAACGAATCCGACAGGATGCTACGGCATACAGCCTGCATGCCCCCGGCGCTCACACCTTGCAGGAACCGCAACGCCATCACCTGCTCGATGGTACCGGCGAACGGAATGGCCACACTGGCGAGCGTGAATAGCAGCGCATTGACGAGCTGCGGTTTTTTGCGCCCAACAACGTCGGACAGCGTGCCCGAATACAGCATCCCGACGAACAAGCCGATCAGGAAGACCGTCAACGTCGATTTGGTCGCCACGGCGTCCGCCCCGAAATGCGCGGCCAACGTCGGCAGGCTCGATGCATAGAGATCAATGCCGATGCCGCCCAGTGGGACGGTCGACAAAACGATCATGAGAATTCGAGAGGAGGATTTCATTGCCTGAAACGCCCCGGGTCGGGGCCGCAAGATCAGTCATGAAGCGGCGGTATTCGCCGCTCCGACCATCGCATCGATTACGCCAAGCTGGCGTTGTAGCCGCCGTCGACGTCGATCGACGCGCCCGTGATGAAGCTCGACTCATCCGAGATCAGAAACTTGACGGTCTTGGCGACATCGAGCGGCGCGCAAAGCCGTTCGAACGGGATCTTCGACTCGACTGCCGTCTGTATTGCGCTAGCTGCAATACCAACCTGAGCCGACAGCGCCGCGAACGCCTGGTCTTTCATTTTTGTCTCTGCAGCGCAGGGATTGACGGTGTTGACGCGAATGCGCCGCGTCGCCAATGTGCGAGCGACGGCCTTGCCAAGGCTGCGCAACGCGACCGTCGAAAGGCTGCCGCATAGAAAATCCGCGTCCGGCATCTTGGAAAGAATGCCGTTGATCATCACGACTGACGCGCCCTGCTTCAGCTGCGGTGAGAGATGACGCAACAAGTTGATGTTGCCGACGACCCGCGTCGTGAAGTCGTCGAGCAATCGATCGACGTCGAGCTGCAAGAAATTCGCGCGCACAGGTAACGCGCCGGCGAAATTGACGAAGCCGTCCAACGTCAGATCGCGGTCGGCCAACTGCGCGGCCAACGAGGCGCACATTTCGCTCGACCGCACATCGCACCCAAGCGCGATCTCGACCGACGATTCCCACTTCATGCGAGCAATCGTTTCCTTGAGCCGATCCTCGTCACGTGCGAGGAGCACGAAACGATAGTGCTCGCGCAGCAACTCGATCGTTGCCGCAGCCATATCGCTGCATGCCGCCGAGATCAACAGTGTTTTCATTTTTTTGTCCTTACTCGAATCCATAGGCCTGCATCGCGGCGGGGGCATAGCGTGTCCCCTTGACTTCTCGCTTCAGCACTTCGCCGATTTCAGCGAGCTTTTCAGCACTCAGCGGCAGATCGAGTGCTTTCACTGCGTCGGTGACGCGCTCAGGGCGACGCATGCCCGGGATCACCAACGCGTCTTGATGAAGCAACCACGACACGGACAATGCGGCCAAGCTCGTCTTCAACGACGCGGCAATCGCTTTCAAATCGGCGATCACGCGTAGGTTGTGCTCGAGATTCTCGCCGGCGAAGCGCGGCAGCGTTGTGCGGAAGTCTCCGTTCGCAAGTTTGGCTGCATCGAAGGAGTCCGTCAGCAACCCACGACACAGCGGGCTATACGCTACGAAGTTGATGGCATTACCCCGGCAGAAGTCCAGCACGCCAGAGCGTTCCACCCCACGCTCGATCATGCTGTACTCCGACTGCACGTAATGCACAGGACAAATTGCGTGAATCAGCGAGAGCTGATCCAATCGCGGCTCGCTTAGGCCGATACTGCGCGCGCGCCCCGATTCGAGCACCTGGTTCAAAAAGCGCGCCAAGGTCTGCAATTGCTCGCTTGTCGCATGCGGCGGTAGCCGATGAATGTAGAAGATGTCGAGATAGTCCGTGCCCAGGTTAGCGAGCGATTCCCGAAGTTTCCCCTCGAGGTAGGAAGCCTCGATCGAAATGCCGCGCACGCTAGGATCCTGCCGGTCGCGCAAAATGCCCGCCTTCGATGCGACGATGACCGACTGCCGCTTTGTCGTGTCTGACAGGTCGAGGGCGCCGCCGAGGAATCGCTCGTTATCGCCGTAGCCGTAGCCGTCGGCCGTATCAAAGTGATTGATGCCTTGAGCGATAGCGGTCTGGATCGCTTCGCGCGCCAGCGATTCCTCCGAAGGCCCATAGAACTCGGAGATTCCCATTGCGCCGAAGCCGATGCATGAGATGTCGCGCGACATAGCCGCGGCTTGATTGAAGTGTCTGTATTTCATATCCTTGATTGACTCGTTTGCAGGAGTGGGAGGGGCGATGCATACGCTTAGGACGTTGCGCCGCTCGTCAGAATCGGCCATCCCCTTTGCATGGCGGTCTCCCGTAGCAATGGACAGGGGTCGACCGCATGGGGGTGTTGAACGGCAAGCAGCATCGGAAGATCTGAAATGTGGTCGCCATAGGCGTGATGCGCGTGGCCATCGGCGCCCCGATCGCGAATGAACGCAAGCAGCCTATCGCGCTTATGCGAGCCGATAGCCATCGCCGTGAGCTGGCCCGAGCATCTGCCGTCGATGGTTTCGAGTTCGGCGCATAGAAGATGCCGCACGTCGAGCGCTTGTGCGATCGGCTCCAGAACGGGCCGCATCGAGCCCGAGACGAACACTGGCGTCCACCCGTCTTCCGACAGCGTCCGCAACCGTTCGACCACGTTCGATTTGAAAAACGGTCCGGCGCGTAGCGCAGCTTCGAACCACACCTGCCCAGCATCGAACAACTGCGCGCTATCGACGCCCGCGTACTGCTCGTAGTAGGCGCGATTGACCTCGCTGCGCTGCACACCCGCATCGACGAGGGCCATGAGGCGGCGCATCTCGCTTTCGTGCCGATGGCGTTCACCGAGGCGCGTGTACCAGAACTCCATGAACGCGAACATGCTTTTTTGGTGGATAAGCGTTTCATCCACGTCGAAGAAAGCGAGCTTCATGGCCTGAACCTCACGAGACATAGGCTCCAGCTAAAACCAGCGCCGGCGCCTACCAGTAGCGCCAGCGATCCCGGCCGCGGGCGCGATTCGAACAGCGAGCGCAAGCCGTGAAAAGCATCGGCGCAACCCAAGTGACCCACGGCGAGCCCCTCTTCGAGGTTCGATGTAGCGTTCGGAAGATCGAACACCGGCGCGTAGTTTTCCGTCAGGAGCGTGTAGCCAAGATGAGGTAGGACCAGATACCGAATGTCTTCCGGCCGCACATCCGCATCGCTTTGAATGCCTGCCCATAGCGACATGAGCGCGGTGCGCGTCGCAGTCGTCAACGCTAACGTCCCTTGCTCCGCCAGGAATCGCTTCTTGGTGGCGCGGATATCGTAGGGCTCCACGTCCTGCTCGTTCATCGGCACGGGGTGACGATGCATGCGCTCGAGAAACGGCGCATTCGTGCTCCGAATGGCGAGAATGTCGGCCACGGCCTCGCACCTGTGTCTGTCGCCGATCAGCATGCCCGCGGCGCCGTCGCCATAGGCAATGCCGTAGTCCGCATTCCAACGATCGAAGCCCGAGATGTTGAATCGATCCGCGGCCAGGCACAGCGCTGTCTTGCCCGGCTCGGACGCCAGCAGGGAACACGCGATTTCCACTGAAATCATGGCCGCGTTGCAGCCCTGCCGAATGTTGAGCCCCATCGCGGCTGGCTTGCCGATCGTCTCGAGAATGTACGAAGCGGGCGACCATAGGGCCGGTTGGCCCTGGTAGTGGATGTGGCTATACAAACACCAGCGCAGTTCGTCGTCGGCCCGCGGCCGAGTCAGCTCGCGCGCGACGCCTACCGCCATATCGGCAGGAAAGAGCGTGTCTTCCACCTGCACGGCGCTGAACCGGCTCTTTTCTATCTCCGCGGCCGTGATCCGCCCGCGTTCGACTGCGTGCAGGGAGGCTTCGCACGCGCTCGGGACATGACGCGCCACACCGAGAATGGTTGCGAGTGCGGGCTTCATAGTGAGGCACCGGCTTCGACGCGATCGATGTAGAAATCGGGCCGCACGACGACCGTCGAGCGGCGTTCGCCGAAATACTCGGCGAGCGCGCACCCGATCCCGGTCGTTTCCGAGAGATCGATGCGCTCTTGCGTCCCGAGCTGCGCCCAGAGCGAACCGCCCTCGGGCAAAGGCAGATTGGGAATGCGGGCCCCGCGCTGAAGACGCTTCTGGCACAACGGATGCCCTTTATCGCATACGTCATGAAAGAGCTGGCTGTATGTCTGCGCAAGGGAGGTCAATTCGTCCGCAGTGACTGCACGGCCGCGCATCTTCGCGAGCAGAGGCCCGATCTGAGTCCGAGCGATCGCGTGCCGTGCGATGCGCATCCGCTCCAATTCCCAAGATTCGCCGATATGGTCGACCCCGGTGTTTCGAGCGAGGCGCCATGCAAGTGAGAAAGCGTCGCCGAACCCGAGATTCATGGCTTGACCGCCCGCCGGCGAATGGACGTGGGCGGCATCGCCGCAAAGGAACACCCGGCCCACGGCGAAACGGTCGGCGCAACGTTCCCGCACCGTGTAGTGGCGGATCGCTCTGTAGGTGGACAAGTGCGGAATCGCATCTAGCCCGGTATCGCGAATCAACGCCTCGACCGACTCCGGGGTCAACGCCCCGTCCGTCAGCGACAGATGGCTACCGGGTCCGGCGATACGATATTCGCCGTTGTCCATGGGAACGATCGAGAGCGCAGCGCGCCCGTTGATGGCCATGTACGAAGCGTCTTCCGAAAGACTGCGCTGCGCCGGCTGCCCCTCTGCCAAGATGTATTGGAACGGATAGTCGGCGCCGGTGAATGCGACGTTCAACAGCGTGCGTACCGTACTGTTGGCGCCGTCGCAACCGATCAAGAACGGAACGCGAGCCTGTTCTCGTCCGTTCCTGGTGTCGACGACGAGCGAGACGCTATCCGAGTCCTGTGCGAGCTCAACGAGCCGGTGTCCTCTCGACACACGGCCGCCCAGGTCGACAAAACGCCGCTCCAGGATTTCTTCCACCACAGGCTGGCGTAGGTTGACGAATCCCGGAAATCCCGCGTGAGCGATACAAGAGAAGTCGAGGCTAAAGCGCGCCTCGCCGTCGATGTCGAAATGGATATAGCGTTGCCGTAGGCCTCGCTCGAGAATTTCGCCGTTCACATCGATCGTCGACAGGATATCCAACGACGCCGAATGGATCATCAGGGCCTTCGTGAGTTCCGAGCGGCGCTCGGCTTGTTCCAGCACTTGGCAGGGAATGCCTCTTTTTGCGAGCAGGCACCCGAGGAGAAGCCCAACAGGGCCCGCCCCGACGATGGTGTGGATGTTGCGGATCATCTCCGTCGTCCTCAGCTGTAGCTGGGGGACGCTTGAGCCATGCGCGCCACTCTCGTGAGCGCGAGCTCGTGCTCCTTCCTCGCAATCAGGTCCTTGTCGTAGGCGGCGAAGCTGATATGGGCTTCCGCGAGCGCCTCTTCTTGCTGGGCGAAATCGACGCGCACCTCGGCATGCAGCGCGTTCCCTCGCTTTCGCTCTGCCGCGAGGACCGTGAGCTTGGCATCCGTTTCGATTGGAAATGCGAATCGGTGATAGGTCGTCGCAACTTTGTTCAAGATGAAATAAAACCGGCCTCGCTCGTGCGCGTCGAGCATGAATAGTTCTGCGACAGCCAGCATCATCTGCCGGCCGGCCTCCGTCAGCACCATGCCTTGGATGTGCTGCCCCGTCATGTGATCACCCAGCAGCTCGGTTGCGTCGTGAATGGCGAGCTTGCTCTCGTAGCAATGCTCCGACGCGCGCCGCGGCGCCGAGATGAGGATGTTCTGCGCGTGATGCTTGTGCGTTACCTGACGCAACGCCGGATCGAGTTGATCGGCGATCTGCTCGTAGTTGACGATGCGCGGCGGCGAATCCGTAAAGCGCCGCTGCATGATGGTTTGCAGGCCGGACAGCCGTTGGTGACATACGCCCTGACCGACGACGATCCGGTCGATGGGCAGTTCTTGGGCCTCCCAGATCATCTTCTCGAGCTGGCCGAGCGTAACGATGTCGTCATGTTTGTCGGAGAACCCTTGGAATTTATCGCCGACGACGATTACTGACTTCTCGGATTTCATTTTTATATTTAAATCTGCAGACGTTGGAATGGATTTCTGCCTCCTCCGCTCCTCGTTCTTTTGTTATTGCGCGCCGCGCAACATGCGCGTTCGCTCTTCGCTCATATGGAGAGCGGATTTCCGCTGCCTGGCGGCCCTCTTGGCGAACTAGCGCATGTTCCTGTTGCTGCGACGAAGATCAACGATACAACGTCCCGCAACCTGAAATACAATTCCATTTTCGCAATACCTTTTTTGTATGACTGCATCCATCGATTTGCGCCAACTCCGCTACTTCGCTGTCCTGTGCGAGGAACTGCACTTTGGGCGCGCCGCCGCTCGGCTCAATATTTCGCAGCCGCCGTTGAGCCGGCAAATCCGGCTGCTCGAGGAGTCGCTCGGGGTCACGCTGTTCGATCGGGACAACCGGAGCGTGGAGCCGACGCCAGCCGCGGAAGCGTTCCTGCGCAAGGTAAAGCGCATCTTGAGCGATGTGGACGAAGCGATTCGATCAGTGCGCAAGCCATTGGAGAAGGCGCAATGTCTGTCTGTGGGCTATACGACGGTGTTCGACTTCGGGACCTATCCGGAGAAGGTGTTTCAAAGTTTGCAAGCTCGTTTTCCGCAATGGACCTTGGCTTGCCGTGGCGGGCATTCGATCGCGCTCATTCGGGACGTGCTGGGCGGTGAGCTCGATCTCGCGCTAATCGGCTTGCACAGCGATGTGCAAGGGCTCGCGTTAAAGGTGCTTCAAGAGGAGGAAATGATCGTCGCACTGCCCTCGACGGACGCGCTTGCAGCGAAAAAACTCGTTTCGTTTAGCGACCTGGCCGACGGACGTATGTTCTGGTTCAAGCGCGCGCTGAACCCGGGATTTTATGACTATTGCCGGTCGTATTTCGACGCGATCGGATTTCGGCCGACGATTGTTCCCGAGCCCAGCGATCATCATGTCTTGTTGGGGCAAATCGCCGATGGTCAGGGGTACGCGCTGATGCCCCGTTCGATGCGCTCCATTCGGCGGCGCGGCGTTGTGTTTCGAAGGTTGCGTTATCCGGGGAAGGCGCTGAAGGTTGGAGTCGGGATGGTTTATCGCCAAGATCGTGCTTCGGAGGTCTTCATGGCGTTTATGGAGGCGGCGTTCGCTGCTCCGCCGTTTGTCGATAAACCTTAGCAATAGAACTTGTGCGCCAACGGTTTGCTCCACCCTCTCGGATGCCTTCTCCGGGAGGTGTTTCAATCCGCTTGCGGCCGCCATCGAGCAGGGCGCGAGGGACACGACTGGCGACTGCTTTGGGGCGACGAAATCGACAAGCCCAGGACTGCAACCGGTCGGCTACTGCCATTGTGGATCGATGGCGTAACGCTTCATGCGATTGCGGGTTCGTATTGATAACGTCACAGGACCGCAGTGGCATCGAGCGGGCGGCATGGGATATGATGGCGTCGTTTCATCGGAAGAATGCGACTCCTATCCGTGACTCTGCCATACCCGCGTCGCACCGGCCTCTGCCTAGACTAGCAAGCCGGCGCGATTTCCGAGTCCGTCCAAAAAAATCGGAGCAATCGTGCCAGGAGACACGGCGTATATCATAGTGCACGGGTCGGGCCAAGATGGCACCTCCCACCGGGAAAATACCGTCAAACTTGCAAAGCATTTGCGAGCGATCGGCGAACATGTTTATGAAATCGGTGGCCCCGGAAGCACCGAGCGTGCGCTCAAGCAATACATCGAAGCCGTGGAGGGGCAGATTATCCGCCCTATCGACGAGATCGGCTTTTCGCTAGACCATGCGTTCGAACTCGGGTTCGGCATGGGCGCTGGAGGGCGACTCGACAATATCGTCAAAGAGGGTGAGCAAGCGATCTACGCATTCCTGAGGAAGGGAATTCGCAAGTTCAAGATCGTAGGCTTCAGTCGTGGGGCCGTTGCGTCGGTGCTGCTCGCGCGGCGATTCCGTATATTTCGCGATATCGTCGATATTCAATCGATCGATCTTTCGCTTGGGCTTCTCGATCCCGTTCCGGGCCCCATATTGGTTCCGCAACATTTGGTGATTCCGGAATACGTCAAGCACACGGTGCTGCTCGTCGCCAGGGATGAAGGGCGCCCCGGGTTTAGGCACCTGAGTTTGCAGCGCGAGAACCCGCGAACCCGGCTCACGGTGGATATGATCCGCGGCGTGCATGGCGATGTCGGCGGGAGCACGCAATCGGGTACGACCGACCTCAGCTTGGACTACTTGGTGCGCAATCTCGAGGTCCCACATCCGCTCTTGTCTGTGCAGGAGCGATTGGAAAAGATAGTCGAGACGATGTTGAATTCCGAGCGGTCGGTCAACCTCGGCATCGCACAACAATTCACTCGCCGGGACTACGGATGGGGCGTGCCTACGTCGACACCCGGCGACATCGTCTTTCCGTCGTACACGCATACGCAACTGTTCAATCAGCATTATCCTGACGCGGACCTGTTCGTTCCTTTCTCAGCGGAAATACAAGCTCGGTTGAAAGAGGCGCAGTTGAAAGAAGCCCGGTTGAAAGA
>DASVLS010000066.1:0-21962 GCA_036384755.1 Trinickia sp. | reverse complement strand
ATAGATGGAAACCGGCACGTGCTCTTTGCGCAGTGCGTTCAGAAACGGGTCTTGTAACAGTTGCCCTTTGTTGCTCATAGCAAACTCCGTCGTTTTTTTGCAGGTTGGATCCAGATTGGGACGAAGAAAAAGAAATCCGCCGCCAATCGCTACACTATAGCCGATTTTCGTTGGCGCACGCTGTGCTAGGCCGCCCGGCCGACCCGCGCCGGGCGCCCATCAGCGCTTGTCCGTATATGGGTTTGTCGACGAGCGGAACTCTATGCGCAATGGAGTGCCGGTCAACGAGAAAGTTTCTCGGAAGCGGTTTTCCAGATAGCGCTTGTAGGTCTCGGTCACTGCATCGAGGGCGTTGCCGTGGATGACGATGATGGGCGGGTTCTGCCCGCCTTGGTGCGCGTAGCGCAGCTTTGGGCGCACGGGGCCGCGGCGGCGCGGCTGCTGGAACTCGACGGCGTCGATCAGCGCGCGCGTGAGCTTGGGCGTCGGCAGCTTGGCCATCGCGGCGGCGTAGGCATCGTCCACCGATCGCATGAGCGCGCCGATGCCCGTCTTCTCGGTAGCAGAAATGAAGTGAAACTTGGCGAAATCGAGGAATTTCAGCTTACGCATCATGTCCGCCTTGGTGCGCTCGCGCACGTGCGGATCGAGTCCGTCCCATTTGTTGACCCCGACGACGAGCGCACGCCCCTGTTCGACCACGAACCCCGCGATATGCGCGTCTTGATCCGAAATGTCTTGGCGCGCGTCGAGCAGCAGAATGACCACGTTGGCGTCGGCGATCGACTGCAGCGTCTTCACCACCGAGAACTTCTCGATCGCCTCGAACACCTTACCGCGGCGGCGCAGGCCGGCCGTATCGATCAGCGTGTAGTTCCTGCCCTGCCGCTCGAAATCCACATAGATCGAGTCGCGCGTGGTGCCGGGCATGTCGAACGCAATGACGCGGTCCTCGCCGATGAGCGTGTTGACGAGCGTCGATTTGCCGACGTTCGGCCGTCCGACGATCGCGATCTTGACCCCGCGCGCCTTGTTCTCTTCGTCGTCCTCTTCCGGATGGCCCGCATAAGCGATCTCGAGCGCATCGTTGATCATCTCGTTCACGCCGTCGCCGTGCGCAGCGGAAATCGCGCGCGGATCGCCGAGCCCCAGTTCGTAGAAGTCGGACGCGACGGCGGTGTACTTCATGCCCTCGGCCTTGTTCACGACGAGAAAAATCGGCCGGCCCGTCTTGCGCAGATAGTCGGCGATCGCCTTGTCTTGCGGCGCCAATCCGTTGCGTCCGTCCACGATGAAAACGACGATGTCCGATTCCTCGACGGCCTGCCGTGTTTGGCGCGCCATTTCGTGCAGGATGCCGTCCTTCGCGACCGGCTCGAACCCGCCCGTGTCGACGACGAGATACGGACGGTCGCCCACGCGCCCTTCGCCGTAGTGACGGTCACGCGTCAGGCCCGGCAAATCGGCTACCAGCGCATCGCGCGAGCGCGTCAGCCGGTTGAACAGGGTGGATTTCCCCACATTGGGGCGCCCGACGAGGGCAATTACGGGTTTCATCTGACGTTTTCTAAGTGAAGCGCGCGCCGTGGCGCCGGCTCGCCGGGACGACGAGTTGCGGGGTATCGGCGACGCAAAGACGTCGCGCGGCACCGCTCGAATATCATCACGATACCGCAGCGCGAAACGCGCCGCGAATCGATTGGCCGGTCACGCGCCGCGCGCGCCGGTGCTCAAATAGCTGCGGCCGGCTGCGCCGGCCTTCGATCGCAGCTCGGTACGGCGCCGCGCTTAGTGCGAGACGAACCCGTACAGGTCGCCGTCGTGCGTCTGCACGATCAGCGTGGTGCCCACGGCGACAGGCGCGGCCGTGATTCGGCTGCCGTCCGTCTTTACGCGGGCAAGGAACGAACCGTCGTCGCGCGACAGGAAATGGACGTAACCCTCATAATCACCGACGACGACATCGGGCCCGAGCAAATACGGCGTGCTCAGGTCGCGGTTCTTGAGCTTGTCGTTCTTCCAAAGGGAGTTGCCCGTCGTCACGTCGAACGCTTGCAACACCGACCAATCGTCGGGTGCGACCACCACCTTGTTGTCTTCGGCAAGACCGCTGACGCCCGAGAACGGCTTTTCCCAAACTGGCTGGCCATTGTTTGCGTCGAAGCAGCCAAGACGCCCTTGGAACGTCACGGCGCAGGCCTGCGCGCCGACGAGCGCCGGTGCACCCGTCACGTCGTTGATGCGCTCGACTTCGGTCACGCCCTTCGGGAACGACACGGGCGCCTGCCAGTAGTCATCGCCCGTCTTCAAATTGATGGCCGCGAGCGAGCCGCCCGGAAAGCCGGCCAGCACGGCGACGTCGCCGGCGAACGTCATCCCGGCCGCGACGCGAAGGTTGAGCGGGACGGGACGATTCCGGTACTGCCAGCGCAATTCGCCTGTCGATGCATTAAAGGCGCTGATCTGGCCGTCGATCGTACGCACGATCACGTAGCCGTTGCCGACGAGCGGCGGCGACACGATTTCGCCCGGCACCGAGGTCTTCCACAGCAGCTTGCCGTCGGCGCCGATCACCACCACGCCGCCCTTCTCCGCGCCGACCGCCGTGTAGGTTCCGTCGCTACCCACGCCCGCCGTCAGATCCGTATGGACCTTGGTGCGCCAAATGTCCTGCCCCGTCTTGCCGTCGATTTTCGCGACCGTGCCGTTCGATCCTGCGGCGTAGACGGCGTCGCCGACGACGGCCGGCGAGAAGAAGTAACGCCCAGCCTTGCCGACGCTCGCTCTCCAGGCCTTTTCGACGTTGAAGACGGGCTTGAATTCGGTGAGCGGCACCGGATTGCGGCGTTCGTCCTTGGTGGACGAGCAAGCCGCCATCGCGAGGACGGTCATCGCGCAAGCGACGGGCAAGGCGAAACGTTTCAGCAAATTCATCGGTGAGCGAGGCTTCGTCAAAGGTTGTTCGGAAAAGGCCGGCTGCGGCGACGCGAAGCGCGCCGGTCAGCCGCCGAGCGCGTCGAGCTTGAATTGAATGAGCTGACGCGAGGACGTATCGCTCTTGTTCAGCGACGACAGCGCGAGCTGATAGGCGCTGCGCGCGTCGGCGCGCTTTCCGGCCGCCGCGAGCAAGTCGCCGCGGCGATCGGCCACGGCGCCTTGGAAGCCTTCCGGCGGCGTGCCGGCGAGCAGCGCGAGCCCGGCATCGTACGCCTTTTCGTCGAGCAGAACGGCCGCGAGGCGCAGCTTCGCGATTTCCTTGTACTCGTCGTCTTTCGCGTGATCGACCGCCCATTGCAGCTGCGCCTTGGCGCCTGCCACATCGCCGGCATCGTAGAGCGCTTTCGCGGCTGCCAGCGCCGTCATCTGCGCATAGGCGGTGCCGCCGTAGCGCGATTCCATGTCCCCGGCGTCGCGTGCGACGGCCGCCTTGTCCTTCGACGAAACGGCCTGCTGCACCTGTTCGTAGAGCACCGCGGCTTGCGCGGCCTGGCGACGCTGCCAGAAGTTCCAACCGTTCCATGCCGCCGCGGCGACGAGCGCCACGAGCACGATCCAGGTGGACGTATTACCCCATTGCGCCCACCAAGCCTTGAAGCTCTCAATCGATTCTTGTTCGTCGTGATAACTCATCGCCAAGCGATTCCTTCTTGTCTCGCGCCGTAGTTGTCTTGGGCGGCAAAGTTTGCGTCAATCCTCGCCGTCTTCGGCGGTTGCAACCATCGCATTGATTAGAAATTCGGTCAAGTTTTCGACCGGAACGGTCCGCTGTTCGCTCTTTTCGCCCGCTGCCGCAGTGTCGCGCAACGGCTTGACGCCGACTGCCCCGTTCGCCACTTCGTCTTCGCCGAGGATGACGGCAAATGCGGCGCCGCTCGCGTCGGCCCGCTTCATTTGGGACTTGAAGCTGGCCGGCGCGCCATCCGTGCTGCAGTGAAGAATGACGTCGAGACCGGTATCGCGCAGACGCTCGGCAATGATGAACGCCTGCTCGCGCGCACGCTCGCCCTGATGAACGACATAGACGTCGCAACCCTCTTGCTGTGGCGCCAACGATTCTTCCTTCAGCAATTCGAGGATACGCTCGACGCCCATCGCCCAGCCGCATGCGGCGGTGGGCTTGCCGCCTAGTTGTTCGATCAGCGGGTCGTACCGCCCGCCCGCCGCAACCGTGCCTTGCGCGCCGAGCTTGTCCGTCACCCACTCGAAGACAGTCAGGTTGTAGTAGTCGAGCCCGCGCACGAGCCGCGGATTGATCGTGAAGGGAATGTTGTTCGCCTTCAACAAACGCTGCAGCCCCTCGAAGTGCGCACGCGAAGCGTCGCCAAGGAAGTCGATGAGCTTCGGTGCGTTCCGCGCGATTTCCTGCAGCGCCGGGTTCTTCGTATCGAGCACACGCAGCGGGTTCGTGTAGAGCCGGCGCTTGGCGTCCTCGTCGAGCGCGTCGACATGCTTCTCGAGATAGGCGATGAGCTCGACCCGATGCGCCGCGCGCTCCTCCGCGAGTCCGAGAGAGTTGATCTCGAGACGGATGCCGGTCAAGCCGAGATCGTCCCAGAGCCGCTGACACATGAGGATGATTTCGGCGTCGGCATCGGGGCCCGCGAAGCCGAGCGCTTCGACGCCCACTTGATGAAACTGCCGGTAACGGCCCCGCTGCGGCCGTTCGTGGCGGAACATCGGCCCGATGTACCAGAGCCGCTTGGGGCCGTCGTAAAGCAAATTGTGCTCGATGGCCGAGCGCACGACGGCGGCCGTATTTTCCGGACGAAGCGTGAGATGTTCGCCGTTGAGCGAATCGACGAAGCTGTACATCTCTTTCTCGACGATGTCGGTGACTTCGCCGATACCGCGCGTAAACAGCTGCGTGTGCTCGACGATCGGCGTACGGATGTTCTGGTAACCGTAAGCGCGCAGCATCGATTTGACCGTCGATTCGAAGAAATCCCACAGCGCGGCGTCCTGCGGCAGGATGTCGTTCATGCCTTTCACGCCGGCGAGTTTCTCGAGCTTTCTCTTCTGTTCTGTCATCGTTGTTCGGTTCGATCTTTAATTCGCGACAGCCGCACTGCCATAGCGGCGCTCGACGTAATCGCTCACGATTTGCTGGAATTCCTCGGCGATCCGCTCGCCGCGCAACGTCTTGACCTTTTCGCCGTCGATGAACACCGGGGCCGCCGGGTTCTCTCCCGAGCCGGGCAAGCTGATGCCGATGTTGGCTTGCTTCGATTCGCCCGGGCCGTTGACGATGCAGCCCATCACGGCCACATGCATCTTTTCGACGCCAGGGTATTGGTCGCGCCAAACGGGCATCTGCGCCCGAAGGTAGGTTTGGATCTGGGAGGCCAGCTCTTGGAACAGCGTGCTCGTCGTGCGGCCGCAGCCGGGGCATGCAATGACCATCGGCGTGAACGAGCGCAGGCCCATCGTCTGCAAGATTTCCTGGCCGACCACGACTTCGCCCGTGCGCGACGCGCCGGGCTCCGGCGTCAACGAAATGCGGATCGTGTCGCCGATGCCTTCTTGCAGCAGGACGCCAAGCGCGGCCGTCGATGCGACGATGCCCTTCGAGCCCATGCCCGCCTCGGTCAAGCCCAAATGCAGCGCGAACTTGCAACGGCGCGCGAGCTCGCGATAGACGGCGATGAGATCCTGCACGCCGCTCACCTTGCACGACAGGATGATCTTATCGCGCGACAAGCCGAGTTCGACGGCGCGTTCGGCGGAACCGACTGCCGACTGGATCAGCGCCTCGTACATGACGCTCTGGGCTTCCCACGGCTCGCTGCGCGCGGCGTTTTCGTCCATCATGCGCGCCAGCAGATCCTGATCGAGGCTGCCCCAGTTCACGCCGATCCGCACGGGCTTGTCATAGCGCATCGCAGCTTCGATCATCTGGGCGAATTGCGTATCGCGCTTGGCGCCCTGCCCGACGTTGCCGGGGTTGATCCGATACTTGGAGAGCGCTTCGGCGCAGGCCGGGTAGTCGCGCAACAACAAATGGCCGTTGTAGTGGAAATCGCCGACGAGCGGCACCGTCACGCCCATCCGGTCGAGCTGCTCGCGAATAGCCGGCACCGCTTGTGCGGCCTCGGGCGTATTGACGGTGATGCGCACGAGCTCCGAGCCCGCCTGCGCAAGTTCTTTGACTTGGATCGCGGTGCCGATCGCATCGGCCGTGTCGGTGTTCGTCATGGACTGGATGCGAACGGGCGCATCGCCGCCGATCGTCACGAGCTGGCCACCCCAGCGTACGTCGACCGCGTGCGAGGCGCGACGCTTCGCGGGACCGCCGAAAATCGGCACGGAAGAACAAATCTGACTGCTGCTGTCGGTAGGCATCGAAAGACCCATGAATCCTGGTTACGCTGCGCGCGCGGCTACGTGAGCGGCCGCGCGCCCGAATGAACGAAAACTGCCGCGGCGCGCCGCCGCGGCGTAAGTGCATTACGGCAACGTGAAACGCGCGACGTTGCCCTTGTTCGGACCGAACTTCGCCGCTTCGACGGGTTGTCCGTCGAGCGTCATCGATTCCAGCCCCGCGCGGTTCCCCGCGATGATCTTGAAAGGCGCCTGCCCCGCCACTTCCTTCGTGTCGCCGGCGTGCACGAGCCCCGAGAAGACTTCCTTCCCATTCTTGTCCCGCACGCTGAACCAGCTGTCTTGCGAGACCTTCACTACGATCGTCGATGCGCCGGCCGCGGCTTCGGATGCCGGCGCGGCCGCCGCCGGCGTTTGGGCGGTCGCGCTCGCACCGGCCTGCGCCTGCGGCGCGGACTGCGCGGCCGAAGCCGCGGGCGCGGGCGTCGCCTGTACGATCGCCGGCTGGGATGCGGCGGGAGGCACGTCCGTCGTTTCGAGATGGGCGATGGCAGCGCCGCTCGTCTGCGTGGCCGCCGCCGCGCTCGCCTGTTCGTCCGACGTCGCGGCCGCGCTCGACGCCGCCCCGGCTTGCTCGCCGATCGAACCCGACGCCATCACCGCGGTGCCCGGCGCCACCACGCCCGACGCCGCTCCGCCCGGATTGGCCGCCATGCCGCCCGCATTGGCCTTCAGGCGTGCGAGCCAAGCGGACGAGTCGCCGCCCTGGCGCCACATCGCCAGCGCGACGATGACGATGACGCCGGCGGCGACACCCCACCACCACGATCGGTGCTTCGGCGTCCCGCCCAACGACACGGACACGCGCCCGCGCGGCAGTTCGCCTCCCGTCGAGGCGGGCATCGACAAGTCGGGCTCGGCTGCGCCTTTGACGCGGCGCAGCGCCTGAGCAAACGGCTCGGGATCGGTACCGAGCATCTTGGCATAGCTGCGAATAACACCGAGCGCGAACGTCGTGCCGGGCAACTGGCTGATGTCGCCGGCCTCGAGCGCGCGCATCTTGTTCGGTGCAACTTTCAACCGCGCCGACACGTCGTCGACGGACCAGCCCTTCGCTTCCCGCAATTGCGCAAGACGCGCTCCGACCGCGGAGAGCGAGTCGAGCGGCGCGTATGCGCCGCCGGGCGCCGTCTGCGGCGCGGCGCTTCCCCCGGCGCCCGAACGCCCCGCGCTCGTCTGAGTGCCTTCTGGTTGCGGATGCTGCGGCTCACTCATCCCTGATCCTCGCGTCGATTCTCTTTTTCCTCTCCGCGCCTCGCTCGACACATTGGCTGCCGTCGCTGCGCGGACCGTCTGACTCACTACTGCATGGCGGCCCGCACGCGGCGCCGCCCCCTTCATGCTGCGCGCCGCTGTGAGCGCCGCGACTTCCGACTGCTTCTACCGCCTATTTGCGGCCGGCGCTTCAGCGCACGGGCCGCACTTCGATGACTTTCGCCGCCGCGCCGTTCGCGGTACGCCCCATTCTCTCCGCCACGCGCGTGCGATCCTTCACGGCGCCCGCGAGCTGACCGCACGCGGCGTCGATATCGTCGCCGCGCGTCTTGCGCACAGTCGTGACGATGCCGGCATCGATCAGAATCTGAGCGAAACGCTTGATTCGTTCGGCCTTGGACCGCACGAGCCCCGACTCCGGAAACGGGTTGAACGGAATCAAGTTGAATTTGCACGGTACGTCGGCCGTCAGCGCGAGCAACTCGCGTGCGTGGGCGTCGGTATCGTTCACATCGTCGAGCATGCAGTACTCGAACGTGATGAAATCGCGCGGCGCCACGTCGAGATACCGCCTGCACGCGCTCATCAGCTCGCGCAGAGGATACTTCTTGTTCAGCGGCACGAGCATGTCGCGCAGCGCATCGTTGGGCGCATGCAGCGATACGGCCAACGCAACCGGCAAATCGGCGCCGAGCCGGTCCATCATCGGCACGACGCCCGACGTCGAGACCGTCACGCGGCGGCGCGACAGGCCGTAAGCGTTGTCGTCGAGCATCAGCCGCAGTGCGGGCACCAGCGCATCATAATTGAGCAGCGGCTCGCCCATGCCCATCATCACCACGTTGGTAATGACGCGCTCGCCCTTGTTCTCGGGTGCGTGCGGGCGGCCCAGGGCGGCCCGCAGCGCGAATTCGGCCATCCGCAGTTGGCCGATGATTTCGGCCGTCGTCAAATTGCGGGAAAAGCCTTGCTTGCCCGTCGAGCAAAACCGGCAATTCACGGCGCAGCCGGCCTGCGACGACACGCATAGCGTGCCGCGCGTCTCTTCGGGAATGAACACCGTTTCCACGGCGTTGCCGTTACCGACATCGACGAGCCACTTGCGCGTACCATCGGCCGACACGTGATCGCTGACCACGGGGGGCATCACGATCGCCGCACGTTCCTTCAGCTTCGTGCGCAGCGACTTGGCGAGATCGGTCATGCCGTCGAAATCGGCGGCGTTGTACTGGTGAATCCAGCGCTGCAACTGCTTGGCGCGAAACGGCTTCTCGCCGAGGCTGTCGCAATAGGCGACGAGACCTGCGGCGTCGAAGTCGAGAAGATTGACGGAAGTGCTGCTCGTCATGTCGGATCCTGCTATTTCAATGCAACCCGCCCGGCGCCGCGGCGCGCGGAAAGCGCGACGCCACGCCAGGCGGGCCGCTCGCGCCAAGCATCGATTCGCGGACGTATCGTCCGGCGATCAGCGCGAGTAAACGTTGATTTCCGGAAAGAAGAACGCGATTTCGACGGCCGCCGTTTCCGCCGCGTCCGAACCGTGCACGGCGTTCGCATCGATGCTGTCGGCGAAGTCGGCGCGGATCGTGCCCTTCTCGGCCTTCTTCGGATCGGTCGCGCCCATCAGGTCGCGGTTCTTCAAAATGGCGTTTTCGCCTTCGAGCACTTGCACCATGACCGGGCCCGAGATCATGAATTCCACGAGATCCTTGAAGAACGGGCGTGCGGCATGCACGGCGTAGAATTTTTCCGCGTCGGCGCGCGAAAGTTGCGCCATGCGCGATGCGACGATTTTGAGGCCTGCGTTTTCGAAGCGGCTGTAGATCTGGCCAATCACGTTTTTCGCCACTGCATCGGGCTTGATAATCGACAGAGTACGCTCGATCGCCATAAAAACTCCAAAAAATTAAGGGGTTACGGATTCTAACGAATCTGCAATTGTAGCATGTTCCAGTGTATGATTGCGATCGTTCCCCCAAGGCAGGCGCAACATCGCGCGAAATGCGCGGGCGGCGCTTGAAACTCGCGCCCATCAGGCCGATCTTAGGTAACGGGCAGCCCGCGTGCGCGGCTTATCGCCGGGCCGGTCGAGCGAGCCCCAGTTCGAGTGCGTTTTTACGCAAGGAGAAAGCATGAACGACTATCCGTACAACGTCGCCCGCGGCGGAGCCGTCGGCTCGGCGGCCACCCGCAACCGCGTGCTACGGAACACCTATTGGCTGCTCGCACTGTCGATGGTGCCGACGGTCATCGGCGCGTGGCTCGGCGTGGTGAGCGGATTCTCGCTGTTTGCAGCCACGAGCCCCGTCATGAGCCTATTCGCGTTCCTCGCGATCGCGTTCGGCTTCATGTTCGCAATCGAGCGCACGAAGGAAAGCTCGATCGGCGTGCTCGTCCTGCTGGGCTTCACGTTCTTCATGGGCCTGATGCTCTCGCGGCTGCTGACGCTCATCCTGCACTTTTCGAACGGCGCGTCGCTGATCATGCTCGCGTTCGGCGGCACGGCCGTGATCTTCGCGGCAATGGCCACGATCGCCACGGTCAGCAAGCGCGATTTCTCGGGCCTCGGCCAGTGGCTGTTCATGGGCGTGATCGTCATCTTGCTGGCCGGGGTGGCGAACATGTTCCTGCATCTGCCGGCCCTGATGCTGACCGTTTCGGTACTCGCGATCGTCATCTTTTCGGCCTACATGTTGTTCGACGTGCAACGCATCGTCAACGGCGGCGAAACCAACTACATCACGGCCACGCTCGCGATCTATCTGGATCTGTACAACGTGTTCGTGAATCTGCTCTCGCTGCTCGGCATCTTCGGCGGCAACCGCAACTGATGCACCCCGGGGGCGGCGACGCCCTCGCCCCCCCCTCGCACTCCCCGTTCGGCGGCGCTGTCAGCCGCCGAATCCGAGACGACGCCCGTGCGAGCGCTGCAAGCTGCGCAGGCGTCGGCCCGCAATCGTCGGCCTCGTCGGCCATTAGGCCGCCTGCCCTCCAGCAGCCCGCGCTGCCGCCATTCCGCCCGACCTGCCCGCCGCCTTTCCGCGCTCCGCATTGCCGAAGCTAAGCGGTCCGGACGAAACGTCAATCGCGCTCGAACAACGCTATCGACTCCACGTGCGACGTATGCGGGAACATGTTGACCACACCCGCCCCCTTGAGCCGATAGCCGGCTTCGTGCACGAGCAATCCGGCATCGCGCGCGAGCGTCGCCGGATTGCACGAGACGTAGACGATTCGGCCGGGCAGCGATCCTTCCCCGCTTTGCGCGATCTGCGCCAACGCTTTCGATACGGCGAGCGCGCCTTCTCGCGGGGGATCGATCAGAAATTTGTCGAAAGGTCCGAGCGCACGTAAATCTTCGGCCGTCACCTCGAACAAATTACGGCAGGCGAACGACGTATGCCGATCGACGCCGTTGACTTTCGCATTCGCCAGCGCACGGGTCGTCAGCGCCTCGCTGCCTTCGATACCGACCACCTCGCGCGCCCGACGCGCCAGCGGCAACGTGAAATTCCCCAACCCGCAAAACAGGTCGAGCACCCGATCGGAGCGCCGCGGCGAGAGCAGGCGCAGTGCCCGGCCGACCAGAACGCGATTGATCGCATGGTTGACTTGCGTGAAATCGGTCGGCTTGAAGGGCATCCGGATGCCGAACTCGGGCAGCGTATAGTCGAGTTCCACATCGAGCGGATAAAACGGCACGGCCGTGTCGGGCCCTTTCGGTTGAACCCAGAATTGCACGCCGTATTCATCGGCGAAAGCGCGCACGTGCGCCTCGTCCTCCGCCGTCATGGGCTCCAGCACGCGCAGGACCAGTGCCGTGACGCTCGAACCCACGGCCAATTCGATCTGAGGCAGCCGGTCTCGGATCGACAGGCGCTCCACGAGCCCGCGCAGCGGCACGAGCATCGCAGAGACATGCGGCGGCAAGACTTCGCAGCTCGTCATATCGGCGACGAAGCTGCTCTTCCTTTCATGGAAGCCGACCAGCACCCCGCCCTTTTTTGCAACGTGACGCACCGTCAGCCGCGCACGGTATCGATATCCCCACGAAGGCCCGTGGATCGGCCTGAAAACGGTTTCGGCCCGTACCTTTGCCAAATGCCAGAGGTTATCTTCGAGCACGCGCTGCTTGATGGCGACTTGCGCCCGCTCGTCCAGATGCTGCATCGAGCAGCCGCCGCAGGTCCCGAAAAACTTGCATTGCGGCGTGGTACGCATGACGCTTGCACGCAAAATATCGACGACCTCGGCCTGTTCGTAGCTCGGTTTTTTCCGATAGCTCGAGTACGTCACGCGCTCTCCGGGCAAAGCGCCCTCGACGAAAACGACCTTGCCGGGCTCGCCCTCTTCGGTCGTCAATCGACCGACGCCGCGCGCCTCCACGTCGAGCGAATGGATTTCGATGGCGGGCGATACTACGGGCGAAGCGCCGCTTCGGCTGCGACGCGCGATACTACGAGGAGATTCGGACACCTGCGGCTTCCTGACGGACATGGAACGAAAGGCGAGATTGTAGACGAAGCAAGCACTGCAACGGAGGACGATAGTGAAGGTCGTGAGTTGGAACGTGCAATGGGGGCGCGACGCCGACGGCCGCGTCGATCTCGATCGGACCCTCGGCGAAGCGCGGCGTCTTTGCGATTTCGACGTGCTCTGCATGCAAGAAGTCACGCGCGGGTTCGGCGTTCTGCCGGGCGGGCCGGGGCCGGATCAGTTCGCGGACATTGCGCGGGCGCTGCCCGGTTACACGGTGCTCGATGCGATCGGCGCGGACTTGCCGGCATCGGACGGTTCGCCGCAACGCCGCCAGTTCGGCAACGCCATCGCGACGCGCTTGCCCGTCTCGATGGCGATCCGCCATTCCCTGCCGTGGCCCGCGGACGCCGCTGCGCCGTCGATGCAGCGCGCCGCGCTGGAGGCCGTCGTCCAGACGAGCGGCGGCCCGCTTCGGATCGTCGTCACTCACCTCGAATTTTATTCGCTGAAACAGCGTCTCGCGCAGGTCGACGAGTTGCGGCGACTGCAGCAAGAGGCGGCCGATCACGCGGCTCACCCCGCGCCGGCCGAAAACGCGTCGGGGCCATTCGCACCGACGGCGCGGCCGGTCAGTGCGATCGTGTGCGGCGACTTCAACAGCGCGTTCGGGTCGGAGGCGTATCGGCGGTTCATCGCACCGCTCGAAGGCTCGCCCGGCTTCATCGACGCATGGACGGCCTTGCATCCCGGTGCGACGCCGCCGCCGACGGCTGGCGCGTACGACACGCAGCAATGGAGCGACGGGCCGTTGACGTGCGATTTCGTCTTCGTCACGGAAGACTTGCGCGACCGTCTACGAAGCTGCGAAATCGACGGAGCGACGCGAGCCTCCGACCACCAGCCGATCGTGCTGGAGATCGGCTGACGATCGAGTCGCGGGTTTCGAGTCGCTCAGAATGAGCGGACGGGCCGCGACGCGCACCGTTTCAGGGCGCAGGCGCACCCGCGCCGGATAGGGCGGATGGCGCGAACGCGGACAAGTACTCGGCCCAGTGGGGCGCGCTTTCTTGCGCCAGCGTTTGCTTGACGAACGCAATTTCATCCGCGTACTCGTCGGCGGAAAAGGCGCCGCGCATCAGTTGAAAGCGGCAGTACAGCAAGTACGTGTTGACGACGTCGGTCTCGCAGTAATTACGAATCTCCTCGATACGGCCTTCGCGAAAAGCCTCCCACACTTGGCCGCCATCCATCCCGAGCTTGCCGGGAAAACCGCACAGCTTGGCCAGCGCGTCGAGCGGCGCATTGGCGCGGGCTTGGTACATGGCCAACACATCCATCAGGTCCGTATGGCGCGAATGGTACCGGCTGATGTAGTTGTTCCACTTGAAGTCGCGATCGTCTTCGCCGAGGTTCCAATAGCGCGAGGCGGAAATGCCGTGCACGAGCGCGCGGTAATGCAGCACGGGTAGATCGAACCCGCCGCCGTTCCATGACACGAGTTGCGGCGTGTACTTTTCGATCACCCGATAAAACGATTGGATCAGCGCAGCTTCACCGTCCTCGACCGTGCCGAGCGAGCGCACGCGCAGCCCGGTGCGGTCGCGAAACACGCAAGAAATCGCGGCCACGCGCTGCAGATGGTGCGGCAGGAAATCGCTGCCGGTCTTTTCGCGGCGTGCGGCGAACGCATGGCTGGCGACGTCGGCATCGCTCATCGAATCGGGTAAATCGTCGAGACGGCGAATGCCGGCGACATCGGGAATCGTCTCGATGTCGAAAACGAGAATCGGAATCATGAAGTGTTAGAGCACCGCGTCCTTGCGCACGCCGTTGGACGCGAAAAATCGCTTCAAGCGCACGAGCGCTTCCTGCTGAATCTGCCTCACCCGCTCGCGAGTGAGACCCATTTCGTCGGCCAACTCCTCGAGTGTCGCGGGCTCGATATGATTGAGGCCGAAGCGCCGCTCGATGACGTGCCGATGCTTGTCCGAGAGCCGCGACAGCCAAGCCCGCGTCAACGTTTCCAACTCCCGATGCTGAACTTCGGCGTCGGGCGACTGGCTCTGATCGTCGGAAAGCAGATCGAGCAGGCTGCTGGCGGGATCGAGGTCGAGCGGGGCGTCGAGCGAAGCCGTATGCTCGTTGAGTGCGAGGATGTCGGTGACTTCGTCGGTCGTCTTGCCCGTCAGGTATGCGATATCGTCGATACTCGCATCGCGGCGCTCGACGGCTTCTCCCGAATTCATCGAATTCTTTTCCAGATGGCGCTTTGCGCGCAGCACCTGGTTCAGTTCGCGGATGACATGCACGGGCAGCCGCACCGTGCGCGCCTGGTTCATGATCGCGCGTTCGATGCTTTGGCGGATCCACCATGTCGCATAGGTGGAGAAACGAAAGCCGCGCGTCGGATCGAATTTTTCGATCGCATGCATGAGACCGAGGTTGCCTTCTTCGATCAAATCGAGCAACGGCACCCCGCGATTCAGATAGCCTTTGGCGATGCTGACGACTAGGCGCAGATTGCGTTCGATCATCACCTGCCGCGCTTCGAACTCGCCCGCCTTGGCCAGCCTCGAATAGCGCTGCTCTTCCTCGACCGTCAACAATGGCTTGACGCTGATGCGATTCAGGTAGTGCTGAATCGTGTCCGCCGTCAGTTCGGCCTGCAGCAACGCCCGGAAATCGTCGGGATCCGGCCCGGGCTCGGCGGCCGCCCCCTCTCGCGCCTCGCCGCCCTCTTCGGCCTCGTCGGATGCCGCCTCCGCCTCGAACTCCGATTCCGACTCCGCAGGCTCTTCCTCGGGCTCGGCCGTCGAAGCACCGGCATCGTGCACCAGGTCGTGCGTGACGCGGCTATGCGTGTCCGTTTCGGCGTGCTGCTTGCGGCGCTTCGATGTCGGCATGGTCGTATCGCTTTATTGCGGCGGCAAGTATTTCATCGGATCGACAGGCTTGCCCTGTCGGCGGATCTCAAAGTGCAGCATCACGCGGTCGGAATCGCTGTTGCCCATCTCGGCGATCTTCTGCCCTTTCGTCACCGCGTCCCCCTCTTTTACCATCAAAGCGCGGTTGTGTGCATAGGCGGTGAGATACATCGCGTTGTGTTTGATGATAATGAGATTGCCGTATCCGCGCAGCCCATTTCCGGCATAGACGACGCGCCCGTCGGCGGCGGCCTTCACGGCCTCGCCAGGCGTGCCCGCGATGTTGAGGCCCTTGTTGCTGTTCTCGTCGAACGTGTTCAGGATGTTACCGCGCACCGGCCACGAGAAGGCAACGCTGCCATCGCCGAGCGTCGAGCTCGAGGGTGCGACGGACGCCGGCTGAGGCGGAATCGTCGTGGCCGTCGAACCGACGGCCGAGCCGTAGGTCGGCGGGACGGCGCCGTTCGTCGCCGGCGCGGCCGCGGCGCTGGCCGTCGACGGGGCAAGCGGCGCACCCCGCACCGCACCGCCATTGGTCACCGGCGCAGTGGCGACGCCCGGCGTGATCGCCGCGGCATTCGCACCGGGCGGCGCCACGCGCAGCAGTTGATCCACCTCGATCTGATTCGGATTCGTGAGGTTGTTCCACGCGGCGATGTCGCGATAGTTCTGCCCGTTTTCGAGCGCGATGCGATAGAGCGTATCGCCGGGCTTGACCCGGTAGTACCCGGGCGGAGGCGGGCCGAGCGGCGCGGCCGGCGGCGCCGCGCCGAAGGGTGCGCCGGCGGACGAGGTGGTCGACAACGCACTCGAGCGGTCCACGACGGGCGCCTGATCGAGCCGCGTCGCACACGCGGCGAGCGTAGTAAGGGCAAGCGCACAGACGACGCGCTGAGCGGCGGTCAGCCGAGCCTGTTCGTTGTGTGTTTGCATCGCGCGCAACGTAAACATCGGTGTCAAATCACTCCGGATTTTAAGGGGACAAAGAAAACGCGATCAAGGCGGGATTCCCGCCATTGGGTCGGCGCCACGCGTTCGACGAGCGTAAGCACCTGCGCAGGCCCGCTCTGCGAACCGACCGGCGCAACGAGCCTGCCGCCGACCGCTAGTTGATCGAGCAACGCCTGCGGCACGTCGAGGCCGGCCGCGGCAATGACGATCGCATCGAACGGCGCAGCCGCCGGCAGCCCCACGCGGCCATCGCCGTAATGCAGTCGAATATTCGGCACGCGCAACGGACGCAGGTTGAGCTTGGCGCGTTCGTACAGCGGCTTGATCCGTTCGATCGAATAGACATCGCGCGCAATGCGGCTCAGCACGGCGGCTTGATAGCCGCAGCCCGTGCCGATTTCGAGCACGCGCTCGAGCGTTCGGCCCGCACCGGCAAGCTCGAGCATCCGAGCGACCACCGACGGCTTGGAGATCGTCTGGTGATGACCGATGGGCAACGCCGCATCTTCGTAAGCCTGTACCGCGAGCCCCGGATCGACGAACATGTGGCGGGGGACCGCGGCCATCGCATCGAGCACCCGAGCATCCGCTATGCCGTTACCTCGAAGCCTTTCGACCATCCGTTCCCGCACCCGTTCCGAGGTCAGCGCGAGCGCGCTCGTCAGCGGAACGTTGGGCGCCCCCATTTTGTCGGCGGCATACGACGCGCTCGTGTCAATGCGGCGCGGCGCGCCTTCGCGAGCGGCCAGCGTTTCCCGTGCGCGCGAACGCTCGTCGGGACGCGCTCGCGCCTCGGCTGCCGTGCGGGGTTTGCGCTCGAGATCGGCGAGCCCGAGCGGAAAGCGCTTGGCGCGTTCGCTCGTCATGAATCGCGACGCGCGGCGTGCGCCCACTCGCGCGTGGCGGCCATCATTTGCGTGTGAGTCAGATCGAGCTGCAGCGGGGTGATCGACACCCGGCCGCGCGCCAGCGCATGGAAATCGGTACCCTCGCTTGCATCGAGGGCCTCGCCCGACGGCCCGATCCAGTAGATCGGCTCGCCGCGCGGATTGGTTTGGCGAATGACCGGCTGCGACGGGTGCCGCTTGCCGAGCCGCGTCACTTCCCAGTCGCCCAGTCGGTCGTACGGCAGGTTCGGGATATTGACGTTCAGCAACGGGTGCGTAGGCAGCGGGTGATTCAGGAAGTGCCGAACGATGTCGGCCGCGACTCGCGCCGCGTCTTCCAAATGCACCCAGTCTTTCTCGACGAGCGAGAACGCAATGGCCGGGACGTTGAACATGACGCCCTCGGTCGCCGCGGCGACCGTGCCCGAATAAAGCGTGTCCTCGCCGACGTTCTGGCCGTTGTTGATGCCCGAGACAACGAGATCGGGCTTGTGATCGAGCATACCCGTCAACGCGATGTGGACCGAATCGGTCGGCGTGCCGTTCACGTAGTAAAAACCGTTGGCCGATCGCCAAACCGACAGCGGACGCGATAGCGTCAAGGAGTTCGATGCGCCGCTGCAATTTTGCTCCGGCGCCATCACGGTCACCTCGCCTAGCGGCTTAAGGGCGTGATAGAGCGCCGCAAGCCCAGGCGCGAGATAACCGTCGTCGTTGCTCAGTAGGATTCGCATGCGGCGATTGTAACCGAGGACCGAACGCACCTCTACGATCGGACGACTGCGCGTGCATCGATTCGTTCATCGTAAATCTAGCCTCGGTTTGAAGCCCCGGCCTTCAGGCCGGTGACCGGGAACCCCGGCCTGAAGGCCGGTTGTGGACAGTTGCTCTTCAAAAAGGCACGGTCGTTCGAGTTGGTCTACACTGCGGCGAGGTCATGACTCGTTGAGGAGAACGCCCATGCGCGCCATTCGATGCCATCGCCACGGACCGCCCGACACGCTTGTGCTCGAGACGCTGCCCGATCTGTTGCCGGGGCCCGGCGAAGTCGTCATCGACGTCAAGGCGGCCAGTGTGAATTTCCCCGACGTGCTCGTCATCGAGAACAAATATCAGTTCAAGCCGCCGTTGCCGTTTACGCCAGGTTCGGAAGTCGCGGGCATCGTACGAGCCGTCGGAGCCGGGGTGGAGAGCGTGCGCGCGGGCATGGCCGTCGCCGCCTTCACGCGCATCGGCGGATTTGCCGAACAGGCGCTCGCGCCGGCCACCGCTTGCATGCCGCTGCCCGCCGACGTCGACTTCGCCGTGGCGGCCGCGTTCACGCTCGCCTACGGCACGTCTCACCACGCCATCGTCGATCGCGGCGCGCTGCGCCCCGGTGAAACGATGCTCGTGCTAGGTGCGGGCGGCGGCGTCGGACTTGCCGCCGTCGAGATCGGCAAAGCGATCGGCGCACGCGTGATTGCCGCCGCATCGAGCGACGAAAAGCTCGCCGCCGCGCGCGAGCATGGCGCCGATGCGACGATCCGATACGACAGCGAAGATTTGCGCGAGCGCATTGGCGCGCTCACGGACGGACGAGGGCCGGACGTCGTATACGATCCGGTCGGCGGCGCGTTTGCCGAGCCGGCCTTTCGCAGCATCGCCTGGCGTGGCCGCTATTTGGTGGTCGGATTCGCGAGCGGCGAAATTCCGAAGCTGCCGCTGAATCTGGCTTTGCTCAAAGGCGCGAGCATCGTCGGCGTATTTTGGGGAGAATTCGCGAGCCGCGAACCGGAGCGCAACGCTCGAGCGTTCGCGGAACTGGCGCGCTGGCTGCAAGAGGGAAGACTGCGCCCGTACATCAGCGCGCGCTATCGGCTCAATGAGACGCCGCGCGCGCTCGAGGCGATGGCGCAGCGTAGCGTGACGGGCAAGATCGTCATCGTGCCGTAAAGCCGGCGCCCCTCCCGAGCGGCCGCAGCCGCGATCGACACACCGGCGGCACGGATGCCCGCCCTTAGATCACTTTGCGCGCGCGCAAACCCGCAATCGCATCGGCACCGTAACCGAGCCCGGCGAGCACTTCGTCCGTGTGCTCACCGAGCGCCGGCCCGAGCCAGCGCGTGCCGCCCGGCGTTTCCGAGAGCTTCGGCGTGACGTTCGGCAAGGCGATATCGAGCCCGTCTTGCCACTTGAAATGCTCGATCATCTTACGGGCCGCGAATTGCGGATCGGTGAACATGTCGGCGGCGCTGTATATGCGGCCGACAGGCACATCGGCCGCGTTTAGGACATCGAGCGCTTCGTCGATCGTGCGCTCCGCCAGCCAGGCGGCGATCGCGTCGTCGATCTCGCGCGTGCGCGGCACACGGCCGTCGTTGTGCGCGAGCGCCGGATCGTCCGCGAGATCGGGACGCTCGATCGCCGTCATCAGCCGCTTGAAAATAGGATCGCTATTGCCGCCGATGACGATGCTGCCGTCCTTGCACGGGTACGTGTTCGACGGAACGATGCCCGGCAGCGAGGCGCCCGTGCGTGCGCGCACTGCCCCATAGACGCCGTATTCGGGCACGATGCTTTCCATCATGTTGAAGACGGCCTCGTATAGCGCCACGTCGACGACCTGCCCTTTTCCACCGTTCGCTTGCCGGTGATGAAGCGCCATCAGCGCACCGATCACCGCATGCAGCGCGGCGATCGAATCGCCGATCGAAATGCCGATGCGCGGCGGCGGCAGTTCCGGGTAGCCGGTGATATAGCGCAAGCCGCCCATCGCCTCGGCGATCGAGCCGAAGCCCGGACGGTCGCGGTACGGCCCCGTCTGACCGTAGCCCGACAAACGCACCATGACGAGGCCCGGATTCTGAGCGCTGAGCACGTCGTAGCCGAGCCCTAGCTTTTCGAGCAGCCCGGGGCGAAAATTCTCGACGACGATATCGGCTTCGCGCGCGAGCTGCAGCAAGATGTGCTTGCCCTCCTCCGCTTTCAGGTTGAGGGTCACCGATTTCTTGTTGCGGGCCTGAACGGCCCACCACAGCGACGTGCCGCCGACTTCCGGGTAGAGCATGCGCCACTTGCGCAACGGATCGCCCCCGTTCGGATCCTCGATCTTGACGACCTCCGCGCCGAACTCGCCAAGGAGCCGCGAAGCGAACGGCCCGGCGATGAGCGTTCCGAGTTCGAGCACCTTGACGCCCGCGAGCGGGCCGGTCGTTGCGCTCATGTCGATTTACTCCTCTTTAAAAGTCCGGCGCGCATTCGATCGAACGCCGGCAAGCGCTCAGCACGCGGCACGCGGCACGCGGCTATAGCGAGCGGCGATCGAGCATCGCACGTGCAATGGTGCCCGCGTCGACGTACTCCAGCTCGCCGCCGACCGGTACCCCGCGCGCCAGCCGAGTCACCGACAAGCCGCGCGCCTTCAGAGATTGCGCCAGGTAATGGGCGGTCGCCTCGCCTTCGTTCGTGAAATTCGTGGCAAGGACGACTTCCTTGACGACGCCGTCCGACGCTCGCTTGACGAGCCGCTCGAAGTGGATTTCCTTCGGGCCAATGCCGTCGAGCGGACTCAGTCGCCCCATTAGGACGAAATAAAGGCCACGGTAGGTCATCGTCTGCTCGAGCATGATCTGATCCGCGGGCGTCTCGACGACGCAAAGCAGCGTCGGGTCTCGCGACTCGTCGCTGCATACGTCGCACACGCGCGCCTCCGTGAACGTGTTGCACTTCTCGCAGTGGCGCAGATGCTCCGTCGCGAACAGCAGCGAGCGGCCGAGCCGCTCGGCGCCTTCGCGATCATGCTGCATCAGGTGATACGCCATGCGCTGGGCGGATTTCGGCCCGACGCCGGGCAACGCCCGTAACGCCTCGACGAGCGCGACGAGAGCGGAAGGCTGTTTCATGTCGGCACGCGTCTCCCCGCGGTTTCACCGCAGAGATTGCGACAACCCATGACGGATCGCAACGAACGCATCGTCAGAACGGCAGCTTGAACCCCGGGGGCAGCGGAAGCCCCGACGTCATGCCGCTCATCTTTTCCTGCGCCGTGGCTTCAGCCTTGCGCACGGCGTCGTTGAAGGCCGCCGCGACGAGATCTTCGAGCATGTCCTTGTCGTCGGCGAGCAAGCTCGGATCGATCGACACACGGCGGACGTCGTTCTTGCAGGTCATCGTCACTTTCACGAGCCCGGCGCCCGACTGGCCCTCGACCTCGATCAGAGCAAGCTGCTCCTGCATCTTCTTCATGTTTTCCTGCATCTGCTGGGCTTGCTTCATCAGCCCGGCGAGTTGACCTTTCATCATGGATGTACTCCTTCGATCGTACGGACGTTACATGCGGCCATCGCATCGATGCGACGCCTCGAATAGATTTGTTCGGTAGCGGTATCTCTCGCTCGTCGGGCGCGTGGCCCGGCGCCCCTGTCGCGCTCAGTGCGCCCCGGCTCCGGCCTCGGCGTCGGGCGAAATCGGCTTGACCGAGCCCGGCACGATCGTGGCGCCGAACTCGCGGATCAGTGATTGCACGAAAGGGTCGGCGCCGATCTCGCGCTCAGCCTCTCGTTGACGTTCCGCGCGCGCGGCCGCCTCGAGCACCGCGGCAGTGCGGCGGGCGGGGCCGACCGAGACGCGCACGTCGAGCGCCTTGCCGAGTTTCTCCGCAAGCGCCGTCTTCAATTTGGCTACCTGCGCCGTATCCGCATACTGCGGCACCGGCACGCTGAGCACGAGGGTTTCGCCGTCGAGCTCGGTCAGTTCGCTGTTGAACGCAAGTTGATGAGCGACACCGGTCAACCCGAGGCTCGCGGCGAGGGCCGGCCAATCGCCGGCGATACCCACGGGGTCCAGCGCGATCGGGGGCGGCAGCTTGCTCAAATCGACAGCCGGCGTCGTCGGCACGGCCGGCGCGTCGAAACGCGCATCGATGCGCACGTCGTCGGGGCCGGCGTCGAACATGGGAACGTAGCCGTCGCCAGGCGGCCCCGCGAAGTAGTCGTCTTCCGACGAGGGCGGCGGATAGTCGTCGATCGGCGGCATGTCGTCCCATGGCGCGGGAGCCGAAGCCGCCCCGGGCGATGCGGCGCGTTCGGTCTGCGCCGCGCCGCCCCGCTGCTCGGACGCGCGCGGGCGCGGCGTGGGAACGACGACG
>DASVLS010000065.1:0-162421 GCA_036384755.1 Trinickia sp. | reverse complement strand
CGAGACTAGCGCCACGCTGCGCTTCGCAAGTCCGCCCATGCCTTCGCATCGATTCCCCGCCCGATGCGAAACGCCCGCTACCGTCGAAGCGCGGCGATTGCCGCTTTTCCAATTCACCAAAGGAGAAACATCATGTCATGGCATAGTTTCTGGCATGGCGTCAAGCATGACTTCAGCAAGGCGGGGCATGCGATTGAAGGCGTAGGCAAGAAAGTCCTCAATGGCGCCGAAGGCGTTGTCGGCGGCGTTATCGGCGGCGTCATGGGCGGCATCACCGGCGGGTTGATGGGCATGAACGACGCGGATATCGCCCAGTTGGAGCAGCTGATGACGGGCGGCATGGAAATGGGAATGATGTTCCAGATCTTCGACTCGTTCCAGAGCACCATGTCCAAGCCGGGCGACAACAACAATTGATCGTCGCGAGAGGCGGGCCGTGCTTCGCATCGTTAGCGGCCCCTTCGCATTCGTTCGCGAGCGATGCGGCCTGCCTTTCTAGCATCGCAGATAACGCTGAGAAAACCGCGCTGCGCCGACACTTCGCCTACGCAGCGGCCCAACCACACGCACGCCCGAGCCACTATGGGAATCGAAACCGTCAGCCCGACTTCGCCGTCGCCCGACCTCACGCCGTCGGAAAGCGCCCATGACGTCCGCCAGGACAGCCCGCGCGGGCAGCCTTCGAGTACACCGAGCACAGCCGCCGGCGGCAGGCTCGAGCACCTGTCTTCGCTGCAGGCCAGCCGCCCCCTCGGCCAGGCCGGGCCTTCGCAAGTGCGCAAGCCGCAGGCCGATGCGCTGGCGAAGCTCGCGCGCCCGAGTTCATCGGCACCGTTGCCGCACCGGCCGACGGTGCAGCATGCCGCGCCCGGGCATGCGGTTGCTGCACCGACCCATGCCGACGCCGCGGCCGTGCGCCAGCGCGCGCAGGCCCTCGGCGATAAAGAAGCGCAGCTCGCGGCGCTGAGGCGGCCGCCCGAACCGAGGCAGGCCGAGGCCGCGCAGCCGGCCTCCGAAGCGGAAGTCGGCAAGCTCATCGACCAGCTCGAAGCGAAGCGCGGGAGCGCGCAAGAGAACGTGTCGGTTCTGGCGCAGCAATGCAAGGCGGCATTCGACAAGATGGCGCGCCATGGCATTGTGCTGGCGCGCAAGGTCGACCTGCTCGAACAATACCAAGCGAAACTCGACGAAGCGGGCCCCGCCTCCGCTACGCCGGCCCGGCCGCGTCCGTCCGCCGCGGCTACCACCGTGCCCGATCGCATGGCCGCCCTCGAGAACGAAATCCGTCTGCTCAAGGGAAGCCGCAAAGCGGTCGCACAAGAGGCGCTGGCGGTGGCCAACCGGGACAAGCTCAAGGAGCTCGGCACGTGGTCGGCCCTCGGAACGGCGTCGGACATCGCGAAAGCCTCGTTCAAGTCGCTCTTCAGCAAGGAGGCGAACCCGGTCAACGAGCAACTCGAGCGCAGCATCGATGCCTGGATCGACAGTTGGACGCCCGAGCGCACCCGCCGCCGAGACCGATCGGCAACGCCGGGCGAGCAATTCAAGCGAGCGGCCGACGACGCATTCCGGCGCATCGAAGACGCCGCCGGCGGAGAAGCCAATAGCACGGATGCGATGCAGGCATTGGCCGGCTTCTTCCACCTGATGTCTCAGCTCGAGGTGGAGCCGTTTGCGGACATGGCCAAGACGGGCGTCGTTCGTCAGATCGCAATCTATCTGATCGGGGTCAACCTCGAACACCAGTTTCCGTTCACGGTGCGGAAACATATGCCGGGCTACCGGCCGTTCGTCGACGACGAGGGCGGGCTTGCCCAAAAGGCGGCAACGACGCTGATGAAAGAGGCCGATGGAATGGTAGCCGCGTTCGGCACCGGCCCTTCCCCGACGAAGGAGTTGCTGGTCCACGACCAGGTCTATCGCGGCCAAAGTACGAGGCGCGCATTCCAGCAGTTCAAGGTGCTAGCCGAGCATCTCCGGACGCACAAGGACGCCCTCGTCACGGTGCTGGCAAGCGCACAGAGGACGTTCGCGGAGGAATTGAAAGCCATCGATCCGGCCAAGGCGCAAAACGACGAACTCGACAAGTTGGGCAGAGAAGTCGCGCCCAAACTGCCCCCCGTCTACGACGGCATGATCCAGCGGCTCGGCGCCGAGCGCGCGCAGCTCGCGAAAACGCCGATGCGCCGTTCTTCGGCGGCGCCCGCGATCGACGAAGCCGCTACGGCGAGCCATGCGGGCCCCGATCGCGAAAGGCTCGAAATCATCGTGAGCCGGCTGCAAGGCGCCGTGCTCGAGTACGCGGACAAGCACCGCGAGACCTTCGAAATGCACGCCACGCTCAGCGCCAGGCACATGGATGCCTCGGACGAGCTCGAGGGCATCGAGCGCCAACTCGGCGAGGCGCACGAGACCATGCAGGGTGTGCGCACGCACAAGCGCCGCCGCGCCGGCGAAAGCGCGGCGCGCGGCCAGCAGGCTGCCTCGCTCGAACGCGAGATCGAGTCCGGTCTGCGTGAAGCGCTTGCGGACCCGGCGCTCTCGCGCCTGATCTCGCCGACGGCGCTTGGGCGTGCGCTGAAGATGCACGTCGCACAGACGCCGGCGCAGATGCGCGCCCGCGTGCGCCACGACAACCGGACCGCACGCACGGGGACCTTTCGCTCCGGCGTGGACCTGCTGCGCGTGATCGCGGAGATCAGCGAACACGAGCTTGGCCGGCCGGAATCCGCCCTGCGCGCCACTACGCGGCAGGCATTCGACGAAATTGCCGGGCGCCATCCCGGCGGGCGCATCAACGCCCTGCACGACCACGGCCGAACGATCGGTCATGGCGTGCGGGCAAGCGATGCGGCCGACGCGCCGCCTTCGCGCACCGGCACGAGCCAGTATGCGATCGCTTGGGCCGAAGGCGAAGGCGCACGGATCAGCCATCTGCATCCTTGGGTCTCGCCCTATTGACCGGCCTGTTCGCCACGCCAGCCGAATGATCTAGCGCCCGATTCGTACATGGACGTATCCCAGACTTCTCTGTCGCCGCCGCACTCGCCCACCGCCCCGGCATCCACCCCGTCCGGCCAGCCCGGCCCCCGCGGCACGACCCGCCCCGCGCCGGTACAAGCGACGTCGACCGCCGCTTCATCGGCGCTTTCGGCACCGCTCAGGGACCTGTCGCTTAGGCAGCGGCCCGCGGGCATGCCCGCGGGTGCGCCGGCACCGCGCACGGCGCTGCCGGGCGCATCGGGTTCGCATCGCGGGATCGCGGCGAAGCGGGCCGGGGCCGCGCTCGTCAGGGCTGTCCACGACAAACTGGCCGAGTGGCGCCCGATCGACGCCGAGGCATCCGCGGTGCACGGCGGCGGCGATTGGGCGATACGCACGAGGATGGAAATCGTCGAGGCGTGCCCGCCGCTGTTCGTGCACCGCGCCAGCCTGCCGCGCGCGGAAGCGATCCGCATGATTAGCGACAAAGAGCTGGAGAAGATCTACGAAAGCGTGACCACCTACGTGCACCCCGAGATGACCCGCTTGTTGACGACGGCCTACACCGAGCGCCTGGCGCTGTTCAACGAGCGCCTCGCCGAATTTTGGAGCTACTTGCCGATGATCCGCACGTCGGGCAGGCAGCTCCCCGAGAACGAGGTTGCCGCGTTGCGCGTCGGCGTGGACTCGTTGTCGGCGCGGCGGGCGCCGTTCATCGAATATTGGGCGACTCAAGCCACTGCCGCGGCGCACCTGCTCGACATCGACGCGAGCCTTCGAACGAATCTGCCGTACTTGCCGGCCCGCGTCAGCGCAGGTTACGAGACCAACCACCGCATCGATGCGGTGGTCGCCTTCTCTAGCCAACTCAACGTGATGCGTGCCGTTGCCGACAGCGAAACCATCCGTCTGGCCGTGGCAAGCCTCTCCCTCGGCGATTCCGCGGCCGAAAAGCTCTATGGGGAGAACGGCCTGCTCACGTTGATGGAGACGTTCAACTCCGACATCTTCCACGCCTATCAATCGGTCCGCGACGAATTGCTCGCATGGCGGGCCAAAGCGCCAAGCGAGCCGCTCGCAGAGAGTGCGTGCATCGTGCTCGACGGCGTCGTTTCGCGGCTCGCCGAGTTCGCGGCGGCGCTCGACGAGTCGTTGTCCGCCCATCGGAACGATCCCGATTTCGCGACGTTGCCGCTCGATGCGTGCGCTCCGCTCATCGAACTGTCCTGGTTGGTTGCGAACGACGCCCTGCGGCTGGTCGAACTCTCGCGTGCGACGCAGCAGGCGCCTGCGCCCGACGCGCGCGCGGTCCCGGCCGCGCTCACACTCGACGCTGCCGCAGCGGCTTCGAGTTCGCAGCCCGCCCGCGCAGGCAAAGGCAAGGGTAAGGGCAAGGCCAAAGGCAGCAAGGCCAAAGGCAGCAAAGCCAAAAGCAAACCGGGCCGGGGCGGGCCCGCATCGCAGCCTGAATCCGAATCGCTCGAGCCGCTCGAGCCGCTCGAGCCGCTCGACTTGCATGCAACCTCGGCAGTCCCTGATGCGGCCACCCCGCAAGGCGGCCCCGAAGCGCCTCGCACCGAAGGTCTCGCGCGTACCGAACTCGGCACGTACATTCTCGGCAACAGCGAACAGGCTCGGGCCGCCGCCTCTTTGGCGGCTGATTCGTCGGCGGCAGGCAGTCCGCCGGATCGCGGCGAAATCGCCGACCGGCTCGCTCGCTTGGACGCGCTGCTTGCATTCGACCTGTCCGCTGAGCAGCGCAAGGTGGCACAGGCGCGACGGCAACTCTCGCCCGAGAACGCGGCGTATGTCACCGAGAACGCGATCGAGCGCCTCGCCAACGAAGCCCGTGAAATGCGCGCCTGCCTGGACGTGCTCGATGTGCAGCGCCAACGCTGGGGACTCAGCGCCGCCGAGGCCGACGATCTCCATGGCAAGATCGAGCAGCTTCGTCCGATGCGAGCGCAGGCGGAAGGCCTCGCGCGCTCGCTGCGCGCAAGGCTGCCGGACGACACCGTCGAGCATATGAAACGCTATCCGTTTCCGATCCAGGAACATGTCGAGCGCCTGCTCGCCGAACGCGCGTTGGCGCCGGCCGCCGCCACGCCGCTGAACGGCGAGCCCGGCACCTTGTTCGAGCTCAGGCTCCAGCCGTCGGCCCTGCGCAACGGCACCCTGCCTCGCCCGATGTGGCTGCACATCCACACCCAGCGCGCCGTGCATGCCCGGGACCTGGCCGCTCTGCCCGACACGCACTTCGCCGTCGCTCACGTCAAATCGGACGAGCAACGCGGCTACAACCGCGAGTGGCAGGACGCGCGCGCAAGGCAAGGCCATGAGAGCGTGGTCATCCACCGCGGCAAGATCGCCCCGGCGCTATGCCGGCAACTGCTCGCGCGCGCAACCGCCAGCGAAGGCATTTGATCGAAGACGCTTCCGACTATGAGCGACAGCAACCGTCCTTCGTCTTTGCCGCCGAATACGAGGCCCGGCTCCGCCGAGCCCGCGGGCAACGACGGGACGGAGCATGACCCTGTCGATCGCCTGCCGTCGGGTGAAGGCAAGGCCGGTGACGGCTCGCGTGCCGATGGCGCCTCGGTAGCTGGACCTGGGCGCCTGCCACAGCCGCGCGCGACGCCCGACCCGCTCGGCGACACCGCCAACCTCCACGAGCAGCTTGCCGTCGGCTTCCGGCTGGCGGTCAGCAAGGCCCGGCAGATCACCACGAACCCGTCGCGGCAATCGTGGACACAGGCTTTGCGCGCCACGTTCACGCGCGCCGGCCGGCGCGACAGGACGGACCGCTTGTTGGCGCAGTGCGAGGAACTCGCGGGGCTCGCGGCCGAATTGCGGCGCCTGCTGGATCAGAGCGAAGAGAACCGGGGCGGTGCGGGCCCGGAGGATAGGCAAGCGCCGCCGCGCTCCGAAAAAGCGCTGCGTGCCGACCGAGCGCTTGCGCAGACGCGGCGCTGGCGTCCCGAAGCGCAACGCTGGCTCCAGGCAGTCTGCGCGGAGCTGGCCTACGTCGAACGGAAGCTATCGAAGCGCTCGAAGCAGCGCCGGTGAGCGGTGAGCGGTGAGCCATCGGCCTGGCTTTTTCGCCGCGCGCGGATCGACGAGCACGTCCCTAACGGTCATGACCTTGCCGCTTGAATCCGACGATTCGCGATACGCGGGCTCCCCCTTCGCCTCGTCGCTCGCCAGTTCGCGGCGTTGCGCCGCCGAACGCTCCGGCACGCTACAGTCGAATCCATTCCCCTTGATCACGTTTGGCTGAACGGAACTCCGACCATGGCAGCGAATATCCCCACCCTTCCGCCTCTCCCCGCGAGTATCGGCCTAGGCTTGCCCGAACCGTCGAAGGTGGCGGCCGCCGAGCAAGGACCGCGCTCGAGTACGCTGCCGAGCGCAGGCGGCCAGCTCCATAACCTGAAAACGCTCGGCAACCGCGGCGGATCGAGCACGGCAACGCGCGCGGCGAAGTACGACGCCCCGCCCGGGCCGTTTGCCTGGCAGGCGCTGCAAGACAGAAAAGAGACGCCATTCCGGCAACCGCCCCCACTGCCGCCAGCCGGCACGAGCGGTAACGGCCCGCGCTTGACGCGCCAGCCGTCGTTCAGCGAGTGGATGACGAAGAGCGTCGAACAGGCAGCGACCGAACTGGACGACTGGGCCGGGCTCGACGACGTCTTTCGGCGTCGGCCCGACGCCGACCAGGGTGGCATGGCTACGAGCCAACAGAGTCTCATCGATATGCCGCAGGCGCCGTTGCGCAAGAAACCCTCGCGCCCGGCGACCGATCCGCTCGACGACATCGCGGCCCATCACACGAAGGTGGCCTCCGGGTTGCAACGAGCGATCAACGCGGCGAATCGAATCGCATCGGGCCCGTCACCGGTATCGTGGAGCACGGCGGTGCTCTCGACGTTCACGCAAAAGGGCAAGCGCAGGTTGGCGAACGCCTTGTCGACCCGGTACGCGGAGCTGAAGGGACTCGCGGGCGAGATGGAGCAACTGTTGCAGCAAAGCGAGATCAACAAGCTGGGGGCCGCCCCGCAAGACAAGCTGCGGAATTACGAAAAGGCAATACGAGCCGACTGGGCCGCGTTCCAAACGCAACGCCTACGCCCGCAAGCGCAACGCTTGCTGAGCGCGATTCAAGCCCAGCTCTCCTCGCTGCAAAGCGAATTGGCCAAGCTGTCGAAACAGTTGCGATAAATCGAATCGCCAACGCTACAGCCCGTCGTCGTAGCCGTCGTCGTCCTGGATCTGCGCCCACATCGACGACATATCGAGCGCAGGCTTCTCCGGTTGCGCGTTGATCACCGGCTCGCCCGTAGCATCGTCGTCTTCGATCGGCAGGGACCCCCGCCCGAAGCTCTTCTCGTATCGATCGTTCCTCCCGATCTGATTGCCGATTTCCACCCACTCCTTGTCCGACATCTCACGGGTGGCAACAGGAGGATGCTGCCCCTTCGCTAGGCCCGCCACCTTATCGGCTCGATCGATCTCGGGGATACCCTCGGCCCATTGGACTCTGCGAATCGGCCCGTGGATCAATTCCATGCCATACCGGGTCAGCTCGGTCTCGCGCTCCGCGTGCATCAGCTCGACAAGCATTGGCCGGTGCGGCGCCGAAGCAGACGTCGAAGCGCCGTCGCCGGCGCGCTGGCCGGCCTCGTGCGCGGTCCGAGGCGTGGGTGCGTTCTTGTGAGCGAGCGAGGTCAGCGCAGACTTGCCCTTGTCCGTGCGTACCGGCGCAACGGCCTCCTGCTCGCGCGCCGCCGCTTTCAACCGCACGGCGGCGTGCCCTGACGAACCCGAGTTCCGTGAAAACGAGACGCTGTTGAGCAGCCGCTTCAGCACCGGGCTGCCGTCGGGCACGCGAGCGCTATGCGAACGCTTGTCGGCAAGGCCCGGTCGGGCCTCGCGTGTCGCTTCGGCCGTCACGTCCGGCGTCAAAGGCCGGGAAAATAGCGAAGAAATGCGTAGCATGGGGTTGCCTCTCGATGACGATTGCGTCCAAATATCGGCGGCGCCGATACGCGCTTCGCGCCCGGCCGCCGGAGCCCGGCGCGCACTGACCTTACCGCTGCCCCGCCAGTGCGCGCATCTGCGGGCCAATGTCGGTCAGCGCGAGCTGACTGTGCACTTCGTCGATGAACACGCCGATGAGCAGCGCCAGTAGCAATACCGCAAGCAACCCCTTCACGGCGTGGCTCAGGGTGTTGAAGTCGAGCCGCTGCGCGCTCTTGCCGATGAATCCAAAGCCGATGTCCACGAGCACCAGAATTGCCGTGATCGGCGCCGCAATCTTCGCGACCATCTCCATCAGCGAGTCGGTCTCGTGCATCGTGAACGTTTCGAGGATGTTCGAAGGTACCGGCGTCGCACTCGCGAGCGGCCACCAGTGGTAGGACTCGTAGACAGCGCCGAGCAGGAACGTCATGCCGCCGAGCAGCCAGAAGGCCGTCATGACGCAGTTCGAGAGGAGTGTCGAAGTGATCGAGGTCTGCTGTCCGTTGGTCGGGTTGCTCATCTGCACGTTGTTGTAGCCCGCCACGTCGTCGATATAAGCGCCGATACTGTCTGCAGCCCAGAAGATCAGCGACGCCGCGTAGCCGATCACGAGGCCGATGACCGCCTCCTTCGCCACCATCGCGACCAGCACCGCGCCATGAAGCTGCGGGATCAGCGGGGTCTGTCCGTAGGCGATGAAGGTGCTCCAGAGCATGACCGTGGCGTTGCGCGTGACGCCTTGCATCATCGTGTCGCCCGTCGGCGGAAACATGTTCATGACGACCATCAGACGCGTGCTGCAAAGCGCCACCAGTGTCAGAAAGTCGAGGACCGAGGCGTTCAGCCCGGGCAGTTGCAAGAACATTTGCGTCATGGCGCACCAGGCTCCGTCATCATCCGAAATGAATCGCCTCGACCCACGCGGCGAGGTTTTTGCCCATCTGGTCGAACACGATCCGCTGGGCGCCGGCATAACGCTCGCAGGCCGCAACGATGCGCGACCGCTCGCAGGCGTCGTCGAGCGTGGCGATACGTTCGAGCGCGCGCGCCGTCGAGCCTTCGTCGTCGCAGCGCGCGCGCCAGTCGCCCAGGCCCGCCTCGTCGAGCAGCCGGTCGATGCGCTCGTCCATCGATAGCCCAAAGACCGGCACGCCGTGCGAAACAGCCAGCACGGCCGCGTGATAGCGCGTCGTCACCACGCAGTCCGCATGGGCGACGGTAGTGGCCACGGCTTCGAGGTCCGCTTGTCCGCGCGCCACGATGCGCACCGCGAACGGCAACCGTGCCGCGAGGTCGCGGCAAGCCGCCTCGTCGAGCCGCTCCATGCCGACGATCACCGGCTCATAGCCGCGTTCGCGCAAGCCTGCGCCGAGGGCCGCGAAGCGGCTCAGGTAGCAGTCGTAGGCATGCTCGCGCGCCGCATTCCAGCTATGAAAGTGCAGCGCGCCATAACGCAGCGGCGATTCCTCGCCGGCCGCATCGAGCGCTCGCGCCCGTGGCGCATCGGCGTATACCGGCCACCAGAACGGATTCTGCACGCAGAGCACTGCAACGCGACCGCCGCACACCGTCTCCCGTTCGCGAGCCCGCCAGCGCCAGGCGGCGTCCGCGCCGCGCTGGCCCGACACGTCCAGTTCGGTCAACTGCGCACATGCTGCGTCGTTGCGGCAGATGACGAGGCCACGCTGCGCATTGCGCCGCACGAACCGTTGAAGCGACGCACTCATCGTGCCGCTGTCGACGCCATAGGAAACGGCCAGGCATCCCCGTGCGTGCGCAAGCGCAACGCCGCCGATCAGCATGCCGGCCAGCGAATCGGAGAACTTCGACGTATAAGTGGAGCCTTCGACGTTGAGCACGAGGTCGGCCTCGGCCACGGCTTCCTCGAGCACATCGGGCAAATACGGCAGCCGCGAATTGAGCTTTTTCACGCGCGCCAGCACGCGATGATCGAACAGCGTACCCAGTGCGGCAAGTTTGATGCGCGGAACCCGGTGTGCGAACACGTCCTGGATCTGCGCGATCGTCTCGATCGTGCGCAGATCGGCGCCCGTATTGCCGGCGCCGCTGTAGCTCAACAGCAGCACGCGCAGCGGGTCGTCGGTGCGCCTCGCCCGCGCGGCATACCGGCCGGCGGCGTCGATGCGGCGCTGCATGTCGGCGAGGAACACTTCGTCGGGCGCCTCGGCCTGCGCATAACGTTGGAGCGCCGCGCGCGAAGCCGCGACGGGATCGTCCGCCGCGCCCGCCTCGACAAGCGGGGACGTGCTTGCCCGCGCCGGCTCGACAAGCGGGAGGCCAGCAACCTCGTTGGAAACCGGCGAAGGAAGCGGCAGGAGTAGGCGTTCCATCACTTCGCCCCCAAAGCCAGCGCGAGCGCATGCATCTGCGCAATGCCCGAATGCGGCTGGACGACCAGTTCGACCAACGTCACGCCGGCGTGACCGCGCGCTGCCGCGAGCGCCTCGTCGAGCGTCACGCACGAGCTGGCCCTTCGATAGCGAAGCCCGAACCCCTGTGCGAGCGCCGCGCAGTCGAAGCCGTAGCGGTTGCGGATCGTGCGCGCATAGCCGGGATCGGCCGCGAGCGGCAGGTAGTCGAAGATCGCTCCGCCCCCGTTGTTGAGGATGCAGACGCACGCCGGCACGTCGACACGCTGTGCGCAGGCGAGCGCCGCGAGGTCGTGCAGCAGCGCCTGATCGCCCACGAGCAGCAGGCCCGGCTCGCGGCGGGCAAGCGCCTCGCCGAGGAACGTCGAGAGCGTGCCGTCGATGCCGCTCACCCCGCGGCTGACATAGAGATCCTGCGCGCTCGTGCGAACGTCGTAGCCGATATCGGCATGCCGCACCGACATCGAATTGCCGACGTGAACGAATGCGAAGCCCTCGGCATCGAGCAAGCGATGCGCGGCCGACACTTCGCCCCAGGGGAGCCGCGCGACGCAGGCCCGGCGCGCGCGCATGCCATGGGCCGCCCGGTCCGCCCAGCGCATGCGCCACGCTTCGCCCGCCACGCCGACGTGGGCGCGAAGTTGCGCTCCGAGCCGGTCCAGAGCGGGTGCATCGACGCCGCTCAGCAGATCGCGGGGATCGAGTGCCGGGTGAAGATAATCGCGTTCGTCGGCGCAGGCGGCAATTTTCACGACGGGCACGTCGGCGTTCGCTTTCAGGAATTCGTGAAGCGTCGGCAGCACGGGCGCAAGCCCGAACCGCACGATCAATTCACAACGCGCATCGGACATCGGCGCGCGCGATGCGAGCGCATCGAACGGATTGAGGACCAGCGCGCCCGCACCCGGCGCCGACTGCGCGCCGCGAGCGGACGGGTGGGCACGCAACCCACTGCCGACATCGGCCAGCACCGGATAGCCCGTGGCCGCCGCAAACGCAAGGATTGCATCGGGCGTCGCCCCAGGCTCGGCCCCCGCAACGATGAGTCCGTTCAGCGTGCCGCCGGCCAACGTCTCGCTCGGATCGCCATTCGCGCGCCGCTGCGCGCGCAATTGCCCAATCCGCCCGGCCAGGCGTGAAGCGTCGTCGCGGCTCCAGGCATCGCCCCTCGCATCCGCATCCGCGCGTGCGTCGCGCTCGCCGTCGAGCGGCGCACCCACGGCCGCAATCGTCGCGTCACGGACAGGCAACGTCTCCAGCGCATCGTACACGCCCGCGAACGGCACGTTCAGATGGACCGGACCGGGTGCCGCGCGGCGCGCGGACGTGTGCCCGTCACCGTTCTGCTCCGGGTGAACGCTGCCTGCCATCTGCCGCAGCACCGCATCGAGCCTCAGCCGTGCGCGCATGACTGCCTCGGGCGCATCGACGGGGTCGTCGAGATCGGCCTGCGCGCGCGTCGCCGCGGCCGTCGCACCGAGATGGTCGGCCATCTGTCCGAAGCCGGCCCCGCGCAGATGGCGCGGCCGGTCGCAGCTCACGACAACGAGCGGGATGCCGCTCGCCTCGGCTTCGACAAGTGCGGGCAGCAGATTGGCCACCGCGGATCCCGACGTGGTCACGACCGCCACGGGCGCGCCGTGTGCCTTGGCCATACCGAGGGCGGCGAACGCGCCGCTGCGTTCGTCGGTGCTCACGAGCGCCACATTCATCCGTGCATCGCGCTCCATGGCCAAACACATGGCGCTCGCGCGACCGCCGGGACACAGCACGGCATGGCGCACGCCATGCGCGAGCAGCGCCTCGATCACGCACGCGACCCAGACGCCATTGAGCGACGGGCTATCCACCGCCGCCGCAAGCGCGCCATCGTACCTGTTCATACCGTATCTCCTGTCTCGATCGCGGCTGCGCGCAGCCGGACTGCCCGCGCAACCATGATTTCCTCGATCTCGTCGTCCTGCCGATCCTCTTCCTCGCGCTCGACCTCGGCCTTGATCTTCTCGATGCGGCGCTCGATGACGTCGATCTGCCCTTCGTTGCGCACGATCTGAGCGCGCGTATCGGCAACCTCGTCGCGCCGGCGCGCCACATCGGCCTCGGCCCGGCGCAGCTCGGCCTCGGCGGCCGTCACGCGCTCGACGAGAACCACGCGGTACTCGCGCAGCTGGTTGAAATGCGGCAGCGACATCGCCTCCTGGCCGGCGAGCATCGCCTCGATCCGGTGGTCGCAGCCGTTCAGCACGGCATTCGCCTCGTCGCGCGCTGCCTGCTTCTCGCGCGCGAAGCCCTCGGCCTGCTCGAGCTCGGCGCGCTGTGCCGCAAGCGTTTCGCGCAGCGTGCGGTCGAGGCGGCGCCGCTTGTCGAGCATCAGGCCAAAGGCCGACAATCGTCTGTCTTTCATGGCGCGCGCTCTTCAACTGCCTCGGTCACTGCCTCGGTCATCGGCGGCCTCAGGGGTTCAGTTCGCAAGCGCCGCAAGTGCGGCAGCGGTCTCGCGCGGCGACGAGAACTGGTCGGTGCGCTGGCAGAGAAACGCGCGGATCGCATCGATGCGCGCGACGGCCTCGTCGGCGAGCGGGTCGCCGCCCGGCCGGTATTCCCCGATCTGCAGCAGCGTCTCGATCTCCTTGTGTTTGGCGAGCAGCCGCCGCACATGGCCAGCCCGATCCATGTGCTCGCGCGTCGTGATGAGCGGCATCACGCGCGAGAGGCTGCCGAGCACGTCGATGGCCGGATACTGGTTGCGCGCGGCAATTTCGCGCGAAAGAACCATGTGGCCGTCGAGCAGGCCCCGCACTTCCTCGGCGACCGGATCGCCGCCGGTCTCGTCCTCGGCCAGCACGGTATAGAGTGCGGTGATCGCGCCGTGCTCGGACAATCCCGCCCGCTCGACGAGCCGCGGCAGCTCTGCAAAGACCGAAGGCGGGAAACCGCGCCGCGCCGGCGGCTCGCCGACAGCCAGGCCGATCTCGCGCTGCGCGCGCGCAAAGCGCGTAAGCGAATCCATCATCAGCAGCACGCTCATGCCGCGGTCGCGGAAATACTCGGCTACGGCGGTCGCCACGAACGCGGCCTTGGCCCGCTCGATCGACGACCGGTCCGACGTCGCGCACACCACGACCGAGCGCGCCATGCCTTCCTCGCCGAGAATGTGTTCGACGAACTCGCGTACCTCGCGGCCGCGTTCGCCGATCAGCGCAATCACGTTGATGTCGCATTGCGCGCCGCGCGCGAACATGCCCATCAACGTGCTCTTGCCGACGCCGGCCGGCGCGAAAATGCCCACGCGCTGACCCAGGCCCAACGTCATCAGTCCATCGACGATGCGCACGCCCGTCGGCAGGTCGCGATCGATGATCGGGCGGCTCATCGGGTTCGGCGGATCGGCGAAGATCGGGCGATGCTCGGTGCACCCGAGCGGCCCGCCGCCGTCGATCGGCGTGCCGAGGCTGTCGATCGTGCGCCCGAGCAGCGCATCGCCCACCGGAACCGAAAGCGGCCGCCCGAGGCCGATCACCTGCGTCGAGCGCGAGATGTCGGCCACGCGGCCGAACGGCGAGAGCACGGCGACGTTGCGCGAGAAGCCGACTACTTCCGCGTGCTGCAGCAGCTGTCCGTTCGGTGCGCGCAGCTCGCACAATTCGCCGAGCCGCACTTCGAGCCCCGTCACGCGCATCAGCGTGCCCACGACTTCCAGGACTTTGCCGCGTGTCTCGACGCGCGAGCCACCGCGCAACTCCTGGCCGATGGCCTCGGTGAGCGCAGAGAGCGCACCGAAGCCTGCCGGCAGGGGCATATCGTCAAGCGTGTCGTCCATCATGAACCGGCTCCGGCGTGATGATCGGGGTGCGCGATACGGTCGTATTCCGGGTCGCCTAGCCACGGAATCGCGTACGGGTCGTGGTGAGGCTCGCCGTCGCCGGCCGCCCCGTCGCTATACATTTCGGCATCGAATGCCGCCTCCGCCTCGGTCCCCGCTTCGGGGTCCTCGCGATCCTGATGTTGCGGCTGGCCTGCGCGAGAAAGGGCTGCGCGGCGGTCCCCTTCGAATGCGTCGTCCGGATCGGCTTCATCGTCGATGGCGGTATCGGTTCGACGCGCGGCGTCATGGCCGACCTCGGGCGCGGCGTCCTCGACGTGCCGCGCCGCGCTGTCGGCAAGGGCTTCGAGATCCACGCCCGCATCGACCAGATCGGCATCGTCGGCGCCGGCCGTGCGCTTCACCGCGCGCGTCACAGCCGCGCGCAACGCGGCCAACTGGGTGTCGAGGCTCGCGTCGACCGTGCCGAGATCGGACTCGCACAAGCAGGCCCCACGCGCCACCGCGCGATCGGCCACGACTGTGACAGCGACGCCGTGACCGCGCTCGCGCCAGATGGCGGCTAGCCGGTCGAACTCGCCGACGGCCGCGGGTTCGTCGTCGGGATGCACGCGCACCCGCAAATAGGTGCTGCCTTCGACGAGGCGCTCGACCACTTCGGCCGAGCGCGCGAAGAGCGCCGATACGTCGACGTTGCGCACGATCTGCTCGGTCGCATCGACCACGAGTTCGACGATGCGTTCGCGCAGCAGCGATTGCACGCGACGCTGGCCTGCGGCCGAGCGCGCGCTGCGTTCGTACCACTCGGCCAGCCCGCGCTCTCGCCCTGCCCCGTAGCCGCGCTCGGCCGCCGTTTCGTACTCGTGTTGCGCTTGCGCACGCACGCGCTCGGCTTCGGCCTCGGCCTCGGCCAATAGCGCGTCGGCGCGCGCCTGCGCATCGGCCAGTATGGCCTCGCGCTGGCGCTCGATCTCGTGTGCCGCCGCATCGAGGTCGACGACCATCGCGAACGCCTCGCGGCGTACGACATCGTCTTCGCTTTCGACACCGACGCCGCACGCGGGCAACTCAGGCGCGATCTCGTCGATGGAATGTGGGTCGCCGTTGCGGGCGCGAAGCCAAAGGATCATGACCGCTCCGGAAAAAGATGAGGTAAAAGCTCGAGCGTCCGGACCGAGCCGTCGGCATCGATCGTCCGATCGCAGCCGGCCAGCCAGTCGGGCTCGGACCATTCGCGCGGCAACGCGAGCCGCACCAAATCGGCCGGGCCGTCCACCGGCAAGACGCCGTCGCGGCGAAACAGGCACCAGCCCTCCCATGCGACGGCCGGCGCGGTGAGCGTATCGACCGCCGGCATGCCGGCGCGGCGCAGCGATTCGGTCTGGGGCCCGTCGGTCACGGCCTGAATGTGGCGCAGCAGGCCGGCCGCCCCCCGGGTGCCGATCAGCTGCGCACAATGGTCGCGGCCGACGCGGCCGACCAGACGCCGCAATTCGTTGCGGCGAAACCAGAGCGAGCGCACGCGCAAGGTCGTCAGGGCCTGCTCGACGCTCAGCATGGCCAACGATCCTTGCGCCGGATCGTCGGCGGCGCAAGCGTCGAGCCGCGGCAAACCGAGCCCGATCGCATGGGCGAGCGCCCGCGCGCCCTCCTCGCAGCGCAGGCCTGGCAGGACGCGCTCGGCCCAGGCCGGCAGCCACGAGCGGTCGATCCAGGCAAGCAGGTCGCGGCGGTTCGCCTCGAAGCGCGCCAGCACCTGGGCGATGCGACGCACCGGCGTATCGAGTCCTTCATGCACGCGGCTCGGTGCAATGCTCATGGTCCGCTCCATAGGCTCAGTGCGCCGTCATCGTCGGCTCGACGGGCGCGGGCGCGCCTTCCGCCGGCGCCGGGCGCTTGCCGAAGAAACGGCCGATCAATCCGCCGGCACGTCCCGCCGAGGCCTTGCGCGAAAGCACCACATAGAGCACGGCTGCGCAGCAGAAGAAAATCAGCAGACCGATGCCGATGAAGAGCCCAGGGACGCCACGCCGGGCTTTGGCCGCGAGAACCACCGGGTCGGCCGCCATGCTCGTCACCGCGACCTGATCGTAGGACAGCCCCTCGACGCTATGCGCGACGAGGTTCTTGATCTGCTGCGTGAGCGTGGCGAGGTCCGCATTCGGCCGATACTTGATGAAGACCGAGGCCGATGCGGGCTTGACGGTCGTGGCCAGCGGGTCGTTGTTCGGCAACACGATCTGCACACGCGCAACGATGACGCCGTCGATCTTCGAAAGCGTGTCCGAAAGCTCCTGCTGGACGCCGTAGATGAAGCGCACGCGCTCCTCGGTCGGGGTCGATACGAGCCCGCTCTGCTTGAACAGATCGCCGAGGTTGTCGTATTTGCGGCGCGGTAGGCCGGCTGCGCCGAGTACCTGCATGGCGCGCGCAAACTGGGCGTTGTCCACGGCGACGTCCCAGGTCTTGCCGCTGTCCTGCGTCGATTTCTGCGCGTCGACGCCGTTCTCGAGCAGCACCGCCACCATCTCGTTGCTGTCGTGCTCGGTGAGGTTGCCGTACAGCTCGCTGTGGCAGCCCGCGAGCAGGAGCGCGAGCGCGAGGCCCGCGTGGAGCGCGGCACGGCGCAGCAGCGAGCGGGAAAAGGTCATGCGCATGGTGGTCACCGCGGCGTCACTGGTTTTTCATCAGCGTGTCGAGCGCGTCCTTCGACGACGTCACGACCGCCAGCTTGGTCTGCAGATCGACCTGCATGCCGGCCGTCTCGAGTTGCACCTGGACGGTGGCCGCGGTCAGTTGCGGCATCGACATGCGCTCGGCGTTGTTGACCATGTAGAGCATGTCGTCCGACACGGTTTTGAACGCCGCGTCCTGCGAACGCGCCAGCCGCGACACCATTGCGCCGGTGTCGGTCTCGGGCGGGCGCGGCGGTGTCATGCGGCTCGTCTCGGCCATCGCGCGGAAGGCGTCCGCGCCGCGCGCCGGGCCGGCATGCGCCGCCCCCCCTCCGTCCAAAGCGTGCGAGAGCACTTGGCTGAACTGCGAAAACGAAATCGGTGCTGCACTCATGATGTTTCTCCCGAACCGCGATTGCGCCTGATCACAGGCGCATGTACTGGCCGCCCATGACCAGCGACGGATCGATCTGCGTCGGCACCGGCACCGTTCCCTCTGCCTGCGCCGCCTGGCGCCGCGCACGGTCTTCCTTGAGCGCCACGATCGAAGCCGGCATCTCGAACTGCCCCGAACGCTTGGCCGACTCGATCGCGGTGAGCAGGTCCTGGCGCGCGATGACGGTGCGCACCATCAGCACCGTGTCGTCGTCGGTTTCCTCGTCGAGGATCTGCCGCGCCTCGCCCTCCCAGTTCGGGTCGTTGTTCATCGACTTGCAGACCACCAGCAGCGCGCGGCTGCTCGGCAGGCACTGCCGCTGATCCACCAGGCGCTGGAAGATGTGGCTCGCGCTGACGAAGTCCTGCCGCGCAACGTTGAGCAGTCCCTCGAACATATCGAGCTCGGGCGTGTGGTGACACAGCACCGTCAGCGCGTCATAGATATAGGACATGTCGTCGTGATCGATGCGGCAGTTCGGGAAGTTGTCGCGCATCGCCACGCCGAGCACCTCCAGCATGATGTCGACGACGTGGTCATCGAAACGCATGTACTCGTTCGCTTCGCTCATTTCCGTTTCCTCTTTATGGTCGGTGGCATCCGCTCGCTGTCGGGCGATCGGTCTTGCACCCAAAGTAACAAGCGGATGTGGACAGCACGTTCCGGATGCGAAGCGAATAGCGTATTTGCGAAGCCGCCCGAACTTGCGGCCCGGTGCTCGCCCAATTGCAAAAGAGTGTGACGGCCGATCGCAACAGATTGTCAACAAGCGCGGCGCTTCGCGGCACGCGCCGCTATCGTCGGCCCGTCGATTGATTGCATGAGCGAGGCCCGGCGATGAGCGGGGAAAAAACCGAACAACCCACTGAGAAGCGCCTGAGGGATGTCCGCAAGAAAGGGCAGGCATCCAAGAGCCAGGACATCGCGGAGAGCGTATGCGTGCTCGCCGTGGTGATCATGCTCGCCGCCGCGCTGCACCTCGTGACCGACTTGCTGCACACGATCGTTCACGCGGCCCTCGAAGCGGTTCACGGCGACCATTCCCTGCAGAGCACGCTCGTGGCGCTTGGCGGCATGGCCAAAGCCGGCGTGCTGCTCTCGGTACCGATCGCGCTCGGCGCCGCGCTCGCGGCCGGCGTTGCCAATGCCGCTCAGGTGAACCTGCTCGTTTCGTTCGAACCCGTGATGCCCAAGTTCGACCAGGTCAACCCGGCCAGCGGCCTGAAGCGCATCTTTTCCCTGCGCGCGGTCATCGATCTGGCGAAGATGATCATCAAATCGTCGGTGCTGCTGGCGATCATGTGGATGACGATCCGCGGCCTGCTGCCGCTGCTCTCGGGCGCACCGTATCAAACGCTGCCCAAACTGATCACCCTGCTCTGGCATTCGCTCGAGCGGCTGCTGGCCATCGCGGCCGTCGCCTATCTCGTGATCGGCATCGCCGACTACAAAGTCGCGCACTGGCTGTTCATGCGCCAGAACCGCATGTCGAAGGACGACGTCAAGCGCGAGCGCAAACAGGACGAAGGCGACCCCCACATCAAGGGCGAACGCAAGAAGATCGGCCGCGAAATGGTGATGGAAGAGCCGGAAAAGAAAGCCGTCGGCTTGTCCACGCTCGTCGTCACGAACCCCACCCACTACGCCGTCGCACTGCGTTATCTGCCCGAGACCGATGCGCTGCCCGTGGTGGTCGCGAGCGGCGTCGACGCCGATGCGGCGCTCGTGCGCCGCTACGCGGCCGAGGCCGGCGTGCCCGTGGTCGCCAATCCGCCGGTCGCACGCACGCTTTACCGCGTGAGAGTCGGCGATCCGATTCCCGAAACGATGTTCGAAGTGGTTGCCGCAATCCTGCGCTGGGTCAACAGCGTGGGCGCGTTGCGCGAGCCGAGCCTCACCTACACGGAGCCTGACCATGAATCTGCGTAAACTCCGCATGCCCGCGATCGGCGAGGTCGGCATCGCCGGTCTCGTGGTGGCGATCGTCTCTCTGATGGTGCTGCCGCTGCCCACTGAAGCGATCGATGCGCTCGTCGCCGTCAACATCACGCTCAGCGTGACGGTACTGATGACGACGCTCTATGCGCAAGATCTGATCGCGCTGTCCACCTTTCCCTCGATGCTGCTTTTCACGACGCTGTACCGGCTGTCGCTGAACATCGCGTCGACCAAGGCGATTCTGCTGCACGCGAACGCAGGCCACATCATCGAGAGCTTCGGCGAACTCGTGGTCGGCGGCAACCTCGTGGTCGGCCTCGTCGTCTTCGTGACGATCGCCGTGGTGCAATTCATCGTGATCGCCAAAGGCTCCGAGCGGGTGGCGGAAGTCGGGGCGCGCTTCACGCTCGACGGCATGCCGGGCAAGCAGATGAGTATCGATGCCGAGTTGCGCTCGAACGCGCTCACGCCCGAGGAGGCTCGCCGCAAGCGCACGCATCTCGCCATGGAAAGCCAACTCCACGGCGGGATGGACGGCGCGATGAAGTTCGTCAAGGGCGATGCGGTCGCGGGCCTCATCATCACGCTGATCAACATCTTGGCCGGCATCGCGGTCGGCGTCGCCTATCACGGTATGACGGCGAGCGAGGCCGCAAACCGCTTCTCGATTCTCTCGGTCGGCGACGCGATGGTGTCGCAAATCCCGTCGCTGTTGATCTCGGTGGCGGCCGGCGTGATGATCACGCGCGTCTCGAACGACCTCGACGAACGCAAGGACAAGTCGCTCGGCAACGAGATCGTGCGCCAGCTAGGCGGCCAGGCGCGCCCGCTCTATTTCGCCAGCCTCCTGCTGATCGGCTTCTCGTTTGTGCCGGGCTTCCCGCAGATGCTCTTCGTGCTGCTCGCGGGCATCCTGGCCTTCGCCGGCTATCGGCTCTCGAAGCAAGGCAGCACGCGCTCCGAGACCAAGGCAAGCGATGCCGTGGCCGCCTTCCAACGCGCGGGCGCAAAGGGCGAGGCGCCCGCGATCATGACCAAAGCACCGCAGTTCGCGGCGCCGATCGGCGTGCGCCTGGCGCCCGATCTCGTCGCGCATCTGTCCGCGCAGCGGCTCAACGACGCGTTCGATGCTTGCCGCACGCGCTTGCAGGACGAACTCGGTCTGCCGTTCCCGGGCATCACGATGTGGTCGTCGCCCGAGCTCCCCGCCACCAGTTACGAAGTCTTGATTCACGACGTACCCGGCGCCCGCGTCGCACTGCCCGCAGGGAAGGTCATGCTGCCCGACGCGGCCCGCGAGCCCGAGCTCGCGGCGCGCTGCGAGGCGCGCGGCCCGGCCGGCGGTGCGCTCGATAGCTTCTGGATCGGCGAAAACGCCGTGCCGGCAAAAGCGACCGTCTGGCGCGCCGAGGATGTGATCGCACACGAAACGATCGCCCTGTTGCGCATGCGTGCCCAGCAGTTCCTCGGCATTCAAGAAACGCAATGGATGCTCGACCAGCTCAACGCCGACTATCCGGGGCTCGTGACCGAAGTGACCAAGGCCGTGCCGTTGCAAAAAATCGCCGACGTGCTGCGGCGGCTGCTCGAAGAGCAGATCTCGATCCGCAACGTGCGCGGCATCATGGAAAGCCTCGTGCTCTGGGGGCCGAAGGAGAAGGACCCGCTGCTGCTCGCCGAGTACGTGCGCGGCGACCTCGCGCCTTACCTCGCCCACCGCGCGGCCGGAGCGCAGCGCGCGCTCGCGGCGGTGGTGCTCGATATGCCCGTGGAGCAGCACATCCGCCAGGCGATCCGGCAGACGCCGACCGGCAATTTCCTCGCGCTGCCGCCCGAAGAAATGCAGTACTTCGTGGACAGCATCGCCGCGCACGCGGGCGAGACGCCGCGCGAGGCCTTCGCCGTGGTCGCCTCGATGGATATCCGCCGTTACGTGCGGCGCATGATCGAAAGCCGGCTCGCCTGGCTGCCCGTCTACTCGTATCAGGAACTGGGCGGCCATGTTCAGATGCAGCCTGTCGGCCGCGTGACCATGTGAGGCCGCCATGTCCATGTACAACGTCAATCCCCTGCCCGTCCGCGTACTGCCTGGCGCGTTGCCCGGCGGCCTAGCGCAACCGACCGTGCGGCGAGCCGACTACGGGGCGCTGGTGCGTCTCGCACGCCGAGCCCCGCGGCGCACGAGCGCATGGCGGGCGACGCAAGCCATGTATGGCTGCGACGAAAACGCCGCCCGCGAACAAGGCGGCGAAACGGTGCGCAACGAGCCGCACGAGACACCGGACGAGGCTTGCGAGGCATCGACGTTCGCGCGCGAGCGCGAGCAGGCGCCGGCGCCGCTCGCGGCCCGCCACGCCACGCCACGGGCTGCGGTACCCGCTCAGCCCGGTACGCACCGGCGGGCGCCGATCGGGCGCCGGATCGAAACGCACGCGGCGCCGTGCATCAGCGCGATTGCAGCGATGCGTCAGGAATTCGACGGTTGGGTCGGCTTCCTCGTCGAGCGCGCCGCGGACTTCTGCTGCGACCGTGCCGTCGGCGCACAAGGTCAGTGGGCCATCCGCCTGGCGCTGGACCCCGCCATCCTGCCGGATTGCACGCTGCATCTGAGCCTTTCGCATTTCACTCTGGCGCTTCGGTTCGAGACGCAAGCGAACCCCTCACGACAGCTAGTGTTGCATCACGAAGAGACGTTGAAGGCGCAGCTCGCCGCCACGCTCGCTCAACGCGGCGAGCCACGCGACATCGAGATCGCCGTCGACTGACGCTCCCACGCCGACCCTGACCATGGAACCCGCAGACACCGCCATGTCCATTTCCTCGCGCAAACCAGGCTCCATCAAGCGGCTGGCGGACAGCGCACCGCCCGCGCTCACGCACGGAGCCGCCCGCTTCGCCCGGCTCCTCGCCGATGCCCGCCTGCCCGCATGGCTGAGCCAGCACGGCATCACGCATTGGCGCGTCGGCACGGCCGAAGCCACTCGCTTTCACGAGCCCGGCTGGATCGAACTGCGGCATGGCTTTGCCCACGCTGCAGCCGCGATCGACCTCTCGCGCCACCCGGCGCTCGCCGCGGTCGCCGCCGATGGCGCACGCGCCGGCGACGGACGGCCCGTGCCCGCCGACGACGCACTGCGCCACGCCGTGGCCGCCGCGCTGCTCGAACCGCTGACCCAACGCTGCGCAGCGCTGGGCCTTGGCGAGGTGAGCGTGGCAGCCGTTCACCGCGGATCGCCGCCGCGCGGCGGCAGCGCACGCTTCGCCATCTCGCTGCGCACGCAAGCGCTCGCGCTCGAATGCATCGTGCCGCCGCCCGACGACGGCTGCCTCGACGTGCTCGAAGAGCGCATCGGCACGCAGCGGCTGCCGTTGTCGAGGACGGTGGGCGCGCTGCGCGTGCCCGGCAGGCTGGCGCTCGGCACCAAGACGATGCGGATCGCGACGCTGCGTTCGCTGCGCGCAGGCGACGTCGTCCTCCGCGCGCTCGATCCGCGCTTATCCGACTGGCTCGCGACACGCGATCGCAGTACCGAAATCCACGCGCTATGGGGCACGCCCGGCGCACCCGGCATCCGCGTGCCGGTACGCGTAGGCACCAACACGATGACCTTGACAGGAGAACCCACCATGACGGAAGCAGAAATGGACACCCCGTCCGAACAACCCGAAGACCTGGCCGCGTTCGACGTGAGCGGCCTGGGCCTGCCGATCCGCTTCGAGGTCGACACAGTCGCCATGCCCGTTTCGCAGCTCACCGCGCTGCGCCCCGGTTATGTCGTCGAACTGGCGGTGCCGCTCGCCGATGCGCGCATCCGCTTGAGCGCGCACGGCCAGACCATCGGTTTCGGGGAGCTCGTCACCGTCGGCGAGCATCTTGGCGTTCGAATTCTCGAGATGACACACGGCGATGATTCAGTTCAGTGACTTCACCGGGCTGCTGATCGCGGTCATCGCGATCACGCTGCTGCCCTTCGTCGCGATGGTCGTCACGTCGTACGCGAAGATCGTCGTCGTGCTCGGTCTGCTGCGCAACGGTCTCGGGGTGCAGCAGGTGCCGCCCAATACCGTGCTCAACGGCATTGCGATTCTCGTGTCGATCTACATCATGGCGCCGATCGCGACGCAGGCTTTCGATACCGTGCAGCAAGAGCGGATGCGGCAAGACACCTCACAGGTGATGATCGATACGTTCGGCGCCGCCCGCGAGCCGTTCCGGCAATTCCTGATGAAGCACACGAACGAGCGCGAAAAACGGTTCTTCCTGCATTCGGCCTCGGTTATCTGGCCGAAACCGCTCGCCGCGAAGTTGCAGGAGAACGATCTCATCGTGCTGGCGCCGGCGTTCACGCTGACCGAGCTGACCGACGCATTCCGGATCGGCTTTCTGCTCTACATCGCCTTCGTCGTGGTCGATCTCGTCATCGCCAACGTGCTGATGGCGATGGGCCTCACCCAGGTGCAGCCGACGAACGTCGCGATCCCGTTCAAGCTGCTGCTGTTCGTCGTCATGGATGGCTGGTCGACCCTGATTCACGGGCTCGTCCTCACCTATCGCTGACGAGCACAACGCACGCAACGGAGAAACCGCTATGGAAATCGACAATCTGATCCGCCTCACCACACAAGGCATGCTGATCTGCCTGTACGTGTCGCTGCCGATCGTCGTCATTGCCGCGGGCGCAGGCTTACTGGTCTCGTTCCTGCAGGCCATCACCTCGCTGCAGGACCAAACGCTGTCTTTCGCCGTCAAGCTCGTTGCGGCCATCGTCGGCATCGGCATATTCGGCAGCTGGGGAGCCGCCATGATCGTGCGCTTCGCGCACCAGCTGATCGCCGTGGCGGTGCCGTCATGATCTCGGTCCATGGGGGCGGTTCGCCGCCGCACGCTCAGACGAGCGAGACGGATTCCGATACCGACGCCGCGCGGCTCGCGGCCGGCATCGCGCGGACGCGGCGCCAGGCGCAGCAGGGCCGCTTCTATCGTGAAGCACGCTTCGCCGCAAAGGAAGAAATCGCCTCCTCGATGCATCACACGCTCAAGCACAACCATCCGCTCACGAAGCTCAAGCACCGGCGCCGCAAGCCGCTCGTCCTGCATCGGCCGGTGCGCCGCAACGTGCCGACGGAGACGAAGACGGCGCGGACCGAGCATGGTCCGCACCGCCGGCACGAGCGTGTGGGGAAAGACGGACGCCATCAGGGCGGCGGCCAGGGTCAGGGAGAAGGCCACGAGCAGGAAGGCCAGCAAGGGCGGCAAAGGGAGCGAGAGCGACAAGACGACCGGGCCCCGGCCATCGTCAAGGTCCGCCGAGCGAAGCGCATCGATCCGGCTGCAACCAGCAACGGCGTGCTTGCCGCGGTCGAGACGCCGGGCCTGCCCCCCGCACAGCTCGAGCTCGACATGCGGCGTGCGCTGGCAGCGCGCGTGCTCGACATCGCGAGGCAGTTGCCCGGCGATGCAAAGGCGCGCGCGACGCCGCGCTGGCTCGGCCTTTCGCTCGATCTGAACGCGGCGCTTCAGTCGCTGCACAAGCGCGGGATCAAGCCGAACCCGACAGGCCTTGCCGGCGTCAAGCAACTTCTGCTCGAAGTGCAGGACAGTGCGCCCCGAACCGCGGCGCCCCAACCTGCCGACGATCGTGGGCGCACTGTCAACCTGCTCGCGCCGCTCATGGTGCTCGGTGCGGAACGCCCGTCGACGCCGCGCCAGCTCGCGCTGGCCGCGAACCGGCTGCGCTCGGGCCTTGCCGCCGTGAGCATCGAATCCGAGCACGACGACGTTAGGCCGCAGACAAAAACGCCCGAATCTTCGCAAAACCCTTGATTGCTTCGCACCGACACCAGCACATGCATCGTCGCTTCGTACACTGACCCTATCCGAAACTGAATGCAGGACGCGCATAGCAGGACAACCGACATGAAACAGCTACGCATCTTGACCGGCGCCCATGCAGGCGCACAGATCCGCCTGGTTCCCGGCGAGTACCGGATCGGTCCGGACGATGCCGCCGATATCTGCGTGACCGACTGGGACGATCACGCCATCGTGCTCTCGCTCGATGCAGCCGGTGTGTTGCGCTGGCATCAGGCCCCGGGCGACGAAGCCGAGGCGACCGTGACGCTCGTGCCGGACCTGATCCCGATCCCGTTCGGCGACGTGGTGCTCGCAGCCGGCCCCGAGGACGATTCGTGGCCAAGCGACGTCGACTTGCTGCGCATGCTCTGGATCAAGCCCGAAGCGCCGGCTGCATCCGCCTCCGCGGCGCCTGGCCCGCGCAAACGCCGCATCGCCGCCCCGCTCACGGCCGCGCTCATCGGCGCCGGCATGGTCGGCGCGCTGCTGATCACGGGCGCCGCGCTCTTCGTCGGTGCGCCGCGCGACGCCGATGCGATGCCCGATCCGCACACGCTGACGTCGCGTATCGCCGCCGAACTCCATTCGGCGGGCATCGACGGCCTCGATGTCACGCCGCGCGGCGCCGCCGTAGTGGTCACGGGCATGGTCAGAAATGCTGCCGAGGACGTGGCGGCGCGTGCCGTATTCGCCCGAGTCGCACCCGACCAGAGCCACGTGCTCCGGCATTACGACGTGGCCGAAGAAGACTGCCGAAGCCTCAAGCAGGCGCTCGGCATTCCCGGCGTACAGGTTTCGTATCGCGGCGCGGGCGCCTTCGAAGTCGTCGGCAGCGTACCGTCGCTGGCGACGTTTCAAGCCTCGCTCGCACACGCGAAGACCGATCTCGATCAGAACGTCAAGCGCATCGACGTGAAGGTCGCCGAGGAGGCGCACGCGCTGCCGCAGGCGCAGTATTCCGAGGTCATCTCGATCGCGGGCGTGCGTTACGTCGAAACGCCCGACGGTGTGAAACACCTTTATCCGCAAGCAGAGACGAAGCACTCTGCCACTTCTTCATCCGATCAGTGAGGCGAAACATGTACGAATCACTCGCACCCGTGGCAAACGACCTGACCCACCTGAAGGCCACGCTGGCCTCGCCGATGAGCGACTCGCTCGTGAAGCGCGCCACCGCCGCGCTCGATACGACGGCCGGGCAGCTCGCCGACGCCACGCAACGAGCCGGCGGCGATCGGGAACGCGCCGAGTTGCAGACCCTTTATCGCGGCTTCGTCGCGACGCGCCGAATCGTGGCGCACCTGCACGAGCTGCACACGCACGGGCAAAACCCGCGCTGAAACGAGCATCGCCTGGCACACCTCGCGGTCACGATGCCAGTTGTTCAACGACTGTAGTTCACCTTAATCCTTTCCTATAGGAGAATGCTATGTCCGCAGCATCCACAATTGGTGCAGGCGCCGCTTCGGGCGGTATGAAGTCGTCGATGATGGCAATGATTCCGGTCATGCTGCAAGCGGCCGAGGATCAAATGATCATTTCGATGATCGAAGCCTTCACCAACGTCGAAAAAGCTGCCGCCTCGGGCGTACAGTCAGCGTCGCAGAAGTCGTAGCGACATCGCAGGGCCGCGCGCCGTTTGCACGGCGGGCGGCTTTTTTTTTGCCCATTGCAGCAGCGCTGCCGACAAGGAGCATCGCATGAGCCTAGAACGTTACGGCGAGATTGTCCGCGAAACCTGCGCCGTCGTCGGTCTGCCCAATGCGGATTACGTGCTGCAAACGCATACGCTCGAAGTCGAAGGCTTCGACGTGCGGCTCGATCACTTCGAGAACGATCCGGCCGCGATGTACGTCAACTTCCATTACGGCACCGTCACGGCAGGCCGCACGCTGAACGTGTTCCGGCTCATGCTCGAGGCGAATCTGCTCATCTACGCGCAGGATCAGGCGCAGCTCGGGCTCGACGCCGATACGGGCGGCATTGTGTTGATTCTGCGGCTGCCGATCACCGACGACGTCAACGGCGACACCGTCGCCGAACTGCTCACGCATTACGCCGAGCACGGCCGTTACTGGCGGCAGAACATCATCGAGTCGAGCGACGAGATGTTCGAAGGGATCGCTTCGGGTTCGTACTTCTGGCTGAGGGCCTAGTGTCCTGTCCCGCGCCGCCGCGAGCGGCGAAGCGCCCAATCGATCGAGCAATGGGCCGCGCCCCCAGCGTCTTTCCTAATGCAGCGACGCCGTGGCCCCACAGGCCCCGCCGGCGATGGCCGTGAGTGCGTGACAGGCGTTGACCGTCCGCGTAGCGCCGGCGCTGCTCACACTGCCTTTGAGCGCCGCATAGACGTGCACCGCGTCGAGATGCGGATCGACGGCCAGCAACAACGCGGCGATGCCCGACACGTAAGCCGCCGAAAACGACGAGCCCGACAGGAAATCGTAGTGTCCGCCCGGCGTCAACGTCAGCACGTCGCGACCCGGTGCGTAGACGACGTCGCTCACGTGCGAGCCCGGCAAATCGGCGCCGATCACGTTGGGTACACCGATGGGGAACGCATGGCGGTCGCCGTCCGGCGGTACCGCGCCGACCACGATCGCACCATGCCGCAGCGCGTAATCGACGAGTTGCGCAAGCAACGGATCGGGCGGGCCTGTCAGGCTCAGATTGATGATTTGCGCATGGGCCTCGATCGCGGCCGACAGCGCTTCCGCGAGCGTCAGCGAGTTGCACAGCGATTCACCTGTGTCCGGCACGCTCCAGCACGCTTTGAGCGCCAGTATCCGGGCCCCCGGCGCGACGCCCATCACGCCGCGTCCATCGCTCGGGGTTGCCGCAATGACGCCCGCGACGGCCGTGCCGTGCACGTCGCGATTGAACTGCGCCATGCCGCGCCCAACGAAGTCTCGCGTCAGCGCGATCCTGCCCGACAAGCCAGGATGCCGCGTATCGACACCCGTATCGATCACGGCGACTCGCACACCATCGCCATGCGTCACACGCTGCGCGGCGATCGCATCGATCTCTTGCAGGCCGCGTTGCAGCGATTCGTAACCCGTGTCGTAGCTCAACGCCGTGCTCAGCGTCCGGAACGACTGCAGCGGCTCGGCGAGCCGCACCCGGCGGTCGCGTGCGAGCTTCGCCAGTAGCGCGTCGCGCCGCTGGCCGCCCGTGATTTCGAGCACGGCGCAATGCACGTGAAGCGGCAGGATCGGCCACGCGGTCAGCTCGCGCAAGCGATAGTCCCTGGCCAGCGCGGCCATCGTTGCCCGTGCGCTGCCGTACGCAAGGTAGCCCGGCGGGCTGCTGTAGCCGCCGGCCGTGGTCCCAGCCATCGTCGGGATCGATTCGGACGGATTCTCGACCGCGATGACCACCATTTTGTCTATGGCCGAAGTCATCTGCGCCACCACGGCAGGATCGACGTCGTTCGCCGACTCCGGAATGAGCAAGGGGCTGCTGCTGCACGCGGCAAGCCACAATGCCGCGGCCGCGCCCAGCCAGGCAGGCCGGCGCCACCACGCGCCTCCTGCAGTACATCGATTCATCGGTTGTTCCTTGATTCCTTTGTTGCTTGGCCGCGGAACGGCGCGGGTATCGACCGCGGCCGATGCGCGACGACGGTGAGTACCTCATCCCGCGCGAAATGTTGCAATAAGGTGGGCTCCGGGTCGAGTTTTTTTTTAATCTGCTTTAAGATTTGCCCCCAAGGATGGATCCGGCAGACGTCGTTTGCGACGCGCGCAGCGTTCACCGCATTTAACAGCGCAGCCGCTCGGTGCCGGCAGCAAGTCGAGTCGTTGTTTCTATGAAGTCGAGGCGCAGTACGAACGCTCCCTTCCAAAGCGCAGCCATCGCGCCCGCGCGCGTCGTGTTGACTCATTGTATCGTCGCCGCTTGCGTGTTGCTGCCGCAGGCGGCTGCCGCCGCGCCGAACGGTTGGCAATTCGACGTCAGCGGTGCGACCGGTTCGACCACGCGCGGCATCGTCGAAAGCGACAAGACGCCCACGCTCGGCGTAGGCGCGAACTGGTACCCCGATCCAGGCGGTGGTTTCTTCATCGGTGCGTCGGCATTGACGATGCGCTTGACGCGTTCTCCGGAAACGGGCGCCAAGATCGTCGCCAACGCCGGCTACACGTGGCGGTTCCCAGGCGACTGGAGTGTCCAGACCATCGTTTCACGCTATCAGTTCGAGCATGCGCCGTTCGCCACGCGAATGGATTACGACGAGGTTGCGCTGCGCGGCGGATGGCGCGACACGGTGTTCGCCACCATCACGGCCTCGCCCGACACCGCATTCGGTCCGTCGCCTAAATCGCGGGCGTTCTCCTATGACATCGCAGGCCGACTGCCGCTTGCACAGGGCTTCTCGGCCACAGCCGGCATCGGCTATTACGATCTGCGCGCCCAATTGGGCGGCGGCTACGTTTATGCCGATGCCGGGCTGACCTACGAGTATGGCGCCATGCAGGTCGATCTCTGGTATATCGGCACGCACGCGTCCACGAAGATGCAGGCGCAGATCGGCAGCTTGCTCGCGCACCGTTGGATCGCCGACGTCATTTGGCACTTTTGAGTCCGGATTTCGGGCTCCCCGCGCCGGGGCGATGCCGTGCTCCCACGCGCCGATGGCATGCGGGAACATTACCGTCCGCTCGGCGCCTGCGCGATCGGCTCGGCGAATCGCACACCCGGCGCGGCGCGCAGCGCGGCTGCCAGGGCGTCGAGGGAGCCCGTCGCGCCGAGCGGTGCGAGCGAATAAATGCCGTTCGCATCAGGCCCGGCGACGATCTGCAGGTTCAGCGAAACCAGCAGCGCCTGTAACTCGCGAACGGACAGCCGCTCGTCGACGACGAGCCGGATCGCCGCCCGATTGGGGCGGCTAGCCGGTTCGGACAACGTACGGTAGGCCACCGCCGGCTCCGACTGCAGCCGTTCGCCGAGCACGGCGAGCGCCCCCGATTCCAACATCACCAGCGCGGCCAGACCGCACGCGACCGTCGTTGCGACACGCGAGCCCGCATTTGCCGCCACTCGGCGCTGCCGCAGCGCTCGCGCCGGATGCGCCTGGGTGTTGCCTTCGACATCCCCCATCCGTTGCAGCAGCTTGGCGAGCCCGCGCTCGACGTGCGGCGCCTGCGGCTCGCGCTCGTTCATGGCGGAGCACAGGCCGCGTTGTCGCGAGAGTTCGGACAGGCATAGGGCGCACCCGCACAGATGTTCGTTCACCCGGCGCAACTCGTTCGCGTCGGCCGTACCGTTCACGACCCACGGCAGCATCTCCCAGACCCGCAGATGCATGCGTTCGTCGTCGACTGCGATCATGTTCATCGTTCGTCTCCGGTCACGCCTGCCAGCATCGGCATTACGTTGCGCAACTTGACGCGGGCATGGAACATCCGCGCTTTGACCGTCGTCACCGACGCTTCGGTGATCTGTGCGATCTCTTCGAGCGAATGGCCCATGACATAGGCGAGTTCCATCACCACACGCTGCTCGGGCGAGAGTTTGCTGAGTCCCTTGTCGACCCAGTCGGCCTGCTCATGATCGACGAATGGCTCCACTGCCTCGCCTTCGAAGTCTGCGACGAACTCCTGATAGCGAAAGCTGCCGTCGCGCAGCGCACGCAGCGTCACACGATAGGCAATGCCCATCAGCCACGTGGACACGCGCGCATCGGCACGGAACTCCCCCGCTTTTTGCCAAACGACCATGAACGTATCGTTGATGACTTCCTCGATCAAATCCGGACGCCTGGTAAACCGGTTGAGAAAGCGCGCGAGCCGGCGATGGTACGCCCGGTAGAGGTGCGCCAGCGCCTCCTTGTCCCGGTCCGCCACGCGCCGCAGCAGGCGCAGGTCGTCCGCATCGGTAGGTCGTTCGTCGTCCAAGAAGGGTGTGGCTTGATTCAATAGCATGATGCGGATCGCGGTCGGAGCAAGCGCTAGGCTCCCGTAGGTAGCGCAAAGCGATGAAAGAGTTGCGGGACAGGGATAAGCAATCCTGCCTCGGCGGCTCCAATTTGCTCGGATTCGCACCATGCCACAAGGTAGCCAACGGCTGATTCCGAGGTGAGGAAATCCTTACCCCCGGTACCCGCGGCCGCGAGCCATGCGCGATTCCGGTCTCGTAGCATGCCGGCGCAGCCACGGTGGCATCGGCCGGCAGCGGCGTCAGGCGTACTGAAACGGACGAGCGGCTGCGCAAGTCGCACGCGCCGGTCCGCCGCGAGCTTGCGCAGCAGCGCGTCACGCGATTGGCTGCCCTCGATTTCGAGCACGACGCAATGCAGCTGCAGCGACAGGATCGGCCACTCGAATACCTCGCGCAGGCGATAATCGCGCTCGAGCGCGACGACCGTCGCCTTCGTCTGCGGATCGAGGAAATCGCCGGGCGTGCGGCCCGCGCCGGCAGCGATGCCGACGACGACCATCCGGTCGCCGGCGACGGCCATCCGCTTCACCGCGGCGGCCGTCCGTTCGTTCTGCGGCGGGACCAGGGTGAGACGGGCGCACGCTGCGAGCAACAGCGACAGGAGCACGGCATAGCAGGCCTGACGCAACTTCGCCGCTTTCCCCGCATCCGGGACGTTCAACAAGGGTTTCTCCAGCGTTGGCGGCATCGCTTGATGGTTCAGCCTGCCGGTTGGCGATCGCGCCCGCGCGTGCGCTCGGCGGTTGCCCCGCCGCCCGGGCTCACTCACTGCAAATGAAATATCGCAGTACGTGCCATGTACGAGCGGAAATGTTGCAACGCGCTGAAAACAATTTTTCTCATATCCGGCCACCCCGGAACGGCTGGCCCTTCGTCCGGCCCACCGTCCGGCGCGTCGTCCGTCGTGTCGTCGTCCAACGCCACGACGGCGCGGGCCATCCGCATGCCGTCGACCTCTTCCGCCGTGGGGGAGGAAACCAGCGGCTGCCACTTGGCGAGAATATGCTCGATTCGACGCGCATACTGGTCGCGCTCGGCCGGCGTCTCCGAATGGTAGGCGCCGATCGCTGTCCAGGTATTGCCGTACTTGTTCATCATCCGGCGCAGATGCCACGCCCCGACATAGACGTTCGCGCACGGCCTCATCAACGTGGCGCTGGAGATGTGGTAGCGATCGAGTTCGCGCAAATGGATCGAATTGATTTGCATGATGCCGTAATCAATCGAACCGTTCGCGTTGCGATGCATCGCATCGGGCCGGTTGTGCGATTCGAGCCAGGCGATGGCGCGCAGCACCATCGAACTGACATGCTGGTAAGCGCCGGCTTCGTCGAAGCAGTCGGCGTGTGCGGGATCGGCCCATGTGCAGGCCAAGCAGAGCAAAGCGGCAAGGGCAAGCGATCGAGATAGGCGGCGGGGTTTCGTCGGCATTTCGCGTCGGTTCAAGCAGAAGCGCAATTAAACGCCGCCATTCTCGCCAATGCGAATCGTCGTGCCGGTCGCGGTCGCGAAGTCCTGACATCGATCACGAAGCACATGCGTTTCGAGTCACGGCTCAGCGTTCGCCGTCAGACGCCTCACGTCCTTTACCGCCAGTGATTTTTACGCTTTTTTTATAAGTCCGTATCCACTCTTTTCGCAGCATTTACATCTCCTCCTATAACCTTCGACTCGTCGCAATCTGTAGAGGAGTAAGGAACGATGGACCGCGCCGGGATCAACCGCGTGTATCACTCGCTCTCGCGCCGGGACTGGCTTCCCGGCATGCAGGCGTGGCGCTCGCGGCATACGCTGCAATCGGCTTACGGAGCTTCGCAATGGATCTGATTTACATGGCAGGCATTGCCGCCCTCCTCGCGCTCGCTTTGGGCCTCACCGCCGGCTGCGCGAAGCTGAGCGGCCGGAACCAGGGAGGTCGCCCGTGACCGCATGGATGATTTGGCTCGCCGCAGGCTCGACGCTGATCTTGCTCGCATACCTCGTGCACGCCCTGCTGTACGCGGAGGACCTTGAATGAACGCAAGCAGTCTCTTTCAGACGGTGCTCTTTATCGCCGTCCTGATCTCGCTGGCCTTTCCGCTTGGCCGATACATGACCGCCGTGCTCGAGGGCTCGTCGGTTGTCGTACGCAGAATCGGCAGGCCCGTGGAGCATTTCCTTTACAAGATCGCCGGTGTCGACGCGCAGGCGGAGATGTCGTGGAAGACATACGCGATCGCAGTCCTGCTTTTCAACGCGTTGGGCGTGCTTGTCGTCTATGGCCTCCTGAGGTTGCAGCAGTGGCTTCCCGTCAACCCTCAGCACTTCGGCCCGATGACGCCCGATGCGGCCTTCGATACAGCGGTGAGCTTCGTCACGAACACGAATTGGCAGGATTACACGCCCGAGGCCACGGTCAGCTATCTGACCCAGATGGCCGGCCTCGCCGTGCAAAACTTCTTGTCGGCCGCGACAGGCATCGCGGTCGTCGTTGCGCTGATCCGCGGCTTCGCGCGCCACACGGCAAAAACGATCGGCAACTTCTGGGTCGATCTCACGCGCATCACGCTTTACATCCTTGCGCCGCTCTGCGTCGTCGTCGCACTGATCTTCGTGAGTCAGGGCGTGGTTCAGAACTTCAAAGCCTACCAGGAAGTCTCGACCCTTCAGGTGACGACTCACCCGACACCGAAGACGGACGCGCAAGGCAATCCGATCAGGGATGCCAAGGGCGACCCGGTGATGGAGAACACGAAGTCCGATAAGCAGATCATCGCGATGGGGCCCGTGGCGTCGCAAGAGGCCATCAAGATGGTGGGCACGAATGGCGGAGGATTCTTCAACGCCAATTCGAGCCACCCCTATGAAAATCCGACGCCGCTGTCCGACTTCGTCCAGTTGCTATCGATTCTCGCCATCCCTGCCGGCCTGTGCGTCGTGTTCGGCCGCATGGTCGGCGATCGCCGTCAAGGGTACGCGGTGCTTGCGGCCATGACGATCGCATTCGCCGTGGCATGTTGGGGCGAAATCTCCGCCGAGCAGGCCGGCAACCCGCTCTTCGCTTCTCTGCACATCGATCAGAGCGCCTCCGACCAACAGTCGGGCGGCAACATGGAAGGCAAAGAAGTTCGCTTCGGCATCGCACAGTCGGGCCTCTTTACGGTGGCGACGACGGCAGCATCGTGCGGCGCCGTCAACAACATGCACGACTCGCTTACGCCGATGGGCGGATTCGTGCCGCTGCTCTTGATTCAACTCGGCGAAGTGATCTTCGGAGGCGTGGGTTCGGGCCTCTACGGCATGCTCGTCTTCGCGCTGCTGGCGGTATTCGTGGCGGGGCTCATGATCGGGCGAACGCCCGAGTACGTGGGCAAAAAGATCGAGTCGTTCGAGATGAAGATGGTATCGATCGCCATTCTGCTGACACCTTTTCTCGTGCTCGTCGGCGCGTCGATCGCGGTGCTCTCTCCGCTTGGCACGGCAGGTGTTTCCAATCCCGGCGCGCATGGCTTCTCGGAGATCCTTTACGCATTCAGCTCCGCGGCGAACAACAACGGGAGCGCATTCGCCGGGCTCTCCGTGAATACGCCGTTCTATAACGTGCTGCTGGCCATTGCGATGTGGTTCGGCCGGTTCGGCACGATCGTCCCGGTGCTCGCCGTCGCCGGCTCGCTCGCGAACAAGAAGCGCCTGGTCGCCACAACCGGGACGCTGCCGACCCACGGGCCGCTGTTCGTCGTTCTGCTGCTAGGCACGCTGGCGCTCGTCGGTGCGCTGACCTACGTGCCGGCCCTTGCGCTTGGGCCGGTGGTCGAACACCTGGCGATGATCCGCGGCCACTGATTACGAGGAAATGCATGACTACTATCGACTCCTTGGCTGCAAGTCGCTCGGGCAACCCAGGGCAGGATCGGGCGTCCGCCCGCATGCTCTTGGACCGCACGCTCATCAAGCCCGCGATCGTCGACGCGTTCCGAAAACTCGCACCGCGTACGCAGTTGCGCAACCCGGTGATGTTTTGCGTCTACCTCGGCAGCATCTTGACGACCATTCTCTGGGTCGCCGCGCTCATCGGCCAAGCCGATGCACCCGCGGACTTCATTCTCGCCATTGCGCTATGGCTCTGGTTCACCGTGCTCTTCGCTAACTTCGCCGAGGCGATCGCCGAAGGGCGTTCCAAAGCGCAGGCGGCTTCGTTGAGAAGCGCCAAGCACGACGTGATGGCAAAGAAGCTCGACGAGCCGCACTCGAAGGCACCGTCGCGCATCGTGGCGTCGACCACTCTACTGAAGGGCGACGTGGTGATCGTCGAAGCGGGCGATACGATTCCGGCCGACGGCGAAGTGATCGAGGGCGTCGCATCGGTCGACGAATCGGCGATTACGGGCGAGTCCGCTCCCGTCATCCGGGAATCGGGCGGCGATTTCTCTTCCGTGACGGGCGGCACGCGCGTGCTGTCCGATTGGATCGTCGTGCGCGTGTCGGTCAACCCGGGAGAAGCCTTCCTCGACCGGATGATCGCCATGGTCGAAGGCGCCAAACGCCAAAAGACACCCAATGAAATCGCGCTCACCATCTTGCTCGTCGCATTGACGCTGGTGCTGCTCTTCGCGACGGCCACGCTTCTGCCGTTCTCGATCTATGCGGTGGCCGCAGCGCATATGGGCCACGCCGTCACGCTCACTGTGCTCGTTGCTTTGCTCGTCTGTCTGATTCCGACGACGATCGGCGGGTTGCTGTCGGCAGTCGGCGTCGCAGGCATGAGCCGCATGATGCAGGCGAACGTGATCGCCACCTCGGGACGCGCCGTCGAAGCCGCCGGCGACGTCGACGTGTTGCTGCTCGACAAGACGGGCACGATCACGCTCGGCAATCGTCAGGCGTCCGCCTTCCTGCCCGCACCTGGCGTGACCGAGCAGGCGCTGGCCGATGCGGCGCAGCTTTCGTCGCTCGCGGACGAAACGCCCGAAGGCCGCAGCATCGTCGTGCTGGCCAAGCAGCGCTTCCAAATCCGCGAGCGCGATATGGCTGCGCTCGCCGCGAGTTTCGTCGGTTTCAGCGCGCAGACGCGGATGAGCGGCGTCGACCTCCTTCCCAAGGGAACGGCCGCCGGTGTGCCGGCTGGCGAGATCCGCAAGGGCGCCGCCGATGCAATACGCCGTTACGTCGAGGAAAGCGGCGGGCGCTTTGCGCAGGAAGTGCAAACGCTCGTGGACGATGTGGCGCGCCGTGGCAGCACGCCGCTCGTGGTGGCCGAACGGCCGGGCATGCCCGGAACCGACCGCGGCGCCGCGCGGGTGCTAGGCGTGATCGAGCTGAAGGATATCGTCAAGGGCGGCATCAAGGAGCGCTTCGCGGAGCTTCGCAAGATGGGCATCAAGACGGTGATGATCACGGGCGACAACCGTTTGACGGCCGCCGCCATTGCGGCCGAAGCGGGCGTGGACGACTTCCTCGCCGAGGCGACGCCCGAAGCCAAACTGACGATGATTCGCTCGCATCAGGCCGAGGGGCGGCTCGTGGCGATGACGGGGGACGGCACGAACGACGCGCCGGCGCTTGCCCAGGCTGACGTGGCGGTCGCGATGAACACGGGAACGCAAGCCGCGAAGGAAGCGGGCAATATGGTCGACCTCGACTCGAACCCGACGAAACTCATCGAGATCGTCGAAATCGGCAAGCAAATGCTGATGACGCGCGGAGCGCTCACGACGTTCTCGATCGCCAACGATGTCGCGAAGTACTTCGCGATCATACCGGCGGCCTTTGCGACGACCTATCCGCAGTTGCGTGTGCTCGACGTCATGCATTTGTCGTCGCCGAGTTCCGCGATCCTCTCGGCCGTGATCTTCAATGCGCTCATCATCGTCTTCCTGATTCCGCTTGCGCTGAAGGGCGTAGCGTATCGTCCGCTCGGCGCCGGCGCACTGCTGCGGCGCAATCTGCTGATCTATGGGCTCGGCGGTCTGCTCTTGCCGTTCCCGTTCATCAAACTCATCGATATCGCGCTCCACGCGATCGGCTGGGTCTGACTTTCCTGCTTCGAGACGACCATGAAAAATCTATTGCGGCCCGTGTTGGTGATGTTTGCAACGATGACGGCGATCACGGGCGTCGTCTATCCGGCCGTCGTGACGGTGGCCGCCCAGGTCTTGTTTCCGCACCAAGCCAACGGCAGCCTCATCGAAAGGGACGGCAAGCCGGTCGGCTCCGAGCTGATCGGGCAGCAATTCGACGCGCCGTCCTACTTCTGGGGAAGGCTGTCGGCAACCTCCCCTACCCCTTACAATGCGCAGAGCTCGGCGGGATCGAACCTCGGCCCGACCAACCCGGCGCTCGCCGTCGAGGTGAAGGGACGCCTGGCGGCGCTGCAAGCTGCCGATCCGACGAATACGGCGCCGGTGCCGGTCGATCTCGTGACGTCGTCCGGCAGCGGCCTAGATCCGGACATTTCGCCCGCCGCAGCAGCCTATCAAGCCCAGCGCGTCGCGAAGGCACGAGGGCTCTCGCTCGAACAGATCCGGCAATTGATCGTGCAAAATACATCGGGACGGCAACTCGGCGTGCTTGGCGAGCCACGCGTCAACGTCTTGAAGCTCAATCTCGCGCTGGACCGGCTGAAACCAATGCGTTGACGACATCGCGCGCGAGCCGGCGTACCTTGCCCGTATGCCGATGACGCGAGTCGCTCGCTTACGAAGGAAACGCACCATGCAACGACCAGATCCCGACGCGCTGCTCGACAAAATACAGCGCGACGAGGAAAAGCAGCGCCGGGGACGACTCAAGGTCTTCTTTGGCGCATCGGCGGGCGTCGGCAAGACTTTCGCCATGCTGCAGGCGGCGCGCCGCCGCCGCGAGGAAGGCGTCGACGTAGTGGTCGGTGTGGCCGAAACGCACGGTCGTAACGAAACGCTTGCGCTCCTCGGCGGCCTCGAAGTCGTGCCGCCCGCGCAGATCGAATATCGCGGACACCTGCTTTCCGAGTTCGATCTCGACGCGGCGCTCGCGCGTAAGCCTGGGCTCATTCTCGTCGATGAGCTTGCGCACTCGAACGTCCAAGGATCTCGACACCTCAAGCGCTGGCAGGATGTCTACGAACTGCTGGATGCCGGTATCGACGTCTATACGACCGTCAACGTCCAGCACTTGGAAAGCCTCAACGATATCGTCGGGCAGATCACCGGCATTCGCGTATGGGAAACCGTACCCGACCGCGTGTTCGATCTTGCCGACGAGGTGACGCTCGTCGACCTGACTGCGGACGAGCTACTCGAGCGCCTGCGCGACGGCAAAGTCTATCTTCCGCGTCAGGCGGAACACGCCGTCCGCAATTTCTTCCGCAAGGGCAACCTGATCGCGCTGCGTGAACTGGCCTTGCGCCGCACGGCCGATCGCGTCGATGCGCAGATGCGCGAGTATCGCGCCGACCAGTCGATCGAGCGCATCTGGCAGGCGCACAAGCGCATCATCGTATGCGTCGGCGCGGGTCCCGAAAGTGCGACGCTCGTGCGCGCCGCCGCCCGACTTGCCGGAAGTCTCAAGGCGGACTGGCTCGCCGTTTATGTGGAAACGCCGAAACTGCAGCGGCTGCCCGATACGATTCGCAAGCGAACGCTCGATGCATTGAAGCTCGCCTCCGATCTAGGCGCCGAGACGGTGACCCTTCAAGGCGACGACGTGTCGCGAACGTTGATTGCGTATGCACGCATGCGCAATGTGTCGTCGCTCATCGTCGGCGCATCATCCGCCGCCGGCTGGCGGGCTTGGATGCGCCGATCGACTGCCGAGCGCCTGATCCACGGCGCAGGCGACATCGACGTCACGCTCGTGAATTCGGGCGCGGTACGCGAGCAAGCCGAGCGCCGCGAGTCGGCTGCGCGCTTTGCGGGTCTCGGCGACGAGATGCGGCATTCGAAACCGGCCTCGTATCTGTATGCCGTCGGTCTATGCACGGCGCTCACGATTCTCGGCAGCGAGGCGCTCGATCGGATATCGCTGGTCAATCTCGTGATGGTGTATTTGCTCGGGACGATTTTTGCGGCAGCGCAGCTCGGGCGCGGCCCCGGCGTCCTGTTTTCGTTTCTCGGCGTGGCGTCGTTCGACTTCTTCTTCGTGCCGCCACGCTTCTCTTTTACCGTATCCGACACGCAGTACCTCCTCACTTTTGCAGTGATGCTCGCGACGTCGCTGACGATCAGTCACTTGACGGCAAGCCTGCGTCGGCAAGCGCACATCGCCACCTTGCGCGAGCGCCGCACGGGCGCGATGTTCGCCATGACGCGAGAGCTCGGTGCGGCGCTCGCCACGGTACAAATCATCGAGATCGGCTCGCGACACGTGGCCGAAGTCTTCCAGGCGCGGGTAACCATGCTGCTGCCCGACAGCAATGAGAAAGTCAGGCCGAAGATCGATAACCCGGACCCTGCATTGACGCTTGCCGAGGCGGAAATCGACGGGGACATCGCGCAGTGGGTTTACGATCAGCAAAAGCCTGCCGGCCACGGCGCGGATACGTTGCCCGCTGCGGCAGCGCTGTATTTGCCGCTTAGGGCGCCGATGCGCACGCGAGGCGTCATGGCGCTCGTCTCGCCCCGCATGGAAGAGCTTCAAGTGCCCGAGCAGCGGCGCATGATCGAAACGTTCGCGGCCCAAATCGCACTTGCGCTCGAACGCGTTCACTATGTCGAGATCGCGCAAGACGCACTCGTCAACATGGAGTCGGAGCGGCTGCGCAATTCGCTCTTGTCGGCCATCTCGCACGATTTGCGGACGCCGCTGACGTCGATCGTCGGTTTCGCTTCCATACTGGCTGGGGAGCCGGGTGGCGTGGAGATCGAGAAAGCCCATGCGAAGGAGCTCGCCGAAACCATTCATGACGAGGCGCTACGGATGACGAGCCTCGTCACCAACTTGCTCGATATGGCCCGCCTGCAGGAAGGTTACACGCGGCTCAATCTGCAATGGTCGTCGATCGAGGAGGTAGTCGGGGCGGCGCTCGCCGCGTGCCGGCGTATACTCACGGGCCGACGAATCGAAGCGCGGGTGCCGGCGGATCTGCCGCTCGTCAGACTCGATCCGGTGCTCGTGGAGCGGCTATTCGCCAATCTGCTCGAGAACGCGTCGAAGTACACGCCGGCGGGCTCGCCTATCGCGGTGGCGGCATCGCTGCGCCATGAGGGCGGCCAGCGCTATGTGAAGATCGAGGTGCAAGATAATGGCCCGGGCTTGCCGATCGGAATGGCGTCGCGGCTGTTCGAAAAGTTTACGCGCGGCGAAAAGGAGTCCGCCAAGCCCGGCATCGGTCTTGGTCTTGCGATTTGCCGTGCGATCGTAGAAGCCCACGGGGGCACGATTGGCGCGACGAATAGGATTGCCGCGGACGGAACGATGCTCGGAGCAACCTTCTGGTTCATGTTGCCTGCGAACGAGACGCCGCTCGACGATGCGTCGGAACAGGACGCCTTACCCGGCAATCGAAATGGATAACACATGTTGGAACCCGCCATCACTGTGCTGCTGATCGAGGACGACAGCCGCATCCGCCGCTTCATCCATGCCTGCTTGGAAAGCGAGGCAATGCGTGTGCTCGATGCCGAGTCCGGCCGCCGCGGATTATCGCTAGCGGCGAACGCGCGGCCCGACCTCGTCGTCGTCGACCTCGGGTTGCCCGACATGGACGGTGTCGAAGTGATCCGGCGGTTGCGCGAGTGGTCGTCCGTCCCGCTTCTCGTACTATCGGCGCGCACGCGGGAGGAGGAGAAAGTCCAAGCGTTGGATGCCGGGGCCGACGACTATCTCACGAAGCCATTTGGCGCCGGAGAATTGATAGCGCGCATTCGTGCGCATTTGCGGCGACATAATCGCAACGCCGGCGCTACATCCGCGGCCGCCAAAGTCCGGTTCGGCGATATCGCAGTCGACCTGGAACTACGCACCGTCGAGCGCGAAGGGACCGCGGTCCATCTGACGCCGATCGAATATCGCCTGCTTGTTGCGCTGATACGGCATGCGGGCCGCGTGTTGACGCATCAGCAATTGCTGCAGGAGGTCTGGGGGCCGGCGCGTACCGACAGCGCGCACTACTTGCGCATCTACATGGGGCATCTGCGACACAAGCTCGAGCGCGATCCGACCCAGCCGCAGCACATCATCACGGAAACGGGGATTGGTTATCGGCTCGTCGGCTTGATCTGACGTCGTTCCCGCGCTCGCGCCCGGGAACGGCGCACCCCGTGCGCGTTGGCTGCGGCTTAGCGCCGGGGGCTTCGCCTATTGCACCGTATCGGCAGCCACCCAACTAAATCCGAGCCCGGTGATCCCTTGCACGAGATTCTTGAAATCTTGGAGCCCGGGCGTGCCGAGATCGGGCTCGAGCCAGAACGGATGAAAGAAGAACGAAGCGAAACCATCGCGCACGACAAGCGCATATTGCGCGTTCGTGTATAGATCGCTCCACGTATAGGACAGGCACGAAAACGGGTCGATCGAGCAAATGTTGTATTCGATGTTGCCGAGGTTCTCCGGAATGATGCGCTGCCCGTAATAGTCGCTCTTGATGATGTAGGGAAAGAATTGGCCGACGGAAAAATCGTGATTCGGCGCCGTCGAGTTCAGATCGGGCGTATCCGACGTGTAATAGACGGCGCGCTGATAGGTCGTCTTGAACAGCGGCGGCACGGCCTTCATAGCGAGCGGCGACGATTGATAGTGCGGCGCTTCCCACGCAAACGGGGTGTACCCGTTCGACTTGAATTCCTGCAGCCCCGCACTCAGGCGCCCGCTTGCCCATTGCACCGAATCTTCGTCGACCGCCCTATTCTGCGTCTTCAGCCAGAATTCGTAGTCGTTGCCGCTCACCGCGTTTTCCGTATTGGGCGTCGAATTGTACTGATGCGTGTAGCCGTGCATGAGGACTTTTCCGCCGCGTGCCAATGCATAGTTGAGCGATTGCTTCAAGCCCGTCGCTTGCGCAAGGTGCACGGTCAACGCGACGCCGCCGTTGTAAGCGCCCAGCGGGTCTTGGTAGAGCGGAATCGTCGCAATCGAGAACGGAATGCGCTTGCTGTAGAGATAGTCGGTGAGCGACTTCATCGATGACGTCGTCGTGAACGCGTTGACATCCTCCAAGCGCACGAGCGCGCGATGCAGCACGGGTTGATTCGTGCCGAGAATATCGTGCAGCAGGTCGCACAGCACGAGGTATCGGTCGCGCGGCCCGATGTACGACAGCGGCATATCGGCGAAATACCAGAAGTTGCCGGCACGCATGACGTACGGCGCCTGCTCGCCCGTCTTGCTGTCCTTGATCGTGACGAGCGCGCTCGCCTTGGTGGCGTCGGATACCGTCGTCACGCCGATATCGGGGTCCGCGCTGACCACGCCGGTGCTGGCGTCGAAGGCGTAGTACTTGACCATGTTCTGGTTCTTGTACGTCACCGTATCGAAAAAGTCGGGCGTCGGGTTCGAACTCGTCGGGGCCGTGGACAAGCCTCGCAGCCCCGCGAACGTGAAGCCGTAGCGCGCCGTGAATCCGTAGCTCGCGTCCCAGGCGACTTGCCAGAGGTTGTACTTGAACCACACGACGGTCTTGCTCGTCGTGGTCACATCGGCGAGAAACGCCGGCGGAATCGCGTTATCGAAATAGCTTCCGAGGTAGAACGTCGCTTGATAGTTCTCGACGTTGCCGGCGGTATAGCTGGAAACCGGCGCGAGCGTCACATTCGTGTTGAAGTGACCGAGCAAGTTTCGCAGCATGATCGAATAAGCGAAGCCGAGCTTCGTGTATTGATCGTTCGGCGGGGCATCGTAGAGGACGAGCACGTTCGCCGTCGTCGTCTGCGCATACGCTGCGCCGGGCCATTGCGCGCCGAGCAAGCCGATCGTCAACAGGCACGCAAGCAGGAATCGTTTCATCAGATTTTTCATGGTGGTCTCCCCGGTCAATCGCGGACGTACTCGCCGCTCGGCTTGCGGTGCTTGCGCGTGTCGAATCCGCGCGCGTGTCCCTTGCCTTGCTCGGTCGTCTCGCGCTCGAGTCGGGGGATGCCGGGCGTCACCTGCGTGACGACGGTCGGCCTGGGCGGCGGGGTCACTCGATGATGCTGCGCTGTAGCGGCGGCGCTCGACGTAGGCGGCTTGGCCGCGCAGACGCCTGTGGTCAGCAGCGTCGCGGCGCACACGGCCGGCGCCACACGAATTGCGAGTTGGCTAATCTTCACGAAAGGCTCCGATTGACTGGGACGTACGAAGGTGCGTGTCGAAGCCGCACGCATGCCTGCTGCGCGCTCGAGCGTCACACCCGGGTCGCATCCGTAGCGCAGACATACCGATTGCATCGGCGCGGCGTGGGGGCGCGCGTGCCGACACAAGCCGCGCGCACAGGGGAATGCGCTCGACGCTCCTAGGCGTCGTGCACCGACGCGCTAGGGGGCCTTTCTGGTTTGCGATGCGTAAGAAGATCGTAATGGTCGCGCGCAAACGTTAATGTGCGCGCAAACACAGAAACGCAGCGAGCGCGAGCTCGCCCGCGCCGTTTGCGTCAGAAGGCGGCCGTATAGATGGCCAATGCGTCGGCCTCGGTCACGGGCCGCGGATTGTTGACGAGCAGTCGTTGCTGCAGCATTGCATCTTTCGCCATACGCGCGAGACCGTCGCGCTCGATGCCGACTTCGCGCAACGTCGCGGGAATGCGCGTTTCGGCGATCAAATGCTCCAAATGCTCGATGAAGGCGCGGGTCTTGTCTTCGGCGCTGCCCGTCGCGGCAGGCAGGATGGCTTCCGCAAGTTCGGCATAAAGCGGCGCCGCCGCGGACGCGTTGAACTTCAAGACGTGCGGCAACACGAGCGCATTCGATAAGCCATGCGGAACGTGGTAAATGCCGCCGATCGGGTAAGCGAGCGCATGCACGGCGGCGACAGGGGCATTGGCAAACGCTTGTCCGGCGAAGGTCGCGCCGAGCAGCATCGCTTCGCGCGCCGTGCGGTCCTGTCCATCGCGGCAGGCCGTCAACAAGTGCGTCGACAGCAACTGCAGCGCGCGTAACGCCAGCATGTCGGACACTGGATTCTTCAAGCGAGCGGACGTATAGGCTTCGATGGCGTGAACCATTGCGTCGATGCCCGTCGCCGCCGTGGCCGCGGAAGGCAAGCCCAACGTCAGTTCGGCATCGAGGATCGCGAGATCGGCGATCAACTGCGGCGCGACGACGCCCATTTTCGTGGCCTCGCCTACCGTCACGATCGACACGGCCGTCACTTCCGAGCCCGTGCCTGCCGTCGTCGGTATTTGCACGAGCGGCAGGCGCCCCGCTTCGACTTTATCGACGCCGTACATCTCGCTCAACGGCTGTTCGGAAGCAAGCAACACGGCCAGCAGCTTTGCGACATCCATCGACGAGCCGCCGCCAAGACCGATCACGATTTGCGCTTGAGCGTCGCGCGCTTGCGCCGCCGCTTCGAGCACGACGTGCTCGGGAGGATCCGCCACCACGTTGTCGAGCACGGAAACGTCCCAGCCGTGCTCGGCCAGATCGGCGAGCGCGGGTGCGAGCAGCCCGCTTCGATGAAGAAAGCCGTCGGTGACGAGGCAAAGCCGCGCGAGCGTCGGATAGCGTTCGCGCAGCAATGCGCCGAGGCGCCGTGCGGCGCCGAATTCGACGACGATCGTCGCAACGGTTTGGAAGCGAAACGGCTCGGCCATATGAGGTCTCCCCTCGCGGTATCGGTGCTCATCTTAACGCGAGCCCGTTCGATCGGGAACGAGCGGTCTTGCCGCGATAGATGTCGCGTCGTGCGAGCGCGTTCCCGATTTCTTATTGCCGTCGATCGAAACGAGTCACACCATAGGAAGCAGTGCGCAATGATGGTTTCTTCCGAGGTATTTCGATCGTGAGACGGATACCCCCATGTGCTATGCTGGCGAACACTTCGCCGCCACCGCCACCGTCTCGCCGCGCGCTCGGTAAGGACTTCAGACACGACGCGCAGGCCGGCCGCAATCAACGATCCTATGGACTATCGACATCTCAAGAACCGCAAGAGCATGCACGCGAGGATCGTGCAGGAACTCGGCATCGAGATCGTCAGCGGCAAGTTCGCGCCCGGCGAACGGTTGCCTCCCGAACCCACGCTTTGCGAATCCTATGGCGTAAGCCGCCCCGTGTTGCGTGAGGCGACGCGCGTGCTCGTCGCGAAAGGGCTCGTCGTGTCCAAGCCGCGCGTAGGCAGCGTCGTCCGGCCGCGCGAAGAATGGCACATGCTCGATCCGGACGTCCTGTTCTGGACGATCAACGTCACCCCGGAAGGCGAATTTTTCCGCTCTCTGCTAACGGTGCGCCGCATCATCGAGCCCGCGGCTGCGGCGCTCGCGGCGACCGAGGCGACGGAAGAAGACATCGTGCGCATGCGCCGCGCGTACGAGCAAATGGAAAATGCGCAAACGGCCAATGCGTTGCTGGAGCCCGATCTCGAGTTTCACCGTGCCGTAATGGCCGCAACGCATAACGACATGCTCGCATTCATCGGCAATATGATGTCGCTCGCATTGTCCGAATCGATCAAGCTGACGAGCCGGCACCCCGATACCCATGCGTTGTCGCTGCCGCGGCATAAGGCGATATTGACGGCGATCGAGCATCGCGACCCGCTCGGCGCGCGGCAGGCCAGCCTAGTTCAATTGGAACATGCAAAGGCGGATGCGGAGACGATCTTGGTTATTGGGCGGTCCGCCGCAGATTGATCGTAACGACAGCAGATGACAGCCAATCTCTCTCGAGCCGTTGGCTCGGGCGAGCCGGCATGCTCGGCATCCCTACTGTTTCCCCCATTCGCCGACCACCCGTTTATTTAGCTCGTACGATTTTCCTTCCGTCCTAGGAGCGCTAGGCTCCGCTTCTCGCCCGTACAGGACGCGAGTGACGCCCGTTTTGTAGCCATAATATGTGTTGACCGGTTTGTCACCGAATTCTTTGTGCCACTTCTTAGGCATATTCCGCGTCGCCTCTTTGGTCGGATTCAGGTAGAACGACGCAGCGGTCAAGGTCGACCCTGGTGCGACCTGAGACGCTAAGAATTCTTGGGCCAACGTCTGGCTGAATGTCCATACGCGACCCTTGCATCCTTCGGCAAGCGCATCTTCCTCCGATGCCCCGCACGAGCCTTCGCTTCCATGAAATTCGATTCGGATGTCCAAGGGCCGATCGCTCGGCAGTTGACGAAGCCTGGAGATGAAACTGGGCTGGGCCTCCTGCAAAACAAGCGCCTCGGCGTCGTCGACCGAAACGAGCGTGTCCCGTGTGCGCGCGCCGCTCTGCGTGCGAGGCGATCGCCTTGCACGGTCAGGGTCGTTCAATTCCTTCTGACTATAAACGGCCATGCGCCTAAACTGATGCTCGTTTTCCAACGCTTTAGTTTCCTCTTTTCGATCGAACGATGAGCGTCGCGCCAGGAAGTCGGGGAGAGAGTCGACAGATCCTTTCAGAGCGCCTTTGTGGGACTTCACCACAGCGCTCGATCTTTCCGTCATCCAAGGGGACTGGCTGCTGTGCACAGTGGAGGACCGCTTGCGGTGCATTTCCTCCCTATCGCTGGACGTCCCCGAGCAGGTGAGTGCACGCGACCGCTCGTGCGCGCCTTCGGCGGCATCGCTCAGGGCCTCGCCTTCTGCGCCTCCGGCATGTTCGTCGCCCAATTCGCGAGAGACGTGCCGAGCGCTATCTATCAGCGCGCCTGGCGGTCGTTTCTCATAGACGAGCAGCAACGCGGCGGCTGAGATGTGCCGCTGGTAGTGCAAGTTCGTCATCGACCCGCTACGCCGCAGCAAGGGAACGACACCGCCGTCGGACTCTCCATGATCGGAAATCGACGAACCTCGCGACCTACTGGGAACCGTTCGCTTTGCGATCGGGGGCGTCGCCCCGGGTTCTTCGGTCATGAGTCTGTGCCTCGATTGGCGTACGGTTCCGTCTTTTTAACAAGTCGCCGGAAGTCTCGCAACACGGTCGTTTTCGCATGCCGGCGAAAACCCTACTATCTGGCGATAGGGTAACCCTCAATGCGAATGCGGGGCCGCACCAGTGCGGTCTTCCGCGAACGTGAATTTCAGCGTGGGCCCCTGATAAATGCGCAAGCCGATACATTTGAATTTAGAACGGCCGCGCTCGATATTTATCGTATTAAAGTCGTTCATCATATTAATGGTTGCCTTGACATTCGGCGTGGCCTTCAACTTGTGCCACGCTTCCGAGCCAACTTCGACGTCCATATTCGGCACGCTGCCGCCCCCAAGGGTGTGTATCGCGTCGAGGGTATCTGGGTTTTCTATGTGATTCCGGTAGATGACGGCAGGGAATTCAGACGGTAAACCCTTCAAATCGCCCGCTTTCGTCGCACGCATCCATTGATTGAAGAACGCATCGGAAGCGTAGTATTCGGCATCGCGATGTCGGAAATTCTCCAGCATTACCGCAGCCTTCGCCGTATCGTGGTACATGTTCATGTAGTGGTTTTGGTTCGGCGGCACGGCTTCGCCATCGGCCTTGGCTTTGAGAGGCGGACGTTCGTCGATCTCGAACCAGTGCTTGGGGTCCTGAAAAAGATCGCTAGGATCCGGATCTTTCGTGATGGCATCCGGCAAGTGTCTCGGGACAGTCAGATTTCCCTTCCTGACGACCGAGGATTTTAATCCTAGACGCCAATTTGCGTCATATTTCGCTACACGATCGGCAATTTTTTTATAAGCATCCGACTCCTGAGGAATAATCGGAACCGCGCTCGAAAGCACCCTCTCCTGCCGGGTAACGGCCGGGATAGGCGGCTTGCGGCGTTTGAACCGCGGTTTGTTTATGGGCGGAATGCGTCCGGCGCCTGGCACAGGTCGATCGCTCTGATGAAAGACTATAACGGCTTTGTACCAGGCAAGCCCTCGTTCCGAAACCATCGAACATTCGATGGAATCGGAACGAGCCCACTATATGGTCACTATATGGCCAAACCCGTTATTCAATGCGAGTGAGGCGGCACCTCCGCCCCACGGCATCCGACGAGAAAATCGAAGTCGCAGCCCTCATCCGCCTGCAACACATGGTCGATGTACAGATTGCGATAGCCGCTGACGTCGGCCGCATTGGGTTTCGCATTCGTTTCGCGCCAGGACGCCAAGCGTTGCGCCAACTCCTCGTCGGAAACGTCGAGATGCAAACGCCCCGCCTCGCAGTCGAGCTCGATCCAATCGCCGTTGCGCACGACCGCCAGCGGGCCGCCCGCGCGCGCCTCGGGCGCCACGTGCAACACGACGGTGCCGTAAGCAGTGCCGCTCATGCGCGCATCGGAGATGCGCACCATATCCGTGACGCCTTGCGCGAGCACCTTCGGCGGCAAGCCCATGTTGCCCACTTCGGCCATGCCCGGATAGCCCTTCGGCCCGCAGTTCTTCATGACGAGGATCGAGTCGGCCGTCACGTCGAGTTCGGGATCGGCGATGCGCGCCTTGTAGTCGTCGAAGTTTTCGAAGACGACGGCGCGGCCGCGATGCTTGAGCAGCGAGGCTGTCGCGGCCGACGGCTTGAGCACGGCGCCACGCGGCGCGAGGTTGCCGCGCAGCACACATAGACCGCCGTCCGGCACGAGCGGCTTATCGAGCGGACGAATGACTTCGTCGCTATAGATCGGCGCTTCCTTGCTGTTTTCCCAGAGCGAGCGCCCGTTCGCCGTCAAGGCATCCGGGTGCGGGAGCAAACCCGCTTCGCCCAAGCGCCGCAGCACCGCAGGCAGGCCGCCCGCGTAATAGAACTCTTCCATCAAGAAGCGGCCCGACGGCTGCAAATCGACGACCGTAGGCGTGCCGCGCCCTATGCGCGTCCAATCGTCGAGTTCGAGTTGCACGCCAATTCGCCCTGCGATCGCTTTCAAATGGATCGCGGCATTGGTCGAGCCGCCGATGGCCGCATTCGCACGAATCGCGTTTTCGAACGCCTCGCGCGTCAACAGCTTGGACAGGCGCACATCTTCGAGCGCCATTTCGACGATCCGCATGCCCGACAGATGCGCCAGGACGTAGCGGCGCGAGTCGACCGCCGGAATAGCCGCGTTGTGCGGCAGCGTCACGCCGAGCGCCTCGGCCATGCAGGCCATCGTCGAAGCCGTGCCCATCGTGTTGCAAGTGCCGGCCGAGCGCGACATGCCCGCTTCCGCGGCCATGAACTCGTGGATCGAAATCTTTCCGGCCTTCACCTGCTCGCTCAGTTGCCAGACCACGGTGCCGGAGCCGATGTCCCGCCCTTCATGCTTGCCGTTGAGCATGGGCCCGCCGCTGACGACGATCGCGGGCACGTCGCAGCTCGCCGCGCCCATGAGCAGCGCCGGCGTGGTCTTGTCGCATCCGGCCAACAGCACGACAGCGTCGATCGGATTGCCGCGGATCGACTCTTCGACATCCATGCTCGCGAGGTTGCGCGTGAACATCGCCGTCGGCCGCAGATTCGATTCGCCGTTCGAAAACACGGGGAATTCGACTGGGAAGCCGCCCGCCTCGAACACGCCGCGCTTCACATGCTCGGCGAGCTTGCGGAAGTGCGCGTTGCACGGCGTGAGCTCCGACCACGTATTGCAGATGCCGATGATCGGCTTGCCCTGAAACTCATGATCGGGAATGCCCTGGTTCTTCATCCAGCTGCGGTACATGAAGCCGTTCTTGTCGGCTGTACCGAACCACTGGGCGGAGCGTAGCTTGCGGGGTTTGTCTGTCATTGCGCTATGCCTCTTCGAGGCTCATATAGTAAAACGATTGATCTTGTCGTTGCTGCGACCGCGAATCGTCGTAAGATGACTTTTACAGGCCGGCCGGCGACGGCAATTTCCCATATATTGGCACGATCGCGTCGATTCGACGCGACTTTTTCGCTGATCAGACGTAGAAATAGCATGACTATTTGCCCGGCGGATCTGGGGAAAACGCTAATCGATTCGGGGGTGCGGCATGCTTATAGTATGGCTATTTAGAAGTTGACGCGCCAAATTGACGCGCCCACCGAGGGCGATCGACAGGAGACGGCGCGCAAACCGTTTCGGCAGTTCGTTCGACGTAGCAAAACCACCCAGCAATCAAAGACAAACGGAGACAAGCATGGGACGTAAGGTACGGTTGGCGCTGAAGGCATTGCTCGGCGTTGCGGTAGCGATGTCGGTGGTCGTGGATAGCCACGCCGAGGACAAGAAGATCACACTCGGTTTTGCGCAGGTGGGCGCGGAAAGCGCCTGGCGCACGGCGAACACGGTGTCCGTTAAGCAGGCTGCGAAAGACGCGGGAATCAACCTGAAGTTTTCCGACGCGCAGCAGAAGCAAGAAAACCAGATTCGCGCGATCCGCTCCTACATCGCCCAGAAGGTGGACGTGATCGCGTTCTCGCCCGTCGTCGAATCGGGCTGGGAGCCGGTGCTGCAGGAAGCGAAGAAAGCCCACATCCCCGTCGTGCTGACGGACCGCAACATCGACGTGAAGGATAAGTCGCTCTACGTCACGATGATCGGTTCGGACTTCCTCGAAGAAGGCCGCCGCGCGGGCCGCTGGCTCGAAGAGACGTACAAGAACGATCCGGGCCCCATCAACATCGCCGAATTGCAAGGCACCGTGGGCTCAGCGCCGGCGAACGATCGTCATGCGGGCCTGATGGAAATCATCAAGAACGACCCGAAGTTCAAGATCATCGCATCGCAAAGCGGCGACTTCACGCTCGCGGGCGGCAAGCAAGTGATGGAAGCATTCGCCAAGACCTACGGCAAGAAGATCAACGTCGTCTACGCGCATAACGACGACATGGCGCTCGGCGCGATTCAAGCCATGGAAGAAGCGGGCATGAAGCCGGGCACCGACGTCAAGGTCGTTTCGTTCGACGCGACCAAGGGCGGCTTCCAAGCGATGATCGCGGGCAAGATCAACGTCGACGTCGAATGCAGCCCGCTGCTCGGGCCGCAACTGATGAGCGCCGTCAAGGACATCGTCGCGGGCAAGACGCTGCCCAAGCGCATCGTCACGAACGAGACGGTGTTCCCGATGAACGTCGCGGCGCAAGTGCTGCCGCAACGCAAGTACTAATCTCATCGGACCTCAGCGAGCGACGCCCATGACCGGCCCCCTCGTACTCGAAACGCTCGGGTTGACCAAGTCGTTTCCCGGCGTTCACGCACTGCGCAACGTCGACTTCCGTCTGTATGCCGGCGAAGTGCATACGTTGATGGGCCAGAACGGCGCGGGCAAATCGACGCTCATCAACGTGCTGACCGGCGTTCATTCGCACGACGCCGGCGAAATTCGCGTCGACGGTCAGAGCGTGCAATTCGCCGCGCCACTCGAAGCCGAGGCGGCAGGCATTCGCACGCTCTATCAGGAGGTCAACCTCTGCCCCAACCTCTCGGTCGCCGAGAACATTTTCGCGGGCCGCCAACCGCGGCGCCGCGGCGCGATCGACTGGAAGGCCATTCACGCGGGGGCACGCGAGGCCCTCGCTCGATTGAATCTCTCGCTCGACGTCACGCAATCGCTCGACACGTATCCGATCGCCGTGCAGCAAATGGTGGCGATCGCGCGTGCCGTCAGCGTCGATGCACGCGTGCTGATTCTCGACGAACCGACTTCAAGCCTGGACGATTCCGAAGTATCGAAATTGTTCGAGGTCCTTCGTCAATTGAAGCAGTCGGGTATCGCGATTTTGTTCGTGACGCACTTTCTCGAGCAGACCTACGCCATTTCCGATCGCATCACGGTCATGCGCAACGGCGAGCGCGAAGGCGAGTATCTGGCGAAGGACTTGCCCGTCGACGAGCTCGTGCGCAAGATGGTGGGCGAAGTGCCCGTCGCCACCGAACGCGTGCGCGGCGCATCGGCCGGTCGGAACGCCGCTGCCGCGGCGGCCGACAGCACGTCCCCGCGCTTCGACATGCGCGGCGTGGGCCGGCGCGGCGCCGTCCAGCCGATCGATCTGACGCTCGAGCCCGGACGCATCGTCGGTCTCGCGGGCCTGCTCGGATCGGGACGCACGGAAACCGCGCGGCTGCTGTTCGGGGCCGATCGTGCCGATACGGGTACCGTCACCGTGGACGGCAAGCCCGTCAAACTCGGCTCGCCGCGCCACGCCGTGAAGCACGGAATCGGTTATTGCCCCGAAGATCGCAAGAAAGAAGGTATCGTCGCGGCGCTCTCCATACGCGAAAACATCGTACTGGCATTGCAAGCGCGGCTCGGATGGTGGCGCCCGCTCGGCCGTGCGAAGGAAAAGCGGATCGCCGAACACTACATGAAAGCGTTGGGCATTCGCGCGCGCGATATCGAGCAACCGATCGAACTGCTTTCGGGCGGCAATCAGCAAAAGGTCGTGCTTGCGCGCTGGCTGGCGATCGACCCGAAGATGCTGATTCTCGACGAGCCGACGCGCGGGATCGACGTGGCGGCGAAGTTCGAAATCATGGATCGCGTCATGCAGTTGTGCGCTAAAGGGCTCGGCATCCTGCTGATTTCCTCGGAGATCGCAGAAGTGCTGCGTGTGAGCGACCGTATCGCCGTGCTGCGCGACCGCCGCAAAGTGGCCGAGCTCTCGGGCGAGGAACTCGACGAGCACGCCGTCTACCGTCTCATCGCCGGAGGCCAAGCATGATCTCGCGCTCGTTGCAGAGCGTCGCACGCCATCCGTTGCTGTGGCCCGTCGTGACGCTCCTTTTGCTGTTCGCACTCGATGTCGCGCACCGGCATGATTTCCTGGCTATCACCGTGCTCGACGGACATTTGTTCGGCGCACCGATCGACATCTTGAACCGTGCGGCGCCGCTCGTCGTCGTCTCGCTCGGCATGACGCTCGTAATCGCCACGCGAGGCATCGATATCTCCGTAGGCACGGTCGTCGCCATCGCAGGCGCCGCCGCGGCGGTTTTGTTGGCCGCCGATCCGACGCATGTCGGGGTAGCGCTGGCGGCCGCGCTCGGCGTGGGGCTGCTCGCCGGTGCTTGGAACGGCCTGCTCGTCGCTTTCGTGGGCATGCAGCCGATCATCGCGACGCTGATCCTCATGGTGGCCGGACGCGGCGTGGCGCAGTTGCTGACCGGCGGGCAGATCATTCCGATCGGCGCCCGCGGCTATCTGCGTCTCGGCGACGGATTCATCGCCATGGTGCCGTGCGCCGTGTGGATCGCACTGGCCGTCGTCGTGTCGACCTCGTTGCTCGTCAATCGCACGGCTCTCGGGCTACTCGTGCGCGCCATCGGCGTCAATCCCGTCGCAGCGAGGCTGGTCGGCCTGCGCTCCAGCGCGATCATGTTCGGTATTTACGTGTTTTGCGGGCTGACGGCCGCCATCGCCGGCATCCTGACGAGCTCGAACGTGCGCAGCGCCGACGGCAACAACGCGGGCCTGCTGCTCGAGCTCGATGCGATTCTTGCCGTGACGCTCGGGGGCACCTCGCTCGCCGGCGGACGCTTCTCGCTCGCCGGCACCGTGCTGGGCGCCCTCATCATCCAGACGCTCACGTATACGACATATTCGATCGGCGTACCGCCCGAGGCGACGCTGGTCGTCAAAGCGGTCGTCGTGCTCGTGGTCAGCGTCATTCAGTCGGCGCGTGCGCGCGACCTCATCGTCGGGCTCGTCACGCGGTTGACGTCGGCCTCCCCTTCCACTCGCGCCCGCACGGAGGTGCAATGAGCGCGTTCATCCGTCGTCTACTCGATCCGCGCACGCTGCCGATCGTCGTCACCATCGCGCTGTTCGCCGCGCTGTTCGGCTTCGGCTCGTTCATGTACACGGGCTTCGGGTCGCTGCAGGTGCTGTTCGGGCTGCTCGTCGACAATTCGTTCTTGCTGATCGTGGCGATCGGCACGACGTTCGTGATCCTGTCGGGCGGGATCGACCTCTCCGTGGGCGCGGTCGTCGCCTTCACGACCATCATTTGCGCCGTATGCGCTCAGCACTGGCATTGGCCGATCTGGGCCGTGGCGCCGCTCGTGCTCGCCATCGGCGCGGCGTATGGCGCGGCGATGGGCGCGCTGATTCACTATTTGCGCCTGCAGCCGTTCATCGTCACGCTGGCCGGGATGTTTCTCGCGCGGGGCGCCTGCTTCTTGATTACGACCCAGTCGATCACGATCGACGAACCGTCGTTTCATGCCGTGGCGAGCTATAGCTTGTCGATCGGCAGCGGATCGCTCAACGCGGGCGCCATCATCGCGCTGGTCGCGTTGGCCATCGCCCTCTACGTCGCGCATTTCACGCGTTTCGGGCGAAATGTCTATGCGCTCGGCGGCAATGAAAAGTCGGCGCTGCTCATGGGGCTGCCGGTCGCGCGCACGAAAATCGGCGTGTACGCCTTGGGCGGATTGTGCTCGGCGCTCGGGGGGCTCGTCTTCACGCTGTACGTGCTCTCCGGCTACGGCCTGCAAGGCCAAGGGATGGAACTCGACGCGATCGCCGCGAGCGTGATCGGCGGCACGCTCCTGACGGGCGGCGTCGGCTACATCATCGGATCGGTATTCGGCGTGGGCGTGCTCGGCACGATTCAAACGCTGATCACGTTCGACGGCACGCTCAGTTCATGGTGGACGCGCATCGTGATCGGCGCCCTGCTCTGCATCTTCTGCCTGTTGCAACGTGTGATCGAACGTCAAGCGGCGCGCCGCAAGTCGAACGGATCGGGGCTCGGGTCGGCCGTTGCCCGCGGCGACGCGAAGCGAGACGTGAACGACGAGCAGGGCAAGGCGCCGTCGCTCGGATTGCGCGCACGGTTGATGCGGCGGCCCCGCATGCTTGGATAGTCTTTATTAGGAGTACGAATAGTGACCGTTTCGACCCGCCCGTTTTCGGGCGCATTCCCTGTCGCACCGACGCCGTTTACCGAATCCGGCGAGCTCGATCTCGACGGCCAGCGCCGCGTGCTCGATTGCATGATCGACCAGCGTGTCGATGGCATCTGTATCCTCGCAAACTACTCCGAACAGTTCTTGTTGACGGACGCGGAGCGCGACGTGCTCGTCGATCTGTGCCTGTCGCACGTCGCCGGCCGCGTGCCGGTCATGGTGACCTGCAGCCACTTCAGCACGCGCATCGCCGCCGAACGCGCGCAGCGGGCCGCTTCGGCCGGCGCGAGCATCGTCATGGTGATGCCGCCGTACCACGGCGCCACGCTGCGTGCCGACGAAAATTCGATGTTCGATTTCTTCGCCCAAGTGGCGAACACGGCGAACGTCCCCGTGATGATCCAAGACGCGCCGCTGTCGGGCGTGACGTTGAGCATTGCGTTTCTCACGCGCGTCGCGCGCGAACTGCCGCTCGTGCGCTACTTCAAGATCGAAGTGCCGCAAGCCGCCGCTAAGCTGCGCGCGCTGATCGCCGCGGGCGGGGACACGATCGAAGGGCCGTTCGACGGCGAAGAAGCCATCACGCTGCTGCCCGATCTCGACGCGGGTGCGACGGGGACGATGTCGAGCGCCCTGCTGCCCGACCTCATCCGCACCGTGTTCGACGACTACCGCGCGGGCCGGCGCGACGAGGCACGCGCGGGCTATGCGCGGATCTTGCCGCTCATCAACTACGAAAACCGTCAATGCGGGTTGCGGGCAGCCAAAACCGTCATGATGGAAGGCGGTGTGATCAAGAGCGACGCCGTGCGTCATCCGCTCGAAGCGCTTGCCCCGGCCACGCGCGCCGAACTGCTCGAACTCGCACGTGAAGCGAATCCGCTCGCACTGCGTTGGGGCCGATGAGCGCAGAAGCAGAGGCTGAGATGAAAAAGATTTCGATCGCACTCGTCGGCATCGGCAAGATTGCCCGCGACCAGCATCTGCCGGCCATTGCCGCCGACCCGCGCTTCGAGCTCGTCGCTTGCGCGAGCCGCAATGCAACGGTCGAAGGCGTGCGCAATTATCCGACACTCGAGGCATTGCTCGCGGCCGAGCCGCAGGTGCAAGCCGTGTCGCTCTGCTCCCCGCCTCAGCCTCGCTTTGCGCAGGCGCGCACGGCGCTGGCGGCGGGCAAGCACGTCATGCTGGAAAAGCCACCCGGTGCGTGCTTGAGTGAAGTGCTCGTGCTCGACGAAATGGCGCGGGCCGCAGGCCGCACGCTCTTCACGAGCTGGCATTCGCGGCATGCGCTCGGCGTGGAAGCGGCACGCACCTGGCTCGCCACGCAAGAGCTTCGCGCCGTTCACGTACGCTGGAAAGAGGACGTGCGCCGGTGGCACCCGGGTCAAGCGTGGATCTGGGAACCGGGCGGGCTCGGCGTGTTCGATCCGGGCATCAATGCTCTATCGATCGTCACGCGCATCCTGCCTCGTGAAGTCGCGCTCGTATCGTCCACGCTGAGCATTCCGGCCAATCGCCAGATGCCGATCGCGGCCGATCTCGAACTGTTCGACGCGTCGGGCGTGCCCGTGCATGTGGAGTTCGATTGGCGCCACGGCCCGCAAGAGCTATGGGAAATCGAAGTGCGCACGGCCGACGGCACGCTGCTGCTTTCGCAGGGCGGCAACCGGCTTCAGATCGACGGGCGCGAAGTGGCGCTCGGCTCCGTGCACGAATACCCCTCGCTCTACAGCCGCTGGCGCGATCTCATCGAGCGCGGCGAGCGCGACGTCGACGTGCGGCCGCTGAGTCTCGTCGCCGATGCCTTCCTGCTAGGAAGACGGGAGAGCGTCGAGCCGTTCATCGAATAAAGGTTTTGCGCGAATGGCCGTTCGTCCAATCGCGCCGCACGTAACGGGTTAGTTAGTAATACTAATGGAATGCCAACCACTACCGACTAACTTGATCGTAATTGCAAGGCAACGATTCGATTCGAATCACAACACGGTCCGCAGCGACCGACAAGAAGGAGACTAGTATGACCAGCAAGCTTCGCCGCTTCACGTTGCGTGCCGCGATGGCCGCGATCATCGCCGCCCCCCTGGCCGCTTCGTTCGGCGCTCATGCAGACGAGCCGCTGAAGGTCGGCTTTCTCGTGAAGATGCCCGAGCAGGCATGGTTCATCAACGAGCAGAAGGCGGCAACGGCGCTCGGCAAGAGCGAAGGCTTTTCCGTCGTCAACATCGGCACGCCCGACGGCGAGCGCGTGTTGAGCGCTATCGACAATCTCGGCGCGCAAGGTGCGAAGGGCTTCGTCATTTGCGCGCCCGACGTTCGTCTCGGGCCGGCGATTCAAGCGCGCGCGAAGAAGTACAACATGAAGTTCGTGACCGTCGACGATCAGCTCGTCGATTCGTCCGGCAAGCCGCTCGCCGGCGTGCCTCACCTCGGTATGTCCGCCTTCAAGATCGGTAACCAGGTCGGTCAGGCGATCTCCGACGAGATGAAGCGCCGCGGCTGGAAGCCCGAAGAAGTCGGTGCGATCCGCATCTCCGACTACGAACTGCCGACGGCCAAGCTGCGCACCGACGGCGCGACGCAAACGCTGCTCGCGAACGGCTTCAAGAAGGACAACATCTTCGACGCCCCGCAAAAGACGACCGACGACGAAGGCGGCTTCGTGGCGACCTCCCCTGTCCTGTCGAAGCATCCGAACATCAAGAAGTGGGTGATCTTCGCATTGAACGAGGAATCGGTCCTGGGCGGCGTGCGCGCCACCGAACAGTTGCACATTCCGTCCGCCGACGTGATCGGCGTCGGGATCAACGGTGCGGGCGAAGCGTTCGCCGAGTTCCAAAAGAAGGAAGCGACGGGCTTCTACGGCACGATTGCGGTCAGCTCGACGAACCACGGCAAGGAAAGCACGGAAAACCTCGTTCAGTGGATCAAGACGGGCAAGCAGCCGCCCGCCGACACGCAAACGACGGGCAAGCTCATGACGCGCGAGAACTGGACGGCCGTGCGTAAGGAACTGGGGATTTAATCGTCATGCATGACGCGAACGACATCGTGGTATCTGGCGCAGGCCGCATGGACGCAGCGAGCGCCGATCCGGCCTCGCCATACTTGCAGCTCGACGGCATCACCGTCAGTTTTCCGGGGGTGCTCGCGCTCGATCGCGTGTCGTTCGCGGTGCGCGCCGGTGAAGTCCACGGCCTCATGGGCGAAAACGGCGCCGGCAAATCGACGTTGCTCAAGGTGTTGTCGGGCGTCAACGTGCCGCAAGCCGGTACGTTGAAGCTCGGCGCCGCCGAGCAGCATTTCTCCGGGACCAAGGCGGCGATCGAAGCCGGCATTGCGATCATCTACCAGGAACTGCATCTCGTTCCGGAGTTGACCGTCGCCGAGAACTTGATGCTAGGACAACTGCCGAGCCGCTTCGGCGTGCTCGGCGAGCGCGAGCTCATCGCCCGTGCGACGCAGACGCTGGAACGCTTGGGCGAGCGCATCGATCCGCGCGCACAGGTCAAGGATCTGTCCATCGGGCAGCGCCAAATGATCGAGATCGGCAAGGCGCTGATGCGCGATGCGCGCGTGATCGCATTCGACGAACCGACGAGTTCGCTCTCGGCTCGCGAGACCACGCAACTCTTCAAAATCATTAACGGGCTGCGTCAGGAAGGCCGCGCGATCGTCTATGTCACGCACCGGATGGACGAAGTCTACGAGCTTTGCGACCGCGTCACGGTGTTTCGTGACGGTCATTCGATCGAAACGTTCGAATCGGTCGACGGACTCGATCGAGATCGCCTGATCAGTTCGATGGTGGGCCGCTCGATCCGCGATGTCTACGGCTACCGGCCGCGCGAGGTCGGCGACGTGCGCATCGAAGCGAAGGGCCTGCTCGGCCCCGGTTTGTCGGAGCCTGTTTCGTTCAGCGCGCGCCGCGGAGAAGTTCTCGGATTCTTCGGGCTCGTCGGCGCGGGGCGCTCCGAACTCATGAAGCTGATCTGCGGCGCCGTGCGCCCGAGCGAGGGCCACGTGGAGCTCGACGGGCGCCGCGTGGCATTCAAGACGCCGCGCGACGCCGTACGCGCAGGCATTGCGCTTTGCCCGGAGGACCGCAAGCAAGAAGGCATCGTTGCCATCGCATCGGTGTCCGACAACATGAACATCAGCGCGCGGCGCCATTCGAGCTTCGCGAGCTGGCTGCTCAACGAGCGGCGCGAGCGCGAGCTGACCGACGATTACATCGGCAAGTTGTCGATCAAGACGCGCGACGGCGATACGCTCATCGGCACGCTCTCGGGCGGCAATCAGCAGAAAGTGATTCTGGCGCGCTGGCTGGCCGAAAAGATCGACGTGTTCGTCATGGACGAGCCTACGCGCGGCATCGACGTGGGCGCGCGCGCGCAGATCTACGAGTTGCTGTATGGGCTGGCCGAAGCGGGCCGCACGGTCTTGATGGTATCGAGCGACCTGGCGGAGGTCATCGGCGTAGCCGATCGCATCATCGTCATGAAGGAAGGCGGCGTGGTGGGCGATCTGCCCAAGGCGCAAGCGACGCCCGATCAATTGATCAAGCTCGCGCTGCCCCGCTGACGCACCGAGATCGACAGACGCTTAGCAGTACGGATTTTTTGGCCGCGTAACGAAGCGGCAACGAACGAGACGAGACCATGCAACAACCTCAAACCCTTTCGCAAACCGCTCCTGGCGGCCCGGCGGCTTATGCGGCCAAACTGTGGCGACTGATGAACAAATCCGGCATCGTCATGGTGTTCGCGATTTTGTTCGTCGTGCTGTGCTTCACCGTGCCCGACTTCATGACAAGCCGAAACATGCAAGGCTTGTTGCTCTCGGTCACGTTGATCGGCTCGATCGCCGTCACGATGATGTTCGTGCTAGCGCTCGGCGAGGTCGATCTTTCCGTGGCGTCGATCGTCGCGTTCTCCGGCGTCGTGGCCTCGACGTTGATCACCGCGACACACAGCGTCTTGCTCGGCGTGACCGTAGGGGTGCTCGCGGGCGGGGCCGTCGGTCTCGTCAACGGGGTGCTCGTCGCGCGCTACCGCATCAATTCGCTGATCGTCACGCTCGCGATGATGGAAGTCGTGCGGGGCCTGGCGTTCATCGTGTCGAACGGCGACGCCGTCATGATTTCGGAAGAACGCTTCTTCGACCTGGGCGGCGGCTCGTTCCTCGGCATCTCCTATCCGATCTGGAGCAACATCGTCGGCTTCATCGTATTCGGCTTCATTCTGCGCAAGACCGTGTTCGGCAAGAACGTGCTGGCTGTCGGCGGCAATGGCGAAGCCGCGCTGCTGGCGGGCTTGCCCGTCACGCGCATCAAGGTTCTCGTGTTCGTTCTGCAAGGCTTGGTGACGGGCTTCGCGGGCGTCATGCTTGCCTCGCGGATGAGCTTGGGCGACCCGAAGACGTCGGTGGGCCTCGAACTCGGCGTGATTTCGGCCTGCGTGCTCGGCGGCGTGTCGCTTACGGGCGGCGTGGCGACGATCTCCGGCGTGCTCGTGGGCGTGCTGATCATGGGTTCGGTGCAAGACGCGATGAGCCTGCTCAACGTGCCGACGTTCTACCAATATCTGATCCGCGGCGGCATCCTGCTGCTCGCTGTCTTCTTCGATCATCTGCGCCGCAGCCGGCGCGTGCGCTGAACCCGGAGGCCTGCGCACGACGATTTCCGGGTGGCGTACCGGGCGCATCCTCGCCCGGCCGCCCCCTCCCCTTCGAGCGATGCATCCGCTCTCGACTCCGACTGACGAGGCGATTTGGCCGAACGATTCGTTCGGCCTTTTTTTACTTGTTCACCAGCTCCATTGATCGTCTTGCGCGCGGTAAGCGCGCAGCTTGTCGAGCTGCTTGCTCGTCAGGACCGCCTCCATGCGCTTGCGCGCATCGTTAGACGAATCGATCATCTTTTGACGCAAATCGCCGATCGACTTGTAGGTCTCGTCGATCGCCGCGGTATCGCGCTTGGGCGCTTCGTAGAGATCGCGCAGCTTGGCCTGCTGATCCATCATGGAGCCCATCAGGCTCCAATGCGAACGGCGGGTGTCGTCTTGAATGCGGTTGATCTTAGTGCGCTGCTCGTCGCTCAGCCCGAGCGCGTCGACCCAGCCGCCGCCGAAACCCATCATGCCCGGGCCGTCCCCCCCGTAGCTGCCCATCATGCCTCGCCAGCCCCCACCCATCATGCCGGCCCCGTAGCCACCGCCCATCATGCCGGGGCCATAGCCGCCGCCAGGGCAGCCTCCGCCCGCGCCTTGGGCGAACGCCGAGGTCGACAGCGCGGCCGCCGCGACGAGCGTCATACGCAAAAACGCTGTCGCGAATGTTTTCGATTTGCTTGGCGACGACATAATGGCCTCCTTCGAGTGAGTCAGTGCGCTTTGCCTCCCTGCCGGCCGATCTGGTATCAATACGGATGTGGGCATGCATCCGTACTGCTGCCGATGGCGACATGCGCTTCGACGTATATTGAACGCCGAGCACGACGGAGGCGCTTGACGTGCGTCAAGACTCGCGCGGACGCCGCCGAAAACGTCGATTCGATCGAAAAGGTGATTCACGATGACCGATGGGCCGAGCTTCTTCAATCTGTACCGTCATAACTTCGCGCGGATCGCCGTGGCCGTGCCGCGTACGCATGTCGCCGATCCGACGTCCAATGCCAAGGAGACGATCGCCTTGATGCGCGAAGGGCAAGCGCGGCACGCGGCCGTCACGCTGTTTCCGGAACTCGGGCTGTCGGCATACGCCTGCGACGATCTGTTCCATCAACGCGCGCTGCTGGACGCGTGCCTCGCCGCTCTGGGCGATGTGGTCGCCGCCTCGCGCGACATCGAGTCGGTAGCCGTCGTCGGCCTGCCGCTCGACATCGACGGCTTGCTCTTCAACTGCGCCGCCGTCTTGCATCGAGGACGCATACTGGGCATCGTGCCGAAAACCTACCTGCCGAATTACCGCGAGTTCTACGAACCGAGGCAATTCGCGCGCGGCGACCGGCTCATGCGCGATCGCCTTTCGCTGCTCGGTCAACCAGACGTTCCGTGCGGTAGCGCGCTGCTGTTTCGCTTCGAACAGCAGCCGCTGCTGACGTTCCACGTCGAGATTTGCGAGGACCTGTGGGTGCCGGTGCCGCCCTCTTCGTTCGCGGCATTGGCCGGCGCCACGGTGCTGCTCAATCTATCCGCATCGAACGTCACCGTGGGCAAGGCCGATTTCCGCCGAGATCTCGTCGGCGGACAATCGGCGCGATGCCTGGCCGCTTACGCCTACAGCGCGGCCGGCTATGGCGAGTCGACGACCGATTTGGCGTGGGACGGGCACGGCGTCATTTACGAAAACGGCAATGCGCTGGCCGAGACGCGCCGCTTTCTCGACGCGCCTCAATGCGTCGTGGCCGACATCGATCTCGATCGCTTGACCAGCGAACGCATGCGGCAGACGACATTCGGCGATACGGCGCACGCGCATCGCGATGCCTGTCAGCGCTTTCGAACGATCGCCGTGCCGGCCGTCTTGCCGAACACGATGCGCCTTCCGCTCACGCGGGTGTACGAACGCTTTCCCTACGTGCCCTCGGATCCTGCACGGCGCGACGAGCGTTGCCGGGAAATCTACGACATTCAGGTGCAGGGGCTCGTCACGCGCATGCGCGCCGCACGCGCATCGCGCCTCGTGATCGGGGTGTCGGGCGGGCTGGATTCGACGCAAGCGCTGCTCGTCTGCATGCGCGCCGCGCAGGCGCTGCAATTGCCGAGCACCGCCGTCATCGCCTGCATCATGCCCGGCTTCGGCACGAGCGAACGCACGCTCGATCAGGCACGGCGCCTAGTGTCCGCGCTCGGCTGCGAATCGCGCGAGATCGATATCCGCCCGAGCTGCTTGCGCATGCTCGAAGACATCGGTCACGCCTACGCGAACGGCGAGCCCGTTCATGACGTCACGTTCGAAAACGTGCAGGCCGGCGAGCGCACGAGCCATCTGTTCAGGATGGCGAATCAATACGGCGCGCTCGTGGTGGGCACCGGCGACCTGAGCGAACTCGCGCTCGGCTGGTGCACCTATGGCGTCGGCGATCAGATGTCGCATTACGGCGTCAACGCCAGCGTGCCGAAAACGCTGATTCAATACCTGATTCGGCGCAGCGCGCAGTGGGGAACGCTGAGCGCTGCGGCAAGCGCGGTGTTGCTGGACGTTCTCGACACGGAGATCAGCCCCGAGCTCGTTCCCGCCGACGAGGCCGGCCAAATTCAGCGCACCGAAGATGCGATCGGCCCCTACGAACTGCAGGATTTCAACCTCTACTACATTCTGCGGTTCGGCTATCGGCCGTCGAAGGTCGCGTTTCTCGCGTGGTCCGCCTGGCATGACGCCACGCTGGGGTTCTGGCCGGACCTGCCCGAAGAGAAGCGTCACCGTTACGACATCGGCGAAATCAAGCATTGGCTCGGGTTATTCTTGCAACGGTTCTTCGGCGGGCAGCAGTTCAAGCGAAGCTGTCTGCCGAATGGCCCGAAAGTCGGTTCCGGCGGTTCGCTGTCGCCGCGCGGCGACTATCGCGCGCCCAGCGATTCGACAGCCGATGCGTGGCTCGCGGAGCTCGACGTCATACCGGACGAGGACGGGAGCGACAGCGGCGTGTGAGCAGCGCACGGGGCGCCTTTCGCGTCGCGCCTACCCCGCCCGCCGTTGCGAGGCTATGGCTTGGCGACGTGCCAGACGCCTTTGAAGCCGTCGCCGTTCTTGTCGCCGGGTTTCTCGTCGCCGGAGTATCGGTATAGCGGGCGTCCTTCGTAAGTCCACTGTTGTTTACCTTCGGCGCCGCCGACGAGTCCCCAATGCCCGCTCGGCTTGTCGTAAGAATCGGCAAGCGCGGCAGGCCACAAGGTTGCGCAAGCGCCGGTACAGGCACTCTTGCTCCCGGCCGTATCCTTATCGAAGGTATACAGCGTCATGCCGTCGTCGTCGACGACCATACCGCTAACGACTTTCGGCGCTTCCGCGAACGCAGTGGCCGATACGGCCAAGGCCAGGATGCACAACGACGTCTTGATCATGAGCAGTCTCCTATTGCTGGTGGGAACCGGACGGTCCGGGCGCTCTCGCGCGACCACGCCCTATCGGCGTGGGCTAGCGATAAAACGGATGGAGACGGCGATTGATTCCGTGGACGGCAAAAAATATCGTCCGTCGCCGCACACGGCGTCGGCGCGACAAGAAGCGGACGCCGTTCGAACCGAATCGGCATCCGATTCGCGGTTCCCGCTTCCCGCTTCCCGCCTCCCGATTGCCGATCGGCAGACGCCCTTCGCGCGCGTGCACGACGGATCGTTGCAAAGGCGCTGTTTCCTAGGCTTTCCTAGGCTACGGAATACGACGGCAACGCCGCATTTCGTGCGGGCGGCTCGCTCGATACCCGCCGCGCCGCGGGCGCCACCTCCCACAGCGAGCGACGAATGCGCCACCAAACTCCCGTCCCCTTGGCCGGCAGGTCGTCGAGCAATACGGTGCGCTTGCGCAGAATTCGATATTGATCGTCTATCGCCGCCAAATAGCGCGCGCCGTTGATCAGTCCGACGTAATTGTCGGTGCCATAGCGTAGATGGGGCTCGAGTTCGCCGGACGGCGTCACGCGTCCGTCGTGGCCGACCTTCAATTCACTCGTGTAGGTCAGCCACCACGTGCACGTTTCCATCCTCGCGGGCCGGCGCTCGGCCATGATCGATCGATTGTCCAAGTGACTGACCGATAACATCCGCGAGTTGCCTTTGTCGTCGACCAGTTGCAGCCGAATGCGGTCGGCGAAGGAAACGGGGTCGCCCCACTTGCGCTTCGAACCGACAACGGGCAATACCCGCCATTGGTAATCGCTGGCGGGATGCTTGTCGGCGTCCGATACTTCGGTCGACAACAGCAGAGGATTTCGCCGCCCTTCGGACCGCCTAACAATACCCAAGAATAAGTGCTCGTCGCTGTCGCAACTCTCCAAGACAATTGAATCCCCATAACACACGACATTGCCGCTCATGTTTTCGCCCTCATTTTTTTTGATGATTAAACGGTGCTGCAACTGTGAGACTCAACGGTGATACAAGCCTTACCCGCGAGCGAAAGCCGGCACCCGTGCATTCGGGATGCGTTTTCCCCTCGGCATCGCGTGCCGACGTCGGGGCGAAGAATCGCGACGCGTTAAATTGCCAGAAATCGTTACCGCGGCTTTTCGCGGTACTCCAATTGGTACAGGAGAGCTTTGATGCGCCCGGGGAACGGCCGCGGTTGCCGCGGATCGGGCCGATGCAGGGCCGACTTTCGTTGTTCCACGTAACAGCGAGCGCTGCTGCGATTGCAGCGGTGCCTCCAATCGCAATACATGTGTGGTCCCTCGCTATCGTGTGCGGCGTTTATCGGGCCAGCGGCTAGCAGACTTTATCACCCCGATTTCGGCGGGAGGATCTAATTAAACTAGGTTGATGGTGAATCTAGTGATTAACGAGATACATGTCAAGCAACAATAGAAAAGATCAGGATGCGACAAAGTCGACGATGCCCACTATTTTTTCACATATTCATGTTTTCTGGCCAATACAGGTTGTCGACGCGAAAAGCCCTGCCGCCCCTCGTCGAACGTCCGCTTCCTTCCCCATTTCCAGTATGTGCGCCGCCTCGATTGATTCGATAACAATTGTTATGTTTCAACCTAAAGCAAAACGAGAATGCGCAAGCTCTAATTATCTTATTCAGTCATTTTCGTGTTTTGGCCGCCGTCGGCATTTCGGCAAAATGCTGCGGCGCATGATGCCGCCAGGTCGCGGTCGTGGTCCACCGCGGCGCCGGTATAGGCATGCAGCCGGGTGGCGGCGCGCTGCGTTTTCGCCAATAATGGCCGCATCGCGATCGCAGGACGAGGGCGGCCATGGATTACCAACCCGAAGCCATTCGCACCGTTGCGGTAGTCGGCCACGCCGGTTGCGGCAAGACTTCGCTGATCGAAGCGCTGTTGTCGGGAAGCGGCACGATCCACGCCGCGGGCAGCGTCGATCGCGGCACCACGGTCTGCGATTTCGATGCGCTCGAGCGCAAGTATCACCACTCGCTCAATTCAGCGGTGGCCCACCTCGATTACCGCGACACGCGCGTCTATCTGCTCGACACGCCCGGCTACCCCGACTTCTGCGGGCTATCGATGAGCGCGCTGCCGGCGGTGGAAACGGTCGCCGTCGTCATCAATGCGCGCACCGGTATCGAAATGACCACGCGCCGAATGATGGCCTGGGCCCGAGCGCGCAAGCTCTGCACGATCATCGTCGTCAACGGCATCGACGGCGAGAAAGTCGACTTGGCCGCGCTCGTCGAGCACATTCAAGAAGCGTTCGGCAACATGTGCCTGCCGATCAACCTGCCCGCCCAACAAGCGCAAAGCGTCGTCGATTGCTTTTTCAATCCATCGGGGGAAGCGGACTTCGGGACGGTTCAGTCGGCCCACGATGCGCTCGTCGACCAGGTCGTCGAGCTCGACGCCGGCTTGATGGAACTCTATCTCGAGCAGGGCGAAGCGATCGAACCCGAGCAACTGCATGCGCCGTTCGAGCAAGCATTGCGCGAGGGCCACTTGGTGCCGATTTGCTTCGCGTCCGCGGTAACGGGCGCCGGGATCGCCGATCTGCTAGACGTGTTCGTCCGCTTGCTTCCGAACCCGCGGGAAGGCAATCCGCCGCTGTTTTACCGCGACCTCGACGGCCATCGCGAGACCGTGCAAGCCGAGCCCGATCCCGACAAGCACGTGCTCGCCCACGTATTCAAGGTCGTCGTCGACCCTTACATCGGCAAGATGGCCGTTTTCCGGATACATCAGGGCACGGTGCGCCGCGACAGCCTGCTCTATATAGGAAGCGCGCGCCAGCCCTTTCGCGTGGCGCACCTGATGCTGCTGCAAGGCAAGGACCACGTCGACGTCGTCAAAGCCGGCCCCGGCGATATTTGCGCGACGGCAAAAGTCGATGAGATCGGCTACGACGACGTGTTGCACGACGCACCGGAGGACGGCGACATTCATCTCGCCCCGCTCGAATTTCCGAACCCGATCTACGCCCTGGCGATCGAGCCGGAACGACGCGGCAACGAGCAGCGTCTTTGGGAGGTTCTGCAAAAACTCGCCGCCGAAGATCCTTGTTTGAGAATCGAGCACCCGGAAGGCACGAACGAGACGGTGGTCCGCGGGCTGGGCGAACTGCATCTACGGCACATGCTCGAGCGGCTTACCGATCAATACAAGCTGGCCGTCGTCACGCGTCCTCCGAAAATCGCCTATCGCGAGACGGTGGGTGCACCGGCGGAAGGACATTACCGGCACAAGAAACAAACCGGCGGCGCAGGGCAATTCGGGGAGGTCATGCTGCGTGTCGAGCCTTTGCCTCGCGGCACGGGTTATGAATTCGTCGATGCGGTCAAGGGCGGCGCGATCCCCGGGCAATTCATGCCCGCCGTCGAAAAAGGCATTCTTCAGGTCATGGAAAGCGGGCCGCTCGCCAGCTTTCCGATGCAGGACGTACGCGTCACGGTCCATGACGGCAAGCACCATCCCGTCGATTCGAAGGAAATCGCATTCGTCGTCGCGGGCCGCAAGGCCTTCATCGACGCTGTGCTCAAGGCGCAGCCGATCTTGCTCGAACCGATCGTCGACATCGAGGTGACAGCGCCGGAAGCGGCCATGGGCGACATCATCGGCGATCTGTCCGCTCGGCGGGCGCAGGTGCAAGGTTCCCGCACGCTGAGCGGTCATATGGTGGTCGTGACGGCGAAGGCGCCGCTGTCGGAATTGACCGAGTATCAGTCGCGGCTGAACGCGATGGCCGGCGGCGACGGCAATTACAGCATCGAACTCAGCCACTACGATCCCGTGCCGCCGAATCAGCAAGATAAGCTGGCAGCGCAATACCGCCGCCACGAGGAAGGCGCGGAGCGATAACCGGCGCCCGCACGGGCGAAAGAAACCTGCGCGCACCCTGCATCCGTTCGAACGTTTTCTCCGTATCTAGCGCTGTGAGATCCATTTCGGAGGAATCGAACCATGCGCACCTCGGCACGGCGTTGGGGCATGCTCGCCGCCTTCGTGCTCGTTGCCGCCACGGCCGCATCGCTGGTCAGCGGTGCGAATGCCGTCGGCAGCGCCGCGGGCATCGGCAAACCCGCCCCCGAATTCACGGGCATCGACCGCTGGCTAAATGGGCCGCCGCTTACGCTGCGCGACTTGCGCGGCAAGGTGGTGCTCGTCGAATTCTGGACGTTCGAGTGTATTAACTGCTTCCATACGCTGCCGCACGTCAAAGCCTGGGATCGGCAATATAGAAGCCAAGGCTTGACCGTCGTCGGCGTTCATACCCCGGAGTTCGCGAACGAGCGGATCACCGAGAACGTGAAGGACGCGATCCAACGCTACGGAATTCGCTATCCCGTGGCGCAGGACAATGAATATGCGACATGGAATGCGTACGGCAATCGATATTGGCCGGCGCTTTATCTGATCGATAAGAAAGGCCGAGTCGCCTACACCCACGTGGGCGAGGGAAATTACGAGGAAACCCAAGCGTGGATCGAGAAACTGCTGGCGCAGAAAGACTGACTTCGTCCGCGCAAGCGCCGCCGGAATAAACTGCCGCGCCGCCGCGTTATAGGTGAGCAAGACGGCCGAACGGCGCCCCGTCGTACGCAAGCGGCGCCTCGGTCCCGGTTCACCCCTCACCCTTCAGCCTTCATCAGGAGGAATCGACGAGCAACTGTCCACCACCGGCCTTCAGGCCGGTTTGGCAAGACCCTTTTGGAAGGGGTTTGCACCCTCCCAAAGAATCGCCGAAACCCCGGCCTTCAGGCCGGGGTCCCGGCTCACCGGCCTGAAGGCCGGGGTTTCAAACCGAGGCTAGATTTACCATGAAACCGCACAGATTGCTTTCGGCGCTGTTTGTCACGCTCGCATTGTCGCTGGCTTCGCTGTCGGCGGCCGGCTGCTCGTCAGCCAACGATTCCATGAATTCGTCGAGCAGCAGCGATAGTGGCGGCAGCGGCGGCAGCGGCGGCTATTGATCCGCCTGGTTGGACGCGACGCGCCTGTGACGTTCGAGACCGATGTGATCGCTGGGCTCGCGCCGCTGCGCCGCTACGCGCGTGCGCTGACGGGCGATGCCGCCTGGGCCGACGATCTTGTCCAAGATACGGCTGAGCGGGCGCTCGTGCGCGCTGGGGCGTTTCGCAAGGGGACCAACTTGCGCGCCTGGCTGTTCACGATTCTGCGCAACCTTTATATCGACCAATTCCGTGCGCGAAGAGAATTCACGGTCGACGACGAGACCGCCCCCTGGCGCACGATGGAGACGCCCCATCGCGAAATCGACGGGCTCGTATTGCGCGACGTCCAGCGTGCGCTCTACCATCTGCCGCTGGAGCAGCGCGAGGCGCTGCTGCTCGTCTGCGTGGAAGAGCTCAGTTACCTGGAGGCCGCGGCCGTGCTCGACGTGCCGATCGGCACCATCATGTCGCGGCTGGCGCGGGCGCGCGAGCACATGCGCATGCTGCTCGGCGGCGAGCCTGCCCGCAAAAGCACGCCGCTTAAAGTCGTGAGAAAGACGCCATGAACGACGCTTTCGACAATGGCTCGCGCCTGCCGCCGATCGACGCCGCCACGCTGGGCGCGTATATCGACGGCGAACTGACCGACGCGCAACGGGCGGCCGTGCAAGCCGAACTCGCGCACGACGACGAGACCAAAGCGCGTGCCGACGCCTGGCGGGCGCAGAAAGCCGCGCTTCAAGCGCTGTGCGGGCCGGCGGATAACGACCGAGCGCCTGTCATCGTGCTTCGACCGCGTCTGTCTTGGCCCCGCCGCTTCGCGTTGGCGGCGGTTTGGCTGTTGACGGCCGGCGGCGCCGGGCTGCTGGCCGGCGCGTGGTCGTCGCACTTTGCCGCCTCGGCTGCGCCCGCGGCATTCGCGCGCCGCGCCGACATCGCCTATGCCGTCTACACGCCCGAGGTGCGGCACCCGGTCGAAGTCGGGGGCAGCGACGAAACGCATCTCGTGGCTTGGCTGTCGAAACGGCTCGATCGCCACTTGTCGGCGCCCAGCCTGCAGGAGTACGGCTATTCGCTCGTGGGCGGACGCCTGCTGCCCGGGGACGACAAGAGTCCCGCGGCGCAATTCATGTACGAGAACCGCGAAGGGGCGCGTCTGACGTTGTACGTCACGCGCGCGTCCTCGGACGAATTTGCTGTCCGATCGCTGCGTGCCGGCAGCCGCCGCACGCTGTATTGGGTCGCCGACCGAACCGGCTACGCGTTGTCGGGCGCGATGCCCGAAGCCCGGCTGCGGGCGATCGCAGTGGACGTCTGCAGTGCATTGGGCGGAAAACCGCAGACCTGGCAATAGCCGAGGGTTCGCTCGGGCGCTACGCGCGCCGCAACCCTGTCACCGACACGGTCAGCCCCTGGCCGCCGGCGTTGTTGCGCAACGCCAGTTCCGCATGATGCCGGTCCGCCACGCGCGAGGCGATCGCCAGACCGAGCCCGCTGCCCGCGCCCTTCGTGTCGACGCCGCGATAGAACCGGTCGCGGACACGCGTCATCTCGCTCTCGGCGACACCCGGTCCCGTGTCGACGACATCGAAGCCGACATCGTCACCGTCGCGGCGCAACACCAAATCCACCCGGCCGCCATGCGGCGTATGCCGAATCGCGTTGTCGAGCAGATTGTTCAGCAATATCGATAACCCGTTGGGCTCGCCCAATACCTCGTACGTGTCGTCGTCGGCGGTCGCCCGCACCAACTCCAAGCCGAGATCGATCGCTTTTTCCTCGGCGAGCAGCGAAAAATCGCTGACGGCGAGTTCGGCGAGCCGACGCAGGGCAACGGGTGCGAGCGCCGACGCGGGCTCCGCATCTTCGCGCGCCAGCACGAGCAGTTGCTGGACGAGACGAATGATCCGATTGAGCCGCTCCTCGATCCGGGCCAGCGTCGAGCCCGAGCCCGTGAGCGAACCGTCGCGTTGCGCGGCCTGAATCTGCAGCTTCAGCGCGGCCAGCGGCGAACGCAACTCGTGCGCCGCGTCCGCGACGAACGTTCGCTGCGCATGCGAGGCCGTATTCAGACGCGATAGCAGATCGTTCAACGCGTGGACCAGCGGAAGGACTTCCTCGGGCACGGCCTGTTGCATCTGCAAGGGTTCGAGTGCTTCGAACGAGCGTGTCGACAACGCGCGCGAAATCGCGCGGATCGGCGCCAGCCCCCGCGCGACGACAAACAGCACGAGGACGAGGGTCAGCGGCAGCAGCAGCCCGAGCGGCCAGAGCGTGCGCAAGGCAAGCCGGAGGGCAAGCGTCTCGCGGACCGAGACCGGCTGGGCGACTTGGATGAATCGATCAGGTTGGCGCAGCCCATACACGCGCCAATGCATTTCGCCGCGTTCGATCGTTCGAAGGCCTTCGGCGAGACGCTCGATGCTCGGCGCACGCGGCGACCGGTAAACGGGCCGCCCTTGCTCGTCCCATACTTCGATGGCAATACGCTCGTCCGAGATTTCGTCGAGCGGGCTCCGTTCGCGCTTATGGATGCCGGGCGTCGCCAGGGTCGCCAGCGTTGGGGGCACGGAGAGCGCCACCGCGCGCAGTTCGAAGTCGAACAGTTCGTTGGCCTCCTCATGCGCGGTGTGGAAGATGCCGTAGGCGGCCACGATCGAGGCGGCGGCAAAGCCAAGGATGAGCCAGCCCAGCAGCCAGCGGCGGATCGACGTCATTCGGTGCGCTTCATGCGGTAGCCGACGCCGCGCACCGTGACGATCTGCTCGGCGCCCAGCTTGCGACGCAAACTGTGGACGTAGACCTCGACGGCGTTGCTGCCGATTTCCTCGCCCCAGCCGTAGAGCTTTTCCTCGAGCTCGGCCTTCGTATGCACACGTCTGGGCGCCTCGATCAGCGCACGCAGCAGCGCGAATTCGCGCGGCACCAGGGCGACGGGCACGCCGTCCTTCGTCACCTCATGAGCGGCCGGATCGAGCGCGAGCTCACCGTGCGTATAGACGGGCTGCGTTTGGCCTGTGCGCCGGCGCAGCAACGCTCGCACTCGGGCGGCGAGCTCGTCGAGCTCGAACGGCTTGACGAGGTAGTCGTCGGCGCCCGTGTCGAGCCCGCGCACGCGATCGTCGAGCGCATCGCGCGCGGTCAGGATGATGACGGGCGCCGAGCCGCCTGCGCCGCGATAAGCCTGTAGCACCGCGATGCCGTCCTTCTTCGGCAGCCCGAGGTCGAGCAGCACGAGGTCGTACACGCCGTTGTCGAGCGAAAGCCCCGCGGCACGGCCGTCCTCGGCCCAGTCGATCGCGTAGCCCGCACGGCGCATCGTATCGAGCACAGGCTCGGCAATCATTCGATCGTCCTCGACCAACAACAAGCGCATGATCCCTTCGTTTATCAAGAGTAGGCATGCCGAGCATGACAGAATCCGGCTTAACCCAACCTTAAGGTTCGCCGGTCGCGGCGCCGAAACGAGCGTACACCGTGGGCGATTATCGCGCCTTCTTCGCGCGCCGCCTCCCATCGAGTCGCAGGCGCGGGTGGTTGCGAGCGAGAGATAGATGCTCCAAGATCGAGCCGGTGTCGATCGCCCACGGACGCTTCCCTGCCGCGCCGAACGGCAGGCTCCCCCGTTTCCCACACGCCAGCCCCGATGGATCGCCGCTCTATCGCCGCACGACCGCTCATCCCCCGCACCGTTTGGGCGCTCGGGTTCGTGAGCTTGTTCATGGACCTCTCCTCGGAGTTCATCCATGCCCTGCTGCCGGTTTTTCTCGTGTCGACGATGGGCATGAGCGTCGCCGCGCTGGGCGTGTTGGAGGGCGCAGCCGAGGCGACGACGATGATCGTCAAAACGTTCTCGGGGCCGATAAGCGACTGGCTCGGCAAGCGCAAAGGCCTTTTGCTGGCCGGCTACGGCCTGGCTGCGCTTTCCAAGCCGCTTTTTCCGCTGGCGACCGCGCCCGCGACAGTCGTCGTGGCCCGCATCGTCGACCGTATCGGCAAAGGCATTCGCGGGGCGCCGCGCGATGCGCTCGTCGCCGACGTCGCACCGCCCGACATTCGCGGCGCTTGCTACGGCTTGCGACAATCGATGGACACGATCGGCGCGATCGGCGGGCCGCTCTTCGCGATCCCCCTGATGCTGTACTTCGGCGACCACGTTCGAACGGTGCTCTGGTTCGCCGTCGTGCCGGCATTCGTATGCGTCGCGCTGCTCTGGGCGGGCGTGCGCGAACCGGATCGGCCCGCGCTCGAACGGCATTTTCGTGCGCCGTTGCATTGGCGGGCCGCACGGGAATTCGCCCCGCGCTATTGGCTCGTCGTGGCGATCGGCGGCACATTTTCGCTGGCCCGTTTCAGCGAGGCGTTCCTGGTGTTGCGTGCACAACAAACGGGCATCGACTACGCCTGGATCCCGGCGGTCATGGTCGTGATGAACGTCGCTTATGCGCTGTGCGCGTATCCGGTCGGCAAGCTCGCCGACACGATCGATCGCGAAGGCTTGCTCGTTGCCGGGCTCGGTTTGCTGCTCGTCTCCGATTTGCTGCTCGGCGCGAGCTTGTCGCCACTGGCGCTGTTCGTCGGCGTCGCGGCGTGGGGGCTGCATATGGGTTTCACACAGGGGGTGCTGTCGGCAATGGTGGCAGACACGGCGCCCTCGGCGTTGCGCGGCACGGCCTTCGGCCTCTTCAACTTGGTCAGCGGCTTGGCGATGCTGCTTTCGAGCGCGATCGCAGGCTGGCTCTGGCAGCGCTACGGCGCGCCGGCGACGTTCTTCACGGGCGCGGGGCTCGTCGCCGCACCCCTCGCGCTTTGCGCATCGACGCGCCGGCGCACGCCGCCCGCAGGCTGAGCGAGGCCGCGACGCATATGGGCTGGGGCGCGCCTACCGTCAGACGGCGATCACGCAATTGCGTCCGTGCGTCTTGGCGCGTTTCAGGCGCTCTTCGGCGGACTGCATGAGTTTGTCCACCGTGGTGCCGTCGGGACCGAATTGCGCAATGCCGATGCTCGCCGTCACCGAGAACCGTTCCGCGCCGCTTTCGAACTGCAGCGACTGAATCGAGGCCCGGATACGCTCCCCGATCATGAGCGCGGCGTCGAGCGCCGCTTGCGGCAGAGCCGCCATGAACTCGTCGCCGCCCAGGCGAGCGACCCCTTGGTAGGACCGCAGGGCTTCGATGCAGGTGGTCGCCACGGCTTTGAGGATCAGATCGCCCATCTGCTCGCCGAAGCGCTCGTTGACGCGCTTCAAATCGTCGACGTCGATGGCGAGCAGCGACAGTGTCGCCTCTCTGCGCTTCGCGGCTGCTACCTCGAGCTCCAAGCGTTCGATGAACAGTCGCCGGTTCGTCGCCCCCGTCAATGGATCGACGGCCGCCATCGATTCGAGTTTCTGGTTGCTGCGCTGCAGTTCTTGGAGCACCCCCTCGGTACGCGCCATCTCTTCTCGAAGCCGGGCCAACAAATCGGCTTGGCTGTAGATCGTCGAGAACGAACGCGAGGTATGGAACGCCTGAACGATGCCGTAGCTCAGAAGGAAGAACCCCCCGGCGAAGATGGCGTGCGCGAGCCACCACATATGATTCCACGGCTTGCCGAGAATGAACGCGAGCGAGGATAGCGCGAACGCCATGACCGAGATGCCGAATATTTGCATCAGCGGCGCATGGATTCGACGAACGACGAGGCAGGCGACGTTGAGCAAAGAGACGATCATGGCGCCGCCCTCGAGCGATAGCCGCACCCCTAGCGTCCCGGCGATCGACGAATTCGCGAGCACCGCGACGAGCAGATCGATGACGATGAACGCCACGAACCATATGCCCCACCACCAACGGTCGGTGCGCCGCTCGACGGAGTCGGCCCGCGCTTCGTACGAGAGCAGGCCGACGAAAAGCAAGATCGACATGACGAGGCGCGAAGCCGGGCCGTAAAGCAGGAACAACCACATATTGCGGTGCGCGAGCGGGGTGAAGGCGCCGTGCAGCGCGTAGATCAAGACGAAGCCCGTGAAACCGAGCGTCATCCAACGCAGGAGAGGCTCGCCGGAGAGGCGGTAGCATTGCCAGGTCACATAGCTGACGAACGCGCCTTCTAGCGTCGCCGCCGCGATCGCAAACTCGTGGAAGGCGTGGCTTTCGAACACCAGGTGCGGATCTTGGTAGTAATAGATGTACGCGATGAGGTAGGCAGGCAGCAGCGCGAAGGCCGCGAGCAGGAAATTGGCGTACCAGACGGTCACGCGCCGCACGGCCACGGAGGTGTCGTCTGTCGATGTCGTCATTGCTGTGTTCATCGCTCGTCTCCTATCCTTCTGCGGCACGCATGGCGCATTCTACGCACGAATAGCGCGCTGCACGAGCGCGCGCCGCAAGCGCGATCACGTCCGGCCGGCGCTCATTTGCGCAGCGGCGATACGCCGGTCACACGCGGATGCGGGCCGGGTTGCACCTCTTCCAGCGTCACTTTCCAATCGGCGGCGCCGGCGGGTTCGTTCGCGTTTGCGCCGGTTTGAGTTGCGGCCTGGCTCTCGCCGAAGGGCAGGCGCGCCAAGGCGCCGGCGACGAGATAGCCGGCCGCGAGCGGCGAGTCGGCGTCGCGATCGCGTTTCGTGGCGCTGACTTTATAGGCTTCCTTCCCGTCGGTGCGATCGAAAAAGCGCAACGTCAGCGAGTGGACGTAGGCGATCGCGCCCGGCCATGGGAAGCCGGGCGTGCGGCCGGTGTCCGCGAAGCCGCACGAGACGCCGCCTGCACAGCCGGAATAATCGACGCCGACCGACGCCGGGTGCGTGTCGTGCGACAGAGCAAGACGGTAGCGAGCCGACTGCGGGGGCGCGGCCACGAAGCCGAGTTCCGTCAGGCGGCGTTCGACGGCCGACTGCAAGGCCCGGCCCTTCCCATTGCCGGGCACGCCCGTATCCTCGGCGAACGCGTAGGTGCGCTCGGTCGCGCCGAAGCCGGGCTCGGCGCTCGCTCGCACGGCCGTTGCCGTCCCGGCGCATCCGGTCAGGGCGGCCGCGCAAGCGGCCAACAGCAGTATGGATTTCATCCGGATCGTCATAGCGTCGTGTCGTGTCGTCTCGTCTCTCGTGTTGTGCATCGGCCTCGAAGGGCTCAGCCCGCCTCGTCCCAGCGCGGCATCGACACGGTCACGATCGTGCCCTGCCCCGGCTCGCTCTCGACCTTGACTTCGCCCTCGTGGCGCGTGACGACCGTCTTCACGAGCGCCATGCCGAGCCCTGCCCCCTGGGTGCGCGGCTGCCCCGGCACCCGGAACCGGCGAAAACGCTCGAACAGATGCGCGCGGGCTTCCTCGGCCATGCCGTACCCTTCATCGGCGATGGCGCAGCGAATCCTTCCCGGCGGTGCGCCGGTCAGCGCTACCTTGACGACCGTATCGGCCGGGCTGTACTTCACGGCATTGTTGAGCAGATTCGTGATGGCCCGGGTCATCAAAGAGCGATCGGCGCGAATCCAATGCGCATCGCCTTCGAAATGCGTATCGACGCGGATGCGCTTGGCACGCGCCTGCGGCCAAATCTCGTCGCTCGCGTCGAGCACGATATCGGCGAGGTTGACCGGCTCGAAAACATAGGCCTGAGATTCGGCCCGTGTCAACTGAACGAAATCGTCGGCAAGGGTCAGCGCCCGGCGCGTATAGCGCTCGATATGCTCCAGCAGCGTCCGCACGCGCTCCGAACGCGTGGTGGCCATCTCCTCTTCGATCAACGCGAGCACGGACGCGTGCGGCGAACGCATATCGTGCGACAGCAGCCTCAGCGCGTCCTCTCGCGCCTGTTCGGCCGCATGCAGCGCGGTGACGTCCACGAGGCCCACGGCCCAGTAACCCGAGGGCTCGCCGGAAGCATCGCGGCAACGGGCATAACGCAGCAGATGGTCGCGCCCGGTCCGATCGCAAACTTCGATGCCGCGCTTCAGCGTCCAGACGCGCTCGGGATCGGTCGGGTCGAGTATGCCGGGCCAGCGCGCTTTCAACTCGTCGTCGGATACGGTCTCGGTGCCGATCGATTTGATCAGCGTCATCTCGCCGAGCGCATCGGTGAGCAGCCGCCCTTCCGGCGCCGAGGCGGCCACCCGGGCAAAGTGGACGTGCGCCGCCTTGTTCGCGACGCAAATCCTGCCTACTCGATCCGCGATCAAGATCGGCTCGGGCAGGCTGTTCAGGCAGTCCCAAACGAAGCGCTTCATGTCCTGCACGCGCTCCGCCGCCTGCTCCACCAGCGCGATATGCTGCTCGAGCGCATCGCCGCGGACGCTGCGCGGCTTGGCGGCGAGGCTCGGCAAGATGTCGGCGTCGTCGGCTAGCCGCTCGAGTTCGCCCTTGAGCCGCGACACCGTCATTTCGAGCCTGCGCCAACTCCACAACGGGTAGACCGTCAGCAGCGAGACGAGCGCGGGCACGGGCGAAATCCAGATCGAGGCGTCCCCGAGCAAGAACGCGCTCAGCAGCACGCAAGCGCCGACGAGGCCGAGCGTCATCAGCAGCGCTCGCCAAGGAGAAAAGAAAAGAAGCGCGGCCAGCAGCGCCGCAAGCGGCACCAGCGAGGCGACGAACTGCCAATGCAGGTCCACCTGGCGAATCGCCCGCCCTTGCAGCAGCGCACTGAGCGCGTTGGCATGAAGCATCGTGTCGGAGGTCGGTCCGAACTTTCCCGATATCGGCGTCGCCAGATGCGTCAGCAGCCCCGCCGCGCTCAGCCCGACGAAGACGATCTTTCCACGCAGCGCATCGGGGGCGACGCGACCATCGAGCAACTCACGCGCCGAAATTTGCCCGCCGCGCGGCGCTTCGCCTGAAAACGGAATCAGGATTCGGGAGTTGCCGCGCTGGAATACGCCGTTCGACGAGGTCTCCGCTTCGACGATCGGCCGTGCGTCGGGCGTTCGATAGCGCCCTTCGCCAAGGTCGATTTTTCCGCTGCGGATGTCGTCGTACAGCGGCACGACGAGATAGGGCCAGTTCGCATCGACTGCGTGCTCGCTCAGCGCGACGCCCCGTACGATGCCATCGGGATCCGGTTCGACATCGATGTGCCCGAGCCCCGCTGCCGCGGCGGCCACTATCGGCACCGGCTTCACGGCACGGCTTTCTACGCGCGGGTCGACGAACAACGGCAAGTAGGTCGGCGCCTTGCGCAAGGCCTGCGCCAGTTCGCCGTCTTCGAGGGACGGCTCCGTCAACAACACGTTGTAGACGATGGCCGCCGCACCGGCGCTCGCGACCGCGTCGATCAAACGCGCTTGCGTCGCGCGCGGCCAGGGCCACCGCCCCTCGCTACGAATGCTATCGTCGTCGATCGAGACAATCGCGATTTCTTTCGCGAGCGGCTCGGAGCGCAGCGTCAGCAAACGGTCGTACACGAGCCTGTCGAAATTTCCGGCAACCGAAGTGAAAACGCAAACGAAGATGGTCGCGACGCCGAAGCAGCCGATCGCGAACCATTCCAATATGAAGCGCCGCCACACGCCGGGGGGCGGCCTGCGCGGCGGCAGCTCGCCGGGCAGCGACGGGATCGATCGTTCCGACGTCATGCGCGCGCCCATCAATTGGCCAACGTGAAGGTATGCACCGCGCCGGGGGTGTCATAGAAGCGGCCGTGATCGTACTCTTGCGCCACGACTCGCCAGTAGTAATCGCCGGCCGGCAAGTCGGAAACGACGAGCGAGTTCCCGCTCAGATCCACGGCATCGACGATCGGATCGTGCATATCTTCATGTTGCGACAAGATCAATCGAAACCGCGTATTGGCGTCGGCTCGGGACGCACGCCAAAGAAAGCGGTAATCGTGCGTGCCGGCTCGCTGCGCCCCGCTCGCCGACAATTCGTTCGTGCGGCGCTCGAACGCATAAACGCGCGGCAAGCCTTCGAGTCCCGCTGCATCGATCGCCGACACGCGCACGAAGTACGTGCCGTCCGGCAGATCGGAAAACGTGGCGGACGGTGCTTGCACCCGCACTTCGCGAATCAGGTCGAGCAGATCGGCATCGCGCGCGATCTGCACCCGATAGGCGGTCGCGCCCGTTGCCGGTTCGATCTCGAAGCGAACGACGCTTGCGTCCTGCACTTTGGCGGGGTGCCGCAGCGTCGGGGCCGGCAGCAGCGGACGCGCCGCGCCGACGGCGCCGTCGCTCGGCGTCGCACTGCCCTCGCCTGCCCCGAGAAATTCGGACCCTTTCGCGTCCCATTGCGCCTTGGCCGGCATCGCGTGGGCCGAAGCGCCCACGGCCACCTTGCCGTCGAGCACTTCCACGGCCGTCATCGACGGCATGACGTTGACGCGGAAATGCGTACCGCGCACGCCAGCGACGATGGCCGGCGTACGCACCTCGAAACGATCGCCGGGTTGCTTCGCATGCGTCACCTCGTTGGTGACTTCGCCCTTCTCCAATTCGATGACGCGTTCCTGTATGCCGGTCATCGCCATCTTGCGCAAAATCGAGAACACGATGCTGCTATTGGGTGTGAGGCTGACGTACGTGCCGTCGGCGAGCTCCAATGTCGCGAAGCCGTCCGGCCCGGTGCTGACCATATCGTTCTCGCCGAGGATGCGTCCAAGGCGCAGCGGCACCGCGGGCGCTCCGGCGGCCCCGGGTTCGTGCACGCGTGTCGTCACGAGGCCGCTCGTCGCGATGACGCTCACCGGCGTGGCGTCCCGCCGCAGCAGCCGAAGCGGCAGACGCAGCGTCGTGCCGGGGGGCAGCAGCCGCGGGGCGCTGACATGATTGAGTCGAGCCACTACGCGCCACGCGTGCGTATCCGCCAAATACCGCTGCGCGACGTCGTAGAGCGTATCGCCGGCGAGCGTGACGTAAGCGACGGTCGCACGCGTGTCCAGATCCATTTGCGCGCGCGCGGGCGAAACGAAGAGCAGCGAGAGAACGGCAATGACTGCCGCAGCCGGCGCATTGCGCCACCGCCCCCGGCGGCCGGTTTCGCGAAAAGGGATCCTTCCGTCGCGCAGCGCAGCCGCGCGAAGCACCGAATGAATGGGCATCGTGGTGTGTCGGTCAATGCTGTGTTGTTCTAATAAACGCGACGTCGGGTCGACGCCGGTCGCACGTATTGCCGGCGCGGAGCCGTTTTTCCTCTGTCGATAACCGCAACTGCGTGTCGACAAAAAGGCACAGTGCGCGAGCTTAACGAATTTCTCGCGATCTTGCATGCAAAACGATAACCATCGCCGGTGCGCCTCGATGGTAAGCGGCCTCCGGATGGTGCATGGCCTCCGAAACCGCACGTTTGCATCCCATGAAGGCGCCGTACGACTGTAAACAAACGTCAATCCCCGGCCCACTTAGTGGGCTACGACCTTTTTTCTCGCCGGCACGAGTACAATTCACCAACTTCGACACCAATGTTGCGTTGTGCTTCTAGCGTGTTCGTCATCCATTCATTCGACACCGACGATAAATGAAGATCGCCTATTTGGAAGACGATGAAATCCTAGCCGAACACATCGGCGCCATATTATCTTCGAACGGTCACGAGTGCGAAGTCTTTCGCGACGGCAGTCAGCTCATCCGGCGTTTGAAACGCGAGCATTTCGAGTTATTGGTGCTCGATTGGAACGTGCCGGGCGTAACGGGACATCAAGTGACGATCTGGGCGCGCGCCAATCTGAGCGAACGCGTGCCGATCCTCTTCATGACGAGCCGTTCGCTCGAGGCCGACGTCGTGACGGCACTGGCGGCCGGCGCCGACGACTACATGATCAAGCCCATTCGCAGCGGCGAACTGCTCGCGCGCATCAATGCGCTGAGCCGTCGCGCCAACCCGGGGCAAGCCGACCCTCAGGCCGTCATCGAAGTAGGCATGTATCGCATCGATCCCGTCAGCCGCTCGTGCTTTCTGCGCGAGACGCCGGTCGAGTTGACGGGGCGCGAATTCGATCTCGTCCTGTTGCTGTTCCAGCACGTAGGGCGTGTCCTCTCGCGCGAGCACATCGGCGGAACGCTTTGGGGGCAATCGCAAAACGCGATTTCGCGAACGCTCGATACGCACATGTCGCGCGTGAGAACGAAATTGCAGTTGAAGCCGGAAAACGGCGTCAAACTGATGCCCGTCTACGGGCACGGATATCGCCTCGAAGTCGTCGCCGATCCGGACGGGGACATGCTCCGCCGAGATATCGAGCCCCGCACCTTGGACGCCTAAACATCCGCACGGCCGCACGGGTTTTCACGGATACCGCGTGCGCCGTGTTGGGGCGCACCGCAATAGACCGCAATCGCCATGCGAACGCGCGGCATCGCCCTTTGCGGCATCGCCCTTTGATCGATATCAAACCCGACGCTCCAGCCCCGCAAAAATCGGTATGAAGTTTCGGCCGAGAATGCCGTAACACACGTGAGAGGCGAACGCCATGCACTTGCGTCTTCGCCCGCCCGAGGTCTTTGCGATGCGAGTATGGACATGGACGCCCCGCCCGACTCACCGGAAACGACGCCCGCGCGCGAAATCGATTCGTCGCGCGGCTCGCTGCGCCGCCGGTTTGCTCACGTCAAATGGCAGACGCTGCTGCTGATCGCTTCGTTGTGGTTCGCGCTCGGGGCATTGACGTTGTGGGATGCCAACGCCGAAATGCGCAGCGCGCGCGCCGGCGCAACGGCGCTCGCCGATGCCCTCTCCGCGCACACCGTCCGCGTCATGCGCGAGGCCGAGCAAGTGGCCGCCCTCGTTTCGTGGCAAGTCCAAAACGACGGAGTGTCGATTCCGCTCGCCTACTACGTCAAATCGGGCCTGCTCAAGCTCGATGTGTTCGTGCAAGTGTCCGTCATCGATTCGCAAGGTTATCTGCGCGCGTCGACGGTGCCCGGTTTCAAGCCGATCGACTTGTCCGATCGCGCGCATTTCCGCGTCCACGTGAACAACCCGAGCACGGCGTTGATGATCGGCCAGCCCGTCGTCGGCCGCGTCAGCGGACGAACCTCCCTGCAACTGTCCCAACGCATCAGCGCGCTCGATGGGCGCTTTCTCGGCGTGGTCGTCGTCTCGGTCGATCCGGCCTATTTCACCGAACTCTATAACGGCCTGCGCATCGGCAAGCACGGCGTCGTCGCCGTCGTCGGCACGAACGACGATATCGTTCGGGCCTTACGCTCCGGGCACCGTACCGAGAACGCCGTGGGCGCGGCGCTGCCCGCCGGCGATCCGTTGCGGCGCGCATTGAAGGCAGCGCCGTCGGGCGACCTGCGCACGACGTCTTTCATCGACGGCCGCGACGCAATCATCAGCTATCGCACACTGAAAGGCTACCCGCTTGCCGTCGCCGTGGGCTACTCCACCGACGAATATCTCGCGGCGTGGCGCACGCGTAGCTTTCTGCTGCTGACGGCCGCCGTGCTGCTTACCGTGCTGATCATTGCTGCCGAGGGTCGCACGAAGCGCCTCCTTCTGAACTTGGCCGCGGCCAACGATCGCGAAATCGCGAAGGGTGCGCAGCTCGAACAGGCCCGCAGCGACGCGGAAGCCGGATCGCGCGCGAAGAGCGCATTTCTCGCCACGATGAGCCACGAGATCCGCACGCCGATGAACGGCGTCATCGGCATGACCGAGGTGTTGATGCGTTCCTCGCTCTCGGCCGATCAGAAGGAGATGGTCAGCACGATTCGCGACTGCGCCTCGGCGCTGCTCAAGATCATCGACGACATTTTGGATTTCTCGAAGATCGAGGCCGGCAAGCTGCAGATCGACTGCGTGGCGACTTCGATCGAGGACGTCGTCGACGGCTTGTCGGCGTCGCTCGCCACCGTGGCCGATGCCCGCGGCGTCGCGCTGCGCGTGTACGTCTCACCGGCTTTGCCGGCAAGCGCCATGTTCGACGATACGCGCTTGCGCGAGGTTCTCTACAACCTAGTCGGCAATGCGATCAAGTTCTCGTCGGGCCGCCATGGCGTACAGGGCGAAGTGAGCCTGCGCGCGGCGCTCGTCGAAGGCGAAACGCCGATGGTGCGATTCGACGTCGGCGACAACGGCATCGGCATGACCGCCGAAACGCTCGCCAAACTGTTCGAGCCGTTCAGCCAAGCCGAGGCCTCGACCACGCGGCGCTTCGGCGGCACGGGGCTCGGGCTCGCCATCTGCCGACGCCTGGTCGCGCTGATGGGCGGCGAAATGTCGGTGCATAGCGAGCCGGGACGGGGCTCGACGTTCACTGTCATGCTTCCGCTTCGCGTCGCGGCCGGAAACGCGCCACGCAAACTGACCGATCTGTCTGGTCTGTCCTGCATCGTCGTGGCTTCGCCCGATTGGCGGTGCGACGACGCCGGCGATTACCTGCGCCATGCGGGAGCCCATGTCGAAGTCGCCGCCGACGCCCACGATGCCCGGCAAGCGCTGTCGCGCGCGAGCGGCCCGCGAATACTCGTTCACGACGCACGTTGCCCGGTCGAGGACATGGCGCCGCGCGCGTCGCGCGAAGCGCGGCTCGTTTCGGGCGACGTCGTGATCGCCGCATCGCGCAGACTCGAGTTGATGACGCGAAGCGGCAACACGGTGTCGATCGGCGCGCAAGCGCTGCGGCGGCGCGTGCTGATCGACGCCGTTGCGCTGGCCGCCGGCCGCGTGTCGAGCAATGCCTCCACCCATTCGAGCGAAGACGACGTTCGCGTCCGGCAAGGCGGCGACGGCGTCAAGCTGCTCGTTGCCGAAGACGACGAGATCAATCGGCGCGTGATTTCTCGTCAATTGGCGCTGCTCGGTTACGAGGCCGACATGGCCGTCGATGGCGAACAGGCCCTGGAGATGTGGCGTGCCAAGCCTTACACGCTCGTGCTGACCGACCTGCATATGCCAAGGCGCGACGGCTATGAGCTCGCGCAGACGATCCGCGCCGAAGAAGCGCAAGGCATCCGCGTCCGCGTGCCGATCGTCGCGCTCACAGCCAATGCGATCACGGGGGAAGCGAATCGCGCGAAGGCCCTGGGTATCGACGACTATCTGACGAAGCCGCTCAAGCTGAACTTGCTCGAACATGCGCTGGCGCAGTGGACGAGCGCGTCGCAAACAGGCGAACGAGTGGACGCGAACGGTGCGTCGCCGCATACCGCTTCGCTTGCCCCTTCGCATCCGGGGCCGGCGGCCGGCGCGGGGCCAGGCTCGTCCGACGCCATGACGGCCACGCCCGGCGAAAGCGTGGTCGCCGATCCGGAGGAACCCGGCGCGGCCGATGATGCCGAGCCGCAGACGATCGTCGATATCAACGTGCTCAAGAGCATCGTCGGCGAAGATCTCGAAACGGTTCAGGCGCTGCTCATGGAGTACATCGAGTGCTCGGCCGATCTCGCTCGTCAATTGCGCGAACATCTGGCCGATGGCCGCGCGCGCGAGGCCGCGGCCGTGGCGCACAAGTTGAAATCGTCATCGCGTTCTATCGGTGCGCTGCCGCTCGGCGAGCTTTGCGCGCGCATCGAGGCCGAAGCCGCGGCGGGTGATGCGGACGGCTTCGCGCGGCTCGGTGCGCGTTTCGACGCATCGTATGGCCGAGCGATCGAAGTCGCGCGCGATATCGCCGCGACGCTCGACATGCGGCCCTAGCCCTGAGACCGCAACGCGGCGGTTGAGCGATCCCCTTGCTGCGTTGCGGCTGACCTGCCGCATGGCTTCGGCGGCTCAGCCGAGCGGCGGCCGGAAAAAGTTACGCGAAATCGAGCGCAAATTTACCGTCCGTCGCAACGCGCGGCCGCCTTGCGTCAATGCTCGCTGACGCGAAATTGCTCGGGGTCCTTGCCCTTCAGCCAACGGGGCCGGGGGCCGCGCCCGCCCCACGTTTCACCGGTCTCGGGGTGACGAAAGCGCGGTGCGATTTGCGATGCGCCGCGGGATTTACGACGCGTGCCGAATATGTCGTCCGCCGTAAAACCAAACGCGGCAACCGTCTCCCGCACGGTCGCAAGCGCTTGTTCCGCTTCGATCTTGCGCGCCTGTTCGATCTCGGCGTCGAGCTCTTGTTTTCTTGCCAGCAATTCCTTGTAAGTCGCCACGGACTCAATCCTCCATACGGTTTGTCATAAGCGCGGCGGTTCCGTCGATGAACTCGCGACGTGATGCCGCACGCAGACTTCGCAACGACGCTCTCGCGCCCAAACTGCCGTGCCCGAAGGCATAGCCGGCACAGCGAAAGCAATACACGTGCCTACCCTGCGACATTCGAAGGTGAACGAGCTCAGTGTCTGAGGGCGCCGGCAGCGCCCGCATCGTCGATGTCCGGCGCTTCGACGAGGGCGAGCGGCAACGTGAGCGTCAGCCGGAAGCCCTGACCGGGAGCGGTCTTGACCGCGAGTTCGCCGCCGAGCCGCGCGGCTCGTTCCCGCATGCCGAGCAGGCCGAACGAATTGCGCTTGCGCCGCGCATCTTGCAGCGCGCCGCGTCCGTTATCGCCGATCTTGACCAGGCAGAACGGCGCTTCGCGGACGATTTCGACCGTGGCCTCGCTCGCGCCCGAGTGCCGGGCGACGTTCGTCAGTGCTTCTTGCACGATCCGGAACACCTCTGTTCCGCTGTCGCGGTTGAACGCGACTTCGTTGACGTCGAGGTGCGCTTGAACCGCGATGCCGTGCCGCGCCGAAAACTCGTGAATAAACCACTCGATCGCCGGGATCGGGCCCAGATCGTCGAGCATGACCGGACGCAAGTCGGCCGCGATGCGCCGCACCGACGCGACCATTTGATCGATGACCTCGTAGATGCCGCCCAGCGCCCCAGCGGAGGTTTCATCGATCTTGGCCTCGATCGCTTGCTGGAAGCGACCCATGTCTATCTTCAATGCGGTCAGCAATTGCCCCAAGTCGTCATGGAGCTCCCGGGCGATGCGCGTCTTCTCTTCTTCCCGGATATGTTCGATGTTCGTCGACAATCGCTGAAGCTCTTCGCGCGACTCTCGCAGCGCCTCGTTCGCGCGGCGTCGGTCGGTGACGTCGAGGATCCAGCCCACCATCCGATACGCGGCGCCCGAAGCGTCCCACAGTGCCTGCGCGCGCGATTGAATCCATCGGTAATCGCCGGCGCGCGTGCGCACGCGATACTCGATGTCGTACGGCGCCCTTTTTTGAGTATGCGCTCTGAGCGCGAGCGTGACGTGCTCGACGTCGTCGGGGTGAATGATTTGATAATGCGCTTGCATTTCGCTCGGCAGTTCGTCTTCGCTATGCCCGACGATTTCGCGAAAATGCGGGGAGAGATACAACTCGTCCGTGCGCGGATTCCAATCCCATAGACCGGCGCTCGCCCCGCTGACCGCAAGCTGGAACCGCTCCTCGCTCGCCGCGAGCTCGGCCAGGGCGCGATGCCGCTCGATCGCATAGCGGACCGCACGGCTCAACAGCGACGCTTGAATCTCGCGCTTGAGCAGATAGTCTTGAGCGCCTTCCTGAATCGCCACGAGCCCGACCGAAATATCGGCCAGCCCCGTCAGCACGAGCACCGGCGTATCGGGCGCGACATGACGAAAGCGCCGAAACGTTTCGATGCCGTTGCTGTCGGGCAAGCCGAGATCGAGCAAGACGACGTCGAACCGTGCCTGCTCGGCGCGCCCTAGCGCATCGGAGAGCGAGTCGACGTGCGTCAAGGAATGCGCGAACTCGGTGACGTCGATAAGCGCCTCTCCGATGATCAGCGCATCGGTGGGGCTGTCCTCGACGAGCAGGACCTTGACGGACGAGGGCGTGTTCAAGATCGAACCGGCGGTAGCGTGACGACGCCGAACCAAAAATCGTTGATGCTGCGCACGACTTCGATGAACCGGGCGAAATCCACGGGCTTGGTGATGTAGCAATTCGCGTGGAGGCAATACGACTTGATCACGTCCTCCTCCGACTTCGACGTCGTCAAAACGACTACCGGAATGTTGCGCAGTTCGGGATCATGCTTGAGTTCGTAGAGCACCTCCCGCCCGCTCATGCGCGGCAAGTTCAAGTCGAGGATGATGAGCCCGGGATGCACCGGCCCTCGCTCGGCATACTTGCCTCGGCCTCTGAGGTAGTCCATCGCCTCGACGCCGTCCTCGACGATGTCCAGCGGGTTGACGACCTTGTATTGCTCCATCGCCTCCCGCGTCAGCATGACGTCGGTCGGGCTATCCTCGACGAGCAGGATGTGAACCAGATTGCCTCTGTCATCGCGCAGCATGTGCCTTCACTCCCGAGAATGACGCGTTAGCCTTCGACCGAACCGCTTCCCGTGCTTTCGCCGCCTTGCGCGCCTGCGCCTGCGCTTACTCGATCGCCTTGTCCGCCGGCGAGCCCCGCGCGGCTCAGGGTGAAAAAGAACGTCGCGCCCTCTTCCTGCTTCGATTCCACCCAAATTCTTCCGCCGTGATGCTCGACGATGCGCTTACATAGCGCGAGCCCGAGCCCAGTGCCCGGATATTCGCGGCGCGTATGAAGACGCTGAAAGATCACGAAGATGCGTTCGAAGTATTGCTCGGCGATGCCGATTCCGTTATCGGCCACGGAAAACTGCCATTCGTCGCCCGCTTCCTTCACGCCGATATGAACCCGCGGCGGCCGCGCCTTGCTGCGAAATTTCAAGGCATTGCCGATCAAGTTCTGAAAGAGCAGCGTCAACTGCGTCGATATGGCGAGCACGTTCGGAAGCGGATCGTGCGTCACTTGCGCGCCGGTCTCTTGAACGACGACCGTCAGATTCTTGACCGCGATTTCGAGCGCCTGCTCCGCGTTCACGAGCTGCTTCGGATCTTCCAAACGCCCCACGCGCGAGTAGCTGAGCAGATCGTCGATGAGCGCCTGCATGCGCGTGGCGCCGTCCACCGCATGGCCGATGAATTCGTCGGCGCGCTCGTCGAGCTGGCCTTGATAGCGCCGCTGCAAGAGCTGCAGCGGCCCGGCCACCGCACGCAACGGCTCTTGTAAATCATGCGAGGCGACATACGCGAACTGCTCGAGATCGCGGTTCGACCGCGCAAGTTCTTCGCTGCGCTGGCGCAACTGCCGCTCGGCGTGATACCGCTCGGTCACATCGTGCAGCACCAGCACCGAGCCCACGAGCCGCCCTTCGGGATCGAACGTGGGCGCCCCGTTGGCGTCGACGTGCGTACGCGTGCCGTCCCGGCCGACGAGCACCAAGCCGTCGGAGTGGTCGACGCCTTGCCGCTCGCGCATTGCGATCAAGGCGGGGTTTTCCGCGACGCTGTCGTCGGCGACACACTCCAACCGCAGAATTTCGTCGACGGGCCGGCCGCTTGCCTCCGCGGCGCGCCACCCCGTCAGCGCCTGCGCGACGCCGTTGAAGAACCGAATGCTGCCGTCGGCATGCGTCGCGACGACACCGTCTCCGATACTGGCGAGCGTCACTTCGAGCCATTCCTTTTGCTCGTACAGCGCGCGCGCGGCCACGGCCTCGTCGTGCAGCAATCGCCGCGCCAAATAGCCGAACGACATGCAGATGACGATCGTCAATCCACCCGACGCCAAACAGATCAACACCGCCATGTTGCGCGTTCGGCGCGCGTTCTCCTGGCGTGCGGCCAACTGCTCGGCGACGTGCCGCTCCATGGCGCCCACCGTCGCCCGGGCGCGATCCATGAAGGCCTTGCCGGTGTCGGTCATGACGATGGCCTGCGCCGCTTCGAACCCTTGCGCGCGACGCACGTCGATGACCTTCTGCAGTTCGCGGTGCTTGCTTTCGAGCTGGTCGCGCAATTGCGCGAGCCGCTGCTGCTGCCGCGGATCGCCCTTGAGCAGCGACGCGAGATGATCGAGTTGCCGGGCGATTTGCGGCTCGGCACGAAAGTAGGGCTCCAAGTACTCGTCGCGGCCCGTGATGACGAATCCGCGCTGCCCGGTTTCCGCATCGCGCGCGAGCGCAAGCAACCCCTCGAGGCCAGCGTAGACGTCGTTCGAATGCTGAACCTCGGCCTCGCTGTCGTAGAGATGAAGGGTGCCGAGCGCGCCGACGACGGCCGTGACGAGCATCAGCAAGCCGATGATGGGCACGCCCCACCCGACCCAACGCAACGCCCTCGTGCGAACCCTTTTGACCGCGATGTCCATTTCCTTTCACCTCGAACGCGCACGCGGCGCTCAATTACAAGATAGGAAATTCAACTGAAGAATCTAACGACAAATCGCGGTCGCCCGAAAAATTCGCCGCCGGTATCGACGATGGCTTCGATGCCGCCTATTGGGGCGGCATGGCGGTGCTAGCGGCCGCTCGCCGCGTCGGGCGGACGGTAGTCGGTCGGCCGCGCCCCGGTCCACTTGCGAAACGCGCGATGAAACGCGCTGGGTTCCGCAAACCCGACGGCCTCCGCGATATCGGCAATCGTTCGACGCCCCTCTTGCAAGGCCGCGATCGCGATGTCCCGGCGCAACGCATCCTTGATCGATTGGTACGTTTCTCCTTCGCGGCTGAGCTTGCGCCGCATCGTCGCCTCGGCTGTGCGGAATTCGGCGGCGAGCGCATCGGCGCCGGGCCACTCGGTAATCGGCCGCCCTCGGAGCGCGCGCCGCACGCGCGCGCTCATCGAGTCGGGGTTGCGATATTTCACGATGAAGCTCGCCGGCGCGTTGCGTAAAAACGTTTTCAGCGACTTGGCCGTCTGAATGACCGGCAAATCGAGGAATGCGGGCGCGAGCTCGACAAAGGACACGCGTTCACCGAAGCTGAGGTCGTCGCAAAACATGGACCGATACTCGTGGCCCGCCGCGGGCTCGGCGCAGCTAAAGCGCGCCGCTCGCACGGGGATACGGCGTCCGACGAGCCAGCACACGACGCCGTATACGACGATGAAGTGCGTCGCATAAGCGAACATCTCTTTTTCGGGCACCCCGGCGCGCAGCCGATAGACGAGGCGCACGCATTCGCTCGAGGCTTGCACTTCGGCCGTCATGTCGTCGAGCACGAGCCGCATGAAGCCCGTGGCCCGGGCGATTGCCTGTGCACCGTTACGCGCCGTGAGCGCGGCCTGACACAGGGCGATGAAACTGCCGCTGCGCATCGGGTGCGAGTCCTGGCCGAAAAATTCGTCGTCGAGCCCGCGGCCGATCGCATTCCACAGTGCGCCGTATTGCGACGAAGACACGCGGCCTTGCGGCGAGGCGAGCAATTGCGGCGCGATACCCGCTTGCTCGAGCATCGGAGAAGGATCGACGCCGCGACGCTTCACGCACCGTATCGCTTCTTCGACCAGGCTGACCGCGATGGTCCCTTTTTCTTTATCCATGACTCGTTTCAGCTCAGGCGCCTGTCGATAGGCTTCGATGACGCCGATGGCGCCGATGGCAAATGCGCTCACGACGATTGAGCGGCCTGAGCATCGAAAGCCGCCGCCGCCCTGCCTACACTTCGACGCGTGCACGGCGCACGCTTGCCGGCGCGCCGACGCGCCGCGTGCGGGTTGCCTGCCGACGCAATGGGCCGCCCTGGGGCAAAGCTCGACAGTGTAAGGCCGGGGCAGCCCCTCGCCAAGCCGGCGCGCTGTCCGCACGGTGCGGCCGCCAGCGCGCGACGTGCGCCTAGCACTTGCCGGCGTCGGTCGCCGGCCGACGTTTCGACCGCCTTCTTCGATCATTCAGCACGACTTTACCGCCATGGACGAGTTCTATACCGACGAACAACGGATGATTCGCGACGCCGCCCGCGAGTTCGCGACGCGATGCCTAGCCCCGCACGCGGCCGAATGGGACCGGGAAGGCGCGCTGCCCGCCGAGGTCGTCCGGCAGATGGGCGAGCTGGGCCTGCTCGGCATGATGGTGCCGGCCGAGCTCGGCGGCACCTATACCGACTATGTCGCCTACGCGCTCGCGCTCGAAGAGGTCGCGGCCGGCTGCGCGGCTTGCGCGACGATGATGAGCGTGCACAACTCGGTGGGCTGCGGCCCCATCCTCAAGTTCGGCACGGCGGCGCAACAATCGCGTTGGTTGCAAGACCTCGCGCTCGGCAAAACGATAGGGGCGTTTTGCCTGACCGAGCCGCATGCCGGCTCGGAAGCGAACAATCTCAAGACGCGGGCCGTGCTCGAAGACGGACGATGGGTCATCGACGGCAGCAAGCAATTCGTGACGAACGGCGGCCGCGCCGGCGTGGCGATCGTCTTCGCCGTCACCGATCCGGATCTCGGCAAGCGCGGCTTGTCGGCATTCATCGTGCCGACGGACACGCCGGGGTTCGTCGTCGGCCGCCCGGAAAACAAGCTCGGCATCCGGGCGTCCGATACGTGCCCGATCACGCTCGAACACTGCGCCGTCCCCGAAACGAATCTGCTCGGCGGCCGGGGCGAAGGCCTCAAGATCGCGTTGTCGAATCTCGAGGGCGGACGAATCGGCATCGCGGCGCAGGCCGTGGGCATCGCGCGGGCCGCATTCGACGCCGCCCGGGCCTACGCCGGCGACCGGGTCCAGTTCGGCAAAGCCATCAAGGAGCATCAGGCGATCGCGCATATGCTGGCGGACATGGCCACGCGTCTGAATGCGGCGCGGTTGCTCGTGCATCATGCCGCGCGTCTGCGCAGTGCGGGCAAGCCGTGCCTTTCCGAAGCGTCGCAAGCCAAGCTCTACGCGTCCGAAGTGGCCGAGGAAGTCTGCTCCAAGGCGATTCAGATCCACGGCGGCTACGGCTACCTAGCCGACTACCCGGTGGAGCGCCACTATCGCGACGCCCGCATCACCCAAATCTACGAAGGCACCAGCGAAGTGCAGCGAATGGTCATCGCGCGGGGCCTTTGACGGCCGAGTAAGCGCCGGTAACACGCTGTTGCAGACTAAATCCGCTGTTTTAAGGATCGCTTAAGGCGCCGTGCTCACCATCGGCGCGCTGCAACTTGCGATGGAGCCGGCCCTATGAATGACTCGAACGAACACGCCACGCCGCGCAAGCCGCGCACGATGCTGCGGCGCATCCTAAGCCATCACGAGATCGCCACCCTGCTGCTCTTGCTGCACTCGCCAATCGATTTGTCCGCGAAACCCGAGATACCGATGTTGAAGGAGGCGGGGCTCGTGGAAAGCATCACCTCGGAGGCGGGCGATACGCGCGTCCGCCTCACCGAAGACGGCAACGCCGTGCTTCGCGGCCTCGGCATCACCTGACTTTTTAGCGCGCGCCCCGCCCGCGCCGGCGCACGCGCGGCGGGTGGCAAATCCGCTCACGCAAAGTGAGCGGCTTGAGCATCGAAAGCGGCCCGCCTCCTGCCTACACTTCGACGCGTAGTGCATCGGCATGACGCGAGCGCGGCAGACGTCGCCTGGCGCCGGATGCGCGGCGTCCGAGCGATCGGCGTCTCGTCGTCTATAAATCAATCATCGAAAAAGTGCGCGTTAGAACGCGCCGGCATGGCTGAAGCGATCGAACACCGTACCGGTCGCAAGTCATAGGAGACATCAAATGACGGCAGCACAGCGCTTTTTGACCGCGCGCGATTTCTTGTTGCAGCATCGCAGCGACTACGACCGCGCTTACCGCGATTTCGCGTGGCCCGCGCTCGACGACTTCAATTGGGCGCTCGACTACTTCGACGCCATGGCGCGCGGCAACGACGCGCCGGCCCTGCTGCTCGTCGACGCCGCCACGGCTCGCGAGGCCCGCTTTTCGTTCGCGCAGATGTCGGAGCGCTCGGCGCGCATCGCCAATTTTCTGCGCGGGCTCGGGGTCGCGCGCGGCGACCGCATCCTGCTGATGCTCCCCAACCGCGTCGAGCTTTGGGACGCCATGCTCGCAGCCATCAAGCTGGGCGCCGTGCTGATGCCGGCCACCACCCAGCTCTCGACCGACGATTTGCGCGAACGCATCGCCATCGGCCAGCCGAAGTTCGCGATCGTCGATGCCGGCGAATGCGCCAAATTCGATGCGATCGAAGCTGCGCTCGTCAAGATCGCCGTCGGCGCCGACAAGGAGCCGGCTGCGGCGCGCTGGCATCGCTTCGACGACGGCTACGCGGCTTCGCCCGATTTCGCGCCGCTCGGCGCGACGCGCGCGAGCGACCCGATGCTGCTCTACTTCACATCGGGCACGACGTCCAAGCCGAAGCTCGTCGAGCATACGCACGAAAGCTACCCGGTGGGCAGCTTGTCGACGATGTATTGGATCGGCCTGCAACCGGGCGACATGCACTGGAACATCAGTTCGCCCGGCTGGGCCAAACACGCATGGAGCTGCTTTTTTGCACCGTGGAACGCCGGCGCCTGCGTCTTCGTACTGAACTACGCCCGTTTCGATGCAAAAGCCGCGCTCGATACGTTGGTGCGGCACGAAGTCTCGACGCTTTGCGCGCCGCCCACCGTTTGGCGCCTGCTCGTGCAGGAGCCGCTGAGCGCCTATGCGGTTTCGTTGAGGGAAATTGTCGGCGCCGGTGAGCCGCTGAACCCGGAGATCATCGAGCGCGTGAAATCGGCGTGGGGCATCACGATTCGCGACGGCTACGGACAGACCGAAACGACGTGCCAGATCGGCAACGCTCCGGGCCAGCGCGTCGTGCCGGGCTCGATGGGACGCCCGATGCCCGGCTACCGAATCGAGCTCGTCGACCCGGACGGCCATCCGGCCGAGGAAGGCGAGATCGCCCTGCCGCTGGCCGAAAGCGCGGGAACGCCAGGCAATGCCGGCGGCGGCGCCAGCGCCGACGAACAGCCGTGCCGCCCGCTCGGCCTGATGACGCGCTACGCGAACAACGCCGACGCCACGGCGCACGTCATGCGCAATGGCCGCTATCACACGTCGGACATCGCCATGCGCCGTCAGGACGGGTACTACGTCTACATCGGCCGAGCCGACGATGTCTTCAAATCGTCCGACTATCGCTTGAGCCCCTTCGAACTCGAGAGCGCCCTGATCGAGCACGAGGCCGTGGCCGAGGCCGCGGTAGTGCCGAGCCCCGACCCGCTGCGCCTGTCGGTGCCCAAGGCTTACGTCATGCTTCGCCACGGTTACGCATTCACCCCGGAGTTGGCCAAAAGCATTTTTGCGTTCTCGCGCGAGCGTTTGTCGCCCTACAAACGCATTCGCCGGCTCGAGGCCTATGAATTGCCGAAGACGATCTCCGGCAAGATTCGCCGGGTCGAGTTGCGCCGGCGCGAGATCGAGCGTGGCGATGCCTCGGCGCGGCTGCCCGGCGAGTACTGGGAAGAAGATTTCCCCGAACTGCGCTGAACGGCAGTCCCGCCGCATTCGTTTTTTCCGAACCCTATCCCTTGCATCGACCGAACGGAAACCAACAGGACACTAGGAGCCTATCGATGAGCGCAACGTCTACCGCCGGCGCGAGCCACCCGACCGTCAAGCTGCTGATCAACGGAGAATTCGTCGAATCCACCACGACCGAGTGGCGCGACATCGTCAATCCCGCCACGCAAGAAGTGCTCGCCCGCGTGCCGTTCGCGACGCGCGCGGAAGTCGATGCGGCCGTCGGCGCGGCCCAGGCGGCCTTTGCCCAGTGGAAGACGACGCCGATCGGCACGCGCGCCCGCATCATGCTGAAGTACCAAGCGCTCATTCGCGAGCATATGCCGCGCATCGCCAAAATCCTGACGGCCGAGCAAGGCAAAACGCTGCCCGATGCAGAAGGCGACATCTTCCGCGGGCTGGAAGTGGTCGAACATGCGGCGTCGATCGGCACGCTGCAACTGGGCGAATTCGCCGAGAACGTGGCCGGGGGCGTCGACACCTACACGCTGCGTCAGCCGATCGGCGTGTGCGCGGGCATCACGCCGTTCAACTTCCCCGCCATGATCCCGCTGTGGATGTTCCCGATGGCGATCGTCTGCGGCAATACGTTCGTGCTCAAGCCTTCGGAACAAGACCCGCTTTCGACGATGGCGCTCGTCGAGCTCGCGATCGAAGCGGGCATCCCGCGCGGCGTGCTGAACGTCGTGCACGGCGGCAAAGAAGTCGTCGACGCCCTATGCACGCACGAGCAAATCAAGGCCGTCTCGTTCGTCGGTTCGACGGCCGTCGGCACGCACGTGTACAACCTGGCGAGCCAGCACGGCAAGCGCGTGCAGTCGATGATGGGGGCAAAAAACCACGCTGTCGTGCTGCCGGACGCCAACCGCGAGCAAACGCTCAATGCGCTCGTCGGCGCCGGCTTCGGCGCAGCGGGCCAGCGCTGCATGGCGACCTCGGCCGTCGTGCTCGTCGGGCAGGCGCGCGACTGGCTGCCCGATCTCGTCGCGCGCGCCAAGACGCTGAAAGTCAACGCGGGCACGGAGCCGAATACCGATTTGGGGCCGGTCGTGTCGAAAGCGGCGAAAGAACGCATCTTGTCGCTGATCGACAAGGGCGTGGGGGAAGGCGCGACGCTCTCGCTCGATGGGCGCAACATTAGCGTGCCGGGCTACGAGCGCGGTAACTTCATCGGCCCGACGATCTTCACCGGCGTAACGACCGATATGACGGTCTACCGCACGGAAATATTCGGCCCCGTGCTGGTCGTGCTCGAAACCGCCACGCTCGACGAAGCGATCGCGCTCGTCAACGGCAATCCGTTCGGCAACGGCGTGGGCCTTTTCACCCAAAGCGGCGCGGCGGCCCGCAAGTTCCAAAGCGAAATCGACATCGGCCAGGTCGGCATCAATATCCCGATCCCCGTGCCCGTGCCGTTCTTCAGCTTCACCGGGTCGCGAGGCTCGAAGCTCGGCGATCTGGGCCCCTACGGCAAGCAGGTCGTGCAGTTCTACACGCAGACGAAAACGGTCACGGCGCGCTGGTTCGACGACGGAGCCTCGGCAGGCGGCGTCAATACCACGATCAGCCTGCGCTGAAACGCCGCGTTTGCACTCCACCGGATAACGCCGAACCGCGCCAAGCGCGTCGGACAGGGAGACATCGGTCAGCAACTGTCCACAACCGGCCTTCAGGCCGGTTTGGCAAGACCCTTTTGGAAGGGGTTTGCACCCCTCCCAAAGAATCGCCGAAACTCCGGCCTTCAGGCCGGGGTCCCGGCTCACCGGCCTGAAGGCCGGGGTTTCGAACCGAGGCTAGATTGACGATGAAGATTGGATTTATCGGGTTGGGCAACATGGGCGCGCCGATGGCGCGCAACCTGCTGAAGAACGGTCATGCGCTGCAAGTCTTCGATTTGAGCGAAGCGGCGCTGCGCTCGCTCGGCGAAGCCGGAGCGAGCGTCTGCGCATCGCCGCGGGGCGCGGCGACGGATGTCGAGCTCGTCGTCACGATGCTTCCCGCCGCCGCCCACGTGCGCGGCGTGTTGACCGGCGAGCAAGGCGTCTTGGCCGGCATCGCGCGCGGCGTGACGATCGTCGATTCGAGCACGATCGATCCGGCAAGCGCGCAAGCCTTCGCGAAGCTCGCCGAGGCTAACGGCAACGCCTTCGTCGACGCGCCGGTCTCCGGCGGCACGGGCGGCGCGGCGGCCGGCACGTTGACGTTCATGGTCGGCGCGAGCGAAACGCTGTTCTCGAACGTGAGTCCCGCACTGCGGGCGATGGGCAAGAACATCGTCCGCTGCGGCGACATCGGAATGGGCCAGGTGGCGAAGATCTGCAACAACTTGCTGCTCGGCATCACGATGACGGGCGTGGCCGAAGCGATGTCGCTCGGCGCCGCGCTCGGAATCGATCCGAAAGTACTGGCCGGCATCATCAATACATCGACGGGCCGCTGCTGGAGTTCGGATACCTACAACCCGTATCCGGGCATCGTCGAAACGGCGCCCGCGTCTCACGGCTATACGGGCGGGTTCGGCGCCGATCTGATGCTCAAAGACCTGGGCCTGGCGGCAGAAGCGGCGCGCAGCGCCAAGCAGCCGATCTTTCTGGGCGCCCTCGCGCAACAGCTCTATCAGGCCATGAGCGCGAGCGGCCGAGGCGGGCTCGATTTTTCGGCGATCATCTCGCTGTACGAGCGGCACGGCGGTCAGCCGTAAGCTCGGGCGCCGGCCCGGCCCCGAACGTATCCAACCCCAAAACTGCCTACAACCGGCCTTCAGGCCGGTTTGGCAAAACCCTTTTGGAAGGGGTTTGCACCCCTCCCAAAGAATCGCCGAAACTCCGGCCTTCAGGCCGGGGGTTCAAACCGAGGCTAGATTGACGATGAAAGGAGTCACTCGATGAACGCACGTGTCGAAACCTCACAGCCCGCCAGCGACGGCGTATCGAGCGCCACGCCACCGGCAGAGGGACGCGTGCTGTGTCACGTCGTCAACGGCGTCGCCGTCCTGACGCTCGATCGCCCTCATGCGCTCAATGCGCTGTCGCACGCGATGATCCGCGCCCTCGCCGAGCACGTCGAACGTTGCCGGAACGATGACGGCATCGTCGCGCTCGTGCTGCGCGGCAGCGGAGAAAAAGGCTTTTGCGCCGGCGGCGACGTCAGGGCGCTCTATCGAGCCGCAACCGCAGGACGCGTCGACGGCGAAGACGGGTGGCGGCAGTTTTTCATCGACGAGTACCGGCTGGACTTTGCGCTGCACGCGTTTCCGAAGCCGATCGTCGCGCTCGCCGACGGCATCGCGATGGGGGGCGGCATGGGCCTCGCGCAAGCCGCATCGCTGCGTGTCGCCACCGAGCGCAGCAAGATCGCGATGCCGGAAACGCGAATCGGCTTCGTCCCCGACGTCGGTGCGACGCGCTTTTTGAGCGTCATGCCGGCGGACCTCTCGCTTTACGTCGGTTTGACCGGCGCGGTGCTCTCGGGCGCCGACGCGGTACGCTGCGCGCTCGCCGATGTATGCGTCCCGAGCGATTGGCTGCAAGGGTTCGAGGAACGGCTTGCGAGCTTGCCTGCTTCGCAGGTGCGCGAACGGCTTCGCGAAGTGTTCGTGCCGCCCGCGGCAGCCGGCACATCGGCCCCACCGGCTGCCATCGACGCGCTTCTCCCCGCGATCGGCCGGCATTTCGATGCGGGTCTGAGGGCCGACGAGATGGCGGCCTCGCTCGCGTCGGCGCTCGGCGCCGAGCCGGCCGCCCCGCTGAAAGCGTGGCTGCAAACGGCGCTCGACGCCTTGCAGGGGTATTCGCCAACGATGTTGCACGTCACACGCGAGGCCATCTTGCGTGGGCGGGCGATCACATTGGCCGACGCCTACCGCATGGAGCTGGACATCGCCTCGCGTGCGATCGAGGAAGGCGACTTCCGCGAAGGCGTGCGCGCGCATCTCGTCGACAAGGACCGCGCGCCGTGTTGGCAGCCCGCGGCGCTGGCGCAGGTTCGCCCCGAGCGCGTCGCCCATTTCTTGACTTCGCCTTGGACGAGCGATGCGCACCCGCTCTCGGATCTCGGCGCGCTACCGCTCGGGCGCGCCTCGCAGCTCCCGTCGTAAAAACGCGCCGCGTCAGCAGGAGGCGATCAACCCCATGGCGATCGCCTTCACGACTGCTTGAACCTTGTTCGTTGCATTCAGCTTCAACAGCACGTTATTGACGTGAAAATTCACGGTCCGCTCGGAAATATTGAGAATCTGGCCGATCTCGCAGGCCGTTTTCCCCTCCCCCGTCCAGCACAGCACTTCGCACTCGCGCGGCGTCAGCACGACGCTGGCCTCGGGCGCGAGCCGCGGCACGAGAAATTCGCTCATCAACGAATGCGACAGATTGGCAAGCCAGCTCGCTTGAAGCGTCAATTTCTCGATCTCGGCGGTCGTCAGCGCCTCGGCGCGACGCGCCATCGTCAGCAACCCGTACACGCCGTGAGCCGCCCAGCTCGACTGCGCGACGCCCACGCGCAGCCCGAAAGCGCGCGCGTCGGCCCACAATTTGTGCGCATTGACCGGCGCCTCGGGCCATACGATGAGCCGCGAGCTCGACATGCCTTCACGGACGGTCGGGTCGATATCGATGAAGTGATTATCCTGGTAGTGCTGCGCCCATCCCGACGGATAAGCATCGAAAATAGCGACGGCCGGATTGGATACGGGCAGCGGCACGCGAATCAGATAGCCGCAATACTCGAAACCAAGCCGCTTCACGAACCCTGCGATCCGATCGAACAGCTGCCGCTCATCCGACGCCGCGCGCAGTTGTTCGTAACTATCCTGCCATCGCAACGGCCAATCCATTCACCCCCCCCAATAGTCGTCAGCTCGGCACGCAGGACTGTCATTGTTGCCAGCTCCCATGGCCACTACGGACTGCTACAGTCCGGCGCATGAGACTGACTTTCTCGCCTGCCGCACGTCCCGCGCTCGGCCCGCAGTGCGGCTGCCCAATGCGCGAGGCGCCGAGCGAGGCCAACCCATAGGCCGGCCGCCCTCGATTATCCATCCAGTTCCGCATAGTGCACATTTATAAGCAAATCGTCCGGTGATTTCAATCATCCGATGAATGACGCCTAATGCGGTGCGGCGGATGAGCGTCCCGCGGGGAGAGCGTTCGCCCTTCCCCCCCTGTCAAAGTTGACAGTTACTGGACCTCGTAGCGCGCTGTGTAATGCACTTATTAAAAAATCATAACCGAGGGATTCCATTCAAACTTCCGCCGTGCCCCCCCAACACCGCGCAGCCACGCCTGCTTTCGACGATTTCGCCGCATGGATGCGGATCGGCGTCAGGCCGATCGATCGAGTTCGGCCCCTGCCGGTCTTGCGCGTGGACCGGAACGGGCTGACTGTAGCGGGGCGAGACGATATCGAGCTTGCGCCGATCGGTCTGCCGCGGCGCGCATTGATCGTCTGCGACTCGGCTTCGCTTTGCGAACTGCGGCTCGTTCCCCGCGCGATGACGCGCACCCGCGGACGTACGAGCGAAATCACGATGCAGCCGTCGCGTGCCGACGATCATGCCGTGCTTTGGCAGGCGCTGCGTGCGCATCAGCAGCAGCTCGGTACGGTTCCCGCGAGCAGCCCTGCGCCTTGGTCGACTGTCCGCGACGGGCTCGGCCGGTGCGACGCGGTTTTTGGCTTGGCAAACGCTGACGACGCTTGGTTTTTCTCGCAGTGGCTCGAATACCACTTCGCCGAGGTTCGCGCGCGGACACGGATGTTCGGCGCAGCGGCCGATCTGCACGCGTTCGAACGTCGAATCGTCGATCATGAGGTCGAAGTTCGCTTCCTCTTCGAAGCGGGCGAACGGATCGTAGGTGCTTGCACGGAAGCCAGTTGCCGGTGGATCGCAGCGGAAGCGGCGCGGCAAGTGGGCATGACCGTGGAGCATTGGCTGTCCGGCCCGTCGATCGCGAGCGGCACGCCGGGCGTTTGGCCTACTCGTGCGACCCTCGTTTCAGGTGCGACACGGCACCCCTCGTGAGCGAAGGGGCCGGAAGGCGAACCAAACGGAAAGAGCGAACGATCGGCCCGCGGGTTTCAAAGGTAGGGCTCGAGCCAGCCCAACCCTTCCGAAGTGCCCGCCTTCGGACGATATTCGCAGCCTATCCATCCGCCGTAGCCGAGTGCGTCGATACGTTCGAACAGGTACGGGTAGTTCACTTCGCCGATATCCGGTTCGTGCCGGTCGGGCACGCCGGCAATTTGAATGTGGCCGATGCCGGCCATATCGCGTTCTAGCTTCTTCGCGAGATCGCCCTCGACGATCTGGCAGTGGTAGCAATCGAACTGCACCTTCAAATTCGGCGCACCGATCTCGCGGCAGATCGCCTGCGCGTCGTCTTGCCGGGTAAGAAAGAAGCCCGGCATGTCGCGCGGATTGATCGGCTCGATCACGATCGTGATGCCGTCGGCACGCGCCGTCTGGGCCGCGTAGTCGAGGTTGCGCAGATACACGGCCCGGTGCTGCGCGCGGTCGGCGCCCGAGGGCACGATCCCTGCCATGACGTGCAACGTGTCGTTGCCGAGCCGCCTGGCATAGGCGAGCGCTATGTCGATTCCGCGACGGAAGTCGTCCTCGCGGCCCGGCAGCGACGCCGTGCCCCGCTCGCCTGCTGCCCAATCGCCGGGCGGCGCGTTGAAGAGCGCCTGCTTCAAGCCGTGCGCTTCGAGCCGCGCCTGCAGCGACTCGGCGGAAAAGTCGTAAGGGAACAGATACTCGACCGCCTTGAAGCCATCGCGCGCCGCGGCGGCGAACCGGTCGAGGAACGCGTGTTCGTTGTACATCATCGAGAGATTGGCGGCGAAGCGTGGCATGACGGCAAGTCCGATCGAAGATCGAATGGGTCGGTAGGCAAGGCACGGTGCGGGATGAGCAAGGTGAGCGAACGGCTAGCCGTTCATGCCTCGCGCTGCCCTCGACTGAAGATCCGTCAATTGAGCCATCGCGTCTGCCGCGCGCTCGACGGGTACGAAAATATGATCGTGAAAGGCCGCTGCAACGACGTTGCAGCTGATGCCGGCCTTCGTCAGCGCCTCGGCCACCGCGGCGGTGAGCCCGACCGCCTCGAGGTCGGAGTGAACCGTCAACGTAATCCAAGCCGCGCGGAACAGAACCGGTAAATCCTCGCGCACGGCCGTCGGCTCATCGATGATGACGGTCAGCCCTTCTCGTTCGCGAAACGTGGCGAGAGGCTCGAGCCGCGACAGATCCTTATCCGCCTTCACGCAGGAAAACACATAGGCGCCTTCATTCAACGCCGGCTGCATCGACGCAAGCAGTTCGGCGAGATCGGAAACCGGTTGGCTCATTGCGTCTCCTGTTCGAGAAAGGGCGATCGGGTCCGTATTCTATGTCACCCCAGCCCGAATGTTTTTCTCAGGTTCGCATCCACCGGGCCGGCAGGCATGAAGCGCCGCAACTTGCTCAATAGCGATGCCTCGCCGGGAGGCGTGCGGCGCATACGCCAGCTGCCCAGCGCCGCTTCGACGATGGTGTTTGCTACGCGCTCGGGTGTAGGCGCCGCCTTGACGCTGTCCACGACGGCACGCGACGCAAGGCCGCGCTCGCGGTCATAAGCGGGGATTTTCGAGCTTGTCTGCGGCGCGTTGATGTCGAGATTGGTGCGGGTGAAAGACGGTTGGACCAACGTCACTCGAATACCGAATTGGCGCACCTCATGATCCAGCGTTTCGGTCAGTCCTTCCACCGCATGCTTGGAGGCCGAATAGAGCCCCATGTAGGGAGCCGGAAGAAAGCCGAGCACCGAGCTGACGTTGACGATGCGTCCGCTGCGCTGCGCGCGCATATGAGGAAGCACCGCCTGCGCCGTGCGCAGAATACTCAATAGATTGGTGTCGAACAGCGCCGCGGCCTCGCTCACCGCCGTTTCCTCCACGGCGCCGATCAGGCTCGTTCCGGCATTATTCACGAGGACGTCGATACGTCCCGCGCGATCGATGATGGATCGAATCGCCGACTGCACGGAAACCTCATCGCGAACGTCCATCTCGACGAGTTCGACACCGAGCAACGGCTGCGCCTTGGCGATGCTGCGCACCGTTCCGAATACGCGGCATCCGCGTGCGGCGAACTTCTCGGCGGCGGCGCGTCCGATACCTGACGACACGCCGGTCACGACGACAACGTTGGGCTTAGACATGGTGGTCTCTTCTCTTCTATAGGATGAGTTGAAGTTGTCGTTAACTGCGGGCGTCGAGCGCGTCCTGCAGCCTGTGCTCGGAAGCCGGAGCCGACTCGTCGTGGCCGCGGCCGTGGCGCGGGGCAACGGGACGACCGGGCCGGATCTTGAACCAGATCGAATACATCGCCGGCAGGAACACCAGCGTCAAAACCGTCCCGGCCAACGTGCCGCCGATCAGCGTGTACGCGAGGGTTCCCCAGAACACCGAATGAGTGAGCGGAATGAAAGCCAGAATCGCCGCCATGGCCGTGAGAATCACGGGACGCGCGCGCTGCACCGTGGCCTCGACGAGCGCATGGAACGGATCCGAACCGGCGCGCTCGTTCTGATGAATCTGCCCGATCAGAATCAGCGTATTGCGCATCAAAATGCCCGACAGCGCAACGAGTCCCACTAGCGCATTGATGCCGAAAGGCTGACGGAACAGGATCAAGGTCGGAACGACACCGATCAAACCCAGCGGGCTCGTCATGAATACCATCACCATTGCCGAGATCGAGCGCACTTGGAAGATGATGATGACGAGCGTGATCGCCAGCATGATCGGGAACAGCGGCAACATGGCTTTCGTCGCTTTGCCCGATTCTTCGATGGAGCCCGCCTCTTCGATGCGGTAGCCGCTAGGCAGCTTCGCGACGATAGGCTGGAGTTGCTTGGTGATCGCCGTCGAGACGTCCGGCGGCTGCAGGTTCTCGGCGATGTCTCCGCGCACCGTGATCGTCGGCACCCGGTCGCGCCAGCGCATGACCGGCTCCTCGGTGCGAACCTCGACCTTGCCTACCTGCGATAGCGGAATGCGTTGCCCGCCCGCGCCGACCAGCGTGAAATCGCCGATCTTCGCCGGGTCGAGCCGCACGTCGCCGGCCGAACGCGCGATCACCTGCACCGTGCGGATGTCCTCGCGCACGGCGGTAACCGGTACGCCGGTCAGCAAGAACTGCAGCTGTTGGGCAACCGCGCTGGAGGTCAATCCGAGCGCCTCCAATCGATCCTGGTCCAACTTGAAATGCAGCGTGGGCGTGCGCGTTCCCCAGTCGGAGTTGACCGTGCGCATCATCGGGCTGGCCTCCATCACCTTTTCGACTTCGGCCGCAATCGTGCGCAGCTTGTCCGGGTCGGGGCCGGAAACCCGGTAGGCGACCGGGAACGGCGAGTACGGACCGAACACAAGTTGCGTGACCCGCACGCGCGCTTCGGGTGCAAGGCCGCCCGCGATGGCCAGGCGCAGCCGCTGCTTCAGCGCATCGCGCTCGTCTTGGTTATCCGTGCGCACCACTATTTTCGCAAACGACGGATCGGGCAATTCCGGTCCCATAGCGAGGTAAAAGCGTGGCGCCCCCTGCCCGATGTAAGCGGTGACGATCTTGGCTTCCTTTTGTCGAGCCAGCCACGCCTCGACCTTCTTCGCCGCGGCGCTGGTTTGAGAGATGGACGTGCCATAGGGCATCTGCAGCTCGACGAGCACTTCGGGGCGGTCGGAGATCGGGAAAAACTGTTTCTTGACCACGCTCATGCCGACGATGGCGAGCACGAAGAGGCCGACGACCGACCCCGCCACCAGCCATTTGCGCGCAATGACTCGCGTCAGCAACTGCCGGAAGCGGTTATAGCGCGGCGTGTCGTAAATCGCATCGTGTCCGCCCGCCACCTTTTTGAAGTCGGGCAACATCTTCACGCCGAGGTACGGAGTGAAAATCACCGCAACCAGCCACGACGCGATCAGCGCGATGCCGACGATCCAAAACATGTTGCTCGTGTATTCGCCGGCAGTGGACCGCGCGAAGCCGTTCGGCATGAAGCCCACCGCCGTCACGAGCGTGCCGGAAAGCATCGGCGCCGCCGTATGGCTCCATGCATAGGCCGAAGCGGCCACGCGACTGTAGCCCTCCTCCATCTTTACGACCATCATTTCTATGGCGATGATCGCGTCGTCCACGAGCAGGCCCAACGCCAGAATCAACGATCCCAGCGTGATGCGGTCGAAGTTTTTGCCTGTCGCGGCCATCACGACGAATACGATCGCGAGCGTCAGCGGCACGGCCGCCGCCACGACCAAGCCCGCACGCCAGCCCATGCTCACGAAGCTCACGAGCATGACCACCAGTAGAGCGGCAAAAAACTTGAGCATGAACTCGTCGACCGCCGAATGAATATTGACGGCTTGATCGGTGACCTTCGTCAGGCTCATCCCGAGCGGCATCTCGGCGTTGATTGCGCGGACTTCGCCATCCAGCGCCTTGCCGAGATCGAGTCCGTTCCAGCCGTCGCGCATGACGATGCCGAGCAGCAGCGCCGGTTCGCCGTTGCTGCGGATCATGAACGTTGCCGGATCTTCGTACCCGCGCGCGACCGTGGCGATATCCGACAGCTTCAGCGTGCGGCCTTGCGCCACGATCGGCGTGTCGCGGATCTTCTGCAGTGTGTCGAAGGCGCCGTCCAGGCGAATGAATATCTCAGGGCCCTTCGTTTCGACGGAGCCTGCCGGCGTCAGCGCGTTCTGGGCGTTGAGCGCGGCGAATATGTCCTGCGGGCTCACGCCCAGCGTGGCAAGGCGGTCGTGCGAAAGCTGGACGTAGATGCGCTCGGCCTGCTCGCCGATGATATTGACCTTCTTGACGCCCGGCACATGCAGCAACCGTTGACGCAGCGACTCCGCATCGCGCACCAGAAGGCGTTGCGGCTCGCCCTTGGCTTTCAGCGCAAAGAGTGCAAAGGTGACATCGGCGTATTCGTCGTTGACCATCGGCCCGATGACGCCAGCCGGAAGATTCGCTGCTTCGTCGCCAATCTTCTTTCGGGCTTGGTAAAACTGCTCCTGCACTTCCGACGGCGGCGTGCTGTCGCGCAACGTCAACGTCGTGAACGCCAAGCCCGGACGGGTGTAGGTTTCGGTCCGGTCGTACCAACGCAGTTCCTGCATGCGCTTTTCGATCTTCTCGGCGACTTGATCGTGCATCTCCTCTGCGGTGGCGCCGGGCCAGGCTGTGATGATGGTCATCACCTTGACCGTGAAGGCAGGATCTTCCGCCCGGCCCAGCTTGAAGAACGAGATGAGCCCCGCCAAGGAAATCAGGCAGATCAGGAACAGGGTGATGGCGCGCTCGCGCACGGCGAGCGCCGATAGATTGAAGCGACCTTCGCTCACGGGCGGCCTCCCTCGGCGGAAGCCACGGCCACGGCGGCGCCTTGACCAGCCACCCGTACCTGCTCGCCTTCGCGCAGCAGCTGCGCGCCTAGGGCGACGACGCGGTCGCCTTGCCTGAGCGCCCCCGCGACGCGAGCGCTGTCGTCGTCAAGACGTTCGATGGTCACCGGCCGCCACGAAACCTTGGGCGGGTTGCCGTCGACGACCCACACTCCCGGCCCCTTGCCCGTGTCCAAAAGCGCGCCGATCGGCACCTGCCATCCGCTGTGCACAGATGCGCGGCCGTCCGGCAAGCGGATCGTCACCGTGGCGCCGAGCGGCGCGTTGGCCAACGCGCCTTGCAGCACATATCGCGCTTCGTAGGTGCGCGTGCGCGAATCCGCTGCATCGGACAGCTGCCGCAGGGTGGCCGGCACACTGGCGTCGGCGCTGCCGAACAGCGTGGCTTGCGCGACCGAGCCGATGGCCGGGCGCAACGTTTCCGGCAACTGGATCACCGCTTCTCTACGCCCCGCGTGGGCTACGCGCACCACGGGCTGTCCCGCGGCGACGACTTGCCCCGGCTCGGCCATCGTTTCCATCACGACGCCATCGCCGTCCGCAACCAACTCGGCATAGCCGATCGCGTTGCGCGCGACATTCGCGTCGGCCTGCGCCGCGCTGAGCTGGGCTTTGGCCGCATCGGCGGCCGCTTTGACCTGATCGTAAGCGGAAGCCGATATCGCGCCGGTGCCGCGCAAATCGCGGTAGCGCGCTTCATCCTGCGCGGTTTGCTGCGCCCGTGCGCGCGCAGCGGTGACCGCGTCTTGGCGCGCTTGCGCGGCAAGCCTCAAATCGATGGGGTCGATGCGCATCAGCGGCTGACCGCGCTTGACGGTTTGGCCTGCATCGACGAGCCGCTCCAGGACTTTACCGGAGACTCGGAAGCCCAGATCGCTTTGCACTCGGGCGGCGACTGTGCCCGTAAACGAACGGGATGCCGGGACCGCGGCCTGAACGGCGGCGCTTCGCACCAGCGGGGCCTCGGTGCGAGGATCGATTGGCGTCTTTGCCCCGCAAGCGGCTAGCGCCAGGGGCAAGACGGAGACGACTGCGGAGGTAGCAAAGCGACGCGCAAACATGAAAGACCCGTTGACGAAGTGTCCAGGGCCTTCATTTTGATTCTAGTGACCAAATTAGTCAAGAGTCACTATGCCGTTACGTCATTGCGCGACGTCATTACTCACGGCGAAAGACTGCGGAGGACGAGGCTCGACAGCTGCTGCGGCGCAATCTCGGTGGTATCGAGGTTGTATTGAAGCAACAACGGATTGAGGTACGGCCGCATGACCAGGTAGATCGCCATCACGGCTTCGTCGAGCGGCGTCTTGCGCTCGAAGTCGCCGCGTTGCCGGCCCTCCTGAAGCACCTCTTGCAGGAGCTGTCGCACACGCACTTCGTACGACTGCACCGCTTGCCAATTACCCGTGGCTGCCGACGCTGCGATGTCGTAGAGCTTGCGATCCCGGAAGAACAGCCGCAGGCTCGCCTGCGTAAAGACCGTGAACATCCGCCGCAGCTTCTCGGCCGGCAGTTCGGCTTCCGCGACGGCCGCTCGGACGTCGGTTTCGATCTCGTGCAAGCAGTTCGCGCAAATCATCTCGCCGATGGCTTGCTTCGATTCGAAGAACTTATAGATGTAGGCCTTGGAAAAACCGATGGCCTTGGCCAAGTCGGAGACGGTCGTCTTTTCATAGCCGTACCGGCTGAAGTGTTCGGTGGCGGCGGCAACGATTTGGTCTCGGACCTCGTGGTCGGCGGGGCCCCGGGCGGGGACGAAGGCAGGGGTAGCTTTGCTCATAGGCTCTAGCTTACCGCCAGCATCCCTTATGGACAACTAGTGACTATTTGGTATTATAGTCACACCCCAATCGTAGCCGCGTACACGTCCATGCCATCCAAACCTTTCCTATCCGCGCTGATTGCCGCGAGCGTCCTGTCTGGCTGCGCAGTCGGCCCCCGTTATGTGCAGCCCGACCTCGCGATGCCGCAACGGTTCCAAGGCCAAGACGCCGTCGACCAGCGGCAGGCGAGTTCAACAGCCGACCTCGCCAGTTGGTGGGAAGGGTTCGACGACCCGCAACTGACGCGATTCGTGACGCTTGCACTCGAACAGAACCTCGATTTGGCTCAAGCAGCCGCACGCGTGGCGCAAGCGCGTGCGGGACTTGGCGCGGCCAATGCCGCGTTGCTGCCTTCCGGCACGATCAGCGGCCAAGCCGCCCGGGCGTACCAGTCCGTCGAAACGCCGTTGGGACGCGTCTTGAATTCAACGCCTGGCTTCGATCGCTACGGCAACGAGTACGAGGCCAATTTCAACGCAAGCTGGGAACTGGATCTATTCGGGGGGCTCCGCCGGCAACGCGAAGCGGCGCTGGCAGACTATCAAGCCTCGGAGGCAGGCGCGGTTGCCACGCGACTGGCCGTCGCCGCACAGACGGCCGATATCTATATCAGCATTCGCGGGTTGCAAGCACGACTGGATGTGGCGCGCAGGCAAGCGCGGACGCAGCAGGACCTGCTCTCGACCATCGAACTTCTGTATAGCAAAGGATTGGCAGCCGAGCTTCAAGTGAATCAGGCCGCGGGTGCCTTGGCTCGGGTTCAGGCATCCATCCCCGTCCTCGAGGCCGGCCTGGATGCGGCGATGAACGCACTGGACGTCATGCTCGGCTCACAGCCCGGCACGCATCGAGCCGAGCTAGCCGAAGCGGGCGCGATCCCGATTGCTCCGCGAATTGCGTCGACGGGGACGCCTGGCGATTTGCTGAGACGCCGGCCGGATCTGATCGTAGCTGAGCGTCGCCTCGCGGCGTCGAACGCGCGCATCGGCGTAGCCATCGCCGAGTACTACCCCAAACTGTCGCTCAGCGGGCTCATCGGCAGCGCGACTTCCGTGGCGAGCGGCAACTTGTTCACGAGCGGCGCCAATCAGGCGGCCGGCGTGTTGGGGCTGCGCTGGCGCTTGTTCGATTTTGGCCGCATCGACGCGCAAATCAAGCAGGCCAAAGGGCAGAAGGCCGAGATGCTCGCGGCGTATCGGCTTGCCGCGCTGCACGCGACCGAAGATGTCGAAAATGCGTTCTCGGCGCTAGCCAATCGCGAGCAAGAGGCTGCGGTGCTCGCAAACGGGGTGAGCGCGCTCGGGCGCGCACGAGAGGCCTCGTTTGCGGCGTATCGGAAAGGCGTCGTCAGCCTGATCGAAGTCTTGCAAGCCGACGAAAACTTACTGAGCGCCTCGGATGAGCGGGTGCAAGCGCAAACGGAATCGGCGCGCGCAGCGGTGGCGGCGTTCAAGGCGCTCGGCGGAGGGTGGGAGCCTCCGCAATCGGAGGCGGTCGCGTTGCGAGCCGATACCCAGCGCTAAGCGGCTCATCGAGCGATCGAGGAACGCGTGCTTGGGCAGCATTCCAGATGCCCGTCTTACTGTCTTATCTGGGACAAGAGGGCTTGCATAAGTGTGCGAGAATGCCGAAGAATTCGAGTCGGGACAACCCCGTCACCTGAGCCGGATCACGCTTATGGCACGCCGCCCCGGGGAACAATCCCACACGTCGTATCGCTCCACTTGAGCGCCTGACCAAAGATCAAAAAAATGCGCTGATGGGTGCCGTGCGCTATGTCGGCAGCGGTCACCATAAACGCAACCCGGCGGACTACGGGCTGCCGCGAGCGAACCCTCGACCGACCAAGTCGTTGTGCGACCTGGAGCGCACTATCCTCCTGGACGAAGCCCGGCAGTTCGTAGCCCGAGGCATTCAGTACGGCTTGTTCAGCGAGCCTCAAGAAGACGGGTTTCCGAAATTCATCTGGAGCGTGTCGGAGCATGGCGAGGTATTTGAAGCCAAGACAGACGCCCATGGAACGGGCGAATACCATGGGTATCCGCTGGAAGACGAAGATGCCATGCACAAGTACGTGAAATCGATCTGGGAAGAAAGATGGCAGGACGCTGGTCAATAGATGTCGAGTGGGCACAGTTAGACGCTGGGTCGCGAGAGGAGCGAGCCGGTTTTGCTGCGCTCGGCATCCATGCTTACGAGGCCTGTCTGACATTTGGATACGACAGTCTTTTGCAAAGCGTCCGGCGTGCCCCCTATTTGTCGGCATACCATTTTGCCGAATGGCTCGCGTGGAATTGGTGGCGTCTGCGCTGGGAACCCCATCGGCAGTCTGCCGACTGGGAACTCTCGCATGCGATGGCGAGTATCGGTGGCGGCTACATCTGGCCAAACATCCACATTGTTTCGGATGGGAAAAACGTTTCGCTGGTATCCAAACCAACATCCGAACGGACACGCACGCCCTACCGCTATCTCAATGACAGTGCGAGCGTCATTCCCGCCACTGACTTCGAAGGCGAGGTCGATCGATTCGTTGAAGCGGTTTTGCAGCGACTGCAAACCTTCCAGGTGACCAATAGCAATCTGCACGATATCTGGCAGGATGTCGTACAGGAACGGCAAGATCCCGCACTTTCTGCCCGACGCAAGTTCGAAGCCTTGCTGGGCGAAGATCCAGGAGAAATGGACGAGGGGCAATTACAGAGCTTTATCGCGAACGCCGAGGCCACCGGTCAGACAGCGCTCGAGGAAATCGCTGCCAACCGTATTCCTGGCAAAGCCGTACCCGATATCCCGCGCCTGCTTGAATTGGGCCATACGCTCGGTACCGTCACGAATCCTCGAGACCGAATCACCTTGCGCGAGCCTATTCCATACGATATGGACGCCCCCTGGCGGGTTGGCACGCGTGCGGCACAGTTGCTGCGCGCCCAGGAAAACATCGATCCGGGTGTCGCGATCACGAATGAGCAACTCGCCCATATGTATGGGACCACACGCAATATTTTCGATCCACTGGACCAACCAGCCGATTTGTCCTTCGATTTGTCAGAGTCCGACCAACGGCATCGGGTAGTACTGCGGCGCGCTGGGCGGGAAACGGGTCGTCGCTTCGCGCTCGCCCGCCTGTTGGGTGACAACTTAACCCACACGACGAATGACCCCGTGCGCCCCGCTACACACTCGGATACTTACCGACAAAAGGTTCAGCGCGCATTCGCTGCCGAGCTTCTCAGCCCCTTTCAGGCGGTCGACGACATGCTGGATGGAGATTACTCCACGGAGAATCAGCAGGAAGTCGCTGACCGTTTCCAGGTGTCCGATCGAACCATCCTGACACTATTGGTCAACAATAAACGGCTCGACCGCAGCAAACTCGAGGAAGCTGACTGGGTACAGTGACGCGCACAAGACCCGGCATCATTGAACCGTCGCGCTTTGCCCGCTGCTACCAACCCTATTCGAGCTCGAGGCCGGCACAGTCGGCGTTGCGCCCGCCCGCCTGACGGATCGCGTCTCCCACCTGGAAGTGCACGGCTTCAAGCGACCCAATCAAGTTGGCCGCGATTGTCCAGTCCGCGCGAAGCTGCACATACATCCCCGTCCACAGCCCGCCCCTGCTTGCGGAGAGCATATCGACCGCGTCGAGAATGGCCTGCGTGACGTTGCCAGTCATCACCGTGTTGGACACGCGCGCGCCGTGCAGAGCGCGCCGCCCGGACAGCGGACCCGGGAGGATGACGGCCGGCCAGGCCGATTGTTATTTGCTATCAACAAAAATAAATCAATTAATTTGATAAATTGCAAAAAACCAAATAAATTGAGCATGACCGAGCAAGTTCCCCCGACCAGGAGATACGATGACAAACGAATCCAAGTGCCCCTTCCACCATGTTGCTGGCGCCAGCACCGGCACCACCAACCAGGATTGGTGGCCAAATCAATTGCGTGTGGACCTGCTGAACCAGCATTCGCCCCGATCCAACCCACTCGGCGAGCAATTCGATTACGCGGAGGAATTCAAGAAGCTCGACTATCGTGCGCTGAAAGCGGACTTGGTCAGGCTCATGACCGACAGCCAGGACTGGTGGCCTGCCGACTTCGGGCACTACGGTCCGCAGATGGTCCGCATGGCATGGCATGCCGCCGGCACATACCGGATGTCGGACGGGCGAGGCGGCGGTGGCCGCGGACAACAGCGCTTCGCACCGCTGAACTCCTGGCCCGATAACGTCAACATCGACAAGACGCGCCGCCTGCTTTGGCCGATCAAGCAGAAATACGGCCAAAAGATCTCTTGGGCCGACCTGTTCATTCTCGCCGGCAACGTGGCGCTGGAATCGATGGGCTTTCGCACATTCGGCTTTGCGGGCGGGCGCGAGGACGTGTGGGAACCGGATATGGATGTCAACTGGGGCTCGGAGAAGACATGGCTCGCCGACGATAAGCGCTTCACCGGGGAGCGCGATCTCGATCGCGAACTGGGCGCGACCCATATGGGCCTGATCTACGTCAATCCGGAAGGCCCTAACGGTAGCGGCGACTACTTGGCAGCCGCCAAGGACATCCGCGCGACGTTCAACAACATGGCCATGAACGACGAGGAGATCGTGGCCTTGATCGCCGGCGGCCATACGTTCGGCAAGGCACATGGCGCCGCGCCTGAATCGCACAAGGGCCCGGCCCCCGAGGCCGCACCGATCGAAGCGCAAGGGCTCGGATGGGTGAGCAACTACGGACAAGGCCACGGCAAGGACACCGTTTCGAGCGGCCTCGAAGTGACGTGGACCAAAACGCCGGCCTTGTGGAGCAACAATTTCTTCGAGAACTTGTTCAAGTACGAGTGGGAGCTCACGACGTCGCCGGCCGGCGCGAAGCAATGGGTGGCCAAAGACGCACCGGAAATCATTCCGGACGCCCACATCGCGGGTAAATTCCACAGGCCCACGATGCTCACGACCGACCTGACCCTGCGCTTCGATCCCGAGTTCGGCAAGATCTCGCGGCGCTTCTACGAGGACCCGCAGGCATTTGCCGATGCCTTCGCGCGTGCCTGGTTCAAGCTCACGCACCGCGATATGGGTCCCAAGGCGCGTTATCTTGGCCCGGAAGTTCCGACCGAAGACTTGATCTGGCAGGATCCGCTGCCCGCTCCCGTGTACCATCCGACGCCGGCCGACATCGCCGATCTCAAAGCGAAGATCGTTGCGGCGAATCTTTCCACCGGCGAGCTGGTATCGGCCGCTTGGGCTTCGGCTTCCACGTTCCGCGGCGGCGACAAGCGCGGCGGCAGCGACGGCGCACGGCTCGCACTCGCGCCGCAGAAGGATTGGGAGGTCAACGCGCGCGCTGTTGCGGTATTGCCGAAGCTGGTCGACATTCAAAAGGCGTCGGGCAGAGCTTCGCTCGCCGACGTGATCGTACTGGCAGGGTGCGTCGGTATCGAGTTGGCCGCGCAGGAAGCCGGCGTCAAGATCGAGGTGCCGTTCACGCCGGGTCGCGTCGACGCGGCGCAGGATCAAACCGATGTCGATTCGTTTGCCGTGCTCGAGCCGTTTGCCGACGGTTTCCGCAACTACCGCAAGAACCGCGGCGGCGCACCGACCGAGGTACTGCTGATCGATCGCGCGCAGTTGTTGACGTTGACCTTGCCCGAGTTGACTGCGCTGATTGGCGGCCTGCGTGTGCTGGGCGCCAACTTCGACGGCAGCAAGCATGGCGTGTTCACCGATAAGTTGGGTGTTCTCAGCAACGACTTCTTCGTCAATCTGCTTGACATGGGTACGGTGTGGTCGCCTGTCGACGGCGACGCCGAAGTATTCGAAGGCCGGGACCGCAAGACGGGCGCCGTGAAGTACACGGGCACGCGCAGCGACCTTGTTTTCGGCTCGAACTCCGTACTGCGCGCCTATGCCGAGGTCTACGCCAGCGAGGACGGCCGGGCGCGGTTCGTCACGGATTTCGTCGCCGCTTGGAACAAGGTAATGAACCTTGGCCGATTCGATCTCGCTTGATTGACAGGAGCCCCCGTGCGCGGCATTCGCCATGTGATTGGTTTCATCGTGGCCGCCGCGGGGGCGAAATTGTCAGGCCTGGGGGACGTCTCCCTCGCTTCTATGCGAACGCGGACTCGTTCCATCGTGTGTGCGAAACGTCGCACTGATCACTGATATGGGGCAAAGGCGGCCTGATGCCTGGAACCGCTGAGTGCACCTGTGATGCGTAAGCACGTAAATCCAAGGGGCAACGAGCAAGATAGATCGCGTTGCGCGGCAGTGGTGAGCATCAACGCTTTTTAACGAAAGTTCAGAAAATCCCCGCACCCCGGCACTTCAGTATTCGCACAGTCCGGCCGTTTACATGGAAGAGCAGTCGATCGAACCGACCGCCATGCAACACTTCCGAACGAACAATGAGCAGCACTGGTCAACAATCACTGGCGTCTCGAGCGCTACGCCTCGCAGTCCTTCGCATCGGGTTGGTCTCGGTCTGCGCGGGCGCGGTGTCGTACTACGTCAATCACTCCGCGATCGAACGCGCGACGGGCACGCAGCTTTCGGTCTGGACGACGCAGGCATTGCAGCGCGAATCGCTGCCGTTCAAGCATGTCGAGGCGCTCGAGAAGAACTTCCTCGCCGAATTCCAGGAGATGGAAGCGGCGCCCGCCGCTCGCAAGTCGCTTGCAGACCAATTCGACGCGATTTTCTACCGCCACCCGGACGGCTCGTATACGCAGCGCCCGGGCCTGTTCGAGGGAACTCCATTACCCGACGGGCGACGCTTTCCGAACATGTCGGCGACTTATGCTCCGGACATCCCCCCGGACGACGACGTGAAGGCGCGCTTCGTCCTGTCGTATCTGCTTTCGTACAAGTACGGCTCCACCGAAAAAGGACGGCTCTTCAACTTTTACGGGGTGGTGCCGGAAAAAGGCTTCCCGATCTATCAATCGGCGGATATCGCCAAGGTGTTTCGGTACGAGGGCCCCGATGCGCTTCGGCTCGACACTTACGAGTTCTACTCGCGAGGGTTCGCGCAAAAGCGCAGCGAAACGATTTTTACGCGCATCTACTGGGACGAGTCCAACGCGGCTTGGATGACGACGATCGCAACGCCCGATGCCGCCGATGCCACGGGACGGCATCGGATCATGGCCTGCGTCGACGTGCTGCTGGGCGATTTGATGAACCGCTTGGCCACGCGCGCGATTCCCGGCTCGCGCAGCACGTTGTTTGCCGACGACGCCGACGGCACGCTGATCTTCGACGGCGTGCATGGCGAGGACATCAAGCGCAGCGCGGGCCAAGCGTCGATTGCCTCCCTCAAGCTCGCGACCTACCGGCCGCTGCTCGAGCGGAGCCGGCAACTCGCGCCGGGCGAGGTGGCCGTCTTCGACAACGGCGATGAAATCGCGGCCGTCGGCCGCATCCCTGCAACGCCGTGGCTGTTGGCCGTGCACTATCCCAAGGCGCTCATGCGGCCGGCGATCCTCACCAATCTCTCGATCGTCGTCGCCGTGGGCCTGCTCACGCTGCTCGTCGAAATTTTCATCCTGCGCTCGATTCTCCAGAAGCAGGTCGCGGAACCGCTCATGCGGCTGATACGCGCCACGCGACTCGTCGGCCTTTCGGGAGCCGCACTCTCCGACGAAGTTCTGCCCACGCAGTCCGGCGATGAGATTGGACAGCTCGCGCGCGATTTCTCCAGCATGGCGACGCGCGTGAGAGCGGCACGAACCGATCTCGAGCAGAAGGTCCGAAACCGCACGATGGAGCTCGAACGCGTCAACCGGACGCTGCGAACGATCAGCCTGACCGACGAAATGACCGGATTAGCCAACCGGCGCCGCTTCGACGAAGCGCTCGCGGACGAGTTGGCGCGCGTGCAACGCGATGGCGGCATGCTCATGCTCGCGATGATCGACGTCGACTGGTTCAAGCACTACAACGACCGATACGGGCATCCGGCGGGCGACACCTGCCTGCGCACGGTCGCTTCGATACTGGCCTCCAGTGTCCGGCGCGCTTCCGACTTGGTAGCGAGGTATGGCGGCGAGGAATTTGCGGTCGTCGCCGAGGTCGGCAACGAAGCCGAAGCGGCTGCAATTGGTCACGCGCTATGCGCCGCTGTGGAGCAGCAGTGCATGGTGCATGAAGACTCGCCTTGCGGTCGCGTGACGTTGAGCGTCGGCGTCGCAACGGTCGGCGCCGGCGATGCGCTCGCGCCCGAGGAACTGCTGCGTCGGGCCGATCGTGCACTGTACCAAGCGAAGCGCGAGGGCCGCAATCGGTCGGTGCTGGCAGACCATGGGCTCGAACCGATCATATCGTCGACGGCACGTTGAGGCTCGGGGCTTAAAGCGGCGCCGTCGGGCCTGAGTTCGGTAGCGCCAGTTCCACGGCCCCTCAGCCGACAAAGTTCGCCTCCACAGAGTTTCGTACGATCAGTTCGAAACGCCGTGGATCGGGTATGAACGAGTCTTCCTTGCAAGGGAGGCTGGGGTGTCCTACTCGTTCTCTTCGAAGTAGTGAAGAGGCCTTGTCCATCAAGCCTTCTTCTTGAAACCTACGCTAAAACCTACGCCGCCTTGATCTTCCGCCGTTTCGGCTGAGCGGTGGTATCGAGTGCCGATTGGGAAATCCTCGAGAGGAGGCGTAGGCGCGCTCCAGCGCGTGAAGCGCCCGTGCCGGACGATGACATCAGGAGACACCGGAGTTACGGCGCCCAGTACGCTTTGGCTTCGCTGCATACGGAATTACCTTGCGGAACGTGATTGAGATCCGGCGCACACGAACGGCAGTACCTTCCTTCTTTCGCTTCGGGATCTCGTGCGTCCACTTATCGCGCACTTCTCCATCCAACACCACAGCACTGCGGCGTTGCAATACCCGCTCGACCTTGTGCTCGCCATTTCGAAATACCATCCCCCAAGATTCGCACAAGCTAATCGTAACAATTGCCCCCCGAAAACACGCCGGACAATCGACGTGCTTCGCAATGCCCTGGCTTCCGATATATTCATTGACGATGACCTGGTCCGGCAACTCGCGAACTAGCCCGTGTCGCACGAGGCGTTGCGCCAAATCTGCCGCCCACTGCGGAAGCGGTCCAAGATAGGCCCCAGGGTCTACACTCCGTGCACGGTAGTCATACTTCCAGCCATAGTGCTGCACCTTACGGGCGAGATCATCGAGCCAATCACCGCCCTCAATTTCGGCTATGAGCGCCTGCTCTTCGTCACTCGAAATGAAGTCGGCAGTCGTCGACAATCCGGGGGGATCGTCTGGCAATCGAACGCTCTGCTTCACATGATCGCCGCCTCGTGCCTCAGTAATCGGGTCCGAAGAACAGGAAGGAGGAGCTTGAAGGCCCGACATGCCCGAATCAGGCACCGTCGGCAGACGCTCTGCGATGCTTCCGACCGCGAGCCAGTCGCGGAACTGATCCACGTCCAATTCGTCCTCAAGCGACACCTTATCATCGAGGGCAATACTCACACTGCCCCTGACCTTAATGCCGTGGCCGGTCTTATCTAAGCTTAGCTTGCCGCTACCCGATACGGTAAGGTCAGCATCGGAAATCCGTAGGCATCGGCGCAAGCAGGAAGGGTGCAAGCGTCTTGCCACATCGATGGCCTGTCGATAGGTCGGCTCATCCTGATAATTTGCGCGAAACCAATGTCCGCGGCGACTTGGCTTACGGTCCGCCCACAATCGCCCAGAATCAAGGAAGTGCACTCTGCCCCCCTTCAGAACCCACGAGGGCTTGACAGCGGATGCGTCCGGCCAAACGACCGAGTCGGCCGCGTCGACTTCGGCACTGAGGTGCCAAGTGCGCACGGCCAGCAGATTCCGTGATGAGGCAGATCCGCGAAATTGCGCATCAAGGTCGCGCATTCCGGTTAGTAGCCCGGCGAGCATTGCCCCTGTCCACCATACCGCTGGTGGCATAGCGGGCAGGTCATCGGTCCAGCTAACAAACTGGTCTGCCATTGGCCTAAGCAAGACGAGTTGCAACGCGAGACCCAACGGGTCCCTCTCCGCTCGCCGAACGTCGATTACCGCCGCGTCGGCAAGCACTGCACGCGTATGCAACTGCAGATCCAACAACGCCTTGGCGTCTGCCCCGAGTTGCGCCGCACTGTCTACAATCGCATCCAGCACTTCTGTCGGTCGCCACTCCTGCCGATAATTCACCGCACCAAGCACTTCACGAATCGCTGCCCATAGAGGCATCAACCGGTCGTTGTTTGTCGAACAGATCCAAGGCGGCGCGTCCAGCCATGGAGCGCCGAGCGCGGTCGCCACACTCTCGCGGGATCCATTCGACAAGGCCTCACAAAACAGATCAAGCCAGGGATCAATCGTCGGCACTGCCCAGAGCGCCATCGCGGCTGCGCCGCGGATTGCATTCCACTGAACCGGCGGAGTACACAACCTCTCAAAAGTTGGCTCATGTGAAGCCGTGGGATTGAAAGCAGTCGGCTTCACCTCAATCGGTAGGGGCGGAATCTCTACGTTACTGAATCCTTTAGCCATCGCGAGCAGACGTGCGCGCTCCTTCTCGCTCGAAACCGAGAAAGCTGAAACCGCGGACAGAGGGATGGGCCCCGGCCAACGAACCTCACTATCCCCCAGCACAATTGAATCGACCAGCCCATCGCGCCATCGCCCATCGCCGTATATTGCAGCCTGCAATGATGGAAGCTGGCCCGGGTCTAGCCAGACCATCACGACCATGCGCATCCCGCCTGGATCCCCGCACGCGCGTCCCACACCGAGACTTACGCCCTTGGCGTCTGCATGCGATGGCCACCACTCGTCAACAAGGAAGCGCAACCAGTCTCGATTGTCGAGCGCAAACACCAAGCGAGGCGAGATACCATCGGCCGCATCTCTTGATTGTTCGACCTCGCCGTCCGGCGATAGCCAGTCCATCTGTGCGGAAGTTTCTCTTGTCATCTGGCAAGTAATACAGGGCCGGGTAAATCGGCAATTTGATCGACAGTCAGAGCATCGGGACCGTCAACCAGCGTCAGATTGTCGCGCGCTCGTGCGCACAACATGTACATGCGCCGAAACTCTTCGGGCGAACCGCACGGAAGCGATCGACGCAGATCCTGCAAATATACAACATGAAATTCCAGCCCAATCACTGACTCGCTGCTAAGCACCGTGATGCCAGCCTCAAGCAAGCGAATATCCTCCGGCGCACCAGGTCCGCCGCTGACATAGGCGTCGATCCGCGTACCGTCCGGCAACGCGGCCTTAAGCTTGTCACGCACGTGTAACACGTCTTCCCGCAGGTGCACAATGACGCCGATCGCCTCTGCGCGATTCTGATAGCGTGTGGATACGAGCCCGACAAGCTCGTCCCAGCTACGAGACCGGACCAGCTTCGGCAACTCACCTCCTCGCCGACGCCGAACGATCCCTGGTGGCAGAATTCTTGAGCGATGAAAATGCTCGGCAACAGCCGCAATCTCGGCTGTGTTCCGATGATTCGCCTGCAAGCGAATGGGCTCGGGCATACCGGCATCACGAATTTCGCGCAAGGAAGCGCGCTGGGAATCAGTAGTTTGGTCCTCATCCGCAAAAACGGTGAGATTTCGCCCGCCAAAACGAACCGCCCACTGGAAAAATCCGGCCGGTAGATTCTGCCCTTCGTCGATTATTAGATGGTCCCACGCGGGCTGAGCATCTATGGCCGAACATGCGTCAATGATCGCTCGCCAGTCATACACGAAACGATCAAGTTCCGGCAACATGCGTTGCGTGAGTGCGTAATGCCTTTTCCCGATGAACGCGCTCATGGTACTCGCCTCCAACCCTTCGCCATCGAGTTGAACAGCCAACGCCGCAAGCATCTTGTTGCGCGTCACCACGAGGACTCTTTTGTCAAGCTCCCTCAAGAACTTGGCCCGCAAGACAGCGAGACTAGTTTTTCCCGATCCGGGCGGCCCAGCAACGAAGAGGTTCTCATCGGGATCGTGTTCGTAAACAAGCATCTGCTCATCGACCAGGTCGTCGAGTTTCGGCAACTTCATCGAAGTGTCCTTCAAATAGTGATGGTGTTCTGCGCCGCCCGAAAGAGCAGCGCGTAATGTAGATCCTTTGGCGCCTTCGTCGTATCCATGAAGCGCTCCACCTCGTCGGCTCGCACTTCAAAACCACCCTGAACCAAGGCATCACAAAATGCTGGAAACTTCGCGCGGGCGGCGGCATTTGCGCTATTCGTGTAGAGCACGGCGACCGGCCCTGGCCCAACTCTTTCCAGAGTGCCCAAAATCGATGCAACGAGCACGTCGATGTCGATAGTCGGGCTCGCAAGCAGGTAAGAAGCCACAACCAACGCCCATTCACCGCGAACTGGCCCAAAGTCGACATCGTCCAGATCCCTCCCGAACGTCCAAGTCGTCTGGGGGTGGAACGCGCCTCGCTCTCGTGCGCCGTTAGCGAGCAACGTTCCGAGATCCAGCATGCTTTGAGCACGGTCGACGCCGAAATACCGGAATGGCTCCTGTGCGCCAAACGAAGCGGCAAAGGCCAACCCCGCAGTAAAGGGGCCACAGCCGATGTCGATCACGGTCGGTCGGGAAACGCCTTCTTCGCCACGCATCCGAGTGAATGCATGTCGCAATTCGTCAAGATGACGGCGCTGGTTATACTTCGCGTATAGAAGCGCTCTGTCGAATGCGGTCAGATGCCCAATCGCCATATCGAAATCTGCCTGACCTCCGCCTATGACGTCCCAGAAAATCTGGCTACGCGGCCACCCTAAAAACGTAGTCGCAGTAGTACGTTCGTCTTCGTCTATCGGCCTTTCAATGACGTCGCTGATTAACTGTTCCAACCAATTTTCCATCGGCCTACCTTGCATGTTGTTCGTTGTTCTCGGTAATACGACGGGTACGAGTGCTTAGCGCCATGGCGCTAAGCGTGCCCAAGCCTTGCGGTAACACACGGCCGTACTGCGATGAATTCAAGGCACCTGCACAGTGCGACTGCTACCCATCGAAACCTCTATAACGGCAGAGATTGTGAGACTTGAAGGCCCCGTAAAGAATAAATTTGGATCACACGTAATCAATACAATATCGATACGGCAATAGTCGCTAAAGCTGCTGCCTGCACTCGGGCAACGAGCAGTTCGCCCTAGCTCAGAAGAGTTTGTCGAGCCTGGGGCCTGCGTATCTGAAAACGATTTCTTTCCGAGGGAGATCGACGAACGGACGCCCCTCTCAAGGCCGACCGCCCCGCTCCATCGCCGGTGAAACGCTCAAAGTGCGTACTTTTCGCTGCGATTCTTACTAATTTTTCGGCTAGTAAATTCAATTTGGTCGGCAGAATAACTCTTTAAAAATCAACACCCTGGAGTGGATCGAAAGTGAAATTACTTACTGAAATATTCGTAAAAGCCGGCTTCGTTCCTTCCAGGATGTGGATAACCCTTTCGAGCATCTTCGGATCCTCAATACTGCCGGCTTCATACGTGAAGCTGTGCTCGCTCTTGTTGCATTCCGCGTAGATGATCTGCTCCGCGTCGCACACCACCGCCAAGTTTGGGTCGTGCGTGACGATGACGACCTGGCGGCGCTCCTTGGCTGCTTTGATGCATTTGACCAAGATCTTGTAGATCGTTTGATTGTCGAGATTCTCCTCGGGTTGGTCGATGACGATAGGAATGTCATCCTTGTCCACGAGCAGGTAAAAGACGAGAAGCAAGAGACCGTGCTCGCCCGGCGACAATTGTCCGATTTCCTGCTGCGCGTAAGTCAACGAATATCACGGCGACAGGTAGGCCAGGCCATAAATATAGTCGAGCACCTCTCTCAGCTCGACGCTGCGCCGAACTTGGTCCGCCAGTCTTTGAGATTGCCCCGCGCGCCTGGCGATTGATGCGAGCGAAGAAATGCTCCTGAAAACCCGACTCGTCGATCCGCACCTGGAAGTCCAGCGGGAGAGGCATGTCCATCTGCTGCGCGGATTGCACAAAGGAGACTGAACCGGCTCATAGAGCCGAGTGTATTCGTTGACGGTCTCCACGATCTGCGCGTGAACCTGCTTGGTCCGCTCCGCCCGGTTGGCACGCAATTGCACAAGCCGATTCGGCAGCGCGGCAAGCCCCTCAATCTCCGCTTCCAGCCAGCCAATGCTGTTGGCCTTCTCCTTCCCACCGATCAACTCGTTCTTCGCTTTTTCCTAAGCAGCGAGCGCTTCCTTATATTGGATGAATAGGCGCTGCTTTTCGCCCAGTTTCGTCTTCGTCGCTGCAATGGACGCCTGGACGACTTCTCGTCGCTTGATGAGGCCGTCAGCTTCTTCGTTCAGAAGGAGCCGGTCAACGGCGAGAATTTCAGCGGCCGCAGCAGCGCCAACTTCATTGATCGAAGCCAGGTCGATTTGCAGCGAGGCGAGCTGATCGGGGCGAATTTCCGCGCCCAATTCGTTCAGCAAAGGGGCCAGCTCCTGCAGAAACTGCTCGTGGGTCTTTTTGTGGTTGTCGATCGCCTGTGAGATTCGCTTCGCAAACGCCTGCCGCTTGACAGCCGCCCCCTTGCGACCGCGAAGTGCCGCCTCCTCCTTGTCAACGGTCGCCGCTTGCTCTTCGAGCTTCTGGATCAATTCGGCCGCTTGCCGCGATTCGCGCTGCGCCTCCGGGGAAGCGCCCGGGTCTTCAACCTCGACCGGTTTGGCGGCATCAAGTGCTGCCAGTTCGGAGCGCTCCGCATGGAGTTGTTTCTCCAACTCTGTTCGGAACTCCGCCGCCATCCGCTCCTCGGCAACCAAGATGTCGGCGTTGATCCTCGAAATCTCCTTGGTGATGGACTGCCTCGCGGCATTGATTTCCGCGACCTTGAAATCAATCAATGCGTCCATCGACGCCTGTCCAAGCCGGTCCTCTTCGGGAACATGAGAAGATGATCTTCCGCAACTCGCTGTCGAACGTTGAGGAACCGCCCTCGCCGAGTTCATTGCATAGCGTTTCCAGATACAGTTGCGGCATGTGAACGGCGGTTGAAAACCGACAATAAACGGCGGCGGCATACTGCGGCGACGCGGAAGTTAAAACTATATCTTCTGATTAGCGCGGACGGGAGGTTAGAAGGAAAAAAAACCGAGCCGTGCGGCGACGCTATGCGGCTTGCAGCAGACTCATCCAAAGGAGAACAGCACGATCACTGTTACTGCGCAAAGCAATGACGGCACCCTTGCTGTTAGGCGGTGGCCTTGATGACGGTCGGCGCAGACGGCACAAGCACGCAGCCGGGCCACGCACAGGCATTTCGTCGCCTCCTCCGCGCGCCACGCAAGAACCGGCGCTCAGCAGCGGATCGCACCTCGCTCCGGGGCACCATCTAGTAGACTAGCGACGGCGAAGGGTACGCCAGCACGTGCACCAACTCTCGACCTGCTATTCGGCGATCCGAAACGAGTCCTCCCCAACGGTGTCGCGGCATTCGAGTTCAGGGCGCGACACGCCCCTTAGTTCTCTCCGCGCGCACGCTTCAACTCGAGGTAGTTCTGGTTTGCCACAGGATCGTCCGCCCGGTATGCAACATTCGGAGCACTGCTGCCATCCTCTCCGTTGAGGCCCGGCAGTGACATTAGATGGTCGCGGAGATCGCTCCCGGCAATGGGTGCGATCGCCAATGGCAGGAGATACGCGTCTAGGTGCTTGCCTTGGGGATTTTCCAGCTCCCGGGTAAGCGCCTCCAGGTAATCGTCCTTCCGACACGCATTCCAGTTGATGGCGAAGCCAGCGCGATGACATAGCTCCGCATGGACGAGAAGCATGGTGCGACCGTTCCCGTCGAGAAAGGGATGCCCCCAGGCGAAAGCGCCCATGACCATCCCCGGTTTTTCGCGCATCGTCTTTGGATTGTTGCCGGCCGACAGTCCCCATTCGACGGCACGCTGACACAACTCTGAAGCCTCGAACTGTATTCGCCGCCCCTTCCCGACTAATCGCCCAACGCCGAGATTATGGCGGTCCTGGCCCGCCCACGGGTAGAACTCACCGAACAGGATTCGGTGAACCTCAAGAAAGTTCACGTAGGCGATTGGACCTTTGACTGCGTGAATGTACGCCAATGCCGTCTCGAGATTCGACTCGAAGAACCCGTGTTCGATGTACTTGAGTTCGTCAAGATCCTTGATGCCGTCAACGTTACGCAGGTAGCCCCTGGTTTCGTAGTCCCCGAATGGGTCGAACACGCTTGATCTCCCTTATGTGGTTCGCCATCAATCGGGCAAATTGCCGACCGTTAATCCGATCCTGCTTCTTGAGTGCGACCAGCAGTTTCGCCGTGAGATCGAGTTCGACATCGTCACCCGCGGCTCGAGTCACTGCTTCCGCGAAATCATCGAGGCCCGAGCGCCGGTATTGAACGCCGTAGGCTTGCGCGAGCCGCTCAACAAACTTGCCGACATTTCGGGTCGGCAGCTTGTCGACATCTGATGGCAGCCTGGGCGCTGCGCCTGTGGGCGGTCTTTCGTGTTGACCGACGTACCGCACCGTGATGTCGTCCCACCCAAGCTTACGAGAAATCCGGCTCTTGCCGGTGTTAACCAGACAAACGGAACGACCGTTTTCGTGCTGAATCGTCACATCGAGCACCTCGACGCCTAGCTTCCCGAGTGCCTCACGCAACAGTACCTCATTACCAACGGCAAATCGCGCGTTGCCTTCCAGATTCAGACCAGTCTTGGCATAAACGCCCGCTCCGAGCCGAATGAGGCGTCCTTGGGCAACGAGGTGCTGAAGCGCAGCGCTAAGGTGTGACGGACTCCCGAGGCCAACCAGTTCACGGCGAAGCACGACGTTACCCGACCGCTTCTTCAACGACATCAAAAGCTGACTGCCCAGGTTCATCCGTCACCTCCAGATTCGGCGTACGAGGTTTCATTATAAACCAGATAGAAATCCTTATCTAACAATGGGTTACCAATGCAAAACTTGCCGAACCGACAGCATGCTTCGTCAGGCGAATGCCTCCGCAGGCGCTTCAGACACCGATGCGATAATCGCCGATCGGTCTAGGCTGCAGATGGAGGAGAATCGAGGTCCCGTAACGCGCGCCGCAAGACGCGACTGCACTCGCCGTTCGGCCCGGGCGGCTCACCCAGCAATCGCTGGAGCAAGGCGCGGATTTCGACGACGTAGGCGGACGCCCACGGCTGCGCCAATGCGATCGCCGGAATCAGGGCTCTGTGCTCTTCGTACTGGTTGGAGCTGACCGCAGAGACGGGGCTTTCTCGGCAAACAGCTTCGGCTCGACCTCTGCGTCGACGATCACTTTGACGAGGGTCAGCGCAAGTCTGATCGAACACTCGGCCGACTTCCCGCCCCTCTTCGGTCGTACGTTCATATACGGTTCCGGCGAGCGTGAAAAACCGGCACATCAGATCCGGCGCAAGCGAATACCGGCCCAACAGCCACTCACAAACCCAAACACCGACTATTCGTTCTCTTCGAAGTAGTGAATTGGCCTTGTCCAGCAAGCCTGCTTCTCGAAAGTTACGCAAAAAGTTACGCCGAATTATTCTTAAATGGGGGCAAAAGACAGGGAGCTCACGCACTTGAGCTCCGAGTAGCTCGCGCCTTGCAAGCCGTGCAGCGTTGCGTTACACTGCACGAATGATTAAGTCCTTCCGACACAAGGGCCTCCAGGGTTTCTTCGAGACAGGCTCCAAGAAAGGCATCCGGCCAGATCATGCCGACAAGCTGCATCGCCAGTTGACTCGCCTGGACTTGGCAAGCGGCCCCGAGGACATGAACGTACCGGGCTGGCGGCTGCATCCTCTGGCTCAGGATCTTGCCGGCCACTATTCGGTGAGAGTCAATGGCAACTGGCGCATGACGTTCACCTTTGATGGCCCCGATGCAATTCTCGTGGACTACCAAGACTATCACTGAGGCAATCATGACTCGAATCTTCAATCCGCCGCATCCCGGCGAAACGCTGCGCGAAGACGTATTGCCCGAACTGGGGCTCACGGTCACGGAAGCAGCCGAGCAGCTTGGCGTGACACGCTCGGCTCTGTCGCGCGTGCTGAATGCCCATGCAGCAATCTCGCCCGAAATGGCATTACGCCTGGAGCAATGGCTGGGCATCGAAAATGGCGGGCGGGCCGACTTATGGATTGCCCAACAAGCAGCCTACGACCTTTGGCAAGCTCGCCAGAAAGGTGTGCCGCACGTCGAGCGCGTCCATCTCGCTGCTTGAGGCAGGGATCAACTGTAATGCTCAAATCCCGAATCACCGTTCCCAGCATTTTCAGGCCCCAGGTGTCCATATCCCCCCGATATGCTACCCGCTTGCTCGCGAGCCACGGATCGTGCGTCCAGCCGAGGCTGAGTCCCGCCCCGAGGATCGCCACCGCATCAGGCAGTTCCGCCAACTGGTGAAGCGACTGTTCGTTCTCGACAATGACGATGTGGCCGACGCGCTGCGGAAGCTGACCGAGTTCGCTCGCTCGGACGCGCTGCTGGCAGCGCCCGGTGCCGCTCGAAGAACTTGCTGTCGGTATGTCGGTATTGCAGACACCGAGCGCCCGCAGTGGGCGGCCTTGCGCACAGCCGGGCGATAACATCCATATCATTTTGCCGAATGGCTCGCGTGGAATTGGTGGCGTCTGCGCTGGTAAGCACATCTGCAGTCTGCCGACTGGAACTCGCGCATGCGATGGCGAGTATCGGTGACGGCTACATCTGGCCACACACCCGCCTGGAGCAATGGCTTCGGCACCTAAAATGGTGGGCGTACCGACTTGTTGATTGACCAACAAGCGGCCTATAACCTTTGGCTGACCAGAACGGCGTACCGCAAATCGGGCGAGTCCGCCCCGCTACGTAAAGCAGACACCGATGCCATTGCCCCGATCGGTCTACGTCGTGGTGGGGAAACCGAGTTCCCGTAAAGCTCGCCGCAAGACATGACTGACCTCACCGTTCCTACGACCGCTCGGTCCGGGCGGCTCGTCCAGCAACCGCAGAAGTAGCACCTTGAGCTCAGAGACATAGGTGGACGCCCACGGCTGCGCGGAGGCAATCGCCGGAATCAGCACGCTGTACTCTCCGTACCCGTCAGAGCTGATCGCAGACACGACTTTCGCGGCAAACAGCTTGGGTTCAACCTCTGCGTCGACGCTCACTTTGACCAGATCGGCGCAGGCTTGATCGAAAACTTGGCCGACTTCCCATCCCTCTTCGGTCGTACGGTCATATACACTTCCGGCGAGCGTGAATAGCTGCCACATCAGATCCGGCGCAAGCTCCGGAGCCGCCCGGGAAACGTCCGAGACAATCGTGGCCCGTATGTCATCGAGTTCTCTGGCCAGTTGGCCAACCTCCTCCGCACCGAGGAACGACGTTTGTTCGCGTAGCTCGCTGATCCACCGGCGAATGACCTCGGGTACGTTGTCTTTTTGCGCAAACAGTTCCAATTGCAAGCGACGTCGCATGGATGAATTCGTCATCGCCGCCTCGGCCAACAACGTCGCCAAGCGTTTCGATCCCATGGCCGCCAGGGCATTGACATCGATTGGATTCTCCTCATCCGCCATCGCGCCTCCAGTCAGCATTTATCGAGTTAAGACGAACTGTGTTCCGGCGTACGTCCTTCGTGCGAAGGGACATCGGCGTAGGTTTTTTTCGCATCGAAGAAAACCTACGCCCGCGCAGCCGGTTTGGACCCAGCAAGGAGGTCGAGATTTATCAGCGGAGCGTTCGGAATCAATAGGGATCTGTTTAAAATCAAGCAATGACACGCACCCACCCGAACCCAGCTTGTCATTTGTTCATTATCTTCAGCGACCGAACGGAATCTGCGCTACCGCGCGAGCCCCACGGCGAGCAATTCCCTTATAGATCAACGGATTGCACACGGCACATCCCGGCCCAACAGACACTCGCAGACCCAGATCCCGACCTACTCGTTCTCTTCGAAGTAATGCCCAAACTTAACCTGCTTGGTGCGGATATACCGCTCGTTCTCGTCGCGCACGGGAATGGCGAGCGCCACGCGCTCGCACACCGGAATCCCGTGTTTGGCAAGCGTGTCGAACTTTTTCGGGTTGTTGCTGATGAGCCGCACGGAAGTCACGTTGAGCTCGCGCAAAATCGCTGCAGCCGAATCGTACTCGCGGGCGTCGTCGGGCAGCCCGAGTTCGAGGTTCGCTTCGACGGTATCGAGCCCCTGCTCTTGCAGCGCGTACGCGCGAATCTTGTTCGACAAGCCAATGCCGCGGCCTTCATGCCCGCGTAGATAAACGAGCACGCCCCGCCCCTCCGCCGCGATATAGCGCAGCGCAAGGTCGAGTTGCTCGCCGCAATCGCAGCGGTACGAGCCCAGGACGTCGCCGGTCAAGCATTCCGAGTGCAAGCGTGTGAGCACCGAAGCCTGGCCGCCGACATCGCCCATCACGAGCGCGAGATGCTCGGCTTCCCCCGCCGCCACACGAAAAGCGTACGAGGTAAACGCGCCGTAGCGGGTCGGCAAGGTGGCCTTGGCGGCGAGCGTGACGCATCGCGTGCGGTTTTCGCCGTCGAGCTGCGGCGGCTGGGAAGACGTGGGCATGACTTCTCGAGTTGATCTTTAACAGTTCGTCCGCGCACCGACACCCGGCGCGCGCAACGCGAGTTTACCGCTATTCGCCGTTCCCAGCCCGCCGCGCACGCCGCCGCACGCGGCGCCAACGCCTATACTGGGAAACAGCCCCGCGTTGGACGCCCCTCGCGCGCCGCCCGGAGCCGATCCCCGCCCCCGAACGAGAAGACGGAGACTTACATGCCGAACGTAGCCCAGATCCTCAAGTCGAAGCTGGACGATCCGCAGGCCGCGAAACGAATCGCCGAGCGGCCGGTCGTCACGATCGACGCCGAACAATCGGTCTTCGAAGCCGTGAAAATGATGTCGCAGCATCAGATCGGCGCACTAATCGTCACCGAGGGCAGCGAAAAGAAAATCGCCGGGATCATCACCGAGCGCGACTACGCCCGCAAGATCGTTTTGATGGACCGCTCGTCGAAATCGACGCGCGTCGGCGAGATCATGACCAAGCAGGTGTTGCACGTGCGCATGAGCGACACCGCCGAGGCATGCATGGCCTTGATGACGGAGCACCGCATGCGCCACTTGCCCGTCATCGACGACGGGCGGCTCGTCGGCATGGTGTCGATCGGCGATCTGGTCAAAACCATCATCTCGGAGCAGCAGTTCACGATCCAGCAGTTGGAACATTACATTTCCGGCGTGCATACGTAACGCACGCTCCCGCCGCGGTGTGCCCGCCGCCGCGCAGCACGCCAATCGAAAGCCGGCTGAACCGCCGCCCGGCCGTCGCGCTTACGACCCGAAGTAGAGCGAGCCGGGCCCCTTCTTCTCACGCGCGCCCGACTCGCTGACGGTGCCCCACTGCACGCCGTAGCCGCTGGTATCGGCAGGGCGGCTTAGCGCGTCGATCCGCCGCTGCGCTGCCTGAACGCTCGACGGGTAAGTCGTCTCGTCGCGCCCTCCGCGGTAGCCGGCATCGGCCAGTTGCCGCATCTGCGCGTGCACTTGCGCCCGGCTTAGCCCCTGCCCCGGAACGTCATCTGCACGCACGAGCGCGGGCACGGCGGCGACGCCGGCGAACAAGGCGGCGATCAACGTCGGCCTCTTCATAGTCTCCTCCCAACAGGGGTTTCTTGCCCGGCACAATGCCGAACGACGAACGCAGTCTACCGTTCGCTTTCGATCTCGAAAATCCCGGTTTCAGCTATTCACCGTTGCAATCGTCGCAAATATGGACAAACATCCTCCGCCAAATTGCTCGATTACCGCGATCGACGACCCGTTGTAAACGGTTTATACCCACCCCACCCGACGATAAATCGGCGGAGATATTCCTAATCTTCTCGCCAATGCGAGGATTCAAGCGTGAAATCGATTTCAACCGCCCATCAATCGAACTTCTATTCAGAAAATACCCTCCCCCTCCCAATGCATCATCTGCCCGAAAAAACAAGCAGATAACGCTTCATGCGTCTGCTATGATTTCGCCCAAAAAGGGACTACCCGAATTTGAAATCGGTAGCAAGGGCTGCCATCTGTTTCTGGCAAGTAATATTTTCGACACGTGAGGATATATGCCACGCCAATTTATCGAGCCGCTGTCGCCGCTATGGCGCGCGACCGACGAGCAATCCTGGTTCGAGGCGCTTGCAATGCTCGGGAGGAAATACGGTTTCGATCACACCTTATTTGCCGTCGTGCCGCGGCCGGGCATGCGGTTTAGCGACGCCTACCTGCGCAGCACGTACGACAAGCGCTGGCGCCAGGTGTACGACGAGCGCGCGTTGTTTCGGATCGATCCCACGGTCGCGCACTGTCTGACGCGGACGTCACCGCTTATCTGGACGTCGTCTCATTTTGCTGAAGGCGATCAACAGGAAATGTATGAAGAGGCCTGCCAGCACGGGCTTTGCGCGGGAATTTCACTGCCGATTCACGGCCCCAAACAAGAAGTGGGCATGCTCTGCTTGGTACGCAGCGATCGCACGCAAGAGGCACTCGATGCGCACGTGCAACGCGCTTTGCCCATGTTGACCCTACTGCGCGACGTCGCCTTCGATTCGAGCCAACGGTTCCTACACGGCTATACCGAAAGACTGATCCCGAAGTTGACGCCGCGCGAGTACGAATGTCTCAAATGGACCGCGCAAGGCAAATCCACCTGGGAAATTGCCAAAATCTTCGGTTGCTCCGAGGCGACTGTGAATTTCCACATGACGAACATTCGGAGCAAATTCGGGGTCAGTTCGAGAAGCGCGGCAGCAGTCAAAGCGACCCGAATGGGCTTGATAGATCCTGACTGATCGCCGTAGGGCGAATCGACGGCATTCTCTTTTGCGAGACAGCGCGAATATCGTCCTCCGAGATCCTCGCCTCGAAATACAGCCGCAGGAGGATCATGACGGGCTTAGGAATATTGGCGCCAAGTTCGAAACGACTCCCGCGCGATTGCGTGACGCCAAAGCGGGACCAAAAAATCTTTTGGCTTTCTTTCACTTGCTTTCGATACGCCTGAACGAAGGCGCTGTTTATTTCGGTCCGAACCGGCCGGACCGCATCTTCCGTTTGCGGCTGACGAATATCGGCTAAGGACATGGTTTTCACCTGATGAGGGCGTACGCGACACCCGCATCATCCCAAGTGTCGCCGATCATTTGTACCTATCTTGCTTGACAGTTACCCCTCGCACGCAAAATGCATATGTTCGATGCGCCGTAGGTGAGATAACAAATCCGGGAGAGCAAGATGAACGCAAAAATCACGATCGACAGACAGCCGAGCTTCGATCTCGGCGCATTGGCGCAAATGTATCGGCTGCGCGCAAAGGTATTCGGCGAGCGCATGGGATGGGAAGTGGCCGTCCTCTCGGGCATGGAGATCGATCATTACGACGCGCAGTCGCCCTACTACATGCTCGTGCGCGACGAATCGGGTGCGGTATGCGGCTGCTGGCGGCTGCTGCCGACCCAAGGCCCGTATATGTTGCGCGACACCTTCTCCGAACTGCTCCACGGCGCACGCGCGCCCGCATCGCCCGACGTGTGGGAATTGAGCCGCTTCGCGATCGTTTCGCCGGCGCAGGCCGGCTACGGCTTCGGCGAGTTGGCGCTCGATGCGATGCGCGCAATCGTCGAATTCGCCGATCGCCGCGGCATCAGGCAGTACGTGACAGTGACGACGACGGCCGTCGAGCGGCTGCTTGCGCGGGCGGGCATCGAAATGCGGCGCTTTGGCCCGGCCATGCGCGTCGGCGTGGTCAATGCGGTGGCGCTGACCATCGACCTAGGCGATCGAACGCACGATGCCCTATTCGGCTGTGCCAGGAAGGCCGACTCGGCGCGCGAGCGGCACACCGCGCACGAGCAGCCGCTTGGGGCCGCTGACGAATGCGTTGCCCGGCTCGTAAAAACGCAAGGGCTCGTGCATTTCGCGCAAGAGACCGATGCGCTTGGTCGCAGCGATGCGGGCGGTGGGCGCGAAATCCCCGCTTGATTGGTCAATTGAGAGCGAGCCACCGCCGCATAGGTTGGCGCTGTCGTCGCACGGGTTCATGTCGACCGGCTCGCCGTCCTGCGGCTTGCGCTCTCGCTCCGTCACCGCAAGGCCGCGCGCGCCACGCGGCAGGCGGCCAGATCCCAAGCCGCGCAACCCACAGTCTTGAACACCACCGGCGCGGCGCCCACGTCCATGCTCGGCCGGTCCGTCAGATCGGTCGGCAACGCATCGGCCAACGCCGTAACGTCCGCCCAATCGACGCCCGCTTGAATGAAATCTCCGGCTTCGTGCTTGGCGCCCACCCAATCGTCGACATACAAGCGGCTGCCGCTCAGCGTGCGTGCGCCGATTTCGACCATCTCCGGAGTGAACGCCCCGACGCCGATCACGAGCCGGCCCTCGCGGGCCGGTTCGTCGTACACGGCTGTCCGGCTCGTGGTCAGCGCAATGACGGTATCGACCGTATCGGGAATCATTCCCCCTTCGTGCGGATACAGCGCCATGCGCGATCCGTGCTCCGCGCAGAAGGCCTGCGAACGCGCCGCCGAACTGCCGCGGACGAACACGCGCGCCTCGGGGTAGACCGCGGCGAGCGCCTGTACGTGATGCGCCGCTTGCGTGCCGGTCCCGAAGATCATGACTTCCCGCGGCGGCGTACGAGAGAACGTGCGCATCGCAAGCAGCGTAACCGCCGCCGTACGGCGGCCCGTGACGGTCGGACCGTCGAGCGCGAATTGCGCTTCGCCCGTATCGGGATCGCAGACGCTGACATGCCCGTGAATCGTCGGTAGCGCACGCGTGCGATTCGACGGACATACGGTCACGAGCTTATGGATGGCGAGATCGCGCGCAGCGGCGGGCATGCAGAGCATCGTGCCCCCTTGATTGAGCGGCACGACGAGCCGCGCCGGACTCGCGATTTCGGCGCGGGCGGCTTCGAGGCAGGCTTGGGCCAGCGCATCGACGAGCGCTGGAAACGGTGTCAGCCGCGCCGTCTCGGCGGCCTCGAAAAACTGCATCGTCATAGGGTTTTCTCCAGATTTTTCGATGCGGGGGGCGATAGCGCGCGCCCTCGATCGGGCCCGCCGCCGCATCGGGCAAAGATAACCGTCGCTCGCACCGCGCGCGCGATAACGCATTGGCCGAGTGCGGCGCCATACCATTGACTACCGGTAACGAACGTAACCTGTCGATACATATTTGACGCGAGCGCGCACTCCGTTGCCCGTTAAAATACGCCGCGCTCCCTTATTTTCGTACGCCGCGGCGTCAGCCGAGCATCGGCGTCGCGCCAGGCATCTCATGAGCACCGCCGACATAGAAGCACCCAAAAGCAGCATGACCAACGAAGCCACTCTAGCGGACTCTCTGACCGTTGCAGATCGCGTTCGCGCGCTGATGGTTCGCCATGGCATAGGCAAACGTCAGCAAACCACGGAGCTTTGCCGCATTCTCGATCTGAGCTTTTCGCAGGGCCACCGCAAGCTGCGCGGCAGCAGCCCATGGACGCTCGTGCAAATTCGCAAAGTCGCCGATGCATTCGGCGAGCCGCCCACGCAATTGTTCGGCGCTCAAGACACCGGGCTCAATACGGCCGCTGCGCAACCGCGCGAAGCCATGCTCAACATGGGCGCGTTCGAAGGGCCCTGCATCGCGTGGATCGGTGAGCCGCTCGGCCCCTACGAACGCGCGGAATTCGTCGCATACGGAGAAGGCGACCGCTGGCGCATCGTGCGCTGCGACGGCGCGCCGGGCGAGCACGCGCACGAGGTGCTCAAGATCGAAATTCACCCGCGGCGTGGCGAAGCGCAACGTGCGGCGGTGGCCGTCGTCGACGCCGATCGCGCCGCAGCCCAAGCGCTGTGCGACTATCTCTCGCAAAACGGCTTCGCCGCCACGGCTTACGACGAACTCTCCACCTTCACCGAAGCGCTGCGAACGCAAACGTTCGATGCGGTCATCACCGATTGGCTGTTCGGCGAACACACGGCCGCGCGGGCCGTCGAGGCGGTCCGCCGCTCGCCGCGGCCCGATGCCCCGATCTTCCTGCTGACAGGCGATTTGCTGACCGGCAAGGCGAGCGAAGCGGACATCAGCGAAGTCATCCGGCGGTTCGATGTCTCCTGCTATGAAAAGCCGGCGCGCTTGGCGATTCTCGTCGCCGATCTCTCCAAACGTCTCGGCCGCGCGTAAGGCCGATGGCGCCGGCGAGCGCTAGCGCCGGACCGGCGCCGCGGCTCGCCCTCGCCGTCCCCCTGCGTTACACGTCGAACTTCACGCCCTGCGCGAGCGGCAGTTCGCGGCTGTAGTTGATCGTGTTGGTCGCACGGCGCATATAGCTCTTCCACGAGTCCGAGCCCGATTCGCGGCCGCCGCCCGTTTCCTTCTCTCCGCCGAAAGCACCGCCGATCTCGGCGCCGCTCGTGCCGATGTTCACGTTGACGATGCCGCAATCGCTGCCGGCCGCCGACATGAATTGCTCGGCCTCGCGCATGTCGTTCGTGAAAATGGCCGACGACAAGCCCTGCGGCACGGCGTTGTGCACGGCGAGCGCTTGTTCGAAGTCGTCGTAGACGAGCACGTACAGGATGGGGGCGAACGTCTCCCGCTCGACGACTGCCGTCTGCACCGGCATCCGCACGAGGGCGGGACGCACATAGAAGGCGCCGTCATGTCCGACGTCGACGCGCTCTCCGCCCGTCACTTGTCCGCCGTCCTTGCGTGCGTCGGCCAGCGCCGCTTGCATCGCATCGAAGGAGCCGCGATCGATCAGCGGACCGACAAGCGTATCGCCGTCGAGCGGATCGCCCACCTTCACCGAAGCAAATGCCTTCTCGAGACGCGGCAGTAGCGAATCGACGACGCTGCGGTGCACGATCAAGCGACGCAGCGTCGTGCAGCGCTGGCCCGCCGTGCCGACGGCCGCGAATGTCACGGCGCGCACGACGAGGTCGAGGTCGGCGCTGGGCGCGACGATCATGCCGTTGTTGCCGCCCAGTTCGAGGATGCTGCGGGCGAGGCGCTTGCTCAACGTCTGCGCCACTTCCATGCCCATGCGCACGCTGCCCGTCGCGCTGACGAGCGGCACCTTGTGCGAGCGCGTCAACACTTCGCCGACCTCACGGCCGCCGAGGATCACTTGCGATAGCCCTTCAGGCGCGACGCCAGGGTGCGCCTCGTCGAATTCCCGCATGGCCTGCGCGAACAAGGCGTCGCACGCGATAGCCGTGAGCGGCGTCTTCTCGGAGGGTTTCCAAACGATGGGATCGCCGCAGACGAACGCGAGCGCCGCGTTCCACGCCCATACGGCGACCGGAAAGTTGAATGCGGAAATCACGCCGCAGACGCCGAGCGGATGCCACGTTTCCATCATGCGGTGGCCCGGACGTTCCGATGCGATCGTCAGACCGTAGAGCTGGCGCGAAAGGCCGACCGCGAAATCGCAGATGTCGATCATTTCCTGCACTTCGCCCAGGCCTTCCGACCGGATCTTGCCCGCTTCGAGCGTCACGAGTCGGCCCAGCGCATCCTTGTTCCGGCGCAGCACATTGCCGAAGACGCGCACGAGCTCGCCGCGCAGCGGCGCCGGGACCGTGCGCCATTTCAGGAAGGCGGCATGTGCGGCGTCGATCTTGCGCTCGGCGTCGGCGGCCGAATCGACGGCCAGCGTGGCGAGCGTCGCGCCGTCGCGCGGCGAGCGGGCCGTCAAGGCATCGCCCTTCCAAGCCGAAAGGTCGACGTTCAGCGCTGCGAGTATGTCGTTGACTACCATCACGTCCTCTTTAGGTCGAATCGAATTCAGTCTGATGAGACTACTAAGCCGGGCGCCCGACCCGCCATCGTGTGGCGCGAAGGCCGCCCCGGGTGCTTCGGCGATCCAGCGATTGAAACGCGTTCGGGCGGCGTGCGCAAGCAGGCGCACGCCGCCGGATCTACCCCTGCGACAACGCCGATGCGAGCCGGCGCGCCCCTTCGAACGCCTCGGCCTCGCTCGGCGCGGCGAACGACAGGCGCAAGCTGCATGCGTCCGGCTCGCGCACATAGAAGGCTACGCCAGGAACGAACATGACGTTGCGCTCGATGGCGCGCTTCAGGACTTCGGCCGCATCGCGCCCGCCCGTCAATCTCGCCCAGACGAACATGCCGCCCTCGGGGGCGACGAACTGCAGGCCGTCGGGCGCGAAATGCGCAAGGGCGCCTCGCAACGCCTCGCAGCGGGAACGGTACGCGCCCACGATCGAACGAAGATGCACGTCCAATCTGCCGCTGTCCAGGTAATGACGCGCCGTTTCCTGCGAAAGCGGCGCAGTGCACAAATCGCTCGTCTGCTTGGCAACGATCATTCTGCGCGCGATGGCGGCGGGCGCGATGGCCCAGCCGATACGCAAGCCCGGCGCGACGATTTTGGACAGGCTGCCGAAGTAGACGACCCAGTCCCGCGCGCCCGGGCAAGCTCGGGCCAACGCCAGCATCGGCGGAACCGGTGTCCCCGAAAAGCGCAATTCGCCGTACGGATCGTCTTCGACGAGCACGATGCGCCGCTGCGCGGCCAGCCGCACGAGCGCTTCGCGCCTCGCAAGCGGCAGCGTCGCGCCCGTCGGATTGGCAAACGTCGGAACCGTGTAAAGCAGTTTCGGGCGCCCGTGCGCCTCCGGCCAAGCATCGAGTTGCGTGGCGAGCGCTTCGACATCGATGCCGTCGCTGTCCGTGCGAACGGCGACGATATCGGCGCCTGCGAGCCGCAGCGCTTGGATCGCGGCAGGATAAGCGGGCTCTTCGATCAATACGGTGTCGCCGGGCGCGATCAACGTGCGCAGCAACAAGTCGAATCCTTGCTGCGAGCCTGTCGTCACGACCACGTCGTCGGCATCGCACTCCACCCCGCGCGTCGCCATCAGGCTAGCCAGCGAGCGGCGCAAGGCCGGCGCGCCGGCCGTGTCGCCATATTGCAGACAGGCGATGGGATCGCTGCGATACGCCGCGTCCAACGCCTGCCCGAGGCCCTCGCGATCGAACAAATCCTTCGACGGATAACCGCCGGCGAACGAAATCATGCCGGGGCGCCCGACATATTTGAACAATTCGCGGATCGGCGAGCCCTGCGGCGCCCGAAAAGGCGCCGCGAATTCGTAGGCGTCGTCGTGCTCGACGAGATGCGCCGCACTACTTGATGTCATCGCTCTCCTCCCTGCCCGAGCGTCGCATGGCGCGGTCTCGATCACGCCGCCGCGGTCATTTTGAAGATGCCGGTTGCATTGCCGGCGTCGAAGCCCAGATCGAGCATGACGCGGCCCGTTTCGTCGTCGACGTACGTATCGCGCGTGATGAATTCGTAAAAGGACCCAGGTACCGCGCGGCGCACGTGCGAGCCATCGTCCGCGAGAAACACGCGCTCGACCGGGTCCGCCTGAAACGCCGTCTGCTTCACGCGGCCGGACTTCGACACTTCGACCCGCTCCTTGATGGGCCGGCCCAATGCGCGCTGCGCGTCGGCCACGGCAAAGACGTCCGGAACGCGATCGGTCGCGTGGTTGAACGCATTGCCCTCCGTCGCGATCCACGCCATTTCGGCCGATTCCGCAAGCAGCGTCGTGTAGTCGGCCAACCGCGGCGCCGCATGATGCCGATCGAAGCAGCGCACGAGGATCGGCAATAGCGCGCAGGCGTCGGAGAGCGGCAGCGCCGCATCGCGCTCGAGTTCGGCGAGCCATGCGACGGCTTGCGGCGTGAGCGGATCGACGCAGGTGTTCAGCACATTCGTCACCGCTTGTTGGAACGCGTTCGAAAAGCGCTCCGGATGCAGTTCGCTGACGAAGAACTGAGCGATGTGGTCCGGGGCGTCCAAATGCGCGTACGAACGCCCGGTCATCTTGATCCGGTCGAGCGGATACGTTCCGTTCAACCGATAGCCGAGCGGCTTCAGAATACGCGTGAACGCGGCCTCGCCCGGCGGCAGCGAGCCGCAATGCGGCCAACGCACCGTGCGCAACGCGCCGTGATCGAACTCGACGCGAGCCCCGTTGCGAACGACGTCGTTCGTATAGGCGCGCCCCGTCGGCACGCGTTCGAGCAGGCCGTCGAAGAGCGCCATATTGAGCGCTTGAGCCAACTCGAGACGCGTGACGATACCGGGTTCGCAGCGGTCCAGCGACGGCGCTACGTTCATCAGTGTCACCAACCGCCGGGCGGCGCCCGTACCGCATGCGGCTTCGAGCAAGGCGTCGAGATTGCTGTTCATCCGGTCGTTCCCCGTTTTTCGTTCAAGGCGAAGGCTTTACTGACAGATGCTTGGCGGATGCCGCGCGCTCCGGCAATATGCCGATCGACGAGAATTCTCGTTGCTGGAGCGGGTGATCGCAATTGATTTAAACTCATCACTTCATTCTTTAAACTCACCAACTCGCGATTCCGGCTCGCCCGGAGTACGTCACGCGCACCAGCAACAGTCCACCACCGGCCTTCAGGCCGGGGGCCCGGCTCACCGGCCTGAAGGCCGGCGTTGCAAACCGAGGCTAGATTTACGATGAGAAAAGGCATTCCGAATCTGTCCGCGCTGCAAGTCTTCGAGGCGGCGGCGCGGCACGAGAGCTTTACCCGCGCGGCCGACGAGCTGGCACTTACGCAAAGCGCGGTCTGCCGGCAGGTCGCCTCGCTCGAGGGGCGGCTCGGCGTCGCCTTGTTCCTGCGAATCAAGAAACGGGTCGTGCTGACGCCGCACGGCCGCCACTACGCCGTGCAGATTCGTAAAAGCCTCGAGCGCATCGAACGCGACACGCTCGAACTCATGGCGCAACGCGGGGTCGGCCGCATCCTCGAGCTCGCCGTCGTGCCCACGTTCGCGAGCCAATGGTTGATTCCGCGCCTGCCGCAGTTTCGGGCGCTGCGGCCCGACATCACCGTGAACCTATCGATCCGCACGGAACCGTTCCTATTCAGCGATTCGCCGTTCGACGCCGCCGTGTACTTCGGCCGCGCGGTGTGGCCGGGCACGCAAGGCACCCTGCTCTTTCGTGAAGGCAACGCCGTGCCCGTCTGCAGTCCCACGCTAGTTGCCGATAACGCACCGCTGTCGCGCGAGCGCCTCGTCGATATGCCGCTGTTGCATCTATCGACACGCCCCGACGCATGGCGCGAGTGGTTCCGGGCCCATGGTTTCGGCGACGATGCGCGGGCTGTACGCGGGCCGCGCTATGAGCTGTTCACCATGCTGTCGAGCGCTGCGCTCGCGGGCATGGGAGTCGCGCTGATGCCGGAGATTTTGATTGCCGACGAACTCGCATCGGGGCGCCTGACCGCGCCGCTCGACATGCCGCTTGCGAGCGACGCCGGCTACTACCTCGTCGCCCCGGATGCGGTGGCCAACGACGAACCGTTCGTAGCGCTGTCGCAATGGCTGACATCGCTCGTGCCGCACGCGCAAGTCGTGAGCGAGCGCGAATAACGGCCGAGCGATGCGGTCAGGCGAAGTATGGCGAGGTCAGGCGAGTCGTCAGGCGCGGCGCGGGCGCCGTCCCCCATCTTGGCGATGGGCGCCGCCTTACGACGCGGCCTCGGCCGCGATCCAAGCGCGGAACGCTTGCATGGCCGGAGACATCCGTTTCGACTTGAGCCAAGTCAGCCAATAACTGCCCGTGCCGACCTCGAAGTGGAAGGCCCGCACGAGCCGCCCCGATTGCAATTCCCGCTCGAACATGCGCGCAGGCGCGAGTGCAACGCCCGCGCCTTGCATCGCCGCCTCGACCATCAAGCGCGACGAATCGAAGACGGGGCCGCGAATCGGTCCCACGGGCAGGCCCGTTTGCGCGAACCAGAGCGCCCACTCGTCGCGGCGATAGGAACGAAGCAGCGTTTCGGAGGAGAGATCACGCGGCGTTCGAAGGCGAGCCGCGACGTCCGGCGCGCACAGCACGGTCAGCGGTGCATCGAGCAGCGCGACGGCCTGCGTGCCGGGCCAGTTGCCGTCGCCGAACCGGATAGCCAAGTCGAAACCTTCGGCCGCGAAATCGACGAGGTTGTTGTGCGTCAGCAGCCGCAGTTCCACGAACGGATGCGCCGCGCGAAACCGGTTCAGACGCGGCATCAGCCACCCGACGGCGAACGTGCCGACCACGCCGACCGTCAGCACTTCATGGAAATGACCGCCCTCGAACTGCTTGAGCACCGCGTCGATGCGGCCAAAGGCGTCCGAAACGACCGGTAGCAACGCCAGCCCTTCGTCCGTCATGCCGAGCCCGCGCGGCAAACGCTTGAACAACTGCGCGCCAAGCCGCTCCTCGAGCGCTCTCACCTGCTGGCTGACGGCCGCCTGCGTCACGTTCATCTCGCGCGCGGCGCGCGTGAAGCTCAGATGACGCGCAGACGATTCGAATGCACGCAAGGCATTGAGCGGCAATGGTCTGACCATGGCGCAGAACCCAAAAGAAATAGTATCGAGTCCGAAAAGTTATCATCGATTGTCGCCGACGGGCGAAAACGCGATATTCATCGCTCTTTCAAAGGAGCGAACGAAATGGAAAGAAGACGATTCCTCGGCACCACGCTGGGCGCGATAGTAGCTGGCCTATCGACTCCCGTGTTGGCGGGTACGAGGCCGACGAGGGGAAATACGGCTGGCGCGAGCGGCACGGCGGCGGCGCCGCAAGTCGCGCGGCGCGCGCGGGCGATCGAAAGGGAATTGGCCGCGATCGAAAAAGGCGCCGACGGCAGGCTCGGTGTAGCCGTGCTCGATCTGGAAACGAACATGCAGGCAGGCCATCGCATGAGCGAGCGGTTTCCAATGTGCAGCACGTTCAAGCTGCTGCTTGCCGCCACCGTGCTGGCGCGCGTCGACCGCCGCGAAGAGGATTTGGCGAAACGCGTGGTCTTCGGCGCGAACCGGCTCGAGCACTACGCGCCGATTACGCGGAGCCATACCGGGGAGCCTGGGATGACGGTCGGCGAGTTGTGCGACGCCGCCGTGACGATGAGCGACAACACCGCGGCGAACCTGCTTCTCGATAGAATCGGCGGGCCGGCCGGCCTCACCGCCTATGCGCGCGAACTGGGAGACACAGTCACACGGCTCGATCGCACCGAGCCGTCGTTGAACGAGGCGATCCCCGGCGACCCGCGCGATACAACCACGCCCGTCGCCATGCTCGAGACGATGCGCAAAGTGCTCGTCGGCGACGCCTTGTCGCCGGCATCGCGTGCGCAATTGCTCGCATGGACCGTGGGCAACCGCACGGGCGATGCACGCCTGCGTGCCGGCGTGCCCAGCGATTGGCGCGTCGCCGATAAGACCGGAACGGGTGAGCGCGGTTCGACGAACGACATCGGCATCCTGTGGCCGCAAGACCGGGCGCCCATTCTCGTCACGGTCTACTTGACGCAGACGCACGCGCCCGCCCGCGCGCGCGATGCGACCGTCGCCGAAGTCGCACGCACGATCGCGCGGCACGTGGGGTAATCGAAGCCGTAATCGAAGCCGTTAGCTGGGTAGCTAATTGGCTTGACCGACACGAGGTGGCCCGTCGAACCGTGGATGCGTCGACGCCCCGATACCGCAGTCACGGGACGCGGGCAGGCAGCGGCTGTGCACGCGTCAAAGGTCCAATGTCAACGTCGAACCGAACGCTCAGAGGAGTAGTTGCATGCGAACATCCGCATCGAGTTACTACGAAGCCACCGTCGAACGCCCTCAGCGGGCGTCGCTCGCGGCCTCGCGAGAACGGGCCGAAGTCTGTATCGTCGGCGGCGGCTTTGCCGGGCTCGCCACCGCGCTCGGGCTCGCCGAGCGCGGCGTGAACGACGTCGTCATACTCGAAGCCGAACGCGTGGGCTTCGGCGCCTCGGGGCGCAACGGAGGATTCGTCTTCGGCGGTTACAGCCTCGAATGCGCCGATCTATTGCGCGTGCTGGGCCCTCGCGACGCACGCGCCGTGTATCGGCTCACGCTCGACGCCGTCGACCTGATCCGCAAGCGTACGATGCAGTACGGGATCGATTGCGATCTCGTGGATGCGGGTGTCGTTCTCGCCGACTGGTTCGGCCGTCCCGAGGCGCTCGACGCGCAGCGCGAGTTGATGCGCACGTCGTTCGGGGTCGAATGGGAGCCCCTTTCGAAGGGCGCGCTACGCGAACGTCTAAAAACCGAGCGGTATCACGGCGGCCTGTTGGAGCGGCACGGGTTTCACTTCCATCCGCTCAAATACGCCCTAGGAATCGCCAAGGCGCTCGATCACGCCGGGGTGCGCATCTACGAGCACAGCCCCGCGCTACGCTTCGAACGCTCGGGCGCGGATCACATCGTTAGCACACCTCATGGCTCGGTCGTCGCGCGCCATGTCGTCCTAGCCGGGGGTGGGTATGTCAAAGGGGTCTATCGGCCAGTCGAGCGCGCGGTCTTGCCGATTGCGACTTACGTCGTCACGACCGCACCGCTCGGCTCCCGGCTGCCCGAGGCCATCGATTGCGCGGCCGCGGTCTACGATACGCGTTTCGCTTTCGACTACTATCGCGCCCTGCCCGACACGCGCATCCTGTGGGGCGGCCGCATATCGATCTTCGAGCGCCGCCCGCGCACGATCGCAAGGCTGTTGATGCGCGATTTGCTGCGCGTCTATCCGCAGCTCGACGGCGTCGAGCTCGATTTTGCCTGGAGCGGTTTGATGAGCTACGCGCGCCATAAAATGCCGCATCTCGGCCGATGCCCCGACGGCATTTGGCATGCGATCGGATTCGGCGGCCATGGGGTTGCGCCGACGACAGCGTCCGGGGAACTGCTCGCCGCCGCGATCGCGCAAGCGCAGCCGATCCCCGAGCCGTTCGCTCGCTTCGGGCTCGAGCCGACCTATGGCAGCCTGGGGCTAGCCGCGGCGGAACTGACGTATCTGTCGAAAATCACAGCCGATGCGGTCGCCGAGCGCCGGCGCGGATGACGGCGCGCGGCGCGCGGCGCTCGACGCGGGTTTGTCGCGCAACCGACGCGGCCTCAAGTCGCGCGGCCAGCACGATAAAACGCCTCACTGAACCATCGGCACCCGTACGTTGTCGGGTCCCGGCCCCGCCGGGGCGGCAGCGGCGCCCGACTCGATGATGGCGCGATCGACGAGCGCCTTCGCCTCGGTGCTGCTCGCGTCGACCGACAGCGCCGACCCTGCGTTGTGCCACACGCAATTCCAGCGCCCCTGCACGACACAGGCACGCGCGGCGCTCAACGATGCGTCGCGTGCTTGTTCGCGAGAAACGAGCTGGTCGCGCAGCGACAGCGCATAACTGTTGTGCGGATCGGATGCCAGCACCCTCGATAGCGATGCGCGCGCCCCCTTCAAATCATTCTTCGCCAACCGCGCTTGGACGCCGTCCAAAGTGCGCGCAGTAGCGGCACGCCCGCTCTTGGCTTCATTTTGAGCTTGGACTTGGGCCTGGGCTTGAGCCTGCGCCTCGGCCCGCTTACGAGCGGCCGTCGTCTCCGTCGACGACGCGCGCGCGTCGTTCGCCCGCGCACGGTCTTGCACGGGCGCCTGCACCGACGCGACAGGGGGAGCGGTCGACGCTTGCGGCGGCGGCAGCGAGGCGATCGACCTATCGGGCGGCGTCGAATCGCCGGCCTTGGGGGCGGGCGCCGCGTGGGTCATCGGCGTGCTGTTCGTGGGTGCGTTGTTCATCGGCGCGCTTGCCATCGGCGCATTGTTCCCCGCCGCATTGCGCGCAACCCCACCGCGATCGCTCGCATTGGGCGCAGGCGCGAACTGGCCTGCAACGGGAGCGGGCGCTTGCAGCCCGCTATTCGCGTTGCGCTGACTCAACGAAGGTGCGGTCGCGTTCGTGGCGACGGGTGCGGTGATGCCGTTAGCGCCGTTCGTGCTATTCGCCCCGATCGAGCCCTCGACCGATTTCGACGCGCCGGTCTGAGGAATCGGCGGCGGCGCCGTTCGATCGTATCGATGCAGCAAGATGGCGCTACCGTAGATGACGACGAACGCGCCGAGAACGAGCGCCGTTCCACCCTTCACATTCCACTGCCGCGCGTTCCGAAGGCCGGGCGAGCGCGTCTCGCGGTACGGATCGCCGTCGGGCGATGCGAACAGCGGGGTTGGCGCGCCAGGCCACGGCGGATCCAAGTCGCCCTCGAAATCCGAGGACTCATAGGCACGCATCGACGGTTCCGAGCGCGAGGACGCGGCTGGACTGCGTCGCGCACGCGACCCGACACCGGCCAGCGCGAACCGCGCATGGGCGCCGCAATGAGGGCAGAAGGCTACAGGTTCCGAAATCCGGCCGCCGCAACGGGCGCACGTCGCCGGAAAATTCGGATCGCGAGCGGTTTGATCGCGCATGTCCGCACTCCTAACAGGCGGACGAAGCAGACGTTGCGCCTCGCTTCGAATGGGCGCTCGCCGGCGGGAGCGCAACTAACCGCTCGATTCGAAAAAAGAACTTGAGCATGACATCGAGTGATCGAATCGAACCAAGGGACCACTATGGTTGAGCGGCCCTCGGGCGTCAAGGCGCCGTGGCGATTACGCGCCAGCCAAAATCGCCAGAAGTTCGTAGATCCGAGCCAATCGGTTTCGACGCCAATTACCGGCGCGCCCTAAAGAGCGCACTGTCTTGCATGCAATGCACGGTTCAGCGAAGCGCCGTCCCGTGCAGCAACAGGCGGTATTCGCTAGGCGTAACGCCGACCGTCGCCTTGAATTGACGGGTAAACGCGCTGTGATCGGTATAGCCGCACAGCGCGGCGACATCGGTCACCTTGTCGCTCGATGCAAGTAACGCTGTCGCGGCATCGAGACGCGTTTTCAACAGTACTTGCCGCGGCGTCAAATGAAAGACCTTATGGAAATATCTTTCGAGCTGCGCGACCGACATTCCCGCCATCTTCGCCAAATGCGACAAATTGAGCGGCTGAACATAGTTTTCTTGTATGTACTGCACGACTTCGGCGAGCTTCGTATAAGCCGGGTGCGTTCTTTCGTTGGCCTTCAAGTCGCGCGACGCGCCGGCGATGCCGACGATGTGCCCCTCGCGGTTGCGCAGCGGCACCTTCGAAGTCAAGCACCATCCCGGTTGGCGGCCCGGATAGAGATGGAGCTCGAGCTGGTCGATCATCTGCACCCCGCCGTTGACGATCGATTGATCCTGCTCCATGTACGCCGCACCGAAGCGAGAAGGAAACACTTCTTCGGTGGTCCGTCCGACGATACCCCGTTTGTCTTTGCAGCCGCAGCGCATTGCGAGCGTGCGATTCACGAGCGCATAGCGCGTGTCGCGGTCCTTCACGAAAAAGACCACGTCGGGCAACGCATCGAGCACGGGCTCGATCTGCGCGTAGTACGGCAGCATGTCGGCGAGCGTTTCGGCGGCAGGCATTTGCGGTAAGGGGATCGTCGGCGGCATCGTTACGGGCGCAGGAAACGGCGCGGCAGGCGTGCGCCGCGCCAAGCGCCTCGATTATAGGCGAGCGTCGCCCCGTTGCTGCGCTTCCATCAACGCGCCGATGCGGGTGGGCAAGAACGGCGGCCGCGGCGCCGCGCTCTCCCAGCCGAAATAGGTCTGCGCGGCCGCGCCGCAAACACGGCCTTGGCAAGGGCCCATGCCGCAGCGCGTATGCAGCTTCGCATCGCGCCATGTGCCGTGCGTGGCGACCTCGCCGAACGGCACGTCTTCGCAGCGGCACAGGATCGTCCCGGCGCTCGGCCATTCGCGCGCGCGCTCGCCCAGTTCGAACGATCTCGCCACGCGGCGCGCAAATCGGCGCCAACGATCGCGTTCTCGCACGACGCGCACAGGCACCGGCAGGCCGGCCGCCGCTAAACCCGCGATTTCCCCTTCGGCTCGCGCGAGCTCCATGCCGCCGATGCCCGTGCACTCCCCGGCCGCCCACACGCCGGGGACCGACGTGCGCTGCAGATGATCGACTTCGATCGCGCCGTCCGCGAGCACGCATTCGAGCGCCTGCGCCAGCGAGACGTTCGGCACGAGCCCATATCCGCATGCGATGCGATCGCATTCGACCGTGACCTCGCGCCGACCGCGGCGGACGACGACCGCCTCGACATGCTGGTCCCCCAGCGCTTCGCGCACGACACTGTCGGCCCAATAGGGCGTGCCTACGAAGCCGCGCGTCAATCGAAACGCTTGCCACGCCTTGGATGGGGTCGCCCCCAACGAAAGCCCGAACTGCCATAGCGCGCGTCGCGAGGCTTGTTCCGCGATGGCAACCACCCGAGCGCCGGCAGTGCGCGCGGTCGCCAATGCGGCGACTAGCAAAGGTCCGCTACCGGCCAAGACGATGCGTTCGCCGCGCGCCGGCATGCCACCCTTGATCAACGCTTGCAAGCCGCCCGCGCCCGTCACGCCGGGCAAGGTCCAACCCGCAAACGGCAGCATCCGCTCGCGCGCCCCCGTCGCGATGATCAGTCGTCCTAATGAAATCGAAAGGCCGCCCTCGCCTCGGACATCTACGATCATCTCGCACGGGCCGGTCAAGGCGGACACGCTCGCGCCGGCGTAATGCACGACGTTAGGGCGACTCGCCAGATAGGCCAACGTGTCGCGCAACGCATCGGGAACGGCGCCGGCCGGGCCTTGCCGCCATACTTGGCCGCCCGCGCGCGCATTGTCGTCGACGAGCGCGATGCGCATACCGGCGTCGGCAGCGGCGCTTGCGGCAGCCAGCCCGGCCGGGCCCGCACCGACGATGACGAGATCGAAGCTCACCTTCATGACGAAACGTCCTCTGTGCCGATCACCATGCCGTCTCGGCAAATCGTTTGGCAGGCCAGAACATGCGCACGCGCATCGATCGTCACCCTGCACTCTTGGCAAATGCCCATGCCGCAAAGCGCGGCGCGCGGCTGACCGCTCGCCGACACGCGCGTGCCGCGGATACCGCGAAGCATGCACACCGCGGCGGCGACCGTCGTATGCGCGGGCACTTCGAGCGACGATCCATCGATCGTCACGACGACAGGCGCTTCGCCCGAAATCAGCCCCCCGCAATCACGCGTCATGGCCGGCCTCCACGAAAGAAGCGATCGATGCGATAAGGCGTGGCGTCGATGGCGCCCTGCCCCCCCAGCATTTGGGCGGCCAATAGCTTCGCCGTCGCGAGCGACGTCGTGACGCCGAGCCCTTCATGTCCGGCCGCGATCCAGACGCCGCGCAGCGCCTCCCCGGCCGGGCCGATGATCGGCAGGCCGTCCGGCGTGGCCGCGCGAAAACCCGTCCAGGCGCGCATCGCGTTCATCGACGGCAGCGCGGGCAGATAGCGAGCCGCCCGCTCGATCATGCGGGCAAGCACGGGCCATTCCGTCGCGGGATCGACCGTATCGAATTGCCGCGACGAGCCGAGCAGCAATTGCCCCGTCGGCCGTGGCTGCGCATTGAACGCAACCGATGCGCCATGCGTTTGATGCGCGCTCTTGATGTAGCCGAGTTCCAGAATTTGATGTCGGATGTAGCCGGGATACCGATCGGTGATCAACAGATGTCCCTTCTTCGGGACGATGGGCAGCGAGGGCACGAGGCGCTGCGCCGCCAAGCCGTTCGCGACGACGACGAGCCCTGCGCCGATGCGCTCGCCGTTGGCGAGCCTAACCTCGCCTCGCGCCACCGACGCGACCTCGCATCCGAGCCGTAAGCGAATATTTCGTGATCCTAACGAATGTTCGAGGAGCCATTGGGCGGCGCGCGGCGCGTAGACAATCGCATCGTCTGGCACGAGCAACCCGCCGGCCATCGGCGCCGCCAGCGCGGGCTCGCATTCGCGAAGCGCTTGCTCGTCGATGAGTTCGGCCTGCACGCCGCTGCGCGCCAACGCGCTGCGCAGCGCTCGGGCGGCGTCCCGCTCCTGCTCGTCCGCAGCGACCCACAGCGTGCCGCATCGCGAGAAGGCATCGGCCTCGCGCAACGACGGGGCGAGCTCCAGCCACAGTTCGCGCGAATAGCGCGACAACGCAAGTTCCGCGGGCGAATCGTTCATGACGACGATGTGGCCCATGCCCGCCGCCGTCGCTCCGCCGCCGATACCCGACGCATCGACCACGACGATCGTCATGCCCTGCTCGGCGAATTCCGCGGCGCAGGCCGCGCCTACGATGCCTGCCCCGACGACGACGACATCGGGCGTCATGCCGGACGCGTCAGCGCAATGCCGAGCGCGAACGGATCGTTCGCCTCGAACAGAAGCCTTCCTTCGGCCATGACATGGGCGCGCCCGGTGATCGTCGGTTCGATCGCACGAACGCCCGGCGGCAAGCCTTCGGCCGCAGCGAGCAGCGCGTACCGGCCTTCGAAGACACTGCCGATGATGCTCTGTTGACGCCAACGCGCGCCCGGAGCCAGCTTGCCGTCGGCTGCGAGGCACGCAAGTTTCGCGCTCGTTCCGGTGCCGCACGGCGATCGATCGTAGGCGTCGCCCGGACACAACACGAAATTGCGGCTATCGATCCCCGCCTGCGCGCCTTGCGCGAACAATTCGATGTGATCGATGAGCGCACCGTCGGCGCCCGTCACGCCTTGCTCGATCAACGCGTTGCGAATCTCGTGCGTGAACGCCGTCAGTTCGCCGATATGCGAGGGCTCGAGCACGCGGCCATGATCGGCGACGAGGAAGAACCAATTTCCGCCCCACGCCACGTCGCCGACGAGCGTTCCTACGCCGGGCACGTCGACAGAGACGTCGGCCCGATAACGATAGGCGGGAACGTTGCGCACGGAAACGCCGCCGTCTTCGTTGAGCGTGGCCTCGACGATGCCGACCGGCGTCTCGATCCGATGGCGACCCGGGGCGAGTCGCCCCATATAGGCCAGCGACGCAATGAGCCCGATCGTGCCATGGCCGCACATGCCGAGGTATCCGACGTTGTTGAAGAAGATGACGCCCGCAGCACAACTCGGATCGAACGGTTCGCACAGCAATGCGCCCACGATGACGTCGGAGCCGCGCGGCTCCGTCACCACGCTCGCGCGCCAATCGTCGTGCAGCGTGCGCAAGATTTCGAGCCGCTCGGCAAGCGGGCCGTCGCCCAGGTCGGGACCGCCCGCTGTCACGAGACGCGTCGGTTCGCCGCCCGTATGGGAATCGATGATGTGGATGGTTTTCATGGCGCTCATCTTAGGAACGCGAAGCGCCGGCGTCTTGGCGGCGGTGCGCGCCCAGCATGCCGATTTCGGCATACTCGCAGCCGTTTTTGAGCGGCGCTTTGAGCGGCGCTCCGCACTGTGCCGAAATCGTCATCGCGCATGCGCGAACGACGCAAGACGCAGACGAAAGCGCGACCTACACTGCGTCTCGCATTCTGCTTATCGACCTGCTCTGGAGAAATGAAATGGCACCAGTCTGGCAAGGCGTCATGCCCGCCGTCACGACCAAGTTTCACGAAGATTTCAGCATAGACCGCGCTTGGACGAAGAAGAACATCGAGGCGCAAATCGATGCGGGCGTGGACGGCATCATCGTCTGCGGTTCGCTCGGCGAAGCGTCGACGCTGTCGCTCGATGAGAAGCTCGACGTACTCGATGTCGCCGTCGAGGCCGCACGCGGCCGCGTACCGGTGCTGCTGACGATCGCCGAGGACAGCACGCTCGAAGGCTGCCGCCAGGCCGAGCGCGCCGCGAAGCACGGCGCGGCCGGCTACATGGTGCTGCCGGGCCTTCGCTATCTGTCGGACCGGCGCGAAACGATCCATCATTTCCGGATGGTTGCAAAGGCAAGCCCGCTGCCCATCATGGTCTACAACAACCCATTGGCTTACGGCGTCGACATGACGCCCGACATGTTCAAGGAGATCGCCGACGAGCCGAAGCTCGTCGCGATCAAAGAATCGTGCGGCGACGTTCGTCGCGTCACGGACCTCATCAACGCGGTAGGCGAGCGCTATGCGATCTTCTGCGGCGTCGACAACCTCGCCATGGAAGCGATCCTGATGGGCGCGCATGGATGGGTTGCGGGGCTCGTCTGTGCGTTTCCGCACGAAACCGTCGCGATTTACCGCTTGTTGCAAGCAGGACGGATCGAGGAAGCGCGCGCGCTTTATCGCTGGTTCGCGCCGCTGCTTGCGCTCGACGTTTCCACCAAGCTCGTTCAAAACATCAAGCTGGCGGAAGCGATCGTGGGACTCGGCACGGAGCCCGTGCGGCCCCCACGCCTGCCGCTCGTTGGCGAAGAACGCAATGGAGTCGAGAAATTGATTAGGAATGCTATCGAATCTCGTCCGCCATTGCCTTCGATCTAAAAATCGCTTTTCAAACACCTGTCCGAAGCGGCTCTCAACGCCGCTTCACTCCGCCTCACCGGCGCCCGCCGAACGACAGACATTCGCTGTTAACCGCCACATCCGCCGTCGGTCGACGGCGGCCAATCGTTGTCCGCGCAACGATTTTTCCGCGCCGTTCTTCACACGAATTATCCCCTATCGTCGGAAAATTAGCATTTATTTCCATGTAACATCGCGCTTCTTTTCAACTTAACGAAAGGAAGAGACGTGACATTCAGACGATTCAGAACCTTCTCCAAACTCGCGGCCTCCGCGTGGCTGGCCTGCGCGATAACGTTGCCGTGCGCAAAACTTGCGCATGCGCAAGTCGAAACGCCGAAAGCGCCCATCTATGGCGTGACGCTCGACGACCTGAGCAAGTTCAAAGCGATCATCGCTTCCCTGCAGAATTTGCCATACCGGCCGACCGTGCGCGTCGTCTTCGACCCGGGCACGTCCGCGGCGGACTACTACCCCCAGATCGTCAAGCTGCATCAATACGCGTACGTCATGGGCGAAATCTATGACTCGTACTACTTCCCCACCGATCTGACGACATATACGAATCGTACGAAGGAACTTGTCTCGACCCTCGGCGCAAACGTTGACGTGTGGGAAATCGCCAATGAGATCAACGGCGAATGGCTACGACCGAACATGAACGGGCCGGCCTCGACGGCGACGACGCAGGAGCAACAGATCGGGCAAATGGTTCAGGCGGCCTACAACGTCGTCAAAGGCGCCGGCGGGAAGGTGGCCGTGACGATGTACTACAACCAGGATCCGTCGGGCAAGAACTGCTGGGAGTTGCCGATGGACAACTGGCGCACGTGGCCGACGCAGTTCCTGTCGTCGACCGTGCGTAACGGCGCCGACTACGCCCTGTTCAGCTACTACCCGTACCAGGACTGCTCCGGGCTCACCCCTTCGTGGAAGAACGACTTCGCCACGCTCGAGAGTTTGTTCCCGAACGCCAAGGTCGGCTTCGGTGAAATCGGCACTTCCGAGACCAGCGCGCCGTGGTCTGTTCAATCGAACATGATTTCGTCGTATTACCCGATGGTCGGCACGCTGAACGATCCGAAGTTCATCGGCGGCTTCTTCTGGTGGAATTACGCTGAAGAAATGCTGCCGTATGCGAAGAGCAAGTACTTCCAGCTCCTTCGCAACACCATCATCAACCTGAAAGCACCGTCCTGACGGGCCCGCCAAGCCGATGCCTTCAAGGCGTGCCGCGCTCCCGACGCGCGGCGCGCGGCGCCAACGCCCTGGTAAGCTCGCTCGACACGTAGTGGGGTCCGTCGAACAAGTACGCCGAATAGCCGCTATACGCCGCGAGTTGCGCTCGCAACTCGTCGGCGGTCGCCGCGCGAAATCCCCCATGCTCGCTGGGCCGGAACGCTTCGGCGATCACTCGCACACGCTCGCCGCCGAGCTTGGCCGAGAGCGCCTCCACATACTCGCGCGCCACTTCCGGTCCGCGCGCATACACGCCACAGCCATCCTGAAAGAACACCCCGACGTCGGGCGGCAGCCATGAGGCGAGCCAATCGGCAAGCATCTTGCCGCCGATGTTCGTCCGGTCGTAGACAGAAATCCATAACGGGCGCGGCAACGCGCTCATCAGCGAACCCAGCTTGGGCGCATCGGCCCACGTCGGATCGACTTCGACCGGGAAGTAGTAGCCGGTGATGTGCAACGGCAACGAAGACGATGCGCGCGCGAGTTGCGCCGAAATCCGCACGAGCTTCTCGACGTTGCCGCGCGCACGCTTTTCGTCGGCGTAGCCGGCCAAACCGACAATGACGTCGGCGGCCCACGGCTCTCGCCCGATCCGCGCCCAGTCGGGCATGTTCGCCGCGGCGGGAAGGCCCGCATCGGGGATGAACGCCGTGTCGTCGACGGCGGTCCATTGAATCAGCAAGCGCCTCACGCCGAGCAGTTGCCAATCGCCGACTGGACGGGCCGTCGCGTTGTCGACCTGCCAGACGACCCCTTCCGCTCGGCTATCCCTGTCCTTAGGCAGGTTCGCGCAGGCCGCGGTGAAAGCGGCGGCCGCATAGGCGATGCCCAAGACCGCCAACCGACGGCCTAATCGCGCTGCGCCTGCAAACCGCGACCGTGCCCGCCATCGGCGTCGCATCCATCGAAGCATGCCCCATCCCCCTGCGGCGCTAGTACCAAAGCGTCGCTTGTATCGCAAGCCCGCGCCCCCGCGCAGCCGACGTCAACGGAATGCGGTACTGCACCGTCAAATCGGCCCAGCTGGCCGGCGCGCTGTAGCGGTTCTCGCGGAACCAGAAGCGGAACTGCAAACCGGGGCCCACGCCGATGGCCGTTTGATTGCGTTCCTTGTTGTCGTGATCGAAAACGAGCGCCACATGCGGGTAAACCGTGAGGTGATCGTTGATCGAGGTCAAGGCCCACGTGTGACCATAGCGTAACTGAGAATACAAAATGTAACGGCCTTGGTGGAAGAAATAGTCGGCCTCCGCATACACTTGCCACGCGCGCCAGCTCGGTTCGGTCACGCGCAAGTCGCTGCCCGCTTCCGATGAATAGCCCAGCCGTGCAAGCCAATCGTTCTGCGATCGACTACCCAAACGAACGAGACGCTCCGCACTGAGCACGAGGTTCTGATCGACGAGCGGCTTATAGCGTGCGCCCACCGAACCCTGCAACGTGGGCAGTCCTGTCACGGAGCCCGACCCATCGTAGACGGTACCGTAGCCGCGAACGAAGAACTGCAGGATGCGCCCGTTTCGATAGCCGATCTTCGGCGGTTGCCAATAGGCTTCGACGCCGGGCTGCAAGACGCTGACCGTGCCTTGATACGAGAACGCGGACACTTGATAAGGCAAGCTGACGACGAAGCCCCACGTGCGTTCGAGTTGCTGCACTTCACGGCGATAGCCGAAGCGCCGCTGATCGTCGAACGCATGTTCATGGTCATCCGCATCGAGGCTCGCTTCGAAGAGCTTCACGGCTTCGTCGTTCTCGCCGATGCGTTTGGCCGCGTAGCCCGCATCGGCATAGTTGCCCGCTTTGCCTCCACCGAGTCCAAAGCCTTTCTGAAACTGCGCGAGCGCTTCGTTGTCCTTGTTTTCGCGCAGCAGATCGTAGGCCTTCTGCAATGTCTTTTGCGCTTCCTCGTCGCGCGGGTCGGGCTCGCTCTGTTGGGCGTAGCCGATCAGCGCGGCGGCGCTTTGCTTATCGTCGTCCGACACCGCATGCGCTTGCGCGAGCTGCGCCGCGGCCAGCGCACCTTTGCGGTCGCCGTTGCGTAAGCGCAGTTGCGCGACGCGCAGTTGTATCGCGACATCGGGTTCGTCTTCGATAGGCGCCAATGCTTTCGCCGCTTGATCGGGTTCGTGCGCCATCAGTGCGCTATCTGCCCAAGCGAGTCGAAGGTTGCGCTGCTGCGCCTCGTCCCAACTACCCTTGGCGATCGCCGCAGAAAAATCGCCGACCGCGTCTTCGTAGCGCTGCTGTCTTTGCTGCAAGAAGCCGTGCTGCGCCAGCACGCCGCCATCGTCAGGGTATCGCTTCAGCAGGCTATCGGCTTGCGTATTGGCCTCCTCGATCTTGCCCTCTCTCAGATAGACATCGAGGAGCAGCAACCCCAACTGCAAGTTCGACGGCTGCACACGCAAGGCCTTCGCAGCGTAGTCTTCCGCACGTGGCAGGTCGCCCGCTTCGATCGCTTTATAAGCGGCGTCGGCCAAGCGATACGCGCGCGGCGTCAACGGTTGCGCCCATGCGCTATTGGCGTGAATCGCAATCGCCGCGAAAGCCGCAAGCCCCCCCGTGCGAACGAGGGCGCGAAGCCGCTTCGCTCGCTTGGCTGTTGCCCGTTTCATTTTTCATTCCCCCGGTTTGGCCGCTTGTGCGACTCGCTGCGCGTACGCTGCCATGCCCCCGGCGCGTTCAGCATCCGAGAACCGCGCGTGACGCGCGAGCTCGGCGGTGATCTCGGCGTCGCTCGCGACGAAGTACGCGACATTGCAGCCGGCGGCACGCTTGACGGTCTGACGCTCGTCTTCGGTGAGCGGGCTGCCGACGGCGACGTTCAGCGTCCCGTCGTCGGCCGTCGAAAACGGCACGGCTCGATAAGCGTGCTGCAGTTCGGGGGCGAACGCGGCTTTGAACCGGCCCGACACGACGTTGGCCAGGCTTACGCGCGGCAACTCCGCTTGCTCGGCCAGCGCATCGGCAAGCGACTCGATGCTGATGGCTTCGCTCTCCAGCAGCAATTCTCCAAGCCGTTTTCCGCATTCGGCCTGACGGGCGAGACACGCTTCGATTTGCGCCATCGTCACGACGCCCCATTCGACGAGAATCTCGCCGAGTTTGCGGCGCGCCTTGCCGAGCTGGTCGTTCGATAGATAGGTGTGGCTAGTCTTGTCCCACGCGATCGCCTTACCTGTGATCAAGTGATTGATGAAGATTCGCCAGGCCCGGCAGACTGCCATAAAGTTGATGAGGTTGTTGACGAACAACCGCGGCAGGGACAACACGCCCTGCAGCGCGCCGTTCAGCTTTGCGACGAAGTAGAAGCGCTCGCTTAGACGCAGCGCGAGCATGACGCTATTGATCATCAGCAGCGGCGCGAGGGCTCCGCTCACGAGCGCAGCCCCCTCCTCGCCCGGCGAAGCGATGCCGGTCGCACGCAGGCCCGCCACCGACAGGTAGTTGACGAGCACGGCATACGCGACGATCGAAATGATCGACGTCACCATGCCCTTGCGGTCGCGAAAGAACATGTAGCGGTCGCGCCAGCTGCCTTGCCAGCCCAGTTGCTGCCAGCCTTGAAAGGCGATCCCGAGAATCCAACGCGTGCGTTGCCGATAGGCCGTGCGCAGGGTGCTCGGAAAATACTCGCGTGTCGCCAACAGATTACGAGCCGACGCCACGCGATGACGATGCCGGCCCACCTGATCGCGTACGACGTCGGGGAGCGGAAACCGCGCGAACGTTTCCTTCATGCCGAGCTCGCGCAGCCGGAAGCTGAAGTCGTAATCCTCGGTCAGCGTCGTCGTGTTGAACGGCTTTCCGTCACGCTCGACCGACACCGCCTCGATCGCCCGGCGGCTGTAGCATAAAGCGACTCCCGCGCCCGGCACGATGCCCGTCAGCCACTGACGCGAGGGAATATCCTTTTGATGTGTCTCGCTGAAATCGTCCATATACGTCCCTGCCACGAATTCGTTCCACTTCCGCGGCAGCGACAAAACCGGCAATTGGACTAAATCGCTATCTTCGATCGCATAGTTGAAATATTTCAGTTCAATAGGATGAATGACATCCTCGCAATCGTGCATGACGACGCCTGCGAATTGGATATGATGCGCCGTCTCGTAGCGCCGAATGGCCGCGATGATCCAATTGAGGCAGTCCGCTTTGCACGTGGGGCCGTCGTTGAGCACCGTCGCGCGCACGACGCGGCCCGGATGACGGCGCACCATCCGTTCGACCTCGGCCGTCGTTTCGGCGTCGTTGTGATAGGTACCGGCGAAGATGATGTATCGCTCGTACTCCATGGTGGCGAGCGTGTTGTCGATCATCTTGGCGATCACGTCGTATTCCTTCCAGGCAGGCACCATGATCGCCAGGTAGCGTTCGTCGAGTGCGCGCAGCGTCTGCGCATCGACGTTCGCCTTCTGCTCTCGACGCAGCAGCCGTTTGAGCTCCAACGCCCAGTAAAATGCATCGAGAAAGAGATCGTCGATCGTGCTGACAAATATGACGATCGCCGTTGCCATTGCAACGACATTCAATCCGTCGAGATACCAACTCCAGATCGTTATCGCGTGCATTTGCGTCAACCGCATTAAAAAGTCGTGCACTTATCGTATGGCGAATATTCAACGATGACTGTACGTCCTCACACACTGATTACCTCGCACTTTGCCAAGCGATGTGCGATATAACGCACGTACCATCGAATAGAAAATCCGCAGCCGCGCATGCCGGCCGTTAGTCGAACGGCCGGTGCGCGTCTTTCTATACGAAAACGAATGCAGGCGAGGCGAGGCCGCTGCTTCGCTCCGCCTAGCCTGCGGCCTATCGCACGCCCTACGCCGATCGCAGCGCTTGCAATCCCGAGGCAATCGCGTTGTGCACCAGCGTCGGGTGAGGCGCTACGTTTCCGAGCGGCGCGATCGTCGCCGGAATCGACATCAGCGCATCGACGATTCGTTCGCTCGCATGGCCGTCGCCATACGGGTTGTTGGCATGCGCCATCGCCACGTATTCGGCACGGTCGTCGAGTAGGCTGCGCACTTCCGACACGATTCTCTCGGTGTGCGTGCCGACCAGACGGGCCGTACCCGCACGCACGGCCTCGGGCCGCTCGGTCGTCTCGCGCGTGACCAGAACAGGCTTGCCTAGGGCAGGCGCTTCCTCTTGGATACCGCCTGAATCCGTGATGATGAGGTACGCCTTCGACATCAAGTAGACGAACGGCAAGTAGTCCTGAGGATCGATCAGGTGCACGTTTGGCACGTCGCTCAGCACGGCGTTCACAGGCGTGCGCACGTTCGGATTCAAATGGACCGGATAGACGAGTTGCACGTCGTCGTACTTTCGCGCAATTTGCCGCAGCGCTTCGCAAAAGTGCTTGAACGGCTCGCCGAAGCTCTCGCGCCGATGTCCCGTCACGAGAATCAAGCGACGCGATGCATCGAGAAACGGATAACGCGCGGCGATCGAATGCGACAACGCTTCATCGCCATCGAGCTTGCGCTTGACCTGCAGCAACGCGTCGATCACCGTGTTGCCGGTCATCACCACCTGCGCGGCGGGCGCGCCTTCGCTGAAGAGATTGTGCTTCGCCTGCTCGGTCGGCGCGAACAACCACGACGACACGGCGTCCGTCACGCGCCGGTTCAACTCCTCCGGCCACGGCGACCACACATTGCCCGTGCGCAGCCCCGCTTCGACGTGCCCCACGGGAATGTATCGATAAAACGCAGCGAGACTCGCGGCGAGCGTCGTAGTGGTATCGCCATGCACGAGGACGGCATCGGGTTGCCATCTGTCGTAAACCTTGCCGATCGACTGCAGAATGCCCGAGGTGAGATCGCCGAGCGTCTGCCCTTCGCGCATCAGGTCGAGATCGAATTCAGGCACGATCTCGAACAGGTCCAGCACTTGATCCAGCATTTGGCGGTGCTGCGCCGTGACGCATACCTTGGCATCGACGTCCTCGTCTTCGGCAAGCGCCTTCACGAGCGGCGCCATCTTGATCGCTTCGGGCCGTGTTCCGAACACTGTCAAAACCTTCTTCATTTCTTCCCCGCTGATTGGGCCGACGCTCCGTGTTCGCGACGAACGTGTCGATGCGGCAAGCCGCATCTCGGCGTATTCCTGCATTCCGAAGGGCTTTCAGTTTTGCAAGGTCACGGTAACGGATCGGTAAAAGGAATGTCTGTGGGGCTTCACTCACAGCGTTTCCATCGGGAATCGAGTTCCCGCGCACGTGCGATTCGCGAGGTCTCTGCGAACCGCACCGTGCGTCTTGCGCTACCCTCCATTCATTTGGCGGTCGTTCCGTCGACCCACTTGTAGCCGAGCTTCGTCACGCCGGACACGAGACTCTTGAAGTCCGACATGGCCGGTACGCCCAAGCCGGGTTCTAGCCAGTAAGGATGAAAGAAGAAGGACGCGAATCCATCGCGCACGGCGAGCCCGTATTGCGCGTTCGTCAGCACTTGCTGCCAGGTGTACGCGACGCACGAGAACGGGTCGACGTTGCAGATGTTGTATTGGATGCTCCCAAGGTTCTCGGGGATGATGCGTGCCCCGTAGTAGTCCTGATTGATGATGTACGGGAAGAATTGGCCGGCCGAGAAGTCTTGATTGGGCGCCCCGGTGCCGATCTGCGGATTGGTCGACGTGTAGTAGACAGCGCGTTGGAACGAGGTCTTGAACTCGGCCGCCGCCGCTTGCGACGCGAGCGGCGACATTTGATACTGCGGCGCGCCCCAACCCGCCACCTTGAAGCCGTTGTTCGTGAACTCCGCCAGACCGTCGGCCATCCTGCCTTGCGCCCATTGCTCGGAGTCTTCGTCGACGGGCCGGTTTTGCACGGCGAACCAGAACTCGTAATCGTTGCCCGACACGGCGTTCTGCACGTTCGGCGTCGAATCGTATTGGTGCGTGTAGCCATGCATGACGATCGAGCCGCCGCGCGCGAGCGCATATTTGAGCGCGGACTTCAAGCCGGTGGCCTGCGCGAGATGGATCGTTTCGGGCACGCCGCCGTTGTAGTAGCCGTTCGGGTCCGTGTACAGCGGGATCGTGGCCATCGTAAACGGAATCTTCAAGCTGTAGAGGTAATCCGACAACTTCTTCATCGACGCCGTGGTGGTGAGCGCATCCAGATCTTCCAGCCGCACGAGCGCGCGATGGTTCACGGCCGCGCCGGTATTGAGAATGTCGTGCAGCATGTCGCAGATCACGAGATACCGGTCCGTCGGACCGATATAGGTGAACGGCATGTCGGCGAAGTACCAGAAGTTGCCCGAGCGGATGACATAGGGCGCCGTCGCCTTGGTTTGGCTGTTCGTGATCGTCACCAGCGATTGCGCTTTCGTCGCGTCGGCTACCTGCGTGAGCCCGATATCGGGGTCGGCGTTGACCGTTCCCGTCGAAGCGTCGTACGCGTAGAACTTCACCATCGACAGGTTTTTATAGGTGACCGTATCGTAGAAGCCGGGATTCGGATTGCTCGACGAAGGCTGCGCGTTGAGCCCCGCCAATCCCAGGAAGTTGATGCCGTACTGCTGTGTAAACGTGTACGCCGTATTCCAGGCTACTTGCCAGAGGTTGTACTTGAACCAGACGACGGTCTTCGTCGCGGTCATGACGTCGCTCATGAACGCGGTAGGCAATGGGTTGTTGTAGTAGTCGCCGATATAGAACGTCGCCGTATGGCTGCCGATCTGCCCGGCCGCGTAATTCTGGACGGGCTCGATCGTGACGGTCGCATTGAAGTGGCCAAGCAAGTTGCGCAGCATGATCGCATAGATAAGGCCGAGCTTCGAATAGGGATCGTTCGCGGGGTTGTCGTACAGAATGAGCGTACTCGCAGTCGTTGCCTGCGCATGGGCCGTGACGGGCGCTGTCAATTGCGCGAGGCCCGCCAACAAGGCAAGGATGAGGATAAACTTTTTCATATCGGTCTCCTTAGTCGCGCTCGACCGTGCCGCCCACGCGCTTGACGGTATTCGCTGGGAACTTCGGACGTCCGGTTTCCTTATAGGCGTCGTGCCAATCTTTCTTCGACATGCCTGGCTGCAGCTGGACGTGGGCAGAGCCGACAGGCAACGGCGGAACCCTGAAACTCTTGGCAGGATCGGCTTTTTTTGCGCCGATATTCGGCGAACCTTGCGCTTTGGCTATCGGGAAATTTCCCGCGACTCCTATTGCCAACAAAGCGGCCATCGCAAATGGAACGAAGCGGCGAGGACGCGGGAAAACGTCGAGGACAGTCATAACCGGCTCCTTCTTGCTCATCCGCGTGCGGTTTTGGCGGCGCACAGTTTTTTGGGCGCACGGCGACCCGCCGGGATGCGCAAGCATCTCGAGAGGCATTCTCAGATTTGATCGACACGGGCGAATAGGCCGACGAGGGGTTCGGGCGTTATTCGTATCCCTGCGGTATCAGCATGCACGGTGAAGCGCATTCGCGCGCGGTCTATTCGAGCGAATATGTCGGAAGGCGCACACTCGTTGGAGGCATTCGATGATAGAGCAGTTGATATGTTGATATTTTGTTATTCAAAATGGCGCGCGAGCTGACCGGGAGCGGGCTCGGGTGTCAGCCGCGATTGCCGCGGCGCTGCGCATGACGGCAGAGCTGATGGGCTACGCGCGTTCCCCCGTCGTAGCACGCGCATGTGCAGACGAAGGTGAAACGGCGCGCACGCCTTAGAGTGTGGCATTTTGGACGGTGCCGGTATCGAGCGCGCGTTCGATTAGGCCCTCATCGCGCGCTTTGCGTATCGCATCGGTCAGGAGCCGATCGGGGGCGGCCATTTCCGCCTTCAACGTGCCGAGCAGCCCCGACGCGTCGAAAATAACGAGCGTTTCGGCGGAATCGTCACGGCTGATAATGACGCGATGCCCCGACTCCCCTTCACCGAGGCTCGCGCAAAAGTGCATATTGCGTCCGTCGATTTGCTGCTCGAAGCTCTGAATCATTGGGTGGCCCTCCTTCTTACGCACGTGTGTCGCAACCAGGAGAGCAAGCAAAGATCGTGCTCGACGCGCGCGCACCGAGCGAAACGGGTGCGCGGCGTTACAGTGACAGAGACGACCGCCTTGGGGCGCGTGCCGCGTCGATACTCGCACCGCCGGCGCCCGTGACGTAAAGCAGCAGGAAGCCGCCCGCGATGCCGACATTTTTCCAAAAATGAATCACCATGTCGTGCTGAAGCGCCGCGTCGGCGACATTCCAAAAATCATGGCCGATAACGGCCGTGGCGATCGTATAGACGGCCATAACGAGTGCCAGCGGCCGAATCAGAAAACCGACGATAAGAAACATGCCGCCCACCACTTCGACGGCGGCCACGATTGGAGCGGCGATTTGCACGAACGGCACGCCCTTGGTGTTCAAATAGCCCACGAAGGCGGCATAGCCGAATACCTTCATGACACCGGACCATAAGAACAGCACCGACAGCGCCAAGCGTGCAATGAGAATGATTCCCGAGTCGACGGGTCGCGTCATGAACCTAGTCCTCCCATCCGAGTCCGCAAAAAAATTCGCGCGCCTCGCAGGCGCGCGGACGTCGATGGTCAGGATATGCGTTGCCGGCGCGTTTTCCAAGCGCCGTGAGCGGCGAGGAACAAGCCGGAGCATCGCTCCGGCGGCGCTTGCTCAGCGCGCCATTTGCTCGATGCCGCGCGGCTCGGGCTCGGAGCCGCACACATGCGCGTCGTCTATCGCTCGCGTGTGCCGCTGCGTGGGCGCTTCGTCGCGCAGGCCGATCGCGTTCAGCAAGCGATACAGCGTAGCCCGGGAAATGCCCAGCTCGACCGCGGCGCTCGACAGGCTGTAGGCGTGGCGCACGAGCGCTTCGCGAACAGCCGCGCGTTCGGCGTCGCAGCGAATTTCGGCGAGCGTTCGGCCGATCTTCGTCTCCACGCCGGGCAGACCGAGGTCGGTAGCCGTAATGAAGCGCCCTTCGGCCATCACGACGGCGCGACGCACGCAGTTGATCAACTCGCGCACGTTGCCGGGCCAGCCGTAATTGAACATCGCGGCGATAGCGTCGCTCGAAAACCCGCGAATCTTGCGCGCGCCGTCGCCACGATAGAGTTCCAGCGCATACTGCGCCAGCAGCTTGATGTCGCCGCCGCGCTCGCGCAACGGCGGCTCGTTCAAGCGAAGCACGCAAAGGCGGTGGAAGAGGTCCATCCGGAAGCGGCCGGCATCGATCGCACTCTTCAAATCGACGTGCGTCGCCGAAACGATGCGCACGTCGACCTTGATCGGCCCGGTTCCGCCTAGCCGCTCGATCGTGCCTTCCTGCAGAAAGCGCAACAATACGGCTTGGCACTCGTGCGGCATATCGCCGATTTCGTCGAGAAAGAGCGTGCCGCCCGCCGCGGCTTCGATACGGCCGATCTTGCGCTGCAATGCGCCCGTAAATGCGCCGCGTTCGTGCCCGAACAATTCCGATTGCAGCAGCGACGGCGGGATCGCCGCGCAATTGATCGCGACGAACGGCGCCTTGGCCCGCGCGGAATGATCGTGGATGGCACGGGCCGTCAACTCCTTGCCCGTCCCGGACTCGCCGGCGATGAATACGGGCGCCTCGTTGCGCGCGCACTTATCGACACCGCGATTGAGTTGCTGCATCGCTTCGCATTGGCCGATCATCGTGCTCGTGGGAGCGGGAGCCTTCTGATGGCTGTCCGAGTCCCGCAGCGCCCAAAGACCGTCGGCATGCCCCATCAAGATCGTCAAGCGATCGTCGTCGCAAGGCACGGTAACGAAGTCGAAACAAAAATCGAGAATGAATCGGCGGACCGCGGGATCGTCGGCTTGCCCGCGCCGCGCCTCGGCAATCCACGCGAGGTTGCTCGGCGAAATGCAAGCGGCCAATTCGGCGAGTTCCTGCGCAGTGCAAGCGGCCGGCAGCTGCACGAGCCCGACATGAATGGCGCCGCGCTCGACTGCGCGTTGTACTTGCTGGGGCGTCTTGGCATGGACGACATGCCACCCCGCTGCCACGAGCTGATCGACACACTCCGTATCGGGCTCGAGCGCAACGAAAAGGACGGTACGCTCCGGCTGCAGCGGATTGAAAACGGTACTCATTTATTACCCCCGTATCGACACGCGAGTCGTGCCTGCCGGGCAGGCTACCTCGACGAATCGAAGCCATTTTTGATCTCGATCAGTGAAGCGGCGCTCGCTCGCGCCAGTCACTCCAACTGTCGAAACCGCGTCGGCACGCCGTCTGCGGCGGCGTTGCCAGCCATCACGCATCGGCGCGCAATCGCCGTGACGACCGAATGTCCCCGGCCGAATCGTCACGGTGCAATGCGCGCCCCCTCCCCGGAATTCTCTCTTCAAGCGTCGTTCGCCGATTAGCGTCGCGCCTTATTTCGTTATGCATTGCAACATAGCCCCACGCCTTACAAATTACTATAGGAAAAAACGCCATCGGGCCGAATACGGAGTCGCAGTATTTTTTACCACCTAGTGTGCGGTCCCGGACACAGCGCCGCGGACATCGGGTCTAGCGCC
>DASVLS010000064.1:0-6415 GCA_036384755.1 Trinickia sp. | reverse complement strand
TCAAAATGAAATCGATGAGATCGCGCACGGGGCGGATCCGGCGGCCGAAAGGCAACGCCTCGGAGCCGCGAAAGAACAGGCCTCGCTTGACGTCGCCGGCCAGTGCGTAGGCAAGCCGCGTATCGATGCAAAACTGGCCGTGTTTGGCGATGCCGTCGCGCAAGCCGCATTGCTGCAGGCAATCGAAGCCCACCGTGCATTTGCGCGGTTTCGCCACGCGTTGCAGCTTCGCTTCCTTTTCCAAGTATTCGGCGAGCCATGGCGTGCGGACCGCCCGGGCAGGAAGTCCGGCGACGCTCATGAAGGTCACGATGTCATCGGGCGTCGCCTCGACCAGCACACGCTTGAAGTTCGGATGCGCATCGCCCTCCTCGCTGACGGCGAACGGCGTGCCGAGCTGCACGGCCGTCGCGCCCAGCGCCACGAGGGTTTGCATCTGCTCGTGCGTATGAATGCCGCCCGCGGCAATGAGGGGAATGCGTTCGCGCTCGAGACCGAGTTCCTTGAACAAGGCCAACGTGCCTTCGATCGCTTCGGGAAACGCGAAATGCGCGCTGGCGATGCCGTCGATCGTCGGCGCGCCAAGATGCCCGGCGGCGTAGCGCGGGTTCTCGATGACGATCGCATCGGGCAAGCGTCGTTTGCGCATCCATTTCTTGAGCACGAGACCGATGCCGCGCGCATCCGATAAGATCGGAATCAACGCGACATCAGGGAAGTCGGCAGTCAACTCCGGCAAATCGAGCGGCAGCCCCGCGCCGACGACGACCGCATGGGCACCGCTTTCGCAAGCGGAGCGTACATAGTCGGCGTAGGCCGCTACGGCCCGCATGACGTTGACCGCGACGGCGCCACGACCGCCCGATAACGCCAACGCCGAGCGCACTTCTCGCTGCAGCGCTTCGAGATTGACGGCATCGATGAGCGCACGGTCGCGCGAGCGCGCCGTCTTCGCCATCAAGTCGGGATGATGCCGACGCAGATCGACGCTCGAGATCGTCCCCATCGCGCCGAGCGAGGCGACCGTTCCGGCCAAGCGATGGGCGGACACGCCCACGCCCATTCCGCCTTGCACGATGGGCAACAACGCTTTGCGTTTGATGCGCAGGGGTTCGAATTTAGCCTTCGGCACTGACACGGGACAACCTCACGACGATCGCAGTACCGAGTAGTGTGCGACCGCGCCGCCCCTATGACCTTAACCTGGGTCAAGGACCGGTTTCGCTCGCTGCTCTGCTCGTCACGGCGGGCCTCGGCGCCGCGCTGGCGGCCTCGCTCGCTCGGCCGCTCCCGCTTCCGGCCGGTGCGTTCATGAAACGCCATTTGCCTCAGTACGCGCAGGCGGCTTGCAGCTTCAAAGGATCGGGAATGAGGATCTCGCGGCCGTTGATGGCGACGAGCCCGCGCGTGCCCAGTTCGTGCAAGATGCGCGAGAAATGCTCGGGGGTGAGATTGAGCCGGGAGGCGACCATCTTCTTACCCGCCTCGAGTTGCACACGCAAGGCCGCATTTTCCGAACCGGATTCGGGCTCCGCTTTCTGAGCCAGCAAATAGCTGATGACACGATGCGTGCCCGAGCGCAGCGAGTACGCTTCGACGTCGCGCATCAACGCATGCAACCGCGCACTCATGCCGGCCAGCATCTTGCACGCGAAGTCGGGATCGTCGCGCAGCGCGTCGAGAAGGGTGGCTTTGGCCACGTGCAGCAGCAGCGAATCGCCTATCGCCTGCGCCGTGACGAAGTAAGGCTTGCCGAGGAACATCAGCGCCTCGCCGAAGCTATCGCCCGGCCCGACGAGCCGCACGACCTTCTCTTCGCCGAGCGGCGAGATCACGCTGAGCTTGATCTGTCCATAGACGACCGCATGCAGGCCCGTGCAGAGGTCGCCGCAGTGAAAGACGGTCTCCTTGCGTGCGGCTTGCTGCTGCGTCGTGCCCTGCGCAATGCGATCGAGCTCGTGCGGAGCCAGTTCGTTAAAGAGCGGCATCCGGGCCAGAAAGTCCTGAACGCGAATCTTCGCTTTTTGCATGTGCGCGCTCCGTTCGGCTAAATCAACTTGGAATACGAGGCTGCGCTGGGTCGCCCCAGATAAGCGTCGAACGTCATGGCGATCGCGCGCACGAAGAGGCGGCCCTTCGGGAGCACGCGAATCGAATCGTCGTCGACCGCCACGAGCCCCGCTTGAACAAGCGGTTCGAGCGCCGCGAGTTCCGCGCTGAAGTAGCGCCGGAACTCGATACCATGCGCGGCTTCGATCGCTCGAAAATCCAGCGGCGTGCTGCACATCACCGTCATGACGACTTCTCGCCGCAGCAGGTCGTCGGGGCTCAGCGCGTGTCCGCGCTCGACAGGCAGCCGGCCTTCGTTCAGGCGCTCGTAGTAAGTCTTGACCGAACGCGTCGATTGGCAATAGGCGCGGCCCATCTTGCCGATGGCCGACACGCCGAAGCCCACGAGATCGCACGCGGCCTTCGTCGTATAACCTTGAAAATTCCGGTGCAACGAGTTCTCGCGCAGCGCGCGGCTCAATTCGTCGTCGGGCTTCGCGAAATGATCGAGGCCGATATAGACGTATCCGGCGTCGAGCAGGCGACGCGTCGCCCGCATGAAGATCCTCAGCCGGTCTTGCGCGATCGGCAACTCGCTCGCGTCGATGAGCCGCTGAGCCTTGAAACGGGCCGGCAGATGCGCGTAGTTGTATAGCGCGATGCGATCGGGCGCGAGCCGCACGACTTCGTCGAGCGTGCGGTCGAAACTCGCGACCGATTGCCGGGGCAAGCCATAGATGAGGTCGATGTTGATCGATTGAAAACCCGCATCGCGGCTCGCACCGAGCGCGCGCTCGACCCTGTCTAGCGGCTGTATGCGATTGACGGCCTGCTGCACGGCAGGATCGAAATCCTGTACGCCGAAGCTCGTTCGATTGAACCCTAGCGCGCCGAGCTCTGCGAGCGTATGCGGCGTGACCGTGCGCGGATCGATCTCGACACCGAGTTCGGCGTTCGGCACGAAATCGAAATGCCGATGCAGCGCATCGATCAGCTCGCCCAGTTCGACGATGCTGAAGAAGGTGGGCGTGCCGCCGCCCAAGTGCAGTTGCGACGTGCGCCGTGCGGCGCCGAGTTCGGGCGCGACCATCGCGATTTCACGCAGCAGGTAGCGAAGATACTCGGCCGCGCGCCCGTGATCGCGCGTGATCACCTTGTTGCATGCACAGAAATAGCAGAGCGATTCGCAAAACGGCAGATGCGCGTAGATCGATAGCGGGGGGGGCGCGACGGCGCTCGCGCGCTCGGCAAGATGCGCGCGATAGGCGGCTTCGTCGAACGCCGGGACGAACCGGTCCGCCGTCGGATAAGACGTGTAGCGTGGGCCGGCGTTGTCGAAGCGGCGAATCAGCACTTCCGACAGGTCGATATCGACGAGACGGCCGTCAGCCGATTCGGGGACGCCGGCCGCGCGTTCGCCGGCGGGCGCGCAATGGACTGACATGTTCTTTCCCATGGACGTGCGAGGCCGAGCGGCACTGCCGGCCCCCGGCCATTATCGAACCGGCGATGTCGGGTAACTTGACACACATCATCAATCTTTCGATCCGCAAATGCGCAGCCGAGGTTGTCGAGCCACGTCAATCCTGCGTTCTAGGACGATAAAAGATATACAATGCATCGACTTTATAGGTGCGCTATGCGACTCACTGATTTCACCGATTACAGCCTGCGTGTGCTCATGTACGCGGCCGTGCGCTCGGACGAGCTCGTCACGATCGCCGAGATCTCCGAGTCGCTCGGCCTGGCCCGCGGGCATCTCGTCAAAATCGTGCACGCGCTGGGGCGCGCGGGTTTCTTGAGCACGACGCGCGGAAGGACAGGGGGGTTGAAGCTAGGCCGGCCGGCCTCGCGCATCACCGTGGGCGATGTGGTGCGCACGATGGAACCGGACTTTCGGATGGTCGAATGCTTCGATACGGAAGGCAATGCCTGCGTGATCACTGCGGCATGCGGGTTGCGCGGTGTGTTGGGCGCCGCGCTGCGGGCTTATTTCGAAGTCTTGGATAAATTCACGCTCGCCGATATCGCGGCCGAGCAGGGCAAGCTATCGCGGCTGCTCGGGCTCCCACCCGCCGAGCAGCCGCTCGTACGCCTTGCCCGCCGGTAACGGGCCTGAAGCGCGTCGCGGGTGACGCGCCAAAAGACGCCCCACATCAAAGCGCGTTGAGCGGAATCTTCAGATATCGGACACCGTTCGACTCGGGCGCGGGCATATCGCCGGCTCGAATGTTCATTTGCACGGCCGGCAAGATCAGCACCGGCATCGACAGCGTCTTATCGCGCGCCGTACGCATCTGAACGAACGCATCCTCCGATACGCCCTCGTGCAGATGCACGTTCGAACGGCGCTCTTGTTCCACGGTCGTTTCGCAGGTTGCGTCGCGCGAGTCGGGCGGATAGTCGTGGCACATGAAAAGGCGCGTTTGCGGCGGCAGCGACAGCAGCTTGCGCACGGACCGGTAAAGGGCGTGCGCGTCGCCGCCCGGAAAGTCGCAGCGTGCGGAGCCGACGTCCGGCATGAACAGCGTGTCGCCGACGAATACGGCGTCGCCGATCTGATACGCGACGTCGGCCGGCGTATGGCCAGGGACATGCAGGGCCCGAGCGGTCAGCTCGCCGACCGAAAAGGCTTCGTCGGCTGCGAACAAATGGTCGAACTGCGTGCCGTCCGCCGGCACGTCTTCGCCGAGATTGAAGACGCCCTTGAACGTGCGTTGGACCACGCGGATTTGTTCGCCGATGCCGATCTTGCCGCCGAGTTCGCGCTTCAGATAATGCGCCGCCGATACGTGATCGGCATGCGCATGCGTTTCGAGCAGCCATTCGACGTGCAGGCCATGCGCTCGCACGAAGGCGATCACGCGGTCGGCCGAGGCCGTCGAAGTGCGCCCGGACTTGGGGTCGTAGTCGAGGACGGAGTCGATGATGGCGGCCGACGTGCCGTCGCCGGCATACACGACATACGTGAACGTAGAGGTCGCTGAATCGAAGAACGGCGCTACCTGGGGACGCATCGTCAAGCCCCTTTTCCGAAGTGACGTTGTCAAACACTATATCAATTCATATAATGTCATTCAACATATTGTTGAAACAACCATCCGCATCGATCTCATGGAAAGCGAGCTTACTGCACAAACACTAGAGGGCCTGCGCGAATCTGCCGCGCAATGTTGCACGTTGCTCAGAGCGATGGCCCACGAGGATCGGCTCCTTTTGCTGTGCCAGTTGACGCTGGGCGAGCAGAACGTGGGCCAGCTCGAGGCGAGCGTCGGCATCCATCAACCCAGCCTGTCTCAGCATCTCGGCGTGCTGCGCGAAGAAGGGCTCGTCGCCTCGCGGCGGGAAGGGAAGTACATCTATTACAGCCTCGCGAGCCATGAGGTCGTCGCGATCATGCAAACGCTGTCGAGCCTCTTTTGCGGCAAGACAAAGGGCCGCTCCGCATGAGCGTCGACCTGTCGCACTTCACGCCGGGCGCGGCTATTGCGGGCGGGCTCGCCATCGGCGCCGCATCGGGGCTCTATATGCTGCTCAACGGCCGGATTGCCGGTATCAGCGGGATGATCGGGCGCCTCGTCGGTTCGCATACGGACGACCGCGCCTCGCCGCTTGCGTTTCTCGCCGGCCTGATCGCCGCGCCGTGGCTGTGGCGTTTGGTCGCGCCGCTTCCCGGCACGACGATCGCGGCGTCGCCGCTCGCACTCGTCGCCGCGGGGCTGCTGGTCGGCTTCGGCACGCGCTATGGTTCGGGCTGCACGAGCGGACACGGTGTGTGCGGTATTTCGCGCGGCTCGGCCCGCTCGATCGCCGCCACGCTCACGTTCATGTCGTTCGGGTTCTTGACCGTCTTTCTGCTTCGCCACGTCTAACATGCTCGCTCTGTCCGGTCTCGCCGCAGGCCTGTTGTTCGGCCTAGGTCTCATCGTCTCCAATATGGCCGACCCGGAGAAGGTGATCGGTTTTCTCGATCTCGCCGGCCGCTGGGACCCGTCGCTCGCCTTCGTCATGGCGGGCGCCGTCGCGATCGGCGTCATCGCGTTCCGCGTCACGCGGCGCCGTAGCCGCAGCATCCTCGGCGCGCCGATGTCGTGGCCCGCCGCGGCGCGCATCGATCGTCCGCTGATCATCGGCAGCGCGCTGTTCGGCATCGGCTGGGGTATCGCGGGATTTTGCCCAGGCCCGGCGCTCGTCACCGCCTCGAGCGGTCAACCCAAAGCATGGCTCTTCGTCCTCGCTATGATCGCGGGCATCGGCCTACATTCGCTCGTGACACGGCGGCGGGCTACCGCTCGGTGATATGCAATCGTCCCGCACGCCTCCACCGCGTGGCGAGCACGGCGGCCCCCGCATCGAACACGCCCGA
>DASVLS010000063.1:0-69660 GCA_036384755.1 Trinickia sp. | reverse complement strand
AGTGTCCGGCTTGTTTGCCGACGTTTTTGCGTCGCGCGCCATGATATTGCCGGCCGTTCACTTCGGGTGACGGCCGGTTCTGTTTTTGTGCGCCCAGCAGGGGCGCATTCCTGCGGGTGCAAGTTGCCTGCGGATGGATAGGGCCTACAAGGTCGTACCTGCCGCCCCTTATCGGCTTGTCTCTCCCTTCCAAATATCGAAAAAGCGACGCGAAGTTTGCGCAAACGCCGTGTCGCGCCGGCGCGCCTAACCGCGCTCGATCGAGCCCGGCGGCCCGATAGCGCGCAGTTCGGTGCGCATCCATCGCGATATTGCAATGCAGCAAAGCGCAGCCGTGGCGTTTGAGCAAAAGATTTTCGCTTGCGACTATCCGCGCCGATGCACAGCATCGAGCCCAGCCGCGCGATTGCGCGATTAAGCGGCAAGCGACGGCAGGCAACGACATTCATGGATGGAGACGCTCGTGTTCCTCTACGGCTTCGGCCCGATCCTTCTCGCCGGCACGATCAAGACGATCGAACTGTCGGTCCTCTCGCTCGCCGTATCGGTGCTGCTGGGCTTGATCGGCGCGGTGGCGAAGCTCTCGCGCAACCGCGCCTTGTCGGGAGCGGCCACGCTTTATACGACGCTCATTCGCTCGGTGCCCGACCTCGTGCTGATGCTGCTGCTGTTCTACAGCATCCAGATCGCCGTCAATCAATTGACCGATGCGCTCGGCATGGATCAGATCGACATCGATCCTTTCGTCGCCGGCGTGCTCACGCTCGGGTTCATCTACGGCGCCTATTTCACCGAAACGTTTCGCGGTGCGTTTCTCGCCGTCCCGCGCGGCCAGCTCGAAGCCGGTAGTGCGTACGGCATGAGCGCGCTGCGCGTGTTCGCCCGCATCCTGTTTCCGCAGATGATGCGTTTCGCGCTGCCGGGCATCGGCAACAACTGGCAAGTGCTCGTCAAAGCGACGGCGCTCGTATCGATCATCGGCCTCGCCGATGTCGTCAAGGCGGCGCAAGACGCGGGCAAGAGCACGTTCAACATGTTTTTCTTCATTCTCGTCGCGGCGCTGATCTATTTGGCGATCACGACGGTTTCCAACGTCGTCCTGATGTGGCTCGATAAGCGCTATTCGATCGGCGTCAGGCACGCCGAATTGTGACGCGGAGGACAGAGCGATGATCGAAATCCTTTCCCAATACGGGCGCGCATTCCTCTATTTCGACGGCCAGGGTCTCTCCGGTCTTGCCGTGACGTTATGGCTGCTCGTCGCGTCGCTCGCCATTGGCTTTTGCATGGCCGTGCCCCTCGCGGTCGCCCGCGTGTCGAAGAACCGCTGGCTCTCGACGCCCGTGCGCTGCTATACGTACGTGTTTCGGGGCACGCCGCTCTATGTCCAGCTGCTGTTGATCTATAGCGGCGTGTACAGCCTCGAATTCGTCCGCGCGCATGCGGCGCTCGACAGTTTCTTCCGCAGCGGCCTGCATTGCGCGATCCTCTCGTTCGGACTCAATACGGGCGCCTACACGACGGAAATCTTCGCGGGTGCGATCCGTGCCATCGCGCACGGCGAAGTCGAGGCGGCGCGTGCGTACGGCATGAGCAGGTGGACGATGTATCGCCGCATCATTTTGCCTTCCGCGCTGCGCCGGGCGTTGCCGTTGTACAGTAACGAAGTCATCCTGATGTTGCACGCGACGACGGTCGCGTTCACGGCGACGGTGCCCGACGTGCTGAAAGTCGCGCGCGACGCCAATTCGGCCACTTACATGTCGTTCCAGGCTTTCGGCATCGCGGCGCTCATCTATCTTGCGGTATCGTTCGCACTCGTTGCGGCGTTCCGGCGAGCCGAGCGGCATTGGCTCGCTTATCTGGCCGTCGGCCGGCATTGATTCATACGGGAGAGCATGGTGCTCCAAGCGACTTCTCAATCCGCCGCCGCCAAACTCGCGGCGCTCGACATCCATAAGCGCTACGGCGACAACGAGGTGCTCAAAGGCGTCACGCTCACGGCGAAGGCCGGGGACGTGATCAGCATCATCGGCGCGAGCGGCTCGGGCAAGAGCACGTTCCTGCGCTGCATCAACTTTCTCGAGCGGCCCAACGCGGGCAGTATCGTCGTCGACGGCGAGACCGTGCGCACGAAGACCGACCGCGAGGGCAACCTCGAAGTCGCCGACCATAAACAGCTGCAGCGCATTCGCACGAAGCTGTCGATGGTGTTTCAGCACTTCAACTTGTGGGCGCACATGAACGTGCTCGAGAACGTCATCGAAGCGCCCGTTCACGTGCTCGGCCTTTCGAAGCGCGAGGCCGAGCAGCGCGCCCGCATGTACCTCGAAAAAGTCGGTCTTGCGCCGCGGCTCGAGAAGCAATATCCGTCCCACTTGTCGGGCGGGCAGCAGCAACGTGTGGCTATTGCACGCGCGCTGGCCATGAACCCCGACGTCATGCTGTTCGACGAGCCTACCTCGGCGCTCGATCCGGAACTCGTGGGCGAAGTGCTCAAGGTCATGCAAAAACTCGCTGAAGAAGGCCGCACGATGATCGTCGTGACGCACGAAATGGGCTTTGCGCGCAACGTGTCGAATCACGTGATGTTTCTCCACCAAGGGCGAAGCGAAGAAGAGGGCGATCCCGCGGTCGTGCTCGCGCAGCCCCAGAGCGAGCGCTTGAAGCAATTCCTTTCGGGCAGCCTCAAGTAATCGGCATGAGCGGCACGCGCAACGAACGAAGCAGCGCCGCCTGGCGGCTAGGCCGTCTTCGGCCCTCGCGCCGGTGGGGGTGAGCTTGGCACGCACCCAATCGGCCACGCCCAAGACGACGCAGGTCGCGATCGTCGCGTTGCCGCCGGTATCCATGTCGGGCATCGGACCGATCGTCGATGCGTTGCGCCTCGCGAACGATATCGACGGGCGCGCACTCTACCGTTGGCAGATCCTGTCGTGGGACGGGCGCGCCGTGCCGCTCCCGGGCGGCGTCATGCTGCCTGCGGACGCGGCCTTCGGCGACGGCGTGTCGTGCGATTGGCTCATCGTCATCGCCGAGCGGTTTCAGCAATTCGCGGACTACAAGCTGTTTCTCGCCAGCCTCGCGCGCGTCGGGCAACGCACGCCGCTCGTCACCGGCATTCATCACGGTGTGTGGTGGCTGGCGATGGCAGGACAACTATCGGGCTACCGCGTCAGCGTCAATTGGGAGACGTATCAGCAATTCGCCGAGCAATTCGAGCGCTCTATCGTGACGCAGCGGATCTTCGAGATCGATCGCGATCGCGCGACTTGCGCGGGCGGGCTGGCCGGCGTCGACTTCATGCTGGCGATGATCGCGCGCGAGAACGGGCCGGAACTGGCCGAACGTATCGCCGACGCGCTGGGCGTCGGCGTGCTCCGGGCCGGCGAAGAGCGCCAGCGCATTCCCTATGTGACGGCGCCCGGCGAGCGGCACCCGCGGCTGAACGACGCGCTGCAGTTGATGGAGGCCAACATCGAGGATCCGCTGACGACCGACGAGATCGCGAGCCTCGTCGGCATCTCGCGCCGGCAACTCGAGCGCTTGTTCCGGCAATACCTCGGCGCAATGCCGTCGAAGTACTACTTGAGCTTGCGTCTGTCGAAGGCGCGCATGCAGTTGCAGCGCACCGGTAAATCGATCGTCCAGGTGAGCCTCGCCTGCGGATTCTCGTCGGCCGCGCATTTTTCGAACGCGTACCGCGAGCGCTTCGGCGTCACGCCGCGCGAGGAGCGCCGCAATTGGATCGCCAAGCAGCATGGAGCGGGCGTGGCTTATGCGGGCGAACCGCGTGCGGGCGCGCTGACCGAGCCGCCCGACGAGGTTTGACGGACCAATAGCCGGGCGGACGGCGCACGATACGCGATAGATCGCGTCGCCATCGAGCAAGACGCCGCCACGATCGTTTTCTAAACTAGCATTTATCAGCCTCATCATCCCTATTAGCTCGACGAGGACCCGTCATGAACGATTTCGCTGTGAACCGCCAGACTTTCGACGAAGTCATGGTGCCGGTATTTTCGCCCGCTTCCTTCATGCCGGCTCGCGGCCAAGGCTCGCGCGTCTGGGACACGCAAGGGCGCGACTACGTCGATTTCACGGGCGGGATCGCCGTGACGGCGCTGGGCCACACGCATCCGGAACTCGTTCGCGTGCTGCGCGAGCAGGGCGAGACGCTGTGGCACGTCAGCAACGCTTACACGAACGAACCCGTGCTCCGGCTCGCCAAGCGGCTCGAATCGTTGACGTTCGCCGAACGGGCGTTCTTCGCGAACTCGGGCGCGGAGGCGAACGAGGCGGCGCTCAAGCTCGCCCGCCGTGTCGCGATCGAGCGCCACGGCCCGGAAAAAATCGAAATCGTCTCGTTCAAGCAGTCGTTTCATGGGCGTACGTTGTTCACGGTCAGCGTGGGCGGCCAGCCGAAATACGCGGAAGGCTTCGGCCCGGTGCCGGCGGGCATCGTGCATCTGCCGTACAACGACATCGATGCGGCGCGCGCGGCGATCGGCCCGAAAACTTGCGCCGTGATCGTCGAGCCGATCCAGGGCGAGGGCGGCGTGATTCCGGGCGATCCGGCGTTTCTGCGCGCACTGCGCGAGGCCTGCGACGCGCACGGTGCGCTGTTGATCTTCGATGAAGTCCAAACGGGGGTGGGCCGCACGGGCTTTTTCTACGCCTATATGGACACGGGCGTGACGCCCGACATCCTCACGACGGCGAAGGCGCTCGGGAACGGTTTCCCCATCGGCGCGATGCTCACGACGAACGATATCGCCGCGCATTTCAAAGTGGGCGTGCACGGCACGACTTACGGCGGCAACCCGCTCGGCGCGGCCGTGGCGGACAAGGTCGTCGAACTGATCAGCGCGCCGGCGTTGCTCGAAGGCGTCAAAGCGCGCGGCGAGCTCATCCGCGGCAAGCTCGCCGAGCTCAACCGGCGCTTCGACATGTTCAAGGAGGTTCGAGGCAAGGGGCTCTTGATCGGGGCAGAGCTCACGGCGGCATACGAAGGCCGCGCGAAAGATTTCGTCAATGCCGCCGCCGCCCACGGCGTCATGTTGCTGATTGCAGGGCCGAACGTGCTGCGCTTCGCACCGTCGCTGATCATCGGGGAGGCCGACGTGAACGAGGGCTTCGCGCGGCTGACGAAGGCGATCGAGGAAGTCGTGCGCTCGACGGCCGACGCGCAGGCGCGGTAAGCGGTTCACTGCCAAGGACACGATGATGCTCTTCGTACGCCCCGGAAGGCTTTCCGACCTCGACGCGCTCGCGCAGATGGCGCACGCCGCGCGGCCCGTGTTGCACTCGCTGCCGCACGACCGGCGCGAGCTAGAAGCGCGCGTCGCGCTGTCGGAAGATTCGTTTCGCGCCGACGTCGATTTCCCGGGCGAAGAGATCTATCTCTTCGTGCTCGAGGACGGCGCGACAGGCAAGCTGCTCGGCACCGCGAGCATCGTCGCCGCGGCCGGTTATTCCGAGCCGTTCTACGTGTTTCGAAACGATGCGCTGATCCACGCGTCGCGCGAGCTTCACGTCAACCGCAAGATTCACGCGTTGACCATGTCGCATGAGCTGACGGGCAAGAGCCGGCTCGCGGGGTTTTATATCGATCCCTCGCTTCGGGGCGATGCGGCCGCCCATCTGCTTTCGCGCGCACGGATGATGTACATCGCGGCCAACCGGCGGCGTTTCACGCCCGAGGTGTTCTCGCTGCTGCTCGGCGTGACGGACGATGCGGGCGCCTCGCCGTTCTGGGACGCCGTGGGCCGCAAGTTCTTCGGCCGCGATTTCACGCAAATCGAAATCGCGTCGGGCGGGCGCAGCCGCACGTTCATCGCCGAGGTCATGCCGACTTACCCGATCTACGTGCCGCTGCTGCCCGAAGCGGCGCAGCGCGTGATCGGCGAGCCGAACGCCAAGGCGCTGCTCTCGTACGACATTCATCTCGAGGAAGGATTCGAGCCCGATCGTTTCGTCGATATTTTCGATGCGGGGCCGGTGCTGACGGCACAGGTCGATCGCAGCGCATGCGTAACGTTCAACGAAACGCGCACCGTGAGGGAGGCGAACGAAGGCGCGGGCGAGGCCGCGCGCGAGGCGTGTGCCTTCCTCGTCGCGAGCCATCGCGCCGGCGATTTTCGTTGCGTGCTGGCGGAGCTGCCGCGCGAGCGCAGCGACGAAGCCCCGCTCGGCGGGCAGGCGCGCGCCGCGCTCGATGCGATGCATGGCGATGCCGTGCGCTGCGTGCCGCTGCACCGCAGCGCCACGATAGCGCAAGACTCGGAGGCCGGCGAGGCAGGGGGCCTCTATCCGCCATCCCTTTCCGCCCATCAACCGGGAGATCGGCGATGATCGTCGTTCGCGCCGTCGACACAGAAGACCTCGACGCACTCGTTTCGCTCGCCGAGGAAACGGGTCCAGGCCTGACGACGTTCAAGCCCGATCGCGATGCGCTGGCCGCGCGCATCGAGCGGGCGAAAAAAACGATGGAGGGGCGTGCCGCTGCGCACGAAGCCGGCTACTTCTTCGTCATGGAGGACACGGCCACCCGCGACGTGGCCGGCGTATGCGGCATCGAAGTGCAGGTCGGGCTCGAGCAGCCGTTCTACAACTATCGCGTGAGCACGGTCGTGCATGCGAGCCAGGAACTCGGCGTTTGGACCAAGATGTCGCTGCTCAACATCTCGCACGACCTCACGGGCTATGCGGAAGTGTGCTCGCTGTTCTTGTCGCCGCGCTATCGGGCGCACGGCGTCGGCGGCTTGCTGTCGCGCTCGCGCTTCATGTTCATCGCGCAGTTTCGCGACCGCTTTCCGGAGCGCTTGTGCGCCGAATTGCGCGGTCACTTCGACGCCGACGGCACTTCGCCGTTTTGGCGCGCGGTGGGCTCGCACTTTTATCAGATCGATTTCAACGCGGCCGACTACCTGAGCGCGCACGGACGCAAGTCCTTCCTTGCGGAGTTGATGCCGCGCTACCCCGTGTATGCCGATTTGCTGCCCGAAGACGCACAGGCGGTCATCGGCCTCACGCATCGCGACACGGCGCCGGCGCGCAAGATGCTCGAGGCCGAGGGGCTTCGGTATCAGAACCACGTCGACATCTTCGACGCGGGCCCCGTGCTCGAATGCCACGTCAACGATTTGCGCACGGTGCGCGAGAGCGTGGTCGTGCCGGTCGCCATCGGAGAGGCGCAAAGCGGCGAGCCCGCGCGCTCGCTCGTATCGAACACGTCGCTCGCGGGGTTTCGCGTGGGCATCGCGCCCGGTGCGGTGTCCGGCGGTGCGATGCGGCTGTCGGCCGGCGATGCGGCGGCGCTCGCGGTCGGCGAAGGCGATCTCGTACGCGTGCTGACATTGAGCCGGAAGAATCAGTAAGGATCGACTAGACATGAGCGAATTATTTATCGATGGACAGTGGTGCGAGGCAGGCGGTCCGGCTTTCGTTTCGCGCAATCCCGGCACGGGCGCCGTGGTGTGGGAAGGCAAGAGCGCCTCGGCGGCCGACGTCGATCGCGCGGTCGCGAGCGCACGCCGTGCGTTCGAGGCATGGTCGGCGCTGCCGTTCGAGGCGCGCGCCGAGATCGTGCGGCGCTTCGCGGCATTGCTGACCGAGAGCAAGGAGGCGTTGGCGCACGCCATCGGCCGCGAAACGGGCAAGCCGCTGTGGGAGGCGCGCACGGAAGTGGCCGCGATGGCCGCCAAAGTCGACATTTCGATCACGGCTTATCACGAACGCACAGGCGAAAAGCGCATGGCGACGGCCGACGGTACGGCGGTGCTCCGTCACCGTCCGCACGGGGTCGTCGCCGTGTTCGGCCCGTATAACTTCCCCGGCCATCTGCCGAACGGCCATATCGTGCCCGCGCTGATCGCGGGCAACGCGGTGGTGTTCAAGCCGTCGGAGCTCGCGCCCGGCGTGGCGCGCGCAACCGTCGAACTGTGGCGGGAGGCGGGCTTGCCGGCGGGCGTGCTCAATCTCGTTCAAGGCGAAAGAGACACGGGCGTCGCGCTCGCGAATCATCGGCAAATCGACGGCCTGTTCTTCACGGGGAGCTCCGATACGGGAACGCTGCTGCACAAGCAGTTCGGCGGGCGGCCCGAGATCGTGCTCGCACTCGAGATGGGCGGCAACAATCCGCTCGTCGTGGCCGGCGTCGAAGATATCGACGCGGCCGTTCATCACACGATTCAATCGGCGTTTCTGTCGGCGGGGCAGCGTTGCACGTGCGCACGGCGCATTTTCGTGCCGCGGGACGCTTTCGGCGATCGCTTTCTCGCGCGCTTCGCCGAAGTCGGCGCGCGTATGACGTACGGCCTTTACGACGCCGATCCGCAGCCGTTCATGGGGGCGGTCGTATCGGCGCGGGCGGCGGCGCGGCTCGTGGCGGCGCAAGCGGGCCTCATCGCGGCCGGCGCGCGGCCCCTCCTGACGATGGCGCAGCGCGACGAGCGGCTCGGCTTCGTGAGCCCGGCGATCCTCGACGTTACCGAAGTGGCGGCGTTGCCCGACGAGGAACACTTCGGCCCGCTCGCGCAGATCGTTCGCTATCGGCAGTTCGACGAAGCCATCGCGCGCGCGAACGATACCGTCTACGGGTTGTCGGCGGGGCTGCTGGCCGATGACGAAGCACTCTGGAGGCAGTTTCACCGGACGATCCGCGCCGGCATCGTCAACTGGAACCGCCCCACGAACGGCGCTTCTTCGGCGGCGCCGTTCGGCGGCACCGGCCGCTCAGGCAATCATCGTCCGAGCGCGTACTACGCGGCCGACTACTGCGCCTATCCGATGGCCTCGGTCGAAAGCACGCAACTGACGATGCCCGCGACCCTGTCGCCGGGTCTTCAATTCTAAGGATCGAGCAAGGATCGACGATGCAAGCACGCGAAGCCAATTTCGACGGACTCGTGGGTCCGACGCACAACTACGCCGGGCTTTCGTTCGGCAACGTCGCGTCGCAAACGAACGAGAAATCGATCGCCAACCCGCTCGCCGCCGCCAAGCAGGGTCTGCGCAAGATGAAGCAGCTTGCCGATCTGGGCTTCTTGCAAGGCGTGCTGCCGCCGCAGGAGCGGCCGTCGCTGCGGCTCTTGCGCGAGCTCGGGTTTTCGGGCTCGGAGGCGAGGGTGATCGAGCGCGCGGCCAAAGAGGCGCCCGAATTGCTGGCCGCGGCCAGCTCGGCTTCGGCGATGTGGACCGCGAATGCGGCGACGGTGAGTCCGTCCGCCGACACGCAGGACGGGCGCGTTCATTTCACGCCGGCCAACCTCACGAGCAAGTTGCATCGAGCGATCGAGCACGAAGCGACACGCCGCACGTTGCAGGCGATCTTCGCCGATCCAGCCCGTTTCGCCGTCCATGAGGCGCTGCCCGGCACGCCGGCGCTCGGCGACGAAGGGGCGGCCAATCACACGCGGTTCTGCTCGCAGTACGGCGAGCGCGGCGTCGAATTCTTCGTCTACGGGCGCAGCGAATACCGGCGGGGGCCGGAGCCCGTGCGCTATCCGGCGCGGCAGACGTTCGAAGCGAGTCGCGCCGTGGCGCAGCGCCACGGTCTGAGCGAGGCCGGGACGGTATACGCGCAGCAGAGTCCGGATGTCATCGATGCGGGCGTCTTTCACAACGACGTCATCGCAGTCGGCAATCGGCAAACGCTCTTTTGCCACCAGCGGGCGTTCGTCGAGCAAGACGCCGTCTACGATCAGTTGCGCGCGCAACTAGCGGCGACAGGCGCGCAGTTGAACGTCATCGAAGTGCCCGATGCGCGTGTGAGCGTCTCCGATGCGGTCACGTCGTACCTCTTCAACAGTCAGCTGCTCACGCGTCCCGACGGTCGTGACGTGCTTGTCGTGCCGCAGGAGTGCCGCGAGAATCCGCGCGTTTCCGCGTATCTCGACGATCTCGTGGGCGGCTCGGCCCCGATCGACGATTTGCTCGTATTCGATTTGCGCGAAAGCATGAAGAACGGCGGCGGCCCCGCTTGCCTACGGCTGCGCGTCGTCTTGAACGACGCCGAGCGCGAAGCGGTGAATCCGGGCGTATGGATCGACGATGCGCTGTTCGCGCGGCTCGACGCATGGATCGGCAAGCATTATCGCGACCGGCTTGCACCGGCGGATCTCGCCGATCCGACCTTGCTCGTCGAATCGCGCACGGCGCTCGATGAGCTCACTCAAATTCTCGGGCTCGGCTCGCTATATGACTTCCAGCGCTGACACGCCCGTACCGGCCATGCTCGCCGATTTTCTCGCGTTCACGCTGGCGGGCTCGCGCCCAGGCCCGGGCGAAGGGCAGGGCGAGTGTGCGAGCGGCATCCGCTATGCGTGGCGCGACGAAGGCGTGCTCGAATTGACGCCGGTGAAACGGGCTGCCGGTCAGCCGCTGCGGAGCGTGTTCGTCTCGGCCGGCGTTCATGGCGACGAAACCGCGCCGATCGAACTGCTCTCGCGGATGGTCGCCGACATCGCGCGCGGTGCGGCGCCGCTCGCGTGCCGGCTTGGCGTCGTGCTCGGCAATGTGGCGGCGATGCGCGCCGGTTGCCGTTACGTCGACGACGATTTGAATCGCTTGTTTTGCGGCCGGCACGCTCAGTTTCCGCAAAGTCGCGAAGCGCCTCGGGCGCGAGCGCTAGAGGCGGCTGCGCGACGCTTTTTCGACGATGCGGATGCGGAGTCGGGCAGCGATGCCGGGCAGCATGCGCGTTGGCACATCGACATGCACACGGCGATCCGCGCATCGGTGTTCGAGCGATTCGCCTTGCTGCCGTATAGGGGCGGGGCGCCGTCGCGCGCCATGTTCGAGTGGCTTGCGCGCGCACGGATCGAGGCCGTGTTGCTGCATACGGCGAAGGGCACGACGTATACGCAATTCACGGCCGAATCGTTCGGTGCGAATGCTTGCACGCTCGAACTGGGGAAAGTGCGGCCGTTCGGAGAGAACGATCTTTCCCGCTTCGGGGGCGCCGACAACGCAGTGCGCGCGCTTGTCGCGGAGGGCGGCAGCGGAGGGCCCGAGCAGGGCGAGCGCGAAAGAGCGGGCGCATCGACCTCGCCGCCCATGCCGCGCGTGTTCACCGTCATCGGCCAAATCACGAAGCGCAGCGACGCGTTCGAGCTTTTGATGGCGGACGACATTGCGAACTTCACGCCGTTTGCGAAAGGGGCCGTGCTCGCGCGCGACGGCGATTATCGCTATGCCGTCGCGCACGACGAGGAACGGATCGTGTTTCCCAATCGAACGGTGAAGCCGGGGTTGCGCGCGGGGTTGACCGTCGTCGAAACGACGCGCGACACCCTTGCGGCGTTGGCGCCTTAGGACGCCGGCGAGGGCGGCCGATTTCGCCCTTCCCGCATTCACTCGTCAGGAACGACGGCTATCCAGCCTTCGGGACACGTCGTCACATACGGATAGTACTGGCCTGCGGATTCGCAGTAATACCAGTATCCGTTCGCGGAACCCTCTTCATAGATGACTTCGCCTGGCGCAAACGGATCGGGGTACGGATAGACGGGCTGTGGATAGAAATACCACAAGCCGCCGACGACCCACCACCAGCCTAAGCGCCCGTCGTGACGCCTGTGGTGCCAGCGGCCGCCGCGCCAGACACGCGCATCGAGATCGACGAAACGATGGATGTCGCCGCGATACGGCGCAGGGACGGCGCCGTATGCTCGCGGCGCTTGGGCGATCGGGGCGCGCGGCGCCACGTGCGGGCGCCGGTCGAATTGCGGCGTGCCGCCCGGGCCATGAGGCTGCATGCCCGCGGCGGGCGTCTGGCCCATGGGCCGGTGCCCGTATTCGGGTCTCGGGGAGGGGCCGTTGAAATGCCGCTGTGCCGGCGCGGGTGCGGCCGACGGCGCTTGCGCTTGACCCATGGGCCGCTGCCCGAATCCGGGCGCTCGAGGACCGTGATCGGCGGGCGCGCTCATGCCGGGCCCTGGACCCGCGCGAGGCGTAGGCGTAGGACCGTGCGCCGGTGCAGGCATTGGCGCCGGAGCGGGCGTTGGCGCCGGCGCTCTCGGCGCGGGTCCTTGCCCGGCGCGTCCATGGCCTGGCGCCGCGGCTGCACCGGGCCCGCCTTCGCGTGGGGCCTGCATCGGTGCGGCGCTGGGTCCGCGTGCCGACTCATGGCCGCGCGGCGGCTCCTGCGCGGAGGCTGCGATCGCCGACATTCCCGCGAGCGCAGCCGCGGCGAGCGCGGCGACGGTTCTTGCGATCATGACCTGCTCCCTGGAGGCGTCGTTCCTGCTCTCAAGGATAGGCGTTCGGCGGCGCAATGCGATTGACGCCCGTCAACGGGGCCCGAGCGTGCTTTTCCACCGAAGTGCGCCCGGCCATGTGCGGTGGCGGCAATCAACCCCAATCTCGCCTGGCCGCTTCGCAGAGCTCGTCGACGAGCGGTGCGGGACCGGCCGCGCCGAAAAGCGCGAACTCGACGTCGGGCAGCGCCGGCAGGCCCGAGCTGTCCGGAACGATCGACAGCGCGTCGTCCAGGCGGCTCTTGGGCATCGGCGTGACGCCGAGCCCGGCCTGCACCGCGGCGTGCACGCCGCCGCTGCTGGGACAAACGACGGCGATCCGGTAGTCGACCCCCGCGTGCGCGAGCGCCGCCAATGCGGCTTCGCGATAGGGGCACGGCTCGGGAAAAACGGCCAGCGGCAAGGGCAGCGCCGGGTCGATCGTCAGCCACGACGCGGCCGTCCATACGAGCGGCTCTCGCCACAGCGCGCGCCCCGGACGATCGTCGTGGCACCGTCCCGCCATGACGAAGTCGAGCTCGCCGCGGTCCATGGCATGCAGCAGCGTGCCCGGAATGCCGACGGTCACGTCGAGCGCGAGGCCCGGATGCCTCAACCCGAATGCGTGCAACCGCTTCATCACACGCGGCTGCGCAAAATCGTCCGACAAACCTACCCGAACGACGCCTTCTCCCACCGACCGATGTAAGCGCTCGTGCGCGTCGCGGTTCAAGGCGAGGATGGCGCGGGCATAGCCGAGCAGGACTTCGCCGTCCGGCGTCAGCGCGAGCGAGCGCGTCGTGCGCGTCACGAGCGCTTTGCCGGCTTGTTCTTCCAACCTGCGTAGATGCGCACTGACGGCCGACTGCGTCAGATGCAGGCGCGTGGCCGCGCGCGTGAAGCTGGCTTCTTGCGCCACCGTGACGAACGAGCGAAGCAGGACGGTGTCGAACATGATTCAGTGCATTTCGAAGTGAATAAGCCAAGAATACTTCGTTTTCATTTCAAGTTGGGATGTGTTGAGATACGTTCCATCCCACGCCGCCGCGTATCGCCCACGAACCCAGGAGGAAGAAACATGGCTGATCTGTTGCATATCGAGGCGTCGCCGCGCAAGCAGCGGTCGGCATCCCTCGAGGCCGCTCGTGCGTTCATCGACGCTTATCGCCTCTCGCACCCCCGCGCGTCGATCGAGACACTCGATCTGTGGCAGGTCGAACTTCCCGAGTTCGACGGCGATGCAATGCAAGCGAAATATGCGGGGCTCAGCGGCACGCCGCTGACACCGTCGCAGCAGGCGGCGTGGGACCAAATTCATGCGCTTGCCAACCCGTTGCATGACGCGCGGACGCTGTTGTTTTCCGTGCCGCTGTGGAATTTTTCGATTCCCTACAAGCTGAAGCACTTCATCGACGTGGTGTCGCAAAAGGACGTGCTGTTTTCTTTCGATCCGCAGGTGGGCTTTGGCGGATTGCTTGCGGGCAAACGCGCCGTGGCGATCTATGCGCGCGGGCTCGACTACGGCAAGCAGTCGATCACGCCCGCGCAGACTTTCGATCATCAAAGGCCGTATTTCGAGGCTTGGTTGCGTTTCGTCGGTATCGACGACATCGAATCGATCGTCGTCGAGAAGACGCTGTTCGGGCCGGAGGTCGATGCGGCGGCGCGCGATGGAGCGTGTTCGGCGGCTGTCGCGCTTGCACGGGCGCGGTGACGACGCAGTTTTTCGAGATAGGTGGTGAATCGAAGGCCGATTGGCCGCGGTGAGTGCTTTTGCCGGTCCCGCGAATCGATGCGGGGAGCGCGTACACGGCGGCGGTAAAGACCGTTGAATCGCGTGCCTTGCCGCCGGGCGACACCGAATTACATGTTTCGGATGGAACGAATCGGCGGCCCCCGCGAGGCCCGGGCATACGAACCTTAACCGTCGCGTTCGCCCGCGCGCCGTACAATGCCGGCCCCGGGCGGCTTGTGCGGTGCGTCAACCGGTGCGCAGCCATTTGAGCCGCATTTTTGGCGCACAGACCATGCGTGCGGGCATCGCCCTTCGGTACCAACCTTGTCTAGGATCAACTGCATGAAATTGAACTTGCAAAAGAAGGTGTCGCTCGCGCTTTTGGCCGCGGCGGCGGCCGCGGCCGGCAACGTCTCGGCGGCGGATCTCAAGGAACTGCGCTTCGGCGTCGAGGCCTCGTATGCACCGTTCGAATCGAAGACGGCGTCAGGCCAACTGCAAGGCTTCGACATCGACGTCGGCAATGCCGTTTGCGCGAAGCTCAACGTCAAGTGCACTTGGGTGGAGAACGAGTTCGACGGCTTGATCCCTGCGTTGCAGGCCCGCAAGTTCGACGCGATCAATTCGGACATGACGATCACCGATCTGCGCAAGCGCGCGATCGATTTCACCGATCCTATCTACGCGATTCCGAACCAGCTGATCGCCAAGAAGGGCAGCGGCCTGCAGCCGAGCGTTGCATCGCTCAAGGGTCAGCATGTCGGCGTGCTTCAAGGCACGATTCAAGAGACTTACGCGAAAACGAAGTGGGCGACGGCCGGCGTCGACGTCGTGTCGTATCAGACGCAAGACCAGGTCTACGCCGATCTCGCCTCCGGGCGGCTCGACGCGGCGTTTCAGGATTCGGAAGCCGCATCCAAGGGCTTCCTGACGCGTCCCCAAGGCGCCGGGTTCGACTTTGCCGGCCCGACCGTCGCCGATCCAAAGCTACTTGGATCGGGCGTCGGCTACGGCGTGCGCAAGAACGACAAGGCGCTGCTCGAGAAGCTCAACGGCGCGCTCGCAGCGCTCAAGGCCGACGGCACGATCGACAAAATCGCCGCCAAATATTTCGACGTCAAAGTCGTCCTGAAGTAAGCGGCCGACTCGATCGACGACGAGGCGCGGCGCCGCGGCGCCAGCGCCGCGCCTCGATTTTCCGACAACGTTTGCGGTTATAATCGCCCCAATTTTATTGCGGGCAATGAAGACGTTTAGACCGACGTCGCGCCGCTAATCGTAAGAAGAATAAGGAGAGGGGCGATGGGTACGATGTCCGACTCGGCGCAAGGCGTGGCTTTTGCCGAACCCCGATCTGATCCGGCGCAGGCCCGCCAAACGCAGTATCCCGCGAGAGCGCCGCTCGTCGATGCCGACGGTCTGCTGCGCGGCTTCGAGCTGCACTTGCGCGAGGTACCCTTCGCCGAAGGCGACGAGCCCGACGCAAGGCGCGAGGCCGCCGCCGCTGCGGATCAACTGCTTGCCGCACTCGGCGCAAGCGATGTGCGCACCGCGCTCGCCGGCCATCAAGGCTATCTGAACGTCGGTCGCCCGCTGCTTTTCTCCGACGCCATTGCGCGTCTCGCCCCCGATCGTTTCTTCCTCGAAATATCGCCTCGCCAGGCCGTCGATTCGGATCTGATCGCGCGGCTCGTGACGCTCCATGCCAAGCGCTACCGCTTCGTCATCGACGACATGCGCCAGCCCGACGAATCGTTCGCGAAGCTGCTGCCGTACGTCTACGCGATCAAAATCGACCCGTCGCGCGTGGCGCCCGAATTACTCCAGCGCCTGACCGCGGCGCTCAAATCGGCCGGCAAGCTGCTCATCGCGCTCAATATCGAAACGCACGAAGCGTTCGAGCAGGCCAAAGCGCTGCGTTTCGATCTGTTCCAAGGATATTTTTTCGCGCGCGGCAGCAAGCAGAGCGCGCGCCGCATCAGCGCGCCGCGTCAGGCTTTGCTCAACCTGCTGCAGCTGCTCTCGTCGGATCCCAGCGTCGCTCAGCTCGAAGCCGAGCTCAAGCTCAATCCGGTCCTCGTCATGCATCTGATGCGGCTGGCCAATTCGGGCGAAGGCAGCATCGGCCGCAAGGTCGCCACGCTGCGCGATGCGATCAACGCGACCGGCACGAACCGCATCGCGCGCTGGACGCAATTGCTGCTGTACGCGGATGGCCGCAAGGTCCGGCTCGAGGAGGACCCGCTCGTGCAGCTCGCCGCGACGCGGGCCCGCTTCATGGAACTGGCCTCGGCCCGGCTTGCGCATGCGAGCCGCAAGGTGATCGACGGCGCGTTCCTGACGGGCGTGTTTTCGCTCGTCGACGCCGTGTTCGGCGATACGCTCGAGAACACGCTGGAAGCGTTGACCCTCGCCAATCACATTCGCGCGGCCATTCTACGCAGGGAAGGACAGCTCGGGACGCTGCTGAGCTCGATCGAAGCGCTCGAGCGCGGCGATTGGGACGCGCTCGATCGTGCGAGCGCCGCGTTGGCCCCGCTCACATCCGCCGAGCTGGCCCAACTCGCGATCACGGCGGCTGCGTGGGCCAGCACGGCCGATCAAAGCAAGGACAACGCGGGGCTCGAGCGTGTCGAAGAGTAGCGCGATCGCAGCCGGCGCCGCGACCGGCACGGCCTAAAGCGTCTCGACCTCGCGCGCCGGCGCGTGCGCGAAGAACCGCCCGAGCTCGCGCGCCAACTCGTTGAGTGCGCTCATCTGCGTTTGCGAGATCTTGCGCGCCTCCTGGGCAAGCGACCAATCGCCATACAGCAGCGCGACGGCCGATTGGGGGCCGATGACGGGGAGCAGCACGAATGAACGGGCGTCGTCGAACGCGCGCCGGTACCAGAGGGGCAACCGCGCGACCATCTTCGGGTCGCGTGCATTTTCGATAAAGATGCCGACCGAATTGGCAATCGCCAGGTGGAAAACGTCGGGTTCGAATGCTTCCTTGAAAAACAGCGTGGGCAGCGCGTCTTCCACGTCCCGGCCGAAGCCGAGGCGCGCTTTATAGGTCCCCGATGCTTGGCGCACGAACACGATGGTGCGCGCGAAATTCAATCCCGCGAGGACCGTTTCGGACGCCAGCGCCAGGACGGGCGCGAGCGCATTCTCGGAGGGCAGCGCGCGCAGGTCTTCCAGACCGGCTTCGATCCGCGCCTCGGCGTCGACCCCGGCCCGTGCGATTGCATCGGCATTGGCGCGTAACTCGTTGATCTCACGCATGAAACCTTCGCCCGCTTCCTCGCGCGCGAGCGCGACGCTCATCGCCGCGAGCTCGTTGGCGTCCGCCGCGAGCGGACGGCTGTAGCGATGCGCAAGCTCGGCGATGCGCGCCTCGCACGCGTGTTCGGACATGCCGGCCGCGCTTAGCGCGTCGGCGACTTCGGTCGAGTAGTTCGTGACGGCGCGCAGCCACTGGACCTGATGCGATTCTGTGCCGTCGGGCTCATAGGTGGCCATGCCTTCACGGATGGTTTCGGGCAGTCGCCAGCGCGTGGCCGCTTCCTGACCGAGCTCTTCGTAGCTCACGCCGAGCACGGCGGCGCACGCGGCCGCTTCGTCGAGGCCTTCGGCGGCGATCTTTCGCCGAATCTGCTCCCACTCGGCTTCCAGATAGAACACGACGAGCAGTTTGCCGACCTGGCGCATCAGCGTGCAGACGACGGCTTCCTCGCTCTCGCGCAGGTCGCCGCCCTCGGTCAGCTTGCGGGCCATGCAGCCCGAGAGCATCGTCCGGTTCAGTTCCAGCTTGGCGTCGATACGGTGCGGCGCACTGTGCTGAAAATGGTCGACGAGCTTGAGTCCGACGACCAGATGGCCGACGGCGTCCATGCCGAGCACCATGAGCGCCCGCGTCACGGTCGTGATATTGCCGCCGAACGCCATGTACATGGCCGAGTTCGCCAGGCGCAGCACCTTCTGCGTGAGCGCGAAGTCGGAAAGAACGACTTGCACGAGCCCCGTGAAATCGAGGTCGTCGTTCTTCATGGCGGCCATCGTCGTGCGCAGCGACTGCGACAACATCGGAAAATCGCCGCGTTCGCTCATGTGCGCCCACAGCTTCTCGAGCAGCGCAGCCTTTACCATGTGAATCTCGTTCGAACCATACCCATGTCTATTGTTGAGTGCCGCGCACGGGCGCACACTCGGTCATTCTCTCGGCTATCAGCCTCATGCCGCCTCGTGCAGGCGCAGCACGCGATCTTCGAAGCACTTGGCGAGTTCGTCCGACGGTAGGGCCTTGCACACCAGCCAGCCCTGGATGTGATCGCACCCCATCGCCGTCAGCAGCTCGCGCTGCGCTTCCGTTTCGACGCCTTCGGCCACGAGTTCGAGCTCGAGCGTTTGCGCAAGCCCGACCACCGCCGATACGATCGCCCGGTCGTTGCGAGAGGTTAGCAGGTTCTCGACGAAACTGCGGTCGATCTTCAGTTTGGCGAGCGGAAAACGTTGCAGATACGCCAGCGACGAGTAGCCGGTCCCGAAATCGTCCACCGCGAAACGGATTCCGAGTTCCGTCAACTGCTCGAGCAGCAGGGTGGCATGGGTCGGATCCTGCATGAGCAGCGACTCGGTGATCTCGAACACGAGCCGGTCGGCCTTGACGCCGGTCAGATTGAGCGCGTCGCGCACGTTCTGGATGAAGCGGGGGTCGCGAAACTGCTGCGGCGAAACGTTCACGGCGACATATTGCAGCGCGATGCCCTGGCTGTCCCACCGGACAAGCTGCATGCACGCGATCTTCAGCACCCAGTTGCCGAGGTAATTGATGAGGCCGATCGATTCCGCGAGCGGGATGAACGTCGACGGCGGGACGAAGCCGTGCACGGGGTGGTGCCAGCGGATCAACGCTTCGACGCCGACGACGCCGCCCGTCTGGCTGCTCGTGATCGGCTGGAAATGCAACGAGAACTCGCCGTTGCGCACGCCGTCGTAGAGGTCCGCTTCCAACTTCAGACGTTCGGCGTCCGCCGGGTCGGCGTCGGCGGTGTGGAAAGCCAAGGCATTGCTGCCCGAGGCCTTGGCCTGTACGAGCGCGCGATCGGCGCGGCGCAGCAACTGCTCGCGGTAGCTGGGCGCGCCGCTGTCGTGGGCCGGTTCGGGATAAAGCGCGATGCCGACGCTGGCCGACAGGTGCACCGGCTGGCCGTCGACCGCGTACGGTTGCTGCACCGCGGTCATGAGGCGCCGGCCGAGTGCTTCCGCGGCGAGCGCCGCCTGTTCGCGCGTGCCCGCGCGCACCAGCACCGCGAATTCGTCGCTCGTCACGCGCGCGAGCGTTTCGTCGGGCGTGACGAGCGCTTCCAGACGCCGCGCGGTGTCGGCGAGCAGCGCGTCGCCCGCGTCGTAGCCGAGCGCGCGGTTCACGCGCTGGTAATCGTCGAGGTCGACGAGCACGAGCGCGACGCCCGTGCCGTTGGCGTCGGCGGCGTCCTGCGCCAGTTTGACGGCGGAGCGCAGCGCCAGGGCGTTGGCTAGCCCCGTCATGCGGTCGCTGTGCAACTCGTAAGTCAGACGCTCCTCATTGGCGCGCCAGGTCGAAACGTCGAACGCGCTGATCGCGAAAGCCGGCTTGCCGCGGTGTGCGCTCGCGACGACGCGCAACTCCACGGCAATGGGGTAAGTCAGCGATTTCATGAGATGCAAGGTGCCCCGTTCGACGCACAAGCTCTCTCGTGCGCGCGCAATCAGTGCGTCGAGCGCCGCAATTTCGCCACTCGGCACGAGCTCATGCAGGGTCACCGTTTGCAGGTACTCCCGCCGGTAGCCGATGAAGCGCAGGCTCGCCTCGGATACGTAGAGGAAGCGCAGGCCATCGTCGACGTGGGCAAGGAAGTCGACGGCGCCGAGCGTATGTTCGAGCTGCAAGCTCAAGGCGCCGTGCTCGTCGCGCGCGTCGTAGGCGCAATACGGCGAGCGCGGCTTTCCCGTGCGTCCGCGCAACAGGTCGAGGGCCGCGCGCCAGGCGCTGCGGCGCGGTGCACCGATTGATTTAGCTTGCATTCATTCTCGCTGCCGACAGAAGTCGATTGGGCGGTCGACCGGCGCCATACCTGCCATCAGGCCATATTATCGGCGCGGCGCGACGATTCTTTAGGGATGGCGCTGCGAATTTGTGACGCGGGCCGGCGCTCGAGCGAGAAAGTACGTGGCGCGTTCAGCGCGCGCAAGCGGGGCGTTTGACGACCGCCGCGGCGCGCGTCAATAACGGTAGCCGGGAGGAGGGGGAGGCGGCGGCGTGGAATAGCGCGGCGGCCGATTGTCGATGGTGCCTGCCGGCATCGGAACGCGCTCGCCGGCCGCGTACATGCACTGCAAGTACGCGAAGTCGTAGCGTCGCTGGATATCGTAGGCCGAGCCTTGCGCCGCGCCCATGCCGATTGCGCTGCCGGTCAGCAGACCCGCGCCGGCGCCGACGGCTGCGCCGCGCCCGCCGCCGAGCGCCGCACCTGCCGCTGCGCCGACGGCCGTGCCGACGGCGGCGCTGCCGACACCCGCCGCGGTGGCGCCTTGACTGGCGCTCACGCCGCCTACTTGGCCGAGCGCATATTGCCGGCAGCTGTAATCGTCGGCGCGGAATTGCTCGAAGCTCTTGCCGGTGCCGGGCAGCGCCATGACGCTTGGGCCCGTGGGCATGACGGTGCAGGCCGACAGGCCGAGGAGCGCCGCGAGCGGCAGCCAGACGGCGCGCCGCTTGGAAGGGTTCGGATGCGAGGGGTTCATCGTGTCACCGGCTCGGTGCGGGCGGAGTAGCCGGCACTTCGCGCCAGCCGCTTGCGCATTGTTTGACGTACGGGTAGTAGGTCTTCGTCTTGTCGCAGTACCACCACGTGCCCTGCGGCGGCTGGCCGCTTGCCTGGCCGTCCCCTTCCTGCGACCGCTCGACGTACGTCGTGTCGGGCTCTTCCGGGGCGAGCACGACCGGCGGCGGATAGGGGGCGTAATAGTAAGGAGCCGGTACGACGGGGGCCGGATAGTAATAGTAGGGGTAGGCGGGTCCGCCCATGTAGACCCCGACTCGCCAATGCGCCTGGGCTGCGCCGCTCGCGGCGAGGCACGCCGCGGCCGTCAGTGCGAAGGAAACGTTCAGCCACCGCACGATGCACTCCTTGTTCGCCGAAAGAACGCGCCGCCCCTTCGGCGGCGCACCCTTCAAGGCTAGGCGATCGCAGCGCCGAACGCCATAACGGGCGCGGTCACAAATGTTTCGGCGCCTTACCTCATGCGTTCGGCGCTGCGGCGGGACCGGCGCGTCGCTTTTCGCGCCAGACGCGCAGCCGGTCCATGTAGAGGTAGACGACGGGTGTCGTATACAACGTCAGCACCTGGCTGACGAGCAGGCCGCCGACGATGGAGATACCGAGCGGCGAGCGCAATTCGGCCCCTTCACCGTGCCCGAATGCGAGCGGCAGCGCGCCGAGCAGTGCGGCGCAGGTCGTCATCATGATCGGGCGGAAGCGCAGCAGGCAGGCGCGATGGATCGCGTCGAACGAGGACATGCCTTGGCGCGAGGCTTCGATGGCGAAATCGACCATCATGATCGCGTTCTTTTTGACGATGCCGATGAGCAGAATGACGCCGATCAGGGCGATGAGGCTGAATTCCGACCGGAACAGCAGCAACGCGAGCAGCGCGCCGACGCCTGCCGAAGGCAGCGTCGACAAGATCGTCACCGGATGGATGTAGCTTTCGTACAGCATGCCGAGCACGATATAGACGGCGGCCAGCGCGGCCAGAATCAAGAGCGGCATGTCCGACGTCGATTTCTGGAAGGCTTGCGCCGTGCCTGAGAAACTGCCGTGAATCGTCGCCGGCATGCCGATTTCGGCGGTCGTTTCGTTGATGGCGCGCGTCGCGTCGGATAGCGATTTACCCACCGGCAGATTGAACGAGATCGTCGAAGCGACGAAGGGGCCCTGGTGGTTGACCGCAATCGGCGTGCGGCCGGGACCGAAGGTGGCGATGGCCGAGAGCGGGACCATCGTCTCCATCGACGTCGACACGGCCGAACCGGTCGAGGCGCTCGTTTTGCCGCTGGCCGCGATCGAGTTGGTCGCCAGATTGCGCACGGCGTCGGCTGCGACTGCGGCTGCCGCGGCGTTCGTCCCCGTGGCGCTTTTGGCCGTCGAAGCCGACACGAACGTGCCCGCGACGGCGTTCGTCGACTGAGAGCCGCTTGCGCTGCCGCCCGACGTGCTCACGTAAATCTGATTGAGCATCTCCGGGCTTTGCCAGTAGCGCGGGGCGACTTCCATGACCACGTGATATTGGTTGAGCGGGTTGTAGATCGTCGAAACCTGCCGTTGCCCGAACGCGTCGTAGAGCGTGTTGTCGATCTGCGACGGCTTGATCTTGAGCCGCACCGCGCTTTGCCGATTGATCGTCACGAACGATTCGAGGCCGGCTTGCTGCTGATCGGAGTTGACGTCGGTGAGTTCGGGACGGCGCTTGAGCGCCTCGGTCAAAATGGGCGCCCATTTATAGACGTCCTCGCTCGAATCGCCGAGCAGCGTGTACTGGTATTGCGCATTCGACGCTCTGCCGCCCACGCGAATGTCCTGCACGGCTTGCAGGAAAGTCTGCGCACCCGCCACGTGGCCGAGCGGCCCGCGCAATTGCGCGATCACCTGATCGGCCGACAGCTTACGCTCGGACTTCGGCTTCAGCGTGACGAACATGAAGCCCGAGTTCGTTTGCCGGCCGCCCGTGAATCCGATGACGTTCGTGACGTTCGGATTGCGCTGAACGATCGCCATCATTTCCGAGAACTTGACCTTCATCGCCTGAAACGAAGTGGCTTGATCGGCCTGAATGCCACCGACTAGGCGGCCCGTGTCCTGCTGCGGGAAAAAGCCTTTGGGCACGGACACGTACAGATAGATGTTCAGCGCGATCGTCGCGAACAAAATCGTGATGACGATCCGCGGATGCGACAGCGCCCAGCCGAGCGAGCGCGCATAGCCGCGATGGAGCCGGTCGAACCCGCGTTCCAGCCGACGCGCGAGCGGGCCTTCGGCGCGCGCGTCTTTCGGTTCGATGAGCAGCCGCGAGCACATCATGGGCGTGACCGTCAGCGAAACGGCGAGCGACACGGCGATCGCAAGCGAAAGCGTGACCGCGAATTCGCGAAAGAGCCGCCCGACGATGCCGCCCATCAGCAAGATCGGCAGGAAGACGGCTACTAGCGAAATGCTGATCGACATCACGGTGAAACCGACTTCGCGCGCGCCGAGATAAGCGGCCCGCATGCGCGGCACGCCTTCCTCGATATGGCGCGAAATGTTCTCGAGCACGACGATCGCATCGTCGACGACGAACCCGGTCGCGACGATCAGCGCCATCAACGAAAGATTGTCGATGGAGTAATCGAGCAGATACATCGCCGCGAACGTGCCGATGATCGAGATCGGCACCGCCACGCTCGGGATCAGCGTCGCGCGCCAATTGCGCAGGAACAAGAAGACGACGGTGACGACGAGCAGGACGGCGACGATCAGCGTGCGCTCGGTGTCTTTCAGCGACGCGCGGATCGTGGTCGAGCGGTCGGAGACGGCGGAAATGTCGATCGCGGCAGGCACCGAGGCTCTCAGTTGCGGCAGCATCGCGAGCACGCGATCGATGGTCGCGACGATGTTCGCGCCCGGCTGCCGGTAAAGAATGACGAGCACCGAGCGCTTGCCGTTCATGAGGCCCAAGTTGCGTAGGTCTTCGACCGAATCTTCGACCTGCGCGACGTCGGAGAGCTTCACCGCCGCGCCGTTGCGGTAGGCGATGATGAGGTCCTTGTACTGCGAAGCGGTCTTCGCCTGGTCGTTCGTGTAGATCTGCAGGCGCCGCGGACCGAACTCGATCGCGCCTTTCGGCGCGTTTGCGTTGGCCGCGGCCAGCGCCGCGCGCACGTCTTCGAGCCCGATGCCGTAGTGAAACAGCGCCTGCGGCTCGAGTTCGACGCGCACGGCCGGGTTCGCCGAGCCGCTCACGTCGACTTCGCCCACGCCTTGCACTTGAGAGAGCGCTTGCTGAAGCACCGTCGAGGCAGCGTCGTACAACTGGCCGGGGCGCATCGTATCGGAGGTCAGCGACAGCACGAGAATCGGCGCATCGGCCGGGTTGACCTTGTGATAGGTCGGATTGCTGCGCAGGCTCGTGGGCAAGTCCGCGCGCGCGGCGTTGATGGCGGCTTGCACGTCGCGCGCGGCGCCGTCGATGTCGCGGTTCAAGCCGAATTGCAGCGTGATGCGTGTCTGACCGACGCCGCTCATCGATGTCATTTCGGTGACGTCGGCGATCTGCCCGAGGTGCCGTTCGAGCGGGCTCGCGACGCTCGTCGCCACCGTTTCGGGACTGGCGCCGGGCAGATGGGCTTGAACCGAGATCGTCGGAAAGTCCACTTGCGGCAGCGGAGCGACGGGCAGCCGGACGAACGCGAAGAGGCCGGCGAGCGCCACGCCGATCGCGAGCAGGGTGGTGGCGACGGGGCGGGAGATGAAAGGGCGCGAAAGATTCATCGCGCTACGCCCCCGCATCGCCCGCGCTCGACGCGCGGCCGTCGTGCCCGAAGCGCGCGCGTACGCGCTGCGCGAGCGAATCGAAGCCCAGGTAGATGACGGGCGTCGTAAACAGCGTCAGCAGCTGGCTCACGGCAAGCCCGCCCGCAATCGCGATGCCGAGGGGGTGGCGCAGCTCGGAGCCCACGCCCGTTCCGAGCATCAGCGGGAGCGCGCCGAGCAGGGCGGCCATCGTCGTCATCAGGATCGGGCGGAAACGCAGCAAGCACGCTTGATAGATCGCCTCGCGCGGGCTCTTGCCTTGCTCGCGCTCCGCCTCGAGCGCGAAGTCGATCATCATGATGGCGTTCTTCTTGACGATGCCGATCAAGAGCACGATGCCGATGATGCCGATGATGTCGAGGTCGTGCCCGGAGATCATCAGCGCCAACAACGCGCCTACGCCGGCCGAAGGCAGTGTCGACAGAATCGTGATCGGATGAATGAAGCTCTCGTAGAGCACGCCGAGCACGATGTACATCGTCACGATCGCCGCTAGGATCAAGAACAGCTCGTTTTGCAGCGAGGCTTGGAAGGCGAGGGCCGCGCCTTGGAAGCGCGTTTGAAACGACGCGGGCAGACCGATGTCGCGTTCGGCCTGCTCGATCGCTTTCACGGCCGCGCCGAGCGACGCGCCCGGCGCGAGGTTGAACGAAACGGTCGTCGCCGGGAATTGACCCAGGTGCGTGACGAGCAGCGGCGCCGGCTGCTCGATGAATTTCGCGATCGACGAAAGCGGCACTTGCTGCCCCGTGCCTTGCGACGACGGCAGATAGATGGCCTTCAGCGCATCGGTGTAGTGCTGCAGCTTGGGATCGCTTTCGAGGATCACCCGATATTGGTTCGATTGCGTGAAGATCGTCGAGACGATGCGCTGACCGAACGCATCGTAAAGCGCGTTGTCCACCGTGGCGGGCGTGATGCCGAAGCGCGCGGCCGTCGCGCGATCGATTTGAACGTAAACCGACTGCCCGCTTTGCTGCAGGTCCGTTGCAATGTCGGCCAGCTCGGGCGCGGCCTTGAGGCGATCGACGAGCTTGGGCACCCAGGTGGCGAACTCGTCCGGATTCGGGTCCGTCAGCATGAACTGATACTGCGTGGGACTGACGGTCGAATCGATCGTCAAATCTTGCACGCTCTGCAGATAGAGCGAGATGCCCGGGACGTTCGCCGTTTCCCGGTTCAAATCGCGGATGATCTCGGTGGCGCTCTTCGAGCGCGCGCCATGCGGTTTCAGGTTGATCAGCATGCGCCCGCTGTTGAGCGTGATGTTCGTGCCGTCGACGCCGATGAACGAGGTCAGGCTTTCGACGTTCGGGTCCTTGAGGATCGCGTTCGCGAGCGCTTCTTGGCGTTCGGCCATCGCGCCGTAGGAGATCGACTGGGGCGCCTGCGTGATCGCTTGAATCACGCCCGTATCCTGAACGGGGAAAAAGCCTTTCGGAATGAGGACGTAGAGCAGTGCCGTCAGCGCGAGCGTCAGAAGCGCGACGACGAGCGTTGCGCGTTCTCGCTCGAGCACCCAGCGCAGGGCGAGCGCATATCGGTCGATGACCGCGTCGATGAAGGCGTGCGCCTTGGCCTCGAAGCGGTGGCTTTCGGGCGGCGGCGTATGCCGCAGCAGTTTCGCGCACATCATCGGCACGAGCGTGAGCGAGACGACGGCCGAAATGACGATCGTCACGGCGAGCGTGATCGCGAATTCGTGAAAGAGCCGGCCCACCACGTCGCCCATGAACAGCAGCGGAATGAGCACGGCGATCAGCGACACCGTCAGCGAGATGATCGTGAAGCCGATCTGCTTGGAGCCTTTGAGCGCCGCTTCGAGCGCGGTGTCGCCTTGCTCCACGTAGCGCGCGATGTTCTCGATCATGACGATGGCGTCGTCGACGACGAAACCCGTCGCGATCGTCAACGCCATCAGCGAGAGGTTATCGAGCGAGAAGCCGCACAGGTACATGACGGCGAGCGCGCCGATCAGCGAGAGCGGCACCGACAGGCTAGGGATGACCGTGGCGTAGATATTCGCGAGGAACAAGTACATCACGAGCACGACGAGCACGACCGACATCGCGAGCTCGAACTGGACGTCGCGCACCGAGGCGCGGATCGTCGTCGTGCGATCCGTAATGACCGAGACGTCGACGGACGCGGGCATCGAGGCTTGCAGCTGCGGCAGCAGCGCCTTCACGCTGTCGACCACTTGAATGACGTTTGCGCCGGGCTGTCGCTGAATGTTGAGCAGGATCGCGGGCGTCACGGCATGGCCTGTGCCGACCCACGCGCCGAGCTTGGTGTTCTCGGCGGCGTCGACGATCTTCGCGACGTCGGTCAGCATCACGGGGCGGCCGTTCTTGTACGCGACGATGGCGGTTTGGTAAGCGCTTGCGTCGGTGAGCTGATCGTTCGCATTGATCGTGAAGTTGCGCGTCGGGCCGTCGAAGTTGCCCTTGGGCGTGTTCACGTTCAGGTTCGAGACGGTCGTGCGCAGATCGTCGAGGTTCAAGCCGTAGGCGGCGAGCGCGAGCGGGTTCGCCTGGATGCGCACGGCCGGCCGCTGGCCGCCGCCGATGCTGACGAGGCCGACGCCGGCCACCTGCGAGATCTTTTGCGCGAGCCGCGTGTCGGCGAGGTCTTCGATCTCGGTGAGCGGCGTCGTCTTCGACGTGATCGCCAACGTGAGGATCGGGGCGTCGGCCGGATTGACCTTGGCATAGATCGGCGGCGCGGGCAGATCGGCGGGCAGCAGGTTGCCGGCGGCGTTGATCGCGGCCTGCACTTCTTGCTCGGCAATATCGAGCGGCAGATCTAGGCTGAACTGCAGCGTGATTACGGAAGCGCCCGCCGAGCTTTGCGAGGCCATCTGATTGAGCGACGGCATCTGCCCGAACTGCCGCTCGAGCGGCGCGGTGACGGCCGAGGTCATGACCTCGGGGCTCGCGCCGGGGTAGAACGTCTGCACTTGGATCGTCGGATAGTCGACTTCGGGCAGCGCCGAGATCGGCAAGAAGCGAAGCGCGACGAGGCCGACGAGCATGATGGCTGCCATCAGCAAGGCCGTGCCGACGGGACGCAGAATGAAGGCGCGTGACGGATTCATACGAACGCTGGCCTGCCGTTACTGCGCGCCGGCGGCGCTCGAAGCCGGCCGGCGGCGATGGCGAGGGCCGGATGCGCCTGCTGCCGCCGACGCGTGGCGGGCGCCCGCCGCGTGGGTACCCGACGTTACGCCGGCGGAGGCGGGGTCTGCGACCGCCACGATCTTCGCGCCTTCGCGCAGGCGATCCGAGCCGTCGGTCACGACGCGCTCGCCGGCCGCCAGTCCCGACGCGATGCTCGTCCGCTCTCCGTCGACGGGGCCCAGTTTGACGGGGCGAACCGCGACGGTGTCGTCCGACTTGACGACATAGACGAAAGGACCGTTCGCGCCGTTCAGCACGGCCGAGCTCGGTACGATCACGGCATTGCGCAGCGTATCGATCAGCAACCGTGCGTTGACGAATTGGTTCGGAAACAGCATTTCCCCGGCGTTGGGGAACATGGCGCGCAGCTTGACCGTGCCTGTCGCCGTATCGATCTGATTGTCGATGGTCTCGAGGTAGCCCGATTCGAGCGCAAGCGTATTGTTGCGGTCATAGGCCGTCGTCGAGAGCTTGGCCCCCGCGTGCATGCGCGCGAGGATGGCCGGCAGGTTGTCTTCCGAGGTCGTGAAGACGACGCTGATCGGTTGCAACTGCGTAATGACGACGATGCCGTTGGCGTCCGACGGCGTCACATAGTTGCCCGGATCGACTTGGCGCAAGCCGACGCGTCCCGACACGGGCGCGGTTATGCGCGCATAGACGAGATCGAGCTTGTAGGTATCGACGTTCGCGCGATCCGACTGCACTTGCCCTTCGTACTGCTTCACGAGCGAGGCCTGCGTGTCCACTTGCTGCCGCGCGATCGAGTCCTGTGCGAGTAGCGCCTCGTAGCGCTTCAGATCGAGCCGAGCCGTTTGCAACAGGGCGGTGTCCTTGGCGAGCGCGCCTTGCGCATTCTCGAGCGAGATTTGGTAGGGGCGCGGATCGATTTGCGCCAGCACGTCGCCCGCTTTGACGAATTGGCCTTCTCGGAACGCCACGGTTTGCAGCGTGCCCGCAAGCTGCGTCTTGACGGTCACGGTGGCGAGCGGCGTAACCGTGCCGAGGGCCGTCAGCACGATCGGCATCTCGCCCGTGGCCGCCGCGGCCACGTGCACGGGCTGCGCTTGAGATCGCATTGCGCCGTGGCGCCCGCCGCCGTGGCTCGCGGTCGTGGAAGGGCTCGCGCCGCTCGGGCCGGTTCGGCTCCATGGGTGCCATAAAAGCAAAGCGGCAAGCGCAATCACGATCGCGGCGATGACCGTGCGCCCGCGAGCACGCGCGCGACGCTCGGAGGGGGCCTGCGCGTCGAGGCTCGAGACGGCGGCCTGCGTGCCGGTTTCGTGTGGGGGAGAGCGGTGTTCTTGTTCGGCCATCGATGTGTGATTGCGGCAATGCCAAAACGGCGAAGGGTGGGGCGGCGCTTGTTGCGCGGTGACGCGCCGAGGCAACCGAAGTGAGCGGATGCGGCGGCCCGTGTGCGCCGCACGCTCGGTCGGACGACCGGCGGCCCGCTTGTGCGCCGATTTGCGCGCCGATGCATGATGCTACGTCGGCGCGTCGCAGCGAGTCCAGTCACGCATCTTTCGGTTTTTTACGGACGTTACAGAAAGAGAAAGCGGGCCGGCGCAAGGGACGCGTCCGCACACGGCTCCATGGGTTGCCGCCCGCCGGCTCAATCGCCGATGCGCTGACGCGGTGCGCCTCCGATCTCGCGCGTGATCTGTTCGACGCATCGGGTCAGCGCCGGCGCAGCGTGTTCGATGAGCCATTCCCGCGGGCACAGATGGGCGGCGCCGCCGCAGTTGATCGCGTACCGTTCGCCCGACGGCCCGACGAAACCGGCCGCGATCGCGTTGAGCTCCTCGTACCATTCGCCGGTCGCGATCGAGAAGCCGAGCGCGCGCGTTTCTTCGAGCGAGGCCGCGAGCCGCGCGTGAATGTGTGGCCAATCGTCGCCCGAAGCCGCCTCGAGCCCGGCCATCAGCGCGGCGCGCTCGCGTTCGCCCAGCACGGCCAGGTAGGCGCGGCCGACGGCAGTACGCGTGAGATCCATGCGTGAGCCGACTTCGAGCCGCGACACGAGAATCGCCGACCGGGGCCGGATCGCGTCGATCACCACCATGTCGAGACGATCGCGCGCGCCGAGATGGACGGAAAGGGAAGTGCGTTCCGCCAGTTCGATCAAAAACGGCCGGGCGCGGGCGCGAATGTCGAAGTTGCGCAGGAATCCGTTGCTCAATTCCAACACCGATGCCGTCAGCACGAATCGTTCGCTGTCAGGCAATTGAAAGAGAAATCCGGCGCCGACCAGCGTGGCCGTGATGCGCGAGACCGTCGGTTTCGGAATGCCCGTGAGCTCCGCCAACTCGCGGTTGCTGATCGGTGCCTCCGCGGACGCGACACGCCGCAGCAACGTCAGTCCGCGCGAGAGCGCGATGATTTCATCGCTGGAACCTTCTTTCGTCTTGCTGGCCCGAGTCTGCGCGGGCGGGCGTGAGGATGTCGTCACGATGACAGTTTTCTGAAATCCGATTTCAAGTATGACGTTTCGAGGAAGTCTACTCCAAGGCTCCGATGGGCGCATTGTGGTAAATATTACCTGTTCATTTAGGTGAAATCGTTTACCTTCCGAGGGTACCTGTCAGAGATTCGGAAAAAATTATCTTGACTTCGTCAGCCGAAAGCGAAAGAATGGAACCTGATTTCGGAACGGCGTGTCGGAAGCGATGCGCGGATCGTCCCGGTGAAGTGTCCCGGCAGCGATCTCAACCCGAAATACCGTCTCTCAGGTTCTAGCACGGCCCTCGGAATGGCTAGAACTTCTTTAAGGCGCCACGGCAACGTGGCGCCTTTTTTTTTCGTGCGCCCGGCAGGGCGCACCTCTGCTCCCCACTCGATGCCGATTTGCCGCCCCCGTTCGCACGCGTGCGGTCGGCCGCCCAATCCCTGGCGTCCGCTCGCATGCGTTTCGCGTGGGTTCGCAGCAGGCGCTGCGTGCTTCTGCTATCGTCCACCCCCATGCTTCATGGTCGATGCACCCCTCATTCATGCAAACGATCCTTTCTATCTCCAATCTCTCGAAAACATATGCCTCGGGCTTCCGCGCGCTCAAGCACGTGAATCTCGAAATCCGGCGCGGCGAGATTTTCGCGTTGCTCGGCCCGAACGGCGCCGGCAAGACGACGCTGATCGGCACGGTATGCGGCATCGTCAAACCGACCGAAGGCGAGGTGCGCGTCGACGGGCACGACATCGTCAAGGACTACCGCCGCGCGCGCGCCATGATCGGCCTCGTGCCGCAGGAATTGACGACGAACGCCTTCGAAACGGTCTGGGATACCGTTTCGTTCACCCGAGGCCTCTTCGGCAAGTCGGCCAATCCGGCCCATCTCGAAAAGGTGCTGCGCGCGCTCTCGCTATGGGACAAGCGCAACAACGCCATCATGACGCTGTCGGGCGGGATGAAGCGGCGCGTGCTGATCGCCAAGGCGCTCTCGCACGAACCGTCGGTGCTGTTTCTCGACGAGCCGACGGCGGGCGTGGACGTCGAGTTGCGGCGCGACATGTGGGCCCTCATGCGCACGCTCAAGGAAACGGGCGTGACGATCATTCTGACGACGCACTACATCGACGAAGCCGAAGAGATGGCCGATCGGATCGGCATCATCAACCGCGGTGAAATCGTTCTCGTCGAGGAAAAAAACCAGTTGTTGCGCAAGCTCGGCAAGAAGCAGCTCACGTTGCATCTGGAGGCGCCGCTCGCGCAAGTGCCGGGCGATCTGGCCGGCTATCGTCTCGAGCTCTCGTCCGACGGCGGCTCGATCACGTACACCTACGACGACACGCAGTCCGAGCGTGCCGGCATCGTCAAGCTGCTCAAGGATCTGGACGACGCCGAGGTCCGCTTCAAGGATCTGCAGACGACGCAAAGCTCGCTCGAAGACATCTTCGTCGATCTGGTCAAGGATAAGGAGCGCTCATGAATTACCACGCGATGCGCGCGATATACCGCTTCGAAATGGCGCGCACCTGGCGCACGCTCATGCAAAGCGTCATCTCGCCCGTGATTTCCACCTCGCTCTATTTCGTCGTTTTCGGTGCGGCGATCGGCTCGCGTATTCGCGAGATCGATGGGATCAGCTACGGCGCGTTCATCGTGCCCGGGCTCGTCATGCTCTCGCTGCTCACGCAAAGCATCACGAACGCCTCGTTCGGCATTTATTTCCCGAAATTCACCGGCACGATTTACGAGCTGTTGACGGCGCCCGTGTCGTATCTCGAACTCGTCGTGAGCTTCGTCGGCGCCGCGGCGACCAAGTCGATCATGCTCGGGCTCATCATCATGGCGACGGCCGCATGTTTCGTGCCGTTGCGCATCGAGCATCCGCTGTGGATGGTGCTGTTCCTCGTGTTGACGTCGGTCACGTTCAGCCTGTTCGGATTCGTGATCGGAATCTGGGCGGACGGTTTCGAAAAACTCCAGGTCGTTCCGTTGCTGATCGTGACGCCGCTCACGTTCTTGGGCGGCAGTTTCTATTCGATCGACATCTTGCCGCCGTTTTGGCGCACGGTCGCGCTCGCGAACCCGGTCGTCTATCTGATCAGCGGCTTCCGATGGAGCTTTTACGGCATCGCCGACGTGCATGTGGCGGTGAGCCTCTTGATGACTGCGGTTTTCCTGGCCATTTTCACGGGCATCGTCGCCTGGATATTCAAAACCGGATACCGGCTCAAGAATTAACGACGCTTTGTCATTCTCATAAAACGCCGACATAATGCGTCAATCGCCGGCGTTCGACCGGCCGGGCCTTCCGAACCGCTTTGACCGCGCATGAGACTGACGACCAAAGGGCTGTTGCTGATCGCGATTCCGACGCTGGTCGAAGTCGCGCTGCTTTCCGGGCTCATGAAAGCGCAAAACGATGCCGACCATGCCGAGCAATGGTCGCTGCACAGCAAGGACGTCCTGCGGCAAACGAGTGCGATTCTCGAGCCGATGCTGATCGAGTCCGTGCGCATGCGCGGCGCCGTCCTGAAGAACGATCGCGCGTCGCCCACGCCGATCACGCTGTGGATCGAGATGGATCGCCGCATCGACCGCCTCGTCGATCTCGTGGCGGACAACCCGGTGCAAGTCGAGCGCGCGGCGCAGATTCGCCAGACGGTGCAGGCCTACCGGCAATGGTCCGACCGCGTTCAGGATCTCATGAGAACCGGCCGGCGCGACGACGTGCTCGAGCGGTTCCGCAATCAGGCGGGCGTCGACGTGCTCGACCGGTTCCGCGCCCAAGTGGCCGCGTTCCAAAACGAGGAACTGCGCACGGACGCCGTTCGCGCGGTGCAGGCTGCCGACGCGCTCGCCCAACAGCAACAGTTGACGGCGGCGGTCGTCGCCGGTTCGCTCGTCATGACGGCGCTCGCGGTGTTTCTGTTCACGCGGGGCCTGCGCGGCAGGCTGGCGCGGCTGTCGGACAACGCCGAGCGCTTGGCGGAGAGCGCGCCCCTCGGTCCGCCGTCCTCGGGTAACGACGAAATCGCCCAGCTCGACGAGATCTTGCACGATACGAGCCGAAGGCTGCTCGAATCGGAACGGCTCGGCGCGCGCTTTCAAAACGATCTCGCGCGCCGCGCCGACGAGCTCGCCCAGACCAACGAGACGCTGCACCAGCAGACGCAGGAAAACGAGATGTTCATTTACAGCGTGTCGCACGACTTGCGCGCGCCGCTCGTGAACCTGCAAGGCTTCTCGAAAGAACTCACGCACTCGTGCGACGATCTGCGTGCGGCGGTGCGTGCGTCGTCGCTCGCGCCGGCCGAGCGCGAGCGGATCGAACGGCTGATCGACGAGGACATCGGCGAGGCGCTGCGCTACCTTCAAAGCGCCGTGCTTCGCGCCGCGCACATCATCGATTCGCTGCTGCGCCTGTCTCGCGTCGGGCGCGTCGAGTACCGGCGCCAGGAGGTCGATGTCGGCTCGGTCGTGCGCCACGTGCTCGATGCGATGCAGGCGTCGATCCGCGCGTGCCGCGCCGAGCTCGTCGTCGAGGAATTGCCGCCCGTCTGGGGCGACCCGACCGCGCTCGAGCAGATTTTCGCGAACCTGATCGGCAACGCCATCAACTACCTCGACCCCGACCGGCCGGGCCGAATCGAGATCGGTGCGCTGCCGGCGCCGCCCGGCGTGCGCTCGCTGCGCATTTTCTACGTGAAGGACAATGGCCTCGGCATCCCCGCCGGCGCGATGCCGCGCCTGTTCAACGCTTTTCAACGACTGCACGGCAACATCGCGGCGGGCGAAGGCATCGGGCTCGCGCTCGTGAGGCGGATGGTGGAGCGTCATGGCGGGCGCGTCTGGGCGGAGTCGACGGAGGGCGAAGGCACCACGTTCTATCTATCGCTACCGGAGGCGGCCAAGCAGGTCGTCGCCGCATAACGAAACGAGGAAGTACAGCATGCATAACGCAACAGGGCCTGCGGGCCATCCGGCTCCCGGGCAGTCGGTCAGCATCATTCTGATCGAAGACGACGACGGTCACGCCACCCTGATCGAGCGCAATCTGCGCCGCGCGGGCTTGACCAACGGCTTCACGCGGTTTTGCGACGGCCAGCAGGCGCTCGATTACTTTTTCAGCGATACGTCGGCGCTCGCGCGCGAGGAACTGCCGCCGTCGGTGATCTTGCTCGATCTGAAAATGCCCCGCATCGACGGCTTGGAGGTGTTGCGGCGCCTGAAAGCCGATCGGCGCACGGCCTCGCTGCCCGTCATCGTGCTCACGACCACCGACGATCCGCGCGAGATCGAGCGCTGCTACGAACTCGGCTGCAACGTGTACGTCACCAAGCCCGTCGAGTACGACGCGTTCATCGAGGCCGTGCGCCGCCTCGGCTTCTTCTTGCAAGTGGTGAAGCTGCCCGCGGGCGCTAGATGAGCGCGCATGCGCTGTTCGTCGACGACGACGAAGGACTGTTACGGCTTGCGTCGCGCTCGCTCGCGCGGGCCGGCTACCGCGTGAGCACCGCGGCGAGCGCCGCCCAAGCCCGCCAGGCGATCGACGCCGCGGCGCCCGACGTGATCGTCGTCGACTATGCGCTCGGCGGCGCCGAAACGGGGCTCGATTTTCTGCGTGCGCTGCGCTCGCAAGGGCTCGTGCTGCCCGCCATCCTATGCACGGGCTTTGCCGATGAAGCGCGCGTGATCGAAGCGCTGCGCTCGGGCGTGGCCGATGTCGTCCCCAAGAGCGAAGGCTATCTCGACTATGTGCCCGAAGCGATCGAGCGTGTCTTGCGCGAGCGGCGCATCGAGCGGGAGTTGGCTTTGGCGCAACGCTCTCAGGAGCGCGAGGCGCATTTTCGCGCATTGGCCGAGGAACGCGAGGCGCTGCTCGCCGCCGAGCGCACCGCGCGGACGGAGGCCGAGCGCGCGTCGCGCATGAAGGACGAGTTCGTGGCCACGCTGTCGCACGAGTTGCGCACGCCGCTCAATGCGATCGTCGGTTGGACGCAGTTTCTGCTGCGCGATGCGAGCGTGTCGGAATCGTTGCGCAAAGGACTCGACGTCATCGATCGCAACGCGCGTGCGCAGGCGCGGATGGTCGACGACCTGCTCGATTTCTCGCGCATCCTCGCGGGCAAGCTGCGGCTCGACGCCGAGCGCGTCGATTTGGCCGACGTCGTGGAATACGTCATTCGCTCGGTCGGGCCGGCGGCCCAGGCCAAGGATATTCGCATCGTTTCGGCGCTCGAGGCGGCGGGCGCCGTCCAGGGCGATCCGTCGCGCTTGCAGCAAATCGTCTGGAATCTGCTGTCGAACGCCGTCAAATTCACGGGCAAGGGCGGGCTCGTCGAAGTGGCGCTGCGGCGCACGGACGGCGAAGTCGAGCTGACCGTCTCCGACAACGGGCAAGGCATCACGCCCGAGTTCTTGCCGCATGTGTTCGAGCGCTTTCGCCAGGAAGACGCCGGCATCGCGCGTCAACATGGCGGCTTGGGGCTGGGCCTGTCGATCGCGCGGCAGCTCGTCGAAATGCATGGCGGGCGCATCGCCGCGCGCAGCGGCGGCGCCGGTTGCGGTGCGACGTTCGTCGTTTCGCTGCCGGCCACCGGCGCGGAACTGGCGCGCGAACGCGACGGCGAGCCGCTCGCGCTCGATACGCCGCCCGCGCTGGCGGGGCTGCGCGTGCTCGTGCTGGAGGACGAGCCCGATGCGAGGGAGCTCGTCGAGCGCGTGCTGCAGGATCGCGGCGCGACGACGCTCGTGTTCGGCACCGCGTTGGAGGCGCTGGACGCCTGCGCGGCGCAGGCGCCCGACGTCATCGTGAGCGACATCGGGCTGCCCGGCGTGGACGGCTACGAATTCATCCGGCGTTTGCGGATGTCGGAGGCGCAGCGCGGGCGCACCACGCCAGCGGCGGCGCTGACGGCGTTCGCGCGCAGCGAGGACCGGCGCCGCGCGCTGCTGGCCGGCTTCCAAACGCACTTGGCCAAGCCGATCGATCCGCTCGAGCTCGTCGTCGTCGTGGCCGCGCTGGCGGGGCGCACGACGGCGTTCGCCGACGGCGCGTCGAGCTGATTCACAGTTCGATGCGGGTGCCGAGCAGGGCCAGGAACTGGCGCAGCCACTCGGGGTGAGCGGGCCACGCGGGCGCCGTCACGAACGGCGCGTCGGTCACGGCCGCATCGACGGGGATGTCGGCGTACTCGCCGCCCGCGAGCCGCACCTCGGGCGAGCAAGCCGGGTACGACGAGATGCGCTTGCCGCGAATCACATCGGCGGCCGCGAGCAGTTGCGCCGCATGGCAAATCGCTGCAATCGGCTTGTTGTTCTGCGCGAAATGACGCACGAGCTCGATCACCTTCGGGTCGAGACGCAGATATTCGGGCGCGCGGCCGCCGGCAATGGCCAGCGCGTCGTAGCTCGATGCATCGACTTCGTCGAAAGTCGCATTCAGCGCGAACTGATGCCCGGGTTTTTCCGTGTACGTCTGATCGCCCTCGAAGTCGTGAATCGCCGTCTTGATCTTGTCGCCGGATCGCTTGCCCGGACACACGGCGTCGACCGTGTGCCCGACCGCCTGTAGCGCCTGGAACGGCACCATCGTTTCGTAGTCCTCGGCGAAATCGCCCGTTAGAAACAGAATCTTCTTCGCGGCCATGATGTGCTCCTTCTCGAGTGAGGGACAAACGTGGAGGTCGTACGTCAAGAGACGGGTGCGAACGGGCAGTGTACTCCGCAGCCATGACGATAGGCGGTCGGCATCATCGGCCGCCATGCGATTTGCGCATGGCCTTGCGTGCGTTGCGAGGCTTGCATGCCGCAATAAATGTAATTATGATAGTTACAGTTTGTTCTCCCTTTCGTCGATGAATACGAGCAGTCGTTTCGCCTATGCCGTTCACACCTTGGTGCTGCTGTCGCTGCAGCAAGGCGAGCCGTTGTCGTCGGAGATCATCGCGGGCAGCGTCAACACGAATCCGGCGTTGATCCGGCGGTTGCTTTCGATGCTCGCGCAGGCCGGATTGACCACCTCGCAACTGGGTGCCGGCGGCGGCGCGTTGCTGGCGCGCTCGCCCGGTGCGATCAAGCTGGTCGACGTTTATCGCGCTGTGGACGAGGCGCAGCTATTCGGCCTTCACCGCGACGCGCCGAATCCCGATTGTCCGGTGGGTCGGCATATTCAGCAGGTGCTCGTCGGCATCGTCGACGACGCGCAGCGAGTGATGGAAGCCTCGCTCGGCGCCCGGACGCTGGCGGATGTGACGGCTGGCGTGATCGAGGCCGAAAACGCGGCGGTGCAGGGGAGCAAGGAAAAGTAGGTGAAGGGTGGCGCCGGTTGCCGATCGTGTCGGCGGCCGGCAATGCCAAATGACGAGCGGGGGCCTCGGCCCCTTTTTTTGACCCAAAAATGTAAGCGGTTTAGTTACATATCAATCCAACAGGAGCCATGCCATGCAACACCAACGTTTGAAAATTGCGCTTTTCGGCGCCACGGGGATGATCGGATCGCGGATCGCCGCGCAGGCGATCGAGCGCGGGCACGAAGTGACGGCGCTTGCGCGTCAGCCGCGGGCCATCGATGGACTGCCATCGTTGACCGTGGTCGCGGCAGACCTGTTCGACACCGCCGCGAGCGCTGCGCAAATCAAGGGCTTCGATGTGATCGCGAGCGCTTATGCGCCGCCGCGCGACCAACCGTCGAAAGTCGTCGAGGCCACGCGTGCGCTGGTTGCGCTTGCGCGTGCGGCGGGCGTGAAGCGGCTGGTTGCCGTAGGCGGCGCGGGCTCGTTGGAAGTCGCGCCGGGCAAGCAGTTGGTCGACACCGAAGGCTTTCCCGACGCCTACAAGCCCGTTGCGCTCGCGCATCGGGAGGCGCTGTCGTTCTATCGGACGGTGACCGACGTGGATTGGACGTTCTTCGCGCCGGCCGCGCTGATCGCGCCCGGCACGAAAACCGGCGCGTTCCGCACGGGCGCCGACACGCTGATCGTCGATGCGAACGGCGACAGCAAGATCTCCGCTGAGGATTACGCCGTTGCGTTCGTCGACGAGATCGAAGCGGGGCGCTTCGTGCATCGCATCGCGACGGTCGCGTACTAGGGCCCGTTCGCAAGCCTGGAATTAGCGTGAACAGGCCCTTCTAGTGGCGTGCGGTCACGAGCCGATTGACGCCGGTCGCGATATGCTCGCCGGCCACGCCGTAGACGTGCAGCGAAACGGCGGGCCGCGCGCCGTCGTTGGCAAGCCGATGGATGGCATTCAAGCCAGCACGCACGTAAGAGACCGCACCGGCTTCGCGCGCTTGCGTGCGTAGCGGCTGCGCGTGCTCGGTAGCCTCATCCCACGCGTACAGCGTTTCGCGCAGGGCGCCGTCGAGCACGGCGTAGCCGCACCAGGTGCGATGTCCGTGCACGGGGCTTGCTTGACCCGGCTGCCAGACAAGGGCGGCCGCGGCATAGCGGCCTTGCGGGTCGGCGATCAGGAGATGGCGGCGATAACCGTTCGCGGCGCCCTCGCACTGCGCGGGCGTCAGTAACGTGTCTTCGGCGGCAGCCTGCGTCAGCGCCGCGCGCATGAGACGCGCGAAGTCGGCGGATTGCGATTCAGACGGGGCGGCGCTGTGGGGTACAGTCGCGAACGCCGCATCGAGCGCCGAGCGCAGCCGCGCGAGGGCGGCTGCGGCCTCGGCTTCGACCGACGCTGCGTTCGGCCGGCTCGCCATGCGATGCACGCCGGTCGGGACGGCGCTGGGCGGCACGGCGTAGGCGTTCATGCTCGATTCGATCGATCGGCTCATGGGGTATCGGTCCGGTAGGCGGCGCGCATAAGCGGCCGCCGGGTTCAGGGATGCCCCATTTATATCGTTTTATCTGTAAAAAGAGTTTCCCTATAATTTCCCGATCTTCCATAAACATAGAAGAAATTTCTCTTCGGAGATCGTAATGGGAATGGATGCTATCGATCGCAAGCTGGTCGAACTGCTTCAAGTCGACGCTACGCTGCCGATCGCCGAGCTCGCGAGTCGCGTCAATCTTTCGCAAACGCCTTGCTGGAAGCGGCTTCAGCGTCTCAAGGAAGAAGGCGTCATCCGCGCGCAGGTCGCGCTGTGCGACGCGCGCAAACTGGGCGTCGGGACGACGGTGTTCGTGGCGGTGCGCACGAATCAGCATACGGAGGAGTGGGCGCTCGAGTTCGTTCGAGCCGTGCGCGAAATTCCAGAAGTGGTGGAGGCCTATCGCATGAGTGGTGAGACCGACTATCTGCTGCGCATCGTCGTCTCCGATATCGACGACTACGATCGCGTCTACAAGCAATTGATACGCACGGTGCCGTTATTCGACGTCAGCTCGAGCTTCGCGATGGAGCAAATCAAGTATTCGACCGCGTTGCCCGTGCGATGAGGCCGGCGTCGGGCACGCTCGCCTGCCGCCGAAGCGCGTAGAATGCCGGCTTTCGTCTTCTCTCTTCGCGCCCGGCGGCCGTCGACCGCACGTCCGCAAGGCTCTCGCTATGAACGATCCGCGCCAACCGAACAAATCGAATGCCACGACCCGCGTCGCGGTGCTCATCATCGTCATCGTGCTGATCGTGATCGGCACGTTCGTCTTCAACGCCATGAAGGGCAAGCGCGAATACGACGAGCAGAACGCGGCCATGCCCTCGTCGTCGGCCCCGGCGGCGCAGGTCGCGAGCGGCACGGCGGCCGCCAGCGCCTTGGGCGCTTCGCAGTAAGCGCTGCCGCTCGGCCTCGGGTGCGCGCAGCGGCGTAAGCTCAAGCCTGCGGCAGTCGAATGACGCCCGCGTCCTTGCGGATGAGGAAAGACGCGGCCAGCATTTGCTTGCACTGCAGCGCGAGCAGCTTGATTTCACCGACGAATTCGGCCGGTCGCGCGCCCGTGCGCTCGACATCGACCACCATCGCGTCGAGCTCGCGCGTGAGCTGCTTGGTCGTTTCCGCTTGATCGGCGGCAGGCGCTTCGCCGTTCTGCGCGCGCATGATGTTGTCGCGCACGGTCGATAGCGCCCGCTGCAGCGCTTGCTCGCCGTCGGGCTCGTGCTGCGCCATGCTGCGTAGAAGCGGTGCAGCCGCCGTAATGTGGGCGGCCAGCGCGTGGCTCTGCACGAGCAGATCGTTCAGCTCCGGTACGAACCGTTGTTGCGCCTTCGGCTCGAGCATCATGCGCCGAAACGCTTGGGCCAGATTCGCGAATGCAATATGGACATTCTTGCGTGCGAGCCGGTAGCGTAAGTCGCGATCGTCGCCGCCGGCCGCGTCGGGGGCGGACGCGGGCGCGGCGCCGGAGGGTGTAGCGCCGCCCAGGCCCGCGGGGGCGCGCGTCGCGTTGCCCCACCACCAGGCGCTCTCTAGATATTGACGCGTCGCGGCCAGCATCTCGGTCACGAGCTTGCCCATCAGCCGATATTCCCAATACGGAAAAAGATGGCTCGCGCCGATGGCGAGCGCGCAGCCCACGACCGTATCGATCGCGCGTTCGCCGATGATGCGCAGGCTGCCCGGTGCGAGCAGGTGAAACAGCAGCAGCACGTACGACGAGGTGAAGACGACGCTCGCCGCGTAGTTGAACAGCAGCAGGCTGTAGCTCATCACCATCGACGCGAACATGAACACGAGCAGGATCGCCGGCGTTTTGACGAACCAGATGAGCGCGAGGCTCGCCGCGCAACCGATCGTCGTGCCGACGATCCGCTGCGTGTTGCGCTGCTTCGTGAGCGAGTAGCCGGGCTTCATGATGATGAGCGTCGTCATCACGATCCAATAGGCGTTGGTGAGCGGCAGCAGGCGCCCGAGCCAAAAACCGGCGGCCACGGCGAGCGTCACGCGCAGCGCATGCCGAAAACTCGGCGACGCCATCGTCAGGTTCGAGAAGATTTGCGGCAACGGTACGCGTCGTCCCGACAAGAAGCGCATGAGCGTATGGTCGATACGCATCTCGGTGCGCGTGTTCGGCGTCTCGTTCGCGATGCTCTTCTTCATCTTGTCGATGAGACGAACGGCGCTCCAGATGCGTCGGAACGAAGCCGATGCAGCCGAATAAGCCTCGGAATTGCGTTCGGACAACCCTTGCTTGCGCATGAGTTCGAGCTCGTACTCGATCGCGCGCATCTCGGCCTTCACGTTCACGCGCGCTTGCGGGCGCCGGTTCTGCAGCACGGCTAAGCCGATTTCCTCGAGATCGTTCGCGGCCTTGCGAATCAGGTCGCGGAAGAACATCATCAGATCGCCGTTGCCGAACGTGCTGCGCAAAAGCGGATAGTCGGTGTGCGCGCCGACGAAGAGCTCATGCAGATCGACCGTGTTGATGAACAGGTTGAACAGCGCCACGCGGCGTGCGTCGAGCTTGCCGCGCCGCAGCTTCGGCAGGTTGCGCAGCACGATCGCGCGCGCGGCGTCTTGCATCTCCACGGCCGTCGTTTGTTTGTCGACGAGGTTGCGATAGCAGTCGTCCAGGTTCGCGTCGACGTCGTAGAAATCGGCGCGCGCGAGCAGATAGTCGACGCAGGCAAAGACGTTCTCGGCCAGCGCCTGTTTCTCGATCCGGTGCGCCTGCCATCGGGACACGAACGTCGCCCAATAGGTGTACCAAAGGCCGCCCGCCAGGATCCACGCGGCATTGATCAGCGCTTGCAGCGGCGTAAAGTGCTCCTCCAGCGTCATCACCATCATGAACAGCGTGGCGAAGCTGATTTGCGGCCAGCGGTTGCCGTAGACGACCGTTAGCGACAGCGCGAACGTCAGCGCGACGACGGTGATCCAAAGCGCGAGGACGTTGAACGTCGCGAGCCCCGTCGCCAGCGCGGAAACGAAGCCGAGCACGCTGCAAATGAGCATCTCGTTGTGCTTGTATTTGAGCGGCCCCGGCATGTCGACGACGCAGGCCCCGAGCGCGCCCGTGGCGATCGTGAAACCCAGATCGGCCTTATGGAACACGACGAGGCACAGGACTGCCGGCAGCGAGACGCCGACCGCCATGCGCAGTCCACCGAAAAAATATTGGCTATAGAGAAATTTTTCGATTTCTTTCGAGTAGCGCATCGATCTCGAAACGGCAGGATGAAGCGGGGAGGAAAGGGCTGGCGTGGAGTCTAACGTATTTCATCCGCGCTAGACACCGGCTGTGCGCGCTGCGTTTCGCCCGCTGCGGGGCGGGGAGCGGGCGCCACCCGAGCAAAGCGTGCGGAGCGGACAACGCCTTTGCTATGCTGACGCTTTTGCGTTCCCGCGTCTCGCGCACCTAGGCCGCGCGAAGCCCCCTTCCATCGCCAAGGGTTCATGCTCCAGCTTTTCTATTCGAACCGGTACGAAACGCTCGTTCAAGCGCTGTCCGACGACCTCGCCGCGATGCCGTCCGATCCCTGGACGAGCGAGGAGATCATCGTGCCGAGCGCGGCCGTGCGCCGCCGGCTCGAGCTCGAGCTTGCCTCGCGCCGCGGGATCTGCGCAAACGTGAACTTCAGCTATCTGGCGCAGTGGCTGTGGACACAGATCGGCGGCGTCATCGACGTGCCGAGCCATTCGCCGCTCGCCGTCGAGCGGCTCGCTTGGCGTTGCTACCGCTTGTTCGGCTCGTTCGGCTCGTTCGCTCGCGACGAAGACGAAGCAGCGCTCGGCGGCGCGCGCGCGTCGGGGCAGGCGCCTGCCGCGCACGATCGATGGCTCGACTCGCCGCGCCTTCGCACCTACCTCGATGCGGCCGATGCGCCGATGCGCTACGAGCTCGCGCGGCGCGTCGCCACCGTCTTCGACCACTATTTGACCTATCGCCCCGAATGGCTCGCGCGCTGGCAGCAAGGGCAGTCGATCTTCGAGACCGTGCCGGGCGGCTTGGCGAACGCGCGGGCGGCGAATGCGCCGCTCACCGCGCGAGAGGACGAGCAGTGGCAAGCGGCGTTGTGGCGTGCGGTATTGAGCGAGCTGGCCGAGTCCGGCCGCCGCGCCGGCGCCGCGGGGCAGGCGGGTATGGGCCAGGCGCCAGGCACGGACGATGTCGCGCCGCCCGCACACCGATTTTTGCAACTCGTGCGTACGCTCGATCTCGATGCCGTGATGCGCGCGCGTTGGCCGGCCTCGGTCAGCGTATTCGCATTGCCGACGATCGCGCCGCTTTACATCGCGTTGCTGCGCGAACTCTCGCGTTGGATGGACGTTCGGCTGTACGTAATGAATCCCTGCCGCCAGTTTTGGTTCGACATCGTCACCGAAGGCCGGGCGCTTGCGCTCGAAGCGGCCGACGCGCTGGATTTTCACGAAGTCGGTCACCCGCTGCTCGCGCAGTGGGGGCGGCAGACGCAGGCGCAGCTGCATTTGCTGCACGAGCTGACCGAAGGCGCGGCCGCGAGCGAAGCGACACGATATGCCGAGAACGAGGCATCGAATTGGCTGGCCCGCGTGCAGAACGCCATGCTGGATCTGGCGCCGGAGGGCGTGGAGGAGGCGGGCGGCGACGGCAGCCTCGACGAGCGCGGGGCGCTCGGCATCGAAGTCCATGTCTGCCACAGCTTGTCGCGCCAACTCGAAGTGCTGCACGACCGCCTGCTCGGCTGGTTCGACGAGACGCGGGGCGGCGCCGACGATGCGCTGCCGGGCTTGCGGCCGTCGGACGTGCTCGTCGTCTGTCCCGACCTTGCGTCGGCCGCACCGCTGATCGACGCCGTGTTCGGCACGACGCGCAGCGACGAGCGCGGCCGCATTCCGTATCGCATCACCGGGCTGCCGCCGTCGCAAGCCAATCCGATCGCCCGCGTGCTGCTCGACTGGCTCGCGCTCGCCGATCGCGGCGTGGCTGCGCCCGAAGTCGTGGAATGGCTGCGCACGGATGCCGTCGCCGCGCGCTACGGCATCGATGCGGCCGCGCTCGATACGATACAGGGCTGGCTCGCCGCGGCAGGCGCGCGGCGCGGCCTCGCGACCGAGGCGCCGACGGACGACGGCGAGCATCTGGCGCCGGCCGTCTCCGGCGCACGGCACACGTTCGCCGATGCGCTCACGCGGCTCTTCCTTGGCTATGCGATGCCCGACGACGCCGACCCGGTCGACGCGTGGCTGCCCGTTGCGGGGGCGCGGGGCGCCGACGGCGAATTGCTCGGGCGGCTGGCGCGCTTCGTCGACGATCTTTACGGCTTCGTGCGGCGCACGCGCGAGTCGCTGACCTGCGACGGCTGGAACGCGCTGCTTGCCGACGCGCTCGCCCGGTTGTTCGATGCCACGCCGCCGTTCGCCGATGCGCTGGCGAGCGTGCGCGATGCCGTCGAACAGGCGCTCGAGGCCATGCGCGACGGCGCGCTCGACGCGTCGGCGCCAGCCGCGGTGATGCGCGCGGCGTTGACCGTCGCGCTGGACGACGCGGCGCACGGCGGCGTGCCGTGGGGCGGCGTGACGTTCTCCTCGCTGACGAGCTTGCGCGGCTTGCCTTATCGCGCGATTTGCTTGATCGGGATGGACGACGGCGTGTTGCCGAGCCTCGCGCGCGCGGACGAGTTCGACCTGATGGCGGCGCTGCCTCAGCTCGGAGACCGCCAGCGCCGGGCCGACGAACGCAATCTCTTCCTCGATCTGCTGCTCGCCGCGCGGGATCGATTCTTCATCGGCTATACGGGCCGTAGCATACGGGACAACGCGCCGTTGCCGCCCGCCGCGCTCGTCGACGAGTTGCTCGACCATCTGGCGCGAGCGAAGGCGGGACCCGGCGCGGCGCCGGCCGCGGTCGACGCCGCCCGCCGCGCGTTCATCGTCGAGCATCCGTTGCAGCCTTTCTCGGCCGATTACTTCGACGGATCGCGTGTGCTCTTCACGTACGATGCGCAGCGCGCGCGCTTGGCGCAGCGATTGGCTAACGGCATGGAGGACGAGACGCGTACGCCGCCGTTCTTCTGCGAGCCGTTGCCGCCCGAGCCAGCCGGGGCGGTCGCGTTCGCCGATTTTCAACGGTTTTGGCAGCATCCCGCGCGTTCGCTGCTGCGCGAGCGGTTGGGCGTCGTGCTCGAGAAGACGCAGGGCGAACTGCTCGAGATCGAGCCGTTCGAACTCGACTACACCGGGCGCGATGCGCTCGCCGATCGGCTGTTGCCGCGCTTGATCGATGCCGGCGACGACGATGCGGCGCGCGCCCGCGCGTGGCGCATCGCGCAGACGAGCCCCGAGCTGCCCGCGGGGGCGACGGGAGACGTGCTCAAGCGGCGCGAGCTGGGCGCGCTGGCGCGCCTCGCGGGCGACGTGCGCGCGGCGCTGAGTTCGGGCGCCGCTCGCTTGCCGTTTGCACTGCCGATCGTTCCGCGCTGGCCCGACACCGGCGGCGTGGCGCTCTTCGGCGAGCACGACGCGGCATTGCGCCAGGCGTTGCTCGATATGGCGAACACGCCTGCAACATTGCAGGGCACGCTCAACCGCGTGACCGCTGCGGGACAGGTGCTCTATCGGTACGCGAGCCCCAATGCGCGCGAATATCTCCATGCTTGGCTCGCGCATCTCGCCTACTGCGCCGCGCAGCCTGACGGCCCGTGCCGGACGGTTTGGTACGGCGCCGCGGAGCGCTTCGCGTTTTCGCGTGTCGAAGCGCCGCTCGATCATCTGGCGCCGCTAGTCGCGCTGTTCGTCGCGGGGCGCCGACTGCCGCTGCGCTTCTTTCCGAAGAGCGCATGGGCAAAGGCGAACGGAGGCGATGCCGACGCGCTCGGCGTTTGGATCAACGACCGCGTGCGCGGAGAATCGGACGACGCGGCGCTCGAAATCGCCTGGCGCGGCGTCGATCTATCGCTCGACGAGCGGTTCGGCGCACTATCGCGGATCGTCTTCGAACCGTTGATCGCCCATCTGACGGGGAGCGAAGCATGAGCGAGCACGACCGCCGCCCGTCCGAGCCGCCGGAGTTGCCCGAGCTGCCGCCGCCCGAGCCGCTCGACGTCTTCACGTGCGAGCTCGCCGGGGTCAATCAGATCGAGGCATCGGCAGGCACGGGCAAAACGTGGAACATCTGTGCGCTCTATGTGCGACTGCTGCTCGAACGCGATCTGAACGCCGACCAGATCCTCGTCGTGACCTTTACGAAGGCGGCGACGGCCGAGTTGCACGAGCGGATCCGTTCTCGGTTGGCCGAGCTTTCCCGTGCGATCGAGATCGACGACGACGGCGGCGACCCGTTCGTCGCGCAGTTGCTCGATACGACGCTCGGCCCGGGCGGACTCGATCGCGACGTTGCCGGCAAGCGAATTCGCCGCGCCCTGTCGGCGTTCGATCAGGCGGCCATTCACACGATCCACGCGTTTTGCCAGCGGGCCTTGCAGGAAGCCCCGTTCGCAGCCGCCATGCCGTTCGCGTTCGAGATGGAGGCCGACGACGCATCGCTGCGGTTCGAGCTTGCCGCCGAGTTTTGGCGCGAGCGCGTCGAGCCGGTGGCGGCCGCCTACCCGGCGTTCGCCGCATGGCTCGTCGCGCGAGGCGCGAGCCCGGTGGAGCTCGATGCACAACTCGCCCGGCGCTTGAAAAAGCCGCTGGCGCAGTTGCGCTGGGGGGCGTCGGGCGCGGAGCCCCCCGCGATCGACGCGCAAGACGACGATCAAGCGCGAACCCGATTCGATGCCGCTTGCGCGCTTTGGCGAGCGGAGCGCGAAGCGATCGAGCGCGTGCTCGAAGACGCGCGCGCTTCGCTGAAACAGACGACGCATAAACCGGACGCCATGCGGGCCGCGCTCGATGCGTGGGGCCGCTACTTGGCCGAAGGCGACTGCCATGCGCCGCCGCCGCGCGAAGCGCTGAAGCTGACCGCCACGGCGCTGACAAAGGCGACGAAGGTCAAGCTCGCGCCGCCCGAGCATCCGTTCTTCACCTTGGCGGATACGCTTGCCTCGGCTTCCGAGGCAGCAGAGGAGACCCATCGCGTACGCTGGCTCGGCCTGCTTGCAGTCTGGCTCGAACAGGCGCCTTCGGCGCTCGCGGCGATGAAGCGCACGCGTCGGCTCGCGTCTTTCGACGATCTGCTGGCCAATCTGCACACCGCGTTGATGTCGCACCCGTGGCTGGCGCAGACGCTGCGGGCGCGCTATCCTGCTGCGCTGATCGATGAGTTCCAAGATACCGATCCGCTGCAGTTCGCGATCTTCGAGCGCATTTTCGCCAGCCCGGGTGCGGACCGACGGCCGGGGCCGCTCTTCCTGGTCGGCGATCCGAAGCAGGCGATCTACAGTTTTCGCGCGGCCGACCTCCACACCTACTTGGCCGCGCGGCACGCGGCGACGGCGCGTTATACGCTGGCCGTCAACCAGCGCTCGACGGGGCCGCTCGTCGATGCATGCAATCGCATTTTCGGCGCCAATCCTCGCGCCTTCGTGCTCGAAGGGCTCGACTACATGCCGGTGCGCGCAGCCGAGCGCGCTCGCCCGCCTTTGATCGACGATGCCGACCCTGCGCGCGAACAGCAGGCGGACGGCGCGCTGCGAATCTGGATGCTGCCTGCCGGCGAAGCGACGCTGATCAAGCGCGAGGCGCAAAGGCAAGCCGCGCAAGCCTGCGCGGCCGAGATCGTGCGATTGCTGCGCGGCGCGCGCGGGGGCGGTGTGGCGCTGGGCGAGGCGGCGCTGGCGCCGGCGGACATCGCCGTGCTCGTGCGCACGCACAAGCAGGGCAGCCTGATGAAGCGCGTGCTCGCCGCTTGGGGCGTGGGCAGCGTCGAGCTCGCGCAATCGTCCGTGTTTGCGACGCTCGATGCCGAGCAGTTCGAGCGCGTGTTGGCGGCCGTCGACGCGCCCGGCGATCTGCGGCGTTTGCGCGCCGCGCTGGCGGCCGACTGGTTCGGGCTCGATGCACAGGCCCTCGCGCGTCTTGCACAGTTGGCCGACGCACCGGCGCTGGCGCATGCGGACGACGCGACGACTTGGGTCGAGCGGTTTGCGCGCTATCGGTCGCTTTGGCTCGAACGCGGCTTCGCAACGATGTGGCGCACGATGACGCGCGAGCTCGACATCGGCGAACGGCTCATCGCAGGCCACGACGGCGAGCGCCGGCTCACGGACGTCAACCACTTGGCCGAACTCGCCTCGGCGCGCGCGGCCGTGCATCCGGGCATTGCACCGACGCTGCGCTGGCTCGCCGCGGAAAGGGCTCGCGGAGGTGGCGAGGAAGCGCAACTGCGCTTGGAATCCGACCGCGATCTCGTGCAGATCGTCACGGTCCATAAATCGAAAGGGCTCGAGTATGCCGTCGTCTTTTGCCCTTTCCTGGGGGACGGCGCGCGGATGCCCGGCATGAGCGCCGGGTTGCCCGACGCCCGCGAATATCACGAAGACGCGCAGGGAGGCGCGCGCGCCGTGCTGCATTACGGTTGCGAGGGCGAGCAGGCCGAGCGTGCCGATTGCGAGGCCGCGCGCGAGGAAGCGGCCGAGCGGGCGCGGCTCGTCTACGTCGCGCTGACGCGGGCCGTTCACCGCTGTTACCTCGTGGCGGGTCCTTATCTCTCGTCGCGCTCCACGAAGGAGTCGCGCCGCAGCGTGCTGAACTGGCTCGTTGCCGGTGACGGCCGCCCGTTCGAAGCCTGGGCCGACGATCCCCCCGGCGATGAGGCGATCGACGCGGCATGGGCCTCGATCGCAAACGGCCCGATCACGCTTGCGCCGCTGCCCTCGCCGCAGCGGCGCGTCCCGCTCGAACGCGAGACGGCCGCGAGCCGGCACTTCGCCGCGCGCGTGCTGCGCCGAACGTTGACGGAGACGTGGCGCATCGCCAGCTTCAGCTCGCTGGCCGCCGCCGCCGTGCGGCAGCCCGATGAGACAGTCGACGATGAGCCGAGGCCGGACCATGACGCGCTGGACGCCGTGCAGCGAGAGGCGCAGGCTGCGTGGGAATTGCCGGGTGCGCCGCTGGCGCCGGCGATTGCCCCCGCCTTGGCGCAAACGCCCGCGCAGTGGTTGTCGTCCGGCGACATTCTCGCGTTTCCGCGGGGCGCCGCCGCGGGCGAATGCCTGCACCGCATGTTCGAGTTGGCGGATTTTTCCGATTCGGCGACGTGGCCGGCGGCCATCGAACGCGCGCTCGCCGAACGCCCCGTCGCCGCCGATGCCGAAACGGCCGCGCGTTTGCCCGAGATGATGGCGCGGCTGATGGCCGACGTGACGGCGACGCAGCTTGCGCCCAGCTTGAGACTGGACGCGCTCGACCCGTCGCGCAGGCTGACGGAGTGGCCGTTCTTGTTCGCATCGCCCGCACTCGAATTGCGGGGGGTGCGCGATCTGCTGACGCGGCACGGATATCCCGACGTCGCGCTGAAGGCGGGCATGCTGTCCGGTTTCATCAAAGGATTCATCGACATGGTCGTCGAGCACGAAGGCCGTTTTTGGATTATCGATTGGAAGTCGAACCATCTGGGATCGACGCCGGCCGATTACGGTGCGGCTTCACTCGATGCAGCGATGACGCACCACGCCTATCACCTGCAGGCGCTGCTTTATACCGTGGCGCTCCATCGCTATTTGAAGGCGCGCCAGCCGCGCTACGATTACGAGGCGCATATCGCAGGCTACGCATACTTGTTCGTGCGCGGCGTTCGGCCGACTTGGCGCGACGCCGACATGCCGAGCGGCGTGCATGTGCGCCGGCCCGCACGCGCGCTCATCGAGGCGTTGGATGCGGCGATGAGTGGGGAGCGCGCATCATGACCTCAGCCGTTGCCCACTCGCGACCAGCGCGCTCCAACGAACACGGCGAATTCGGTACGGCGCTGGCCGAGGGCTTCGCACGACGCGTGGGCGCCCTTGCTCAGCGTCTGGGCGCGACCTCGCAGGCCGTGCGTTGGGCGCGCCGGGCCGCGTTCGCGGTGAGCCGCGCGACGAGTGCCGGCCATGTCTGCGTATCGTTCGAACGCCTCGCGCAGCGCTACGGCGAGCCGCCCGATGCGGCCGCCGCGGCGCTGCGCGCGAGCGGCGTCGTCTCCGATGCGGGCCTGGACGCCGCTGCGCTAAAGCCGCTCGTCATCGATGCGGCCGGCCGTCTTTATCTTGCCCGTTATTACGACGACGAACGGCGTCTCGCGACGGCGGTGCTGCAGCACGCGACGCGTGCGCCCGACATCGACGGCGCCGCGCTCGCGGCGCGTCTTGCACGGTTTTTCGGTCCGCCCGATGCCGGCGAAGTCGATTGGCAGCGCGCGGCCGCGGCGCTGTCCCTGTCGGGCCGGCTGACGGTGGTGAGCGGCGGGCCGGGCACGGGCAAGACGACGACGGTCGTCGGTATGCTCGCTTGCTTGCTCGACGCGAACCCATCGCTTGCGATCGCGCTTGCCGCGCCCACGGGCAAGGCGGCGCAACGGATGCAAGAGGCGCTGCTCGCGCGGGCTGCGAGCCTGCCGCCGGCGATCGCCGAGCGGCTGCCGCGCACGTCGCAGACGTTGCATCGGTTGCTCGGTCTTGGCCATGGAATGCGTGCGCGCTATGGGCGCGACAACCCGCTGCCCTACGACGTGCTTGTCGTCGACGAAGCATCGATGATCGACGTGACGCTCGCCGCGCAATTGTTCGATGCGCTGTCGCCAGAGACTCGGCTCGTGTTGCTGGGCGACAAGGATCAACTCGCGGCCGTTGAAGCAGGGGCCGTATTCGCCGAGCTCAGTGCACGGCCGTCGTTCAGTGCGGCGGGCATTGCCCGCATCGCGGCGGCGACGCGCGCCGACGAAGCGCGCGTCCGAGCCGCATTGCCGCGCGCGAACGAAAACGACGTTGCGTTCGCGCAGGGGCTCGCAGGGGATGCGCCCGCGGCGGAGCAGGATGCGCTTGATTTGTTCGATTCGCTCGACGTTCTCGATGCGCTCGACGATGCCTTGGCCTGGGCGGGACTCGACGAGCCCGACGCCTCGTATGGTGTAGACCCCGCGCCGGCGGGGCAGGACGACCAACAGGCGGAAATACGGCAGAACGAGCAAAGGGCGCCAAACGAGCAAGGCGGGCAGTCTGCGCAAGACGGGCGGACGAACGTATTCGCGTTCGCGCCGACATCCGGCGTCGAACCTGCGCACATCGCCGATCGCGATCGCGCGCCGCTCGTCGATTGCGTCGTTTGGCTCGAGCGCAACTATCGCTTCGGCCTCGATTCCGCGATTGGCCGCCTATCGCTGGCGATACGGCGCGGCGACGCACAAGGCGCACTCGAGGAGCTCGGCGCGCGCGATCGAGCGGACGAAGGCGCGCTGGCCGAAGGGGACCTGTTCGCCTCGCTCGATGGCGAGGGCTCGGATGTCGACGTCCCGGCCCGGCTCGACGAAGATGGCGGGGCGGCTTTGGCTGGACCTACCCTCGCGCGCTTGGCGCATGGCTTCACCCCCTACGTCCGGGCGCTGAGCATGGCGCTCGCCGCGGCGCAGCCCGACTGCGAGTCGCTCTTCGATGCGCTCAATGCGTTTCGCATTCTTTGCGCGACGCGCCTCGGCGCCCGCGGCGTCGAAGCGCTCAACGCCCATATGGCCGAGCATGTGCGCCGCGCCGCACGCGTACCGCTTGCCGTCGGCACGAACTGGTTCGCGGGCCGAGCGGTGATGGTGACGCGCAACGACTATGCGCTCGGCCTGTTCAACGGCGATATCGGCATTGCGCTTCCGACGCGCGAGGGCGCTTTGCGCGTGCACTTTCGGACTGCGGACGGCGGTGTTCGGGCCATGACGCCGGCCGCGCTTCCCCCGCACGATCCCGCGTTTGCGTTGACCGTGCACAAGTCGCAGGGGTCGGAATTCGACCATGCGGCGCTGGTGTTGCCGGCCACGTCCGGGCGCGTGTTGACGCGCGAGCTCGTCTATACGGCCGTGACGCGCGCGCGCAAGACCGTGCGCGTGGTCGGCGCGCGCGACGTTCTCTCGGACGCCATCGCTACGCCGACGCGGCGCGACTCGGGGCTGCTCGCCCGGATGCAGGAGCTGACATGACATTGCGCTATCACGTCTTGCCTGAAGAGGTCGAATTGACTGCCGTCCGTGCGCAAGGGGCGGGCGGACAAAACGTCAACAAGGTATCGAGCGCCATTCATTTGCGCTTCGACATCCGTGCATCGTCGCTGCCCGACGTGTTGAAGATGCGATTGCTGGCGCTCGACGATCGCCGCATCACGCGCGACGGCGTCGTCGTCATCAAGGCGCAGGAGTACCGGACTCAGGAGATGAATCGAACGGCGGCGCTGGAGCGGCTCGAGGCGCTGATCGCTAGCGTCGGCGTGACACGCCGGCCGCGCATTCCGACCCGGCCGACGCGCGCCTCGACGGCGCGCCGCCTCGACAGCAAGACGCGGCGCTCGAGCGTGAAGGCAGGGCGAACGCGCGTGATCGATTGACGCGGCCGCCACTTGCCGCCGCTACTTGCCGCTATCGGCCGCGAGACGCCCTACCGGCAAGCCGCCTGCTCTCATTGTCCTTCGCGCGGCGCTGGCTGTACGCTCGCGACGAAGTCGACGCAGAACACTTCGATCTTGCCGTCCGTTTCGACGGTGACGGCGGCGGTGATGCAGTCTTTGCCTTCAGTCAGCGAATAGTGCGGGCCCATGACGGCCACGCGCCCCGGAGAGGCCAGCGCGCGTTTGAAGTAGGCGCGACGAGACCAATTGCTCGACGTATCGGGAAAGAGCGGCGCGAGGCGCGGCGGGTGCGATTGAGCGTCGCTGGCAATCGACGGGCGATGCTGATCGCCGTGCTGGTCGACGACGAACACGCGCCGAGCCCGCGGTGCGCGGAACGTCCTCCGTGCGGCGAATTCGAGATCGTTCGTCGCCTTATAGGCGCGCGCGCCGCCGAGCACGGCTTCCTCCATGCTCGCGAATTCGACGGGCGTACCCGGTACGGCAAGCGAGCGCGCATCGTATTGCCGCCACATCGAGTCGATGCGCTCGGGCGCCTCGCGGGTAGCCGCCGCAATCGAAGCATGCGGCTTGCCGAGCCAAAACCCTTGGACGAAATCGACGTCGGCTTCCATCAGCGACATGACCTCGTCCTGCGTCTCGACGCCTTCGCCCAGCACCATCGTGCCGGCGCGGTGCAGCATGGTCACGAGTTGCGCGGCGAACTGATGGTCGACGCCGGGCGCGGCGATGCGTGCGACGAGCGAGCGATCGAGCTTGACGATGTCGGGGCGCATACGCCAAATACGGTCGAAATTCGAAAAGCCGGTGCCGAAATCGTCGATGGCGATCAGCAATCCTCGTTCGCGCAGCGATTCGACGATGCGCTCGAAATTCGGTTCGTCGGTGCTTGCCTGCTCGATCATTTCGAACACGACACGATGATGCGCAATGCCGAAGTAGTCGCAGAGCTCATCGATGAACTCGCGGTAGTTCGGACCGACCCGCAAGAGCTGCGGCAGCGCATTGACGAAGAGCCAACCGCTTTCGATGTTTTGCTCGGCGAAGTTCGCGAAATGCACGCAGCGCGTGAGCCGCTCCAGCGCGAGTGCGGGGCCCGTCGCTTTCGCGCGGGCGAATAAGCGATCGGGTGCAATGGGCTGGCCGCTCGCATCGGTTGCCCGCAGCAGCGCCTCGTAGCCGACGACCCGTTTGTGCGTGATCGATACCACGGGCTGAAATGCGCTGCGCAGCGTCACGCCCTGATAGACGATGCGCCATCCGGCGGCATCGCGCGTGAGGTGCGGCAAGATGCCGGCGAGGGTCAGGTCGCGCTTGGACGACATGGCGAGCGAGGCGCGTCCGCGTGCCGTAGCCAAGCGCGGCGGCCGCCGTGCCAGATGCGGAAAGAGATCGTGCCGGGTACGAACGGCGAGCCCCTCGACCGGAAGCGAACGAAAGGATCTGGCATGTCGGACGTTATCCATATGGCGAAAGGGCAGTGTAAAGCAAAGTGTGATCGGAAGAAACGCGCCCAGCGTACGGCGGCGCCGGTGCGTGACAGCGTGCGGTCGCAGACGATCGGAGGGGATTCGGCGCTGAAATCGAGCGTTGTGTGTGGGGTGCCTAACGCTCGAATGGGGGAAAGGGGGGGGCGGGTTTCTCCGGGGGCGCGACGCAGCGGAAGCCGGGTGAACCGGCTGCAGACGAGCGCGCCCGGGGGCGGCGGGTTTAGGCGTGTCGCTGCCGCAGCCCCGGAATGCGCTTGATGACGCCGGTTGCGAGCGCCGTGCCGACGAGCACGATGGCGCAGCCTTCCAGCATGCCGGCGCTGATCTGTTCGTCGAGGAACAGCGCGCCCCAAAGGATTCCGAAGACGGGAATGACGAACGTCACCGTGATCGCGCGCGCGGGCCCGGCGACGTTGATCAAGTGGAAGAAGATCAAGTAAGCGATACCGGTGCAGGCCACGCCGAGGCTCAGTACGGCGCCCCATGCGTTTATCGAGACGGCGGTGGCGGGCCAACTGGCGATCGCGAAGGGCATCAGCACGATGCTGCCGCCGAGCATGCTGCCCGTGGCGATCGTCAGCGAGTCGACGCCCGAGAGATAGCGCTTCGTGTAGTTGGCCGCGATGCCGTACAGCAGCGCGGCGCCTGCCGCTGCGAGAGCAGCGAGCGCGGTGGCGGTGGCCGACGGCGCGAGCGCGCCGTGGGGCGCTGCCATTTGGCCCCAGACGAGCGACACCACGCCGCCGAATCCCACGAGCATGCCGAGCGTGCGCAGAGGCGTCAGCCGGTCTTTGAGCCACACGAATGCGACGAGGGCGCCGAAGAGCGGCGTCGTCGCGTTGATGACCGAAGTCAATCCCGCCGACAGCGTGAGTTCGGCATACGCGAAAAGGCAGAAAGGGGCGGCCGAATTGAGAATCCCGACGACGAGCAGCGGCAACGCGCGTGCGCGCAATGTCGCGAACGACGCGCGCGGCGTGCCGCGCAGCGCGAGCATGACGAGCAGCACCGCGGCGCCGATCGACACGCGCAGGGCCATGAGCGGCGCGACGCCGAATTGCGCGACGCCTACGCGAATGAATAGGAAAGACGCGCCCCATAGGGCGGCAAGCACGAGCAACTGAACGACGTGGCTAGGTTTCATGAGGAATCTCGAAGCGGGTATGTGAGCCGCTTATGGCGGCTTGTCATGTCGTCGAATAACCGGAATGCATGGTAGCACCGGGTCGGCGGCCGATATTTCAGCACGGCATGAAACAGCAAGAAACGACAAGAAAAGACTGCTTTCACGGCAGCATGTGTCGGACCGGCGATGGGTAGCCGTCAGCAAACGGCCCCGCAGCGGGCCCACCGCTTCAGAACTGAAAAAGGGCGCTGCTGCGCCCTTGTATGGCCGTCACGCCTGCTGCGCGACGGCTTGACCGACGGTGATCGCGGGATCACTGGCGCTTGTAGATCTGCGCCCCGCTCTTGACGAACTCGACCGCTTTTTCCTCCATCCCCTTTTTGAGGGCGGCTTCATCGGACACGCCTTGCGCGGCCGCGAAATCGCGCACGTCTTGCGTAATTTTCATCGAGCAGAAATGGGGCCCGCACATCGAGCAGAAGTGCGCGACCTTCGCCGAATCCTTAGGCAATGTTTCGTCGTGGAATTCGCGCGCCTTGTCCGGATCGAGGCCGAGATTGAACTGGTCCTCCCACCGGAACTCGAATCGCGCCTTCGACAAAGCGTTGTCGCGCACCTGCGCGCCCGGATGGCCTTTGGCCAGATCGGCCGCGTGCGCCGCGAGCTTGTAGGTGATGATCCCTTCCTTGACGTCGTCCTTGTTGGGCAAGCCGAGGTGCTCTTTCGGCGTGACATAGCAGAGCATCGCCGTGCCGAACCAGCCGATCATGGCCGCGCCGATCCCCGACGTGATGTGGTCGTAGCCCGGCGCGATGTCGGTCGTGAGCGGCCCGAGCGTGTAGAACGGCGCCTCGTCGCACCATTGCAACTGCAAGTCCATGTTCTCTTTGATGAGCTGCATCGGCACGTGCCCCGGGCCTTCGATCATCACCTGCACGTCGTGCTTCCATGCCGTTTGCGTGAGCTCGCCGAGCGTCTTCAGTTCGCCGAGCTGCGCTTCGTCGTTGGCGTCGTAGATCGAGCCCGGACGCAGGCCGTCGCCGAGCGAGAAGCTCACGTCGTAGGCCTTCATGATTTCGCAGATGTCTTCGAAGTGCTCGTAGAGGAAACTTTCCTTGTGGTGCGCGAGGCACCACTTGGCCATGATCGAGCCGCCGCGCGACACGATGCCGGTCATGCGGTTGGCCGTGAGCGGCACATAGCGCAGCAGCACGCCCGCATGGATCGTGAAGTAGTCGACGCCTTGTTCGGCCTGCTCGATGAGCGTGTCCCGGAAAATTTCCCAGGTCAGATCTTCGGCCTTGCCGTTGACCTTTTCGAGCGCCTGGTAGATCGGCACCGTGCCGATCGGCACCGGGCTGTTGCGAACGATCCATTCGCGCGTTTCGTGAATGTGCTTGCCCGTCGAGAGATCCATGACCGTGTCGCCGCCCCAGCGGATCGACCACGTCATCTTGTCGACTTCTTCTCCGATCGACGAGGTCACGGCCGAGTTGCCGATGTTCGCGTTGATCTTCACGAGGAAGTTGCGGCCGATGATCATCGGCTCGCTTTCGGGGTGGTTGATGTTCGCCGGAATGATCGCGCGGCCGCGGGCGACTTCGTCGCGAACGAACTCGGGCGTGATTTCGCGAGCGGCGTTCGCACCGAATGCGGCGGCGCCGAACGCTTGGCCCGGATGCTGGCGGCCCATCATGTCGGCGAGCTTTGCGCCGGCGGGGCCGCTGGCGCGCAGGCTCTCGATGTATTCGGCGCGGCGCTGGTTCTCGCGAATCGCGATGAACTCCATTTCCGGCGTGATGATGCCGCGGCGCGCGTAGTGCATCTGCGTCACGTTCGCGCCGGCCTTTGCCCGGCGCGGCGTGCGATGCAAGCCGGGAAAGCGCAGCGAGGCAGTGGCCGGATCGGCCGCGCGTTCGCGGCCGTATTGGCTCGTGAGGCCGCTCAGCGCCTCGGTGTCGCCGCGCTCCTCGATCCAGCGCTGGCGCAGCGCGGGCAGGCCCGAACGAATGTCGATCTTCGCTTCGGGATCGGTGTAGGGGCCCGACGTATCGTAGACATAGATCGGCGGGTTCTTCTCGCCGCCGAAGCCCGTCGGCGTATCGGCTTGCGTGATCTCGCGCATCGGCACGCGGATGTCGGGGCGCGAGCCCGTCACGTAGATTTTTTGCGAGTTGGGCAGCGGGGCGACGGCCGCAGCGTCGACGCGCGCTTCGGATGAAATGAATTTCGGGTTGGCACTCATGCGAATCTCCTGACTTGGGGCGCGAATGTTGGGCGCTAATGCAGGAGACGACAGGAAGGTCGGGCGGAGAAATGCGCAGAGCTTGCTACGCCCGTACGCTTCCCTGCGCTGGCATTATCCAGATCAGGTTCAAAGGGTATTTCTCACCCGCGCGTACCGAGTGCGACGGTACGACGCAGGACCCCCGCGTTAGCACCGCAGAAGATACACCGGGCAGGCCGGCTTTGGCAACCGCCAGCCTTGTCCAATGGCAAAGGAGTCTGAGCGGGGTGGCGTGATTCCAACGGCAAAGGAGTCTGAGCGGGGTTTTGGGGGGCGATCGGCCGTGCGATATCGGTCGATTGATGTGCCCCTAATATTCCCTCCGAATGGCCTCGCGATGGTTCGTAGTGAGCGGCCTCATCTCCGCTGAAAGCGTTACGGCCGTTCGTAGGACCTTCCGATTCACCGTTTGTCTGACACTGGTTTGTCATTTCCGGATGTGACGCTAACCGCTCATGGACTTCGCCGGAAAGGATCTATGGGATTCAGAATCGAGCGTGCAAACGCAACCGCGACTACCCGATCGAACGACGCGCCGCACCCGGCGCCGCCATCCGCGACTCCCCCGGCCTTCCAATTGAAGGCCGGCGAAAAATTAAAGCCGGGACAGTCGATTCGATCGGCGGACGGCCGTTTCGAGCTGACGATGCAGCAAGACGGCAATCTCGTCGAATACGATCTGAAGACCAATGTGAAGGTTTGGTCGAGCAATACGGCTTCCTCGGGGGCGACGCTCGCGTATATGCAGCGCGACGGCAATCTCGTGCTCTACAAGGCCGATCCCGATTCGCTGTGCGTTGCAGGCAAGAACGACGTATGGAGCACGAAGACGAACGGCCACGGCGGCGCGGCGTTGACGCTGCGAACGAACGGCAATCTTACCGTCGGCAATGCATCCGGTTCCGGCGATCACGCGCTGTGGCAATCGGGTGAGGCCCATTATGAAGTCCCGGGCGCGCTGCCCCCGCTGAAGACGCCGGCCCAACCCGCGGCGAGCGATCCGCTCTCGCGTGCAGCCGTGGGGCTTTTCGCGCCGGGAAGCGGCGAGCTCGGCATCAGCCGCTTCAACCTCGGCGCGGGCGATAGTCCGTACGATGTCCTGCATAAGCAGCATGTCTTCGATCATGCGCAGGGCGCCGATGACACGGCGTTGCTCGATGCCAATCTGGCCGCGACGCCGTCGCTCGATCGGCAGCCGTTCGGTCATCGTCCCGCCCATCCTTCGGACAGCGTCTTTCACCTGCCCGTCGGTCAAAGCGTCGTCGTGCTCGACTCGACCCGGCTCGGCTACCTCGAGCAGCAGCGAACGCAGTTGAAGGCGCTCGAGCAAGGACCGGCGGCCGAGCGTGCCGACGCTTCGAACGAACTGACCGCCAGCGTCTATCAAGAGCTCCTTTACGCCTCGACGCAGCAGTCGGTGCCGAACGTCGATCAGCTCGCGTCGACGTTGCAAGCGCGAGCGCCGCAAGACACGACTTACCAGAGCGCCATCGCGGATGCTTCGGCCATGCTGCAAAAGACGCTCGCGGCGCAGGGCCGGACCGCCGATCAACTCGGCAAGATCGATGCCGCGGCGGCGGCGGGCGACTTGGGCAAGGTGCGCCAACTCGTGCGAGACCAAGTCGTCGCCACGGCCGGGGGCGATCAAGGCGCGCAAGCCCTCGGCGATATCACGGCGCGAGGAAGCGTTTATTTGACCTACGCAGGCGGCGACCCCCGCTTCGCCGTCGCAGTGAAAAACGGCATAGACGATGCGCAACGCACGCTGCTCGTCGATCGGCCCGTGCAAGCGGTGACCGACGCCTATCGGCAGCACGGCGCGGCTGCAGCGATGAAAGCGCTGGCGAGCGTGACCGACCCGCGGACGGCGACGATCGGGCAGGTCGGCTCGATCATGTCCGATTCGCGCGTGCAAAGCCTCGTGCAGCACGTGCTGCGCGATACGGCGTCGTGGAAGGGCGACGACGCCAACCACCCGACGCCCGTGCTGATGGCCTTGTCGGCCGCCTGCCAACATGCGATCGAGAGCGATCAAGGCACGAACGGCACGGGCAAGGCGGCCGTGGACCGCGTCGCCGCCTATATCGTCGCGCAAGCCGACGGTGTCCCGCCTGCGACCGGCATGGACGTCTTTCAGAACGTTCGGCTCACGCAGCAAGTGTTCGCCGATGCGGGCAGGCAGGGCAACGTGGCACTCGCGCTCGCCGTCGGCGCTCAAGCGCGACTGTATCGTAACGATGCGTATGCCAGCAGCGCGCTCGACGGCGCTCGGCAAGGTTTGGACGGCTTTGCGTCCACCGTTCGATCGCTCAAGGACAAGCTGTCGAAAGACGGGGCGTTCGCGAGCGAGCCGCTCGCGAACTGGGGCGGCGCGGGCACGGCGGCCGAGCAAGGGGCGCTCGTCGACAAGCTGTTTGCCGCCAATCCGGAAAAGGCCAAACGATTCGAAGACGATTCCGCCGGGATTCCCGCCTTGCAGCAGAGCGCCGACAGCGTGAGGGCTGCCGTCGCCGCATACGGCGGCGAGCTCAAAGGCATGCCAGGCTTCGACAGGGACGTGCCGAAGTCGTTGCAAAGCGGCCAATACATGTGGTCGGTGTCGGATTCGCCCAATGTCGTCGCGGCGCTGAAATCGGTCGACGAGCTCGGCATCGTCAGCGCGGACGCCAAGCAAGATCCGACCAACACGTTGTGGCTGCAGCGCTCCATGCGCAAGGTCTACGAACAGATCGGCAAGCATTTGATCGGCTCGCTCGCCGCCGGCGGACCCGACGCCGTGCTGACGCCGAAGGGCGGGAAGATGGCGTTGTCGGTTTGGAAACGCGCGAACAAGACGCTCGGCGCGCAGCTGTACTTCCGTAATGCGGCGTATTCGCTTGGCGAAGCCTCGACCGGCGGGCTCTTCTCCGCGTTTCAGAACGGCGCATCCGCCATTCGTCAAGAACTCGGCGGCGTGTCCTATGCGCTGTCGGCGGGCATCCCCGCCGGCAAGCTGTCCTCCCTGCGGCCCGGTTCGGGCGAGACACCGCTCGCCAGGACCTACGCCAAGCTCGCCGAAAGCATCGACAGCTTGAACATCCCGGGCGGCGCGCGCTCGACCCTGAAAATGTCGATGAAGTTCGTGATGCAAGACACGTCGGATCTCGCGTCCGCGATTCTCGGTTTGACGGAAGCGGTCGACGATTTCAGTCATGGCAAGACGATTCAAGGCGTGGGCCAGCTGCTCAATTCAGCCGGTTACGCCACCTTGCTGACGGGCTCGGGCATCGATGCCGCTGAATTGCCCGAAGGCGCTACCGTGCTCGGTTTGACGGGCGACGCCTGGGACCTCGTCGGCGGGCCGACCGTGGCGATCGCCGCGCTGCTGGTGACGACGGCCGATGCCTATGAGAGCTCGCATACGCACGACGGGGACGACAGGCAGGCGCTCGTCTCGATCGGCGTGCGCGCCGATGTGGCGGAGCAATTGGCCAAGCACGCGACGTCGTTCGACGGCGCGCCGCCGAGCGCCGGTCCATTCATCACGCAGTACTTCAAGTACAGCCATGCGACGCAAAAAGAAATGGTCGATTGGCTCAACTCGCTCTCGCCGCACGATGCCGATGCGATCGCCTCGGCGCTGAAGGCCGGGGATGGTCTCTGGCAAAAAGAGCCGATGTCCACCGCCGCGCGTCAATTCGACGACGCGCTGCTGCGCTACGGCATCATGCCGCCCGTGCGGTATTGACCACGACCGTCTTGCCTTGGGAAGACCTACCGCACCGCCTTCAATCGCGGTGGGCCTTGCCCGCGTCGTCCCGTCGCAGGGGGGCTTGCACACGCTTTGCTGGACCGACGTTGCATAATGGCGGCGTTTGCCCGCGGCTTCATCGCCGGGCCTGCGTTCCACCCCTAGCCGAAGCGTGCCGACTGAAATGCCGTCCTGCATCGCCAGTATCGCCAGCATCACCTGCTTCGCCCGCCTCACCCGCAACGCGCGGTGCCGCTCGCGCTTGGCGTGTCGATCAACGCGAGGCGCCGCCGGCTCCCGGCCTTGCTCGGGCCGGGCTGACGACTGATGCGCCGACCGATGCCCTCCGCACTGCTCGACGTCTTCAAGCACATCCGGCTGCCACGCACCCAGGGCGGGCGTATCGCGCTCGCCCTGGCTATCGTCTACTTCGCATGGGGCTCGTCGTACCTTGCGGTGCATGTCGCGCTCGAATCGTTCCCGCCGCTTTTGTTATCGGGGCTGCGCAATCTGACCGCTGGAATCGGCCTGCTCGTCTTCGCGATTCGCCGCGGCGCCGTCTGGCCCACCCTCGTCGAAACTCGTAACGCCGGTATCGTCGGCACGATGCTCGTCGCTTTTTCGAGCGGCCTGCTTGCGTTCGGCATGCGTACGGTCGGCACCGGCACGGCGGCCGTGATGGTGGCGACCGTGCCGCTGTTCGCGACGATCATTTCCGCGATCGCCGGCCGGCCCATCGCCAAGGGAGAGTGGGTCGCCGTCGCGCTGGGCCTGGCCGGCATCTTCATCCTCAACGCAGGCGACACGTCGAACTCGTCGGCAAGCGGCAGTATCGTGATTCTCTGCGCCGCGCTGTTCTGGGCGGGCGGTGCGCATCTCGCGAGCAAGCTCGCGTTGCCGGCGGACCTGTTCTTGTCGACGGCATTGCAAATCGGTCTCGGCGGCGCCATCTCGACGGTGATCGCCGTCACGAGCGGCGAGCACGTGGCCGCGCTCGAACCCGGACCGCTGTTTGCGTTCTTGTATCTGCTGCTCGTCGCGACGATGGCCGCCTATGTCGCGTACGGTTTTTTGATTCGGCACACCAGCCCGATCGTTGCGAGTAGTTGCATGTACGTCAACCCCATCGTCGCGGTGGCCATCGGGGCCATGACGCTCGGCGAGCCGGTGACTCACTCGACGCTCGTTGCGACCGGCGTCATTCTCGCCAGCGTTGCGCTGTCGTTCTGGTTCGATCGGCGGCGCGCGGCTTGAGCCGATGCGCGACAAGCCCCTTTACAGCCTAGCCGCGAGTACCGCGCCTTCGCGATTCGGCGAAATGCCGCCCGTGACCATTGACGGGGCACTGACGTTCGATCCGGTCAATCGATCAACGTGCCGTTCGTTTCGTAGAACGGATAGGGCCCAGCGCCTTCGTCGACATAAGCGTGATGCGTGACGACGCCCGTCTCTGGATCGTACCGATGCAGTGCGAAGGCCGGCGGCTCCAACCGAAACGCGGACGGCGCGTTTTCGCGCAAATCCAACGCGACTTGGTGCGCGGGCGCGGGCACCGCCGACGCAATGGTGCCGGCAAAGCGCGTGAAGATGGGCCGGTGAACATGGCCGCAGACCACGCGCTCGACATTCGGATAACGACTGACGATGGCCGCTAGGCGCTGCGCCGACTCGGGGTCCAGGCGCTGCCGATCCATATGCCCGATACCGGACACGAACGGCGGATGATGCAGTGCGAGCATGACGGGCTTGCCCAGGGCTTGCGCGAGTTGCGTCTCGAGCCAAGCGAGCCGCGCATCGCACAGATGTCCGGCGCTTTGCTGCGGCATTTGAGAATCGAGCGCGATCAGGCGCAGCGGGCCGACATCGACCGCGTAGTGCACGAACTCGGCGCTGCCGTGAAGATAGGCATGATCGCCGAACACCTGCCGCAACGCGGCGCGGTCGTCGTGATTGCCGACGAGCAGATAGACGGGCATCGTGAGCGGCGAGAGCAGCGTTTTGAGCGACTCGTATTCGGCGAGACTGCCTGAATCGACGAGATCGCCCGTGACGACCACGGCGTCGAGTTTCGGCTCGAGCGCATTCAGGCGCGCGATGCATCGCGCGAGGTGGGCCGACGTATCCACCCGGCGGTAGGCGAGCGCGCCGGGGCGCTTGACGTGCAGATCGCTAATTTGAGCTAGCAGCATGTGGGGTCACTCCAATACGGTCCGTCGGCGGCGCTAGCGGCCGTCTTTAGGGAAGTGCGATCAAACCTTCCGGTGCAATGTCGATGCCGACTTCGGCGCCGGGCGCCCATTGCGCGCGGCCTGACACGTCGATCACGAGCGGTTCGGGCGCCGCGCCGCTGACGGTCACGCGCGTGCGTTCTCCGAGAAACGAAACGGTTTGCACGGTGCCGCGCAGCGAAGCGGCCGCGGGATCGACGAGTCGTCCGTCTTCGGGCCGGAAAAATAGTTCCGATCCGCCGGCCTGCGTCGATCCGGCGGCCACCCTGACGCTGCCGCCGGCCGTCGAAAGCGCGCCATTTTGCCATTGTCCGACGAGTCGGTTGATCGTGCCGACGAACTGCGCAACGGCGCGATTGGCCGGACGATAGTAAATCTCGCGAGGCGTGCCGATTTGCTCGATGCGCCCCGCGCTCATCACGACGATGCGATCGCCGAGCTCCATGGCTTCGGCCTGGTCGTGCGTGACGTAGACGGTCGTGACGCCGAGCCCGCGCAGCAGCGCGTTCATTTCGCGCCTGAGCGTATCGCGCAGGCGCGCATCGAGCGCCGTCAGCGGTTCGTCGAGCAGCAGCACGCGCGGTTCGCGGGCCAGCGCGCGGGCCAGCGCCACGCGTTGCCGCTGCCCGCCCGAAAGCTGATGGATGGGCTTGTCCGCATGGGCTTCCAGCCGCATCATCGCCAGCAACTCGTCCACACGCCTGCGCGCGAGCGCGGAATCGACCTTGGCGATCTTCAAGCCGTAGCCCACATTGCCGCGCACGGTCAGGTTCGGGAACAGCGCATAACTTTGAAAGACCATGCCCACCTGCCGGCGCTCGATCGGCAAGCGCGTGACGTCGTCGTCGCCGAAGCGCACGGCGCCGCCTGCGTCGGGCGTTTCCAAGCCCGCGACGATGCGCAGCGTCGTCGTCTTGCCGCAGCCCGATGGCCCCAGCAGCACGAGCGTTTCCCCCGCGCCGATCGTCAGATCGAGCGGATCGAGCACCCGCGTGCCGTGGAATGTCTTCGCGCACTGCGAGAGCGCTATGGAAACGGGAGTGAGCTTCATCTGAGCGTGTGAGTCGAAGATTTATTCCGTGTTGCCGGTGTCGCCGTCTTTGTGTTTTGCCGCGCGCCGTGCGCCATTGCCGCGCATGATCTCGCCTTGTCCGCCGCCGAGGCGCTGCATGGCGACGAGCAGCGGCATCGTCATCGCAAAGAACAGGATCGTATAGGCGCTGCCGACTTCGATGCGAAGCGACGCATAGGTATCGGCGAGACCGACAGGCAGCGTCTTCGTTTCGGGCGTGTGCAGCATCCACGTCAGATTGAACTCGCCGACCGAGAGGGTGACGACGGCCAACGCTCCCGCGACGATGCCCGGTTGCAGATTCGGCAGCACGACCGTGAAAAAACGCTGAACGAACGTGGCGCCCAGGCTGGCCGCGCCTTCTTCCAGGGTACGCAAATCGGCGCTCGCCGCGACGGCTGCGACTGCGCGCACCATGAACGGAAGCGTGAAGACGACGTGACCGACGACGATGAATGCGATGCTCATTCGAAACGCGGTGAAACCGCCATAGACGACGATGAGCGCGAGCGCCGATGCGAGGCCGGGCAGCGCGATCGGCAGCACGAGGAATTCTTCGACGATGCGGGCGAGCCGGGTCTTGCTGCGCGCGAGCGCGTAGGCGGCAGGCACCCCCGTGACGAGCGTGATGGCGAGTGTCGCGGCGGCCACTTCGAGCGAGAGCAGCACGGAGCCGTGATACTGCGCCCAGACTTGTTCGAGCCAGCGCAGCGTGAGTCCGCTCGACACGCCGCGAAAATAGTTGACCGTCAGTCCGGCCAAGACCGACATGACGACGGGCACGACGAGGAACGCGCACAGCGCGAACGTGACAGCCCATTGCCCGAGCGCGAGCAGGGTGCGCGGGGCGACGAGCGCCGCGAGTCGCTGCGCTCGAGCGGGCTTGGCGGCGCCGGCATTGGCGAGAAGGTTCATCGCGGGCCTCATGCGGTGGCGGCGACGGCCGAGCCCGTCGCGCTGCGCGCGATCGCCAGCACGAGCCACGTGACGATGCCGAGGATGACGGATAGCCCGGCTGCCGTGATCATGTTCGCATTCAACGTAAACTCGGTGTAGATCGTCATCGGTAACACGTCGATGTCGGTGGCCAGCGTGAACGCCGTGCCGAATGCGCCCATGGACGTGGCGAAACAGATGGCGCCGGCCGCGACGAGACCCGGCGCGAGACCCGGCAGGATGACGTCGCGCATGATTTGCCAGGACGATGCGCCGAGCGAGCGCGCCGCCTCCTCCAGAGAGCGATCGAGCTTTGAGGCGGACGCCATGACCGTCACGATTACACGAGGGATCGAGAAGTACAGGTACCCGAGAAAAAGGCCCGTCATCGAATAGGCGAACACCCACCTGTCGCCCGTGAGCTTTTGCGTGACGGTGCCGATGAGGCCCTGCCGTCCGGCGAGCATGATGACCATGAACCCGACGACGACGCCTGGAAACGCGAGGGGAAAGGTCAGCAGGGCGACGAGCGTGCGCTTGCCCACGAACTCGCGGCGGGCCAATAGCAAGCCTGAAATGACGGACAGCACGAGCGTGGCTAGCGTGACGGCGGCCGACAGCGCGACCGTCGCAACGAGGCTGTCCATGTACCGTGCGTTGGTGAGCAGCGCACGGTACGTCGCGATCGCGTGACCATTGGCGCTCACATGAACGAGTACGGCCATCGGCAGCAGCCAAAACGCGATGAAGACGGCGAGCGCGGGGGCCAGCAAAACGATGCGCCAGCGCAGTGGAAAAGTAATGTCGTGCATGACGATGAATCACCGCTCGGAGAGAGGAAAGCGGTATGGGCGCGCCGGGGCGCGCGCACGAGCGAGGCGACGCGCACGCACGGCTCGGCTCGGCTCGAGCGTTTGCCCGAGCCGGACGCGCGATAGGGGTTAATGCATGATCTGCAAATACTGCTGACCGAACGCTTGCTGCTTATCCGCCATCTTGGCGAAATCGACGGGCTTGGCGCGCGCATAGTCGCTTGCCGGTAGGAACTTGGCGGCGGCATCCTTGCTCATCGCGCTGGCGCGCACGGGACGCAGATAGGCGTTGGCCCAGATCTTCTGCCCTTCGTCGGACAACACGAAATCGAGGACCTTCTTGCCGTTCTGCTCGTGCGGCGCGCCCTTGACGAGGCTCATGACGTACGGCACCGAGATCGTGCCTTCTTTCGGAATCACGAATTCGACGTTCGCATGATCTTTGTACTTGGCGCGATAGGCGTCGAAGTCATAATCGAGCAGGATCGGGATCTCTCCCGACAGCACGCGAGCGTAGGCCGTTTGCTTCGGCACGATCGGCGAATTGGCCTTGAGCTTTTTGAACCAGTCGAGGGCCGGCTGGAAGTTGTCGAACGAACCGCCGAGCGCCTGATTGACCGCGACGGCCCCTGCATAGCCGACGAACGCGCTCGATGGGTCGAGATAGCCGATCATCCCTTTGTACTCGGGCTTGAGCAGATCGGCCCATGACTGAGGCACGGGCTTGCCTTCGAGCGCGTCCTTATTGACGAAGAAACCGAGCGTGCCGGAATGGATCGCGAACCAATAGCCTTGCGGGTCTTTCAGTCCCACTGGAATGTCATCCCAATGTGCGGGCTTGTACGGTTGGACGACGCCTTTTTCCTTGGCTTGGAACGCCGAGGACACGCCGAGATAAACGACGTCGGCGACGGGGCTTTGCTTCTCCGCAATTAATTGGGCGATTGCCTGGCCCGAATTCTTGTTGTCGGACGGCACGTGAATGCCGGTCTTTTCCTGAATGGCTTTCAGTTCGCTGGCCCAGTCGGCCCATTCGGGCGGGCAGTTGTAGCAGATGGCGGTTTCTTCGGCGTGCGCCGCCGAGGCGAACGGGGCCGTAAATGCGACGAGCGCCGCTGCGGCGCAGGTGAGTTGCGCGAGGCGCGTGAGAAGGGTGGATATGCGACGTGTCACTTTTATGGTCTCCTTGCGGGACGGTAAAGAGCGTTATCGGGACGTCGAGGACATGCAGCGCCGGCCCACTACGGCCGGCGCTCGAAAACGGCAAAGCCGCGTCGCTTATGCGACGGGATGCACGGGCAGTGCGGAGCCCGAGGCGCCCGAGAGCGCGGCGATCGTGGCGCCTTTACGCAGCGTGTGAGGCAATGTGAGGGAGAGCGATTCGCCGTCGTCCGCGCCTTCGATGCGCGCCATCAGACGCCGCCAGGCCGCGCATCCGATTTCGCGGTTGGGGGTGCTGATGCTGGCGAGCGGAGGCGAGAGCAACTCGCCCATCGCGAGCCCGTCGAAGCCGAGGATCGAGACGTCTTCCGGCACGTTGTAATGCGCACGCCGCAGGCCGCGCATGACGACCATCGCCAGCAAGTCGTTGCTGCAGAAAAGCGCGGTGGGACGGTTCGGACCCGAGGTGAGGTGCGCGAGCACCGAAGGGGCGAGTTCGTCGGCGTTGAAATCGACCTCGAGCGCCGGCGCGGGCGTGAGGCCGGCTTGCTGCATGGCTTCGGAATAGCCGCGATAGCGCAGGCGCGCGCGGTCCGATTCGGCCAGGGTGCCGGCCAGCATCATGACGCGTTGGTGACCGTGCTCGATGAGCATCTGCACGCCGTCGTAGGCGGCGCGTCGATTGTCGACGGAGACGGAAGGGCGCCGAACGGTGTCGTTGTGCATGAGCACGTAGAGCTTGCCGGCGCGGTCGAGCTCATCGAGCAGCGGGTGCGTATCGGCATCGGCCACGGTCAGGATCAGCCCCTCGACGCGCTGCGCGAGCAGCGTCTCGATCGCATGGCGCTCGCGCGCGGCGTCGTACTGGGTCGTCATCAACATCAGGCGGTAGCCCTGGGCCGCCGCGAGTTCGTCGATGCCTTGCAGGCATTCGGCGAAGACGGGATTGGCGAGCGTGGGCAACACGACGCCGACGAGGCGCGTGCGTTCGCCGCGCAACTGCCGGCCGAGCGGGCTGGGGCTGAACTGCAGCGCTTCGATCGCCTCGCGGATCTTCGCCAGCGTGACGCGGTTCACCGTATGAGGTGCGTTGATCGCGCGAGACACCGTCGCGATGGAAAAGCCGGCGTAGGCGGCCACATCCTTGATCGTGTGTTTCATCTTTCTATGCAGTCCGGTAGTACTAGGCCTGGAAACGTTTACGTCGCACCGATTATCTGGCTCGATTATGACTGACCCATGACATTTTTGCTCGATATTTGGGCTGAAAAAAATGTTTTGTCGGCTTGGCGGGGTCCGCCGGGGTAGGCATAATCGGTCCCGATTGGGCGTGGGACCCGCGTGCGGGTGACCAAAACGTCCCCTGCAACCCCGTTTTCGAAGAAAGAAAGGATCGCCGCGTGAGCCTTTGGTTTTTGATTTTTCTAAGCGTCCTACAGGGCGTGACCGAGCTTTTCCCCGTCAGCAGCCTCGGGCATACGCTGCTCGCCCCGGCCCTCTTGGGCATGCATATCGACAAGCACGCGCCGCAGTTGATTCCGTTTCTTGTTGCGCTGCACTTGGGGACCGCGCTCGCGCTGCTTTGGTACTTCCGCAAGCGCTGGGTCGCGCTGATCGGAGGGTGGTTCGGCTCGCTGGCCGGCCGGCGTAGCGAAGAGGGCCACATGATGTGGGCGCTCATCATCGGCACGATCCCGGCGGGAATCGTCGGCTTGCTGCTCGAAAAGCGGCTCGAAAGAATTTTTCACGACTTGCGGATCGTCGCACTGGCGTTGATGGTCAACGGGCTGCTCTTGTGGCTCGGCGATCGTTTGCAGCGCGCTCGCGCCCACCGTCAGCCTGAAGCGCTGAGCTACAAACAGGCGTTCCTCGTGGGGCTGGCTCAAGTCGGTGCGCTCATTCCTGGGTTTTCGCGCAGCGGCCTGACGATGATTGCCGGCAATGCGGCCGGTTTGACGGCGGAAAGCGCGGCGGAATTCGCGTTTTTGCTCGGTACGCCGATCATTTTTGCGGCCGGCCTGCTCGAGGTGCCCAAACTTTTCCACGCGCCTGGCCAGTTGGCCGACGCGGTGCTCGGCGGCATACTGACCGCCGTGGCGGCTTATCTTAGCGTGCGCTTTTTGATGCGCTACTTCGAGGGGCGCGGCCGCCTTGCATCGTTTGGCGTCTATTGCATCTTGGCGGGCGCAGCCTGCCTCGCCTGGTTTATCACGCACGGCCAGCCTGTCTAATCGCTTGCGCGGCGAACGGGCGGGGGATCGAGTATAATTGCCGCCCCCGGCCAGCCGTGGCCGGCC
>DASVLS010000062.1:0-8884 GCA_036384755.1 Trinickia sp. | reverse complement strand
TTGCCCGGCGGCCGTGTACGAGTTCGTCAAGAACGAAGACGGCAGCGATAGGCTGCAGATCAACGCGCAGAACTGCGTGCACTGCAAGACGTGCGACATCAAAGACCCAACGCAAAACATCGTCTGGGTGACGCCCGAGGGTGGCGGCGGGCCGAACTACGGCGCCATGTGACCGCAAAGGGCCGCGCGAGCGGCCCTTGTCTTTTACGGCTCACGCTCGCCTTCTTACGGATCGGCCGGCCACCGTAATCGGGCGAAAGGCGCCCGGACAACGTTCCGAGGACCACGCAGCGCCCTTGAGTTCGGGCCATCGAAGATGCCCGAGCCGTTCAGCGCCTATCGCCGATCAGGAAGCGCTGGCCGGGATTTTGGGCGTAGCGACATGGACATCGCCGCACTGAGCGCGATGACGCAGCGCGTGGTCGATCAGCACGAGCGCAAGCATCGCTTCGGCGATCGGCGTGGCTCGGATCCCCACGCAAGGATCATGGCGCCCGAACGTCTCGACGACGACGGGCTGGCCCTGCTTGTCGATCGAGCGGCGCGGGGTGCGAATGCTAGAAGTCGGCTTGATGGCGATCGAGACCCGAATGTCCTGCCCCGTCGAAATCCCGCCGAGCACGCCGCCGGCATGATTGCCGACGAACCCCTCGGGCGTCAGTTCGTCGCCGTGGACGGAGCCTCGCTGTGCGACGCTCGCGAAGCCCGCGCCGATTTCGACGCCCTTCACGGCATTGATGCCCATCATTGCGTGCGCGATGTCGGCGTCGAGACGATCGAAAAGCGGCTCGCCCCACCCCACCGGCACGCCGCTAGCCACGACGCCGATGCGCGCGCCGATCGAATCGCCGTCCTTACGGAGCGCATCCATATAGGCCTCGAGCTGCGGGACGACATCGGCATTCGGCGCGAAAAACGGATTCTGGGAAACATGTGACCAATCGACGAACGGAATGTCGATTTCGCCGAGGGCGCTCATGTACCCGCGCACTTGCACGCCGAACCGCTCGCTCAGCCACTTCTTCGCGATTGCGCCGGCCGCGACGGTCGGCGCCGTGAGCCGCGCCGAGGAACGTCCGCCGCCGCGAAAGTCACGTACGCCGTACTTGTGCCAGTACGTGTAATCGGCATGGCCGGGGCGAAAAGTCTCGGAGATGTTGCCGTAATCCTTGCTGCGCTGATCGGTATTGCGAATCAGCAGCGCGATCGGCGCCCCCGTCGTGACGCCCTCGAAAACGCCCGACAAGATTTCGACCTTGTCCTCCTCCTGCCGCTGCGTGACGTGACGCGACGTGCCGGGCTTGCGGCGATCGAGCTCGCCTTGGAGGTCGGATTCGGAGATCGCCATGCCCGGCGGGCAACCGTCGATCACGCAGCCGATCGCCGGGCCGTGCGATTCGCCGAACGTCGTGACGGTGAAAAGCGTGCCGATAGTGTTGCCGGACATGAACGTGGCCTCGAGAAAAAAAGATGAGCAAGCCGCTATTATGCCCTGCCCGGTGCGCCCACCGCCGTGCGCCCGTTCGGGCGCGCATGCGCGGACGCGGACGCCACGTTGCGTGGCCTGCGATCGGCGCCGAGGACGGCCACGGAGCGCTACCGCCTCGCCCCGCGTAAGTCCTCGACGATACGCTGCAGCACGTCCGGCGTCGCCACGTCGGGCTGCAGCGGTTCCGAGACGGCCAACGTGAGGCGGCTCATCACCCCTTTACGCAGCGGACGCGGCCAGCGCGCATCGGAATGACGGGAAAACACGCTGCCCCACAGCCCGCGCAGCGCCATTGGAATGACGGGCACGGGCGTGCGCCCGACGATCTGCGTCACGCCATGGCGAAACGGATTGAGCTCCCCGTCGCGCGTGAGCTTGCCTTCCGGGAAGATGCACACGAGCTCGCCCGCTTCGAGCGCCGCGGCGCAAGCCTCGTAAGCCCGCGCGAGCATGGCCGCATCTTCATGCGCGGGTGCGATCGGGATCGCTTTGGCATGACGAAACAGCCACCCAGCGAACGGCGTGCGGAAAATGCGGTGATCCATGACGAAGCGGATGGGCCGCGGGCTCTCGGCCATGATGACGACGGCGTCGACGTAGCTCACGTGATTGCAGACGAGCACGGCCGCGCCCTGCTCGGGAATGCGTTCGGCATGCACGAGGCGAATGCGATAAAACGTGTGCACGAGCAGCCATGCGACGAAACGCAGCAGAAATTCGGGCACGAGCGAATAAATGTAGGCCGCGACGACGACGTTGAGCAGCGCCGTAACCGCGAAGATGCCCGGAATGCTGACGCCGGCTGAAGTTAGCGCGATCGCCATCAATGCCGAGACGATCATGAAAAACGCATTGAGAATGTTGTTCGCGGCGATGATGCGCGCGCGGTGCGTGGGCTGGCTGCGGCTTTGAATCAGCGCGTAGAGCGGCACGCTGTAGAAGCCGCCGAACATCGCGAGCAAGAAAAGGTCGGCCAGGATCCGCCAATGGCGAGCGTGCCCGAGAAATTCGGCGACGCCGATCAGCCGCCCCGTCGGCGGCAGCGCATGGCTCGCCCAGAACAAGTCGAGCGCAAAGACGCTGATGCCGATCGATCCGAGCGGCACGAGCCCGATTTCGACTCGCCGTTTCGAGAGCCGCTCGCAGAGCAGCGAGCCCGTGCCGATCCCGAGCGAGAACGTCGCGAGCAGCACCGTGACGACATCGGGATTGGCCGACAGCACGTCCTTCGCATAACTGAAGAACGACGTAAGGAACGTCGCGCCGACGAACCACAGCCACGAAATGCCCAGCAAACTGAGGAAAACGGTGCGATTCTCGCGCGCAAGCGCCAGATTGCGCCAGGTTTCGCTAACGGGGTTCCAGTTGATCCGCAAATCAGGCTGCGACGCGGGCGACAGCGGGACGAAGTTCGACGTCGAACGCCCGGCAAGCGCCACGGCCACGCACATGCCGGCGAGCATCCACGCCCCATGCGCGGGGGACGCCGCGGCCGCGCCGCCGATGATCGTGCCGATGAGAATCGCGACGAACGTGCCCATTTCGACGAGACCGTTGCCGCCGACGAGTTCCCGATCGTCCAAGTGCTGCGGCAAATAGGCGTACTTGACCGGCCCGAACAACGTCGAGTGCACGCCCATCAAGAACGTGCACAGATACAGGAGCAGCGCGTGGTGCGTCACGAACCCCGCCCCGCCGATCAGCATGACGACGATTTCGAACGTCTTGACGAACCGCGTGAGCGTCGCTTTATCGTATTTGTCCGCGATCTGCCCGGACGTGGCCGAGAACAGAACGAACGGCAGAATAAAGATGGCCGAAATCAGAAACGCGGCCGTCTTGGCGTCGACGCCGGAAAAACGCGCCGTCTGGTAAGTCACCAGCGAACTGAACCCAACCTTGAAAACGTTATCGTTCAGCGCCCCGAGAAATTGCGTCCAAAAGAATGGCGCGAACCGCCGCTCGCGAAAGAGCGCGAATTGAGAATGGTTTTCACGCGGGGTACGACGGGACGACGCGGCGGCGGGCAGCGGACGGTCACTCATGCGCCATGGGTATCGCGCGGCTGCCCGTCTTCCGGCCAATCGCGGATATAGGCCTTCAGCATGCGATTTTCGAAGCTCTGCTCTTCGACGACGGCCTTCGCGACGTCGTAGAACGAGATGACGCCCATCAGCGTGCGGTTTTCCATGACCGGCAGATAACGGACGTGATGCTCGAGCATGATGCGGCGCACCTCGTTGACGTCCGTTTCGGGCGTGCAGGTGATCGGATGGTCGTCCATGACCTTGCGCACGGTGGCCGTGCCGACGCTGCCGCCGTTTTGCTTGAGCGTGAGGATGATCTCGCGGAAGGTCAGCATGCCGACGAGATCGCCGAATTCCATGATGACGAGCGAGCCGATATCGTGCTCGGCCATCGTCGTGACCGCCTGGCTCAGCGGCGTGTCGGGCGTGACGGTGAACAACGTGTTGCCCTTGACCTTCAAGATGTCGCTGACTCGCATGGCTCGCTCCGGATAACGCTTCAGTGGATCGGTCGATCCTAGCGGAAAGAGTTGCAAAAGGAAAGCGAAGCGCCCACCGATCAACGGGGATGGCCGAACGGCCGACGCGCAGCGCGGCAAGCTGCCTCATTCGAGCGTCGGCGAATGTTACGATGGCCGCCACCGAAACCTTTGCCGGGCCTGGCCCGGCCGACGTCATGTCCGCCAATCGCTTCGATACGCTCGCGCTGCATGCCGGCGCAGCCCCCGACCCCGCGACCGGCGCGCGCGCCACGCCGATTTATCAGAGCACCGCGTTCGTCTTTCGAGATACCGACCATGCCGCCGCCTTGTTCAATATGGAACGCGCCGGCCACGTCTATTCCCGTATCTCGAATCCGACTGTCGCCGTATTCGAGGAGCGCGTGGCCGCGCTCGAAAACGGCGTCGGCGCAATCGGCACGGCGAGCGGCCAGGCGGCGCTGCATCTGGCCATCGCGACGCTGATGGGCGCCGGCTCGCACATCGTCGCCTCGAGCGCGCTGTACGGCGGTTCGCACAATCTGCTGCACTACACGCTGCGCCGCTTCGGCATCGAGACGACCTTCGTCAAACCGGGCGACCTCGATGCCTGGCGCGCGGCGGTGCGCCCCAATACGCGGCTCTTGTTCGGCGAAACGCTCGGCAACCCCAAACTCGACGTGCTGGACATCGAGGCGATCGCCGACATCGCGCACACGCACGCCATTCCGCTGCTCGTCGATTCGACGTTCACCACCCCGTTTCTTCTGAAGCCGTTCGAGCACGGCGCCGATTTCGTCTACCACTCGGCGACGAAATTTCTCGGCGGCCACGGCACGACGATCGGCGGCGTGCTCATAGACGGAGGCAGGTTCGATTTCGTCGCGTCGGGCCGCTTTCACGAATTCACGGAGCCCTACGACGGCTTTCACGGGATGGTGTTCGCCGAAGAAAGCACCGTCGCGCCTTTTCTGCTGCGGGCGCGACGTGAAGGCCTGCGGGACTTCGGCGCCTGCCTGCATCCGCAAGCGGCCTGGCAGTTGCTGCAGGGCATCGAAACGCTGCCGCTGCGCATGGAGCGGCACGTGGCGAACACCCGAAAGATCGTCGAATTCCTCGCCGCACAACCGGCAGTGGCATCGGTCGCATACCCCGAGCTCGAATCGCACCCCGACTACGCGCTCGCCAAGCGCCTACTGCCGCGCGGCGCGGGCGCCGTCGTCAGCTTCGACTTGCGCGGCGATCGCGTGGCCGGCCGTCGCTTCATCGAAACGCTGACGCTGTTCTCGCATCTCGCCAACGTCGGCGATGCGCGCTCGCTCGTCATCCATCCCGCCTCGACCACGCATTTCCGCATGGACACGGCCGCGCTGGCGGCGGCGGGCATCGCCGAGGGCACGATTCGGCTGTCGATCGGCCTCGAAGACCCCGACGATCTGATCGACGACCTCAAACGCGCGCTCAAGGCCGCGGCGAAACCGGCCGCCGGCGCGCCATCGAAAAAGGAGTCGGCATGATCGTCGCCGTCCAAGGGAAAGCCGCCTACGCATACGCGGGCGGCAAAGCGCTCGACCCCGCGCTGCCGGCCGTCGTGTTCGTGCACGGCGCCGAGCACGACCATAGCGTCTGGGCGCTGCAGAGCCGCTATTTCGCGAATCACGGCTTCAATGTGCTGGCCGTCGACCTGCCGGGGCATTGCCGCAGCGAAGGCCCGGCGAAAACGACCGTCGAAGCGCTGGCCGATTGGCTGGGCGACTTGCTCGACGCCGTGGGAGCGCCCGCGGCCCTCGTGATCGGGCACAGCATGGGCTCGCTCGTGGCGCTCGATTTCGCGAGCCGCCATCCGGGCCGAACGCTAGGCATCGCCCTCGTCGCGACGGCGGTCCCCATGGCCGTGTCCGACGCCCTCCTCGATGCGGCGCTCAATCGCGAGCCGGAAGCGATCGAACTCGTCAACGGCTGGTCGCACTCGACGATCGCCGCCAAGCCGTCCAGCCCGGGCCCCGGCTTTTGGCTTCACGGTGTAAACCAGCGGCTCATGGAGCGCGTATCGGCGCGCGGCGAGCCGAACCTCTTTCATACCGATTTCGCGGCGTGCAACAACTACGCTCACGGCCTGGAACGCGCCGCCCGAGTACGTTGCCCGGTGCGGCTCGTGCTGGGCGCCAAGGACATGATGACGCCGCCTCGCGCCACGCGAGCGCTCGTCGATACGCTCGAGGCCGCGGGCGCGCCCGTGGACGTGATCACGCTGCAGGCCGGCCATGCGCTGATGTCGGAACAGCCGGATGCAACGCTCGACGCGCTTTTTGCGTTCGCCCGCTCGGCCGTCGCGTCCGAGACAGCCTGACGATGGTCTCGAGATCGATCCTCCGCCGATAGCCGATAAGCGATAAGCGATAGGCCGCGCGGCCAGGTTGCGCCCGTCCGGGGATCGCCGGAAAATGGTCGTTGCGGTCCGGCGCGACTGCGCTCGGACCGGCGCCGGCTCGAGCGTGCAGCCGCACGGCCTCGTCGGCGCCCGATCAGCCCCAGGGAGGAAGCGATGCCTCACAGCGCTCATACGGCCCACTTCTCGAGCTTCGCCGAGTTCTACCCGTTCTACCTCGGCGAGCATCGCAACGCGGTTTGCCGCCGCCTGCACTTCGTCGGCTCGCTGGGCGTGATCGGCTGCTTGGCCATGGCCGTCGCAACGGGCGGCTGGCTTTGGCTGCCGGTCGCCGTCGTCTGCGGCTACGGGTTCGCGTGGATCGGGCACTTCTTTTTCGAAAAGAACCGTCCCGCCACGTTCAAGCATCCGCTCTACAGCCTCATGGGCGACTGGGTGATGTTCAAGGACATTTGCGTCGGAAAGATCGCGCTCTAACGCGACGAAGCCCCGAACACGGCCGCGGCAACGCCTAAGCCGCCGGGTGCGGCCATGCCGAACGCGCGGGCTTGCCGCTGCCGTTGGTGGGTGCGCCGCGAACCGCGCGCGCCGCCACCAATGTCGCGAGCGTCAATTCGAGCTTCGGGTTGTGCAAGGCATCGAGCAGCAGGGCCGTGTCCACCCGCGTCGAATCGAGCCGCAACTGATATTCGAGCTCCCCCCTGTCGATCACGAACATGTCGAACAGCCGCCCCACCGTCACTTGCGCCGGATTGGCGATCAGCACGTAACGCGGCACGGACTCGTCGGGCAGCCGCGTTACCCACTCGCGGCGGCTCAACTTGCCCAAGAGCCGCGTCACGGTATCGATGTCGCAGCGAAGCATGCGCGAAAGATCCATCGGCGTGAGCCCGGGCTTGCCGGCGTCGCGCGCCTCGTCGAGGCGGACCAGCAGCTCGAGCGCGTCGAGCAAATCGCTGCCCGCGTAGTGCCGCCGGTGGAATTGCCCCACGCGAATAGCCGGAAGCGCCGAGACGATCGTGGCGCCCGCGAGCGTGATGAACCAACAGAGATACACCCACAACAAGAACAACGGCACCAGCGCGAAGGCGCCGTACACCGCGGTGTAAGTGGGCATGCGGCGCACATAGTAGCCGAAGCCTCGCTTGGCGAGTTCGAACGCGACGGCCGCGATCAGCCCGCCGACCACCGCATCGCGCCACGCCACCGTGCAATTGGGCAAGTACACGTAAAGCAGCGCGAACGCGAGCGCGGTCAGCGGCACCGTGGCCCCCGTCAACGCCCATTCGAGCAGCGACGGCACTTGCCCGTTCGCCAGCACGCTCGATTGCGCGAAGACATACGATGAAATCGACAAGCTCACGCCGATCAGCAGCGGACCAAGCGTGATGATCGCCCAGTAGACCAGCACGCGCTGCGCGAACGGACGCGGCTTGACGACGCGCCAAATGACGTTGAACGCGGATTCGACCGTCATCATCGTCATGACCGAGGTCACGAACAGCACGATCATGCCCGCCGTCGTGAGGCCCTTCGCTTTCGATGCGAACTGATTCAGATACTTGAATATCTGGCTGTTGATCTGGTCGGGCATCAGGTGCTGCGCGAGAAACATCTGCAGCGAAGCCTGAAACTTCCCGAAGATCGGAAAGGCCGTGAACAGCGCGAACGCAACCGTCGCGAGCGGAACGATCGCGAGCATCGTCGTAAAGGTCAAGCTGCCCGCCACCTGCGCGATGCGGTCTTCGCTACTGCGCTTGGCCGCGAAGCGCGCCAGACGTTTTAGCGTATTCAGTTCGGAACCGAGCGTCCGCAAGAATCGTTCTCCTTTTTGTTAGACGGCGGAAAGCGGCCGGCGCGCCGGCCTGCCCGCCCCTATAATAAGCCGCTTACGATCCATGCCCATGAAAGACATCCTCGTACTCTATTACAGCCGCCACGGCGCCACGCGCGATTTGGCATTGGCCATCGCACAAGGCATCGATAGCGTGCCCGGCATGCAGGCGCGCGTGCGGACCGTACCGGCCGTGTCGGCCGTGAGCGAAGCGACCGAACCGGCCATCCCGCTCGACGGCCCGCCTTATGCGGAATTGCGCGATCTCGAAGAATGCGCAGGCCTCGCACTCGGGTCGCCCACGCGTTTCGGCAACATGGCCGCATCGCTCAAATACTTTCTCGACGGCACGACGCCGCAGTGGATGAGCGGCGCGTTGGCCGGTAAGCCCGCCTGTGTGTTCACGTCGACGGGCAGCCTGCACGGGGGCCAGGAATCGACGCTGCTTTCGATGATGCTGCCGCTCATGCACCACGGCATGCTGATGGTCGGCATTCCTTATACCGAGAGCGCCCTGTCCACGACCGAACGCGGCGGCACGCCCTATGGCGCCTCGCACGTGTCGGGCGTCGGCGCCCGCGAATCCGCGCTGTCTCCCGACGAGAAGACGCTGGCCTCCGCGCTCGGCGCCCGGCTCGCGCGCACGGCCGCATTGCTGGCCGGCCG